>CACWLD010000063.1 GCA_902761655.1 uncultured Bacteroidia bacterium | reverse complement strand
CGCAGCTGCCATCACCTACGCGCTGCAGAACATCCTCCAGCAGGGAGACCATATCATCGCCGCCGACAACCTGTACGGAGGCACCTACAACCTTATCACCCACACCCTGGCAACGCAGGGCATTCAGAATACGATTCTCAAAGTCAATGACCTTGCAGCTCTGGAGGCCGCAATACGCCCCAATACCAAGGTAATCTACGCCGAGACCCTGGGCAACCCCAACTCTGACGTGGCTGATTTCGAGGGCATCGCCGCAGTGGCTCATCGTCACAACATAGTATTCATAGTGGACAACACCTTCGCACCTATATTGATAAAGCCGCTTGAGCACGGCGCTGACATCGTGGTACATTCCGCTACAAAGTTCATTGGCGGCCACGGAAGCTCTCTGGGTGGCGTGATCGTCGACGGAGGCAAATTCGACTGGAAGGCGAATGCCGACAAGTATCCCACGCTTGCAAAGCCGGATCCCAGTTACCACGGAGCAGTGTTCGCAGACGTTGCAGGCCCCGCCGCGTTCGTAACCCGCATCCGTGCCGTGATCCTGCGTGACACAGGAGCCGCAATCAGCCCCTTCAACGCCTGGATACTGCTCCAGGGCGTAGAGTCCCTGCCGCTGCGCATAGAGCGTCACACGGAGAACGCGCTCAAGGTGGTGGATTTCCTTTCAAAGCACCCCAAGGTTGCCAAGGTCAACCATCCGGCTCTGCCTGACCATCCGGATCACGCCTTGTATCAACGCTATTTCCCCAACGGAGCCGCCTCCATATTTACATTCGAGATAAAAGGAACGCAGGAAGACGCCTGGAAGTTCATAGACTCGCTTAAGATATTCTCCCTGCTGGCCAACGTGGCAGATGTAAAAAGCCTTGTAATTCACCCATATACCACTACCCATTCGCAGTTGAGCCCGGATGAGTTGGCAGAGCAGCACATCACCCCTACCACTATCAGGCTGTCCATAGGAGTAGAGCATATCGATGACATAATTGAGGATATATCGCAGGCTCTTGAATAATAATTGAAAAAATATTTGGTTTATAATATAAACTTGTTTACATTTGCAATGCGGATGGGATGGACTGCGCAGCCATACCCTTCCGCATAACTCTTGTAATCAGTTTTTATTATGGAACAAAACAAAGAAATGACCGCAAGCGAAAGCCTTGCCCTCATTACAGAAACTCTCAACAACAGCCGTAAGGCCATCCTCAGAAACAACTCCAAGGGTTTCATCCTCTGGGGGATACTCCTCACGGTTTTCTCTCTGGCCATATACCTGCTGTGGCATTATACCGGCAGCCCCGCCTGGAACTTCCTGTGGTTTGCCTTCTATAGGGAAGGCTATTGGTTATATCTGGGCTCTGTTCGGAGTTTTCTCCCTGACCATAAGCATGATTGCCGTGTTCTTGGTGCCAATGAACCTTTTCCTGATCATAATCTTGCTGTTGGGTCTTGCAGAGAGCATCTCCGGCGTACTTCTCAAGAACTGGCCTATCATAATTTGCGGATTCCTGGTGGGCGTTGGGGGAGCAGTAGTATCCTGCCTGCTTCATACCGAGGCCCTGACCCTTCTCTTCACCCTGGGCGGCATCCTTCTGGCCGTCACCGGACTGATTGTCAAATCCCAATACAAGTAAGCCATGTTTCCTAAACTCGACCCTCTGCTGCACTCGGAGTTGAGGCTGGCTGTAATGTCAATTCTTGCCGGCGTGGAGTCTGCCGACTTCACCTTCATCAAGAAACAGACAGGAGCGACAGCGGGAAACCTGAGTGTGCAGATAGACAAACTGACCACGGCCGGATATATCACGGTGGAGAAAGGTTTCAAGGGAAAGATGCCTTGTACAACCTGCAAGATAACCCCGGAGGGGCGGGACGCTTTCCATGCATACGTGGACGCCTTGAAGGAATACCTCTCGGCAGGGAAGTGATAAAGAAAAGCACTTGCGGTCGCAAGTGCTTTTCTTTTTATTATGACGATTACATTTTCCTGAGCCAGATGTTCCGGAAACTGATTGGGGCGCTG
>CACWLD010000062.1 GCA_902761655.1 uncultured Bacteroidia bacterium | reverse complement strand
GACTGGTATGGCAAGGGCTGGTTCTGGAATCACCCCACCAAGGACTTCGCTGAGTTCCTCGAGAACTTCGAGGGCAGCACCGAGACCAAGCGTTACAGGTCATCCATCATGAACTTCAAGCAGATTGCAGATCTCACAGGCACTCCTTATGACAAGGTCCTCATGAAGGCTATCCCTCACAACGAGGGCTGGATGCGTATCCGCGGAACTGCCAAGACCGCTGATTTCTACAACGTCACTGGTTTCTGGAAATATTCAAAGGCCAACCGTTTTTATCTGCGTTATGCAGAGGTTCTTCTTATGTATGCGGAAGTTAGTTTCCTCCTGGGCAACACTACAGGCAAGGGTCTTGACGCACTCAACCAGGTTCGTCAGAGGGACGAGCTCGCTCCCATCTCCGCCCTTACCCTTCAGGCAATCAAGGATGAGCGCCGTGCAGAGCTTTACTCAGAGCCTGAGAGGTTCTTCGACCTCCTCCGCTGGGGAGACGCTCCGACCGTTCTCAAGGACGAAGGAAAGAAGCTGTATACCCTGGTCCCGGCCAGGGCTGGCAGGACAAGTACTGGTTCTTCCCTTATCCTCAGGCTCAGATCGAGGCTAACCCTAACCTGCATCAGAATCCGGGCTGGTAGTCACTGTATTTTTAAAATAGCGTCCGCGATCATAGCGTATCGCAGGACGCTATTTTTTTATATATTTGTATATAAACTAATAATCATTATATCCTATGAAGAAATTTTTGGTAATTGTTGCTTTGCTGGCTTGCTCACTCAATCTTGGAGCACAGAAATTGGGCAAAGACGCCCGTTACTGTAACCCGCTTCCAATGGTTATGGGAGAAGGCGGTAATGCCAGCGGAGATGTATCCGTTTTCCAATGGGAAGGCAAGTATTATATGTTCTGCACCGGCGGTGGCGCCTGGGTGTCAGAAGATATGCTCAATTGGGACTTCCATTATGTGGCAAATGTTCCGGTTGCACCGGACGTAGTACCATACAAAGGCAAGTTCTATATGACCGGTAACGGTGTAAGGGGCGTCTGGGTCGCTGACAATCCTCTCGGACCGTATGAGCAGTCAGGAACTTGGATTAACCTTCCGGGTATCGAAGGCGGTTGGACAAGTCCTTTCGATACGCATATCTTCATCGATGACGACGGTCAGCCTTATCTCTTCTGGCCGGGAATGGCTATCAGCGGTATCCACTCCGTAAAGCTCAATCCCAACAATCTCAACGAGTGGGTAGGTCCAGTCACCCATCATTTCAGTTTCAATCCCAAGCATATCTGGGAGCGTCAGGGCGAGCACAACGAGTACAGCGATGTCGCCTGGATCGAGGGCCCTTGGGTTTACAAGTACAAGGGAACCTACTATCTCCAGTATTCAGGCTCAGGCACCCAGTGGAGGACCTATGCAGAAGGCTATTACAAGGCAAAGAAGGTTGAGGGACCTTACACCTATGCAAGCAATAATCCTCTGCTGCGTCGCACTACCGGAGTTGTTACCGGTCCTGCACACGGATCAATGGTTACCGGTCCCGACGGAAACATCTGGCAGTTCTATACCATAGTTCTCCGCAGCGGCGGACGTCGTATCGGAATGGACCGCGTCATCGTAGACAAGAAAGGTAACCTTACCTGCGAGGTAACAGATACTCCACAGTGGGCACCTGGCGTCGTGAAGGATCCTACCAAGGGCGGCACCGGCTCAATCATCATCTCTGAAGGAAAGGTCGCTGCCAGTGTATTCGGCGGTCCGGACAATCGCGCTGTATCAAGCTATATGCCTGGTAGAGATGCCGTTTATGCAGTAGATGACAATACTTCAACCTGGTGGTCACCGGATCCTAACGATCTCCAGCCTACTCTTACGCTCAACCTCTCCGCTCAGGAGGGCCAGGACCGTACACAGATATTCCAGGTTGACGGTCTCCGCATCCTCTTCGGAGGCGGTGCCAACCGCGGCTTCAGCGGCAGCTCCGTAGCTACTCCGGTTTACAAGTACAAACTTGACGTATCTATCGACGGCCAGACCTGGACAAACGTGGTTGACCAGTCAGCCAACA
>CACWLD010000061.1:696-2871 GCA_902761655.1 uncultured Bacteroidia bacterium | reverse complement strand
CCGAAGACCACCGCATACTTGCGTCCGTCTTCCCTGACGAAGTCTTCCAGACTGACGGCGCCTTCCGTCTGCTCCACGCAGACGATGACGTAGCCCTGTGCGCGGAGGCTTTCTACGGCCGCAAGGGTGTCGTCGCAATGCTCCCAGGCCACGCTCTGCTCGGCCCCCAGGGCAGATTTGTGAATCTCCGCAGAAGGGGGGCACGCGCAAATGCCGCAGAGGTATATCCGGTCCACCCCGAAGGCATCCGCGGTGCGGAAGGCGCTGCCCACGTTGTGGGCGCTGCGAATGTTGTCCAGCACCACCACTACGCCGCCGGGCTGTCTCTGACGGTACTCGGCCGGGCTTACCCTGCCCAGTTCGCTGTTAAGTAATTTTCGGTGGGTCATTATGGATGCAAAAGTAACATTATTTTGCTATATTTGTTTGTTTGAAATTACAATACGGAAATGAAACAGGATATCCAGATCTTCGACCTTATCAAGAAAGAGAGGGACAGGCAGGCTTCAGGCCTTGAGTTAATTGCATCAGAAAACTATGTAAGCCAGGGCGTTATGGACGCTATGAGCAGCGTCTGCACTAACAAATATGCAGAAGGCTATCCCGGAAAGCGCTATTACGGAGGCTGCGAAGTGGTAGACCAGATAGAGCAGCTGGCAATAGACCGCCTCAAGAAGATTTACGATGCAGAGTACGCCAACGTCCAGCCTCACTCGGGCGCACAGGCCAACATGGCCGTTATAATGGCAGTGCTCAAGCCGGGCGATACTTTCATGGGACTGGACCTTTCCCAGGGCGGACACCTGACCCACGGCTCTCCGGTAAACGCTTCCGGTATCCTGTACAACGCAGTTGCGTACGGTCTCAATCCTGAAACAGGCTGCATCGACTATGACAAGATGGAGCAGACTGCCCTCAAGTGCAAACCGAAGCTCATCATCGGCGGTGCATCCGCCTACTCCCGCGAGTGGGACTATGAGCGTATGCGCGCCCTTGCTGACAAGGTAGGAGCCCTTCTCTGGATAGATATGGCGCACACCGCCGGCCTCATCGCCGCAGGCCTTCTGAAGAATCCTGTAAAATATGCCCATATAGTAACTTCCACCACCCACAAGACCCTGCGCGGCCCTCGCGGAGGCGTCATCCTGATGGGCAAGGATTTCGACAATCCCTGGGGTCTGACAACTCCAAAGGGAGAAGTGAAGAAGATGAGCCAGATACTCAATTCATCCGTATTCCCCGGCATCCAGGGAGGACCTCTGGAGCACGTGATCGCTGCCAAGGCCGTAGCTTTTTACGAGGCCATGCAGCCGGAGTTCATAGACTACCAGAAACAGGTGATCGCCAATGCCCAGGCAATGTGCAATGCCTTCCTCAAGAGGGGATACAACGTGGTATCTGGAGGAACTGACAACCACCTGATGCTCATCGACCTCCGCTCCAAGTTCCCTGAGGTTACAGGAAGGATGGCCGAGCAGCAGCTGGTAAAGGCAGACATCACTCTCAACAAGAATATGGTTCCTTTCGATTCCCGTTCCGCTTTCCAGACTTCCGGATTCCGTATCGGAACTCCCGCCGTCACTTCCCGCGGAATGGTAGAGAGGGATATGGAAGAGATAGTTTCAATGATCGACGAGGTTCTCGCATCGGTATCCGCCCACGCCACTGATCTTGAGAGCCCGGAGCACATCGCGGTGATAGATGCCATCCGCCGCAAGGTGCATAACATGACAAAACTCTATCCGCTCAATAAATATTAACAGATAAAGAAGAAAAAGCTTTTCACGCTGATTGCGCTCTTGCTCTGTTTGGCAAGCGGCGCGCAGAATGCCAGTATCTGCTTCGATATCAACCGTAAAGCCCTGGATACACGGCTACAAAGAGGTTGACGACTACTATGAGCTTATGGCAGACAACAGCCAGGACGTTGAGGACAAGATAATCACCACCCAGCACCTCATTGACGTAGAGCGCACCAATTATCCAGATAAGTATCCCGGTAAAGTAAATTAGATAGTTTCCTTGATGTTGTAGGAGTTCCTGTCAGATGCGGTGCGGGAGATCATCTCGCAGATGAAACCTGCAAGGAACAGCATCACACCCAGGATAACCGCCAGCAAGGCAAGATAGAACAAAGGCTGGTCTGTCACGGCGCGGAAATATTGTCCGCGTGTC
>CACWLD010000061.1:0-685 GCA_902761655.1 uncultured Bacteroidia bacterium | reverse complement strand
GATCCAGGAATCCGTTTATGAAACGGTCCATACCGAATTTGCTCTTGCCGTATTTGCGCTTCTGGTGATGTACGGGCTTCTCCGTTATGCGGGTGAAGCCGGCGTTCTTGGCAAGGTACGGTATGTAGCGGTGCATCTCGCCGTATACCTCTATGTTCTTGACAACCTCGTTCCTGTAGGCCTTGAGGCCGCAGTTCATGTCGTGAAGCTTGATCCCGGTGATGCGGCGGGCGGTGGCGTTGTACAGTTTTGAGGGCAGATTCTTGGTGAGTTTGTTGTCCTGGCGGTGCTGCTTCCAGCCTGACACCACGTCCCAGCCGTCCTCTACTATCATACGGTACATCTCAGGGACTTCCTCCGGTGAATCCTGGAGGTCAGCGTCCATCGTTACCACAACGCGTCCGCGGGCTTCCTTGAAACCGCAGAAAAGTGCGGCGGACTTGCCGTAGTTGCGCCGGAACTGGATGGCGTGGACAGCGCTGTCGGCGGCTGTAAGCTGCCTGACAGTGTCCCAGGTGCCGTCGTCGCTGCCGTCATCTATTATGATAATCTCCAGAGAAAGCTTCTCAGGGTCCAGCGCACGGTGGATCCAGGAATCCGTTTATGAAACGGTCCATACCGAATTTGCTCTTGCCGTATTTGCGCTTCTGGTGATGTACGGGCTTCTCCGTTATGCGGGTGAAGC
>CACWLD010000060.1 GCA_902761655.1 uncultured Bacteroidia bacterium | reverse complement strand
ACGGGGAGCGGATCGCCCGCCGGGGGGTCATCCTGGTGTCGGTCAATTACCGGCTGAATGCGTTCGGCTTTCTGGCCCATCCGGAACTGACGGCGGAAGCCGCGGAACATGGGGAAGTGGGGACCAACTTCGGCCTGCTGGATCAGCAGGCGGGCATCCGCTGGGTGAAGCGAAACATCGCGGCCTTCGGCGGCGACCCGGGCAACATTACGGTGTTCGGCCAATCCGCAGGCGGCAGAAGCACCTGGATGCAGGTAGTGTCTCCCAGCAACCAGGGATTGTTCCAAAAGGCCATCGTGCAGAGCGGCTCATTCTTGAGCGTGGCTGATCCTGAGGCTACCAGGCAGCAGGGTATAGACTTTGTCAAGGCTCTTGGCTTGGAGCCCGCACCGGATGTGGATCTTTCCGGATTCAGCTATGATCAATTGCTGGCCGCATCCCGTCAGGCGCGTGCAGGTGCCGGCCCCGTGGGTGACGGCACAGTCATCGCTATGAAACCGGGGGAGACCGAGGCTCCTGAACTCGGCAGGGACATTCCATTGCTGGTAGGTACCAATTTCAATGAATTCACCTTCGATGTGGCTATTGACGGTTCGGAGGAGGCTGTCCGTGCACAGCTTTCACGCCGCTACCGTGACCGCGTGGACGAATACATAGAGGCTTTCCGCAAGGCTTATCCCAACGCCCCTCTCAAGGATGCTGTTTATGCGGACTTCAACTTCCGCGGAGGCGCCGTGCGCCAGGCTGCGGCAAAGGCCCGTCAGGGAGGCGCTCCCGCTTATCTCTACCTGTTCACCTGGATGCCAGAGAACGCGCTTGGAGCAAGTCACGGTATGGAACTGCCTTTTATGTTCAACAATGTGCAGAATATGCGTGAGATGACCGGAGGTTCGGACCGCGCGTATAAGTTCCAGGAGACTGTCAGCGACATATGGCTGTCATTCATCAAGACTGGCGATCCCAATATCAAGGGCATCCCGGTGTGGGAGCCTTACAGCGAAGAGAACGGTTTTACTATGATCCTTGACGATGTCTGCCGTGAGGCGCGTCACCACGATGACGCCCTTATCAACTTCGGTCGATGAGTTTCTGCCATAGGATTTCACACAATGTCCTGAGGTGCGATGGGCCAGTCCTGCCGTGCCTCAGGACGTCGTTATTTATGAGCAGAATTGTCCAAGAGAATATCCAAATTTTTTGGAAATAAGTAAAACAATGACTACCTTTGTTTATAATATACCACGACCATATACACTAAAAAACCCATTAATATTAACTCACAAATTCTAATCGCATGAAAAAAATTAAAGGTACGTCACTATTAGTGGCCGCTCTTATGCTTTTCACGTTTGTGGCTTGTGAACCTGAATGGGGGCGTATGGACCCTCCTGCAGGTAATCAAAAGATTTCGCAGAATCTGCCCGTAAAGGTGGAAACTCCGGAATCTCTCTCCAATCTCTCCCAGGAGAGTGCGGAACTTATGCCTCAATTTTCTAATTTTTCACTCAATGAGGTGTAAGCCTCGTTTCAATTAATCTCTAACCATATGAAGAAACTACTTCAGAAAGCCTTACTACTGGCGTCAATGATGCTGGTTACGGTGAGTGCATTTGCACAGGTGCGCGTCACCGGAGTGGTCAAGGACCAGGCCGGTGAACCAATTATCGGCGCAGCTGTAATGGAGTTGGGTACAACAAATGGTCAGTTGACAGACCTTGACGGTAACTTCACCATCACTGTCAGCAATTCCAGTGCTGTTCTCCAGATCAGCTATGTCGGTTTTGTAACACAGGAGATTCCTGTAGGAACCAGAACAACCCTCAACATCACCCTGGAAGAAGACAGAGAGCTTCTCGAGGAGGTTGTTGTAGTAGGTTACGGTCAGCAGAAGAAGGAGTCGGTTATCGGAGCCATCTCACAGGTTTCCAACAAAGACCTCCTTGCAACTCCTGCCGCCAACGTTTCCCAGGCCATCGCCGGTAAGATCCCTGGATTGATCACAACCCAGCTTTCCGGTGCTCCGGGTGCAGATGATACAGAAATCAACATCCGTGGCCGTGCAACCTTCACGGGAGAATCTTCTCCTCTCATCCTCGTGGATGGAATCGAGCGTTCCTTCTCACAGATCGCTCCTGACGATATCGAGTCCATCTCAGTCCTCAAGGACGCTTCCGCAACCGCCGTTTACGGTGTGCGCGGTGCAAACGGTGTAATCCTTATCACCACAAAGCGCGGTCAGCTCCAGACCCCTCAGGTCAGCCTCACCGCCAGCGCCCAGCTGCAGACTCCTACCCGTAAGAACACCATCCTCAACAGCTACGATTCAGTTGTTCTCCTTGAAGAAGCCCTTGCAAACGACGGACTTCCTTCACAGTACAACGCAAACGACATCGCAATGTACAAGAAGAGCGTTGACGGACAGCTCAGCGGAATCGATGCTCTCCTTTATCCTAATACGGACTGGTATAACGAGCTCCTTACCAACCGCGCATTCAGCCAGAGATACACTCTTGGTATCCGCGGAGGTACCGAGCGTATGCGTTACTATACATCCGGTGAGGTTTACAACCAGGGAGGTATGATCAAGAACCTCAGCAACGACAAGTATAACAACCCGTCTTCGAAAGCCAGCTGTTCCAGGCCATCAACCACTATCCGGGATGGCTCTTCCCTGTATCTTACGAGGTTGACCTTGGAGAAGGCAATACAAAGAAGCTCTATGCAGGTACTTCACAGTATCAGAACAACCCTGTAGCCGCTCTGGCAGAGGGAGGATACTACAGGAGCACGACAACTGTAAACGAGACAAACTTCACTCTCAATTCAAATCTCGACTGGATAACCAAGGGCCTGAGCGCAAGGGCAACCCTTTCGTTCGACTACACAGATATGTACCAGAAGAGGTATACAAAGAGCTATGCAACTTACGAGCTCAACGACCGCGCCAACTACAAGTACCAGAGTGCGTACAACGTATTCAACACTGACGGCGTTTACTCCCTTGGCACCAGCCATAACCAGAATATGAAGGTCTACATCGAGGCCCAGGTGAACTATGCACGCCAGTTCGGCAAGCATAACCTCACCGCCATGATGCTGTACAACCAGAACGACCAGAAGGTGATGTCACAGCTGCGCCGCCGTTATCAGGGACTCGTAGGACGTGTAACTTACGACTATGACAACCGCTATATGGCAGAGTTCAACGCCGGTTACAACGGATCCGAGAACTTCCAGGAGGGTATGCGCTTCGGTTTCTTCCCTTCATTCTCAATCGGTTGGAGACCTACCAGCGAGGAATTCATGAAGGGCACATCCAACTGGCTGAGCAACCTCAAGCTCCGCGCATCCTTCGGGCAGGTAGGTAACGACCGTTACGGCCAGAGGTTCCTCTATCAGGCAATCTGGACACAGACATCCGGAACCTATTCATTCGGAACCGGAAGCAAAAACGGTATCTACGAGCAGATGTTCCCTAACTCAGAGGTAACCTGGGAGCGCGCCAACAAGTTCAATCTTGGAGCCGAGTTCTCCCTGTTCCAGGGCAAGCTCACCGGTAGCGCAGATTACTTCTATGAGAGCCGTTCAAACATCCTCACCGAGTACCTCACCAAGCCTAACTGGGTAGGCGTTACCATCGCAGCCGGTAACCTTGGAAAGACCAAGAACGCCGGATACGAGTTCGAGCTTATGTACAACAACCGCGTAGGCCAAGACTTTTACTACTACGCACGCTTCACCTTCTCTCACGCCCGCAATGAAGTCATCTTCAAGGACGAGCCTCAGTGGATGACCCCTTACCGCAAGGAGGAGGGCCACCAGATCGGCCAGTACTTCGGACTCGTGAGCGAGGGCTTCATCACCCAGAAGGACCTTGACGGAGGCAACCTGCCTGTATCACGTTTCACGGACCAGGTAAAGGTGGGAGACCTCAAGTACAAGGATATGAACAGTGACGGCTTCATCGACGAGAACGACGTAACCGCAATCGGTTACAGCTCAGTTCCTGAGAACACCTACGCCCTCACCCTGGGCGGATCCTGGAAGAACTGGAGCTTCAGCGCAATGTTCCAGGCCGTGAACCACGTAAGCCGTTATTACGATGCAGAGGCTATGTTCGCATTCGTAAACGGAGGTAAGGTTAAGGAGCATCACCTTGACAGGTGGAACCCTGCCAAGAGCGAGGCCGAGAACCTGGCCAACGCCAAGTATCCTCTGCTCCACTACGACACTTACGGCAACCACAACCAGCAGCTTAACTCCTTCTTCCTCAAGGACGGTTCATTCCTCCGTCTGAAGAACGTGGAGGTAAGCTACACCATCCCTTCCGCAATATCCAAGAAGATGGGTCTGAGCAGTTGCCGCGTATATGTGAACGGTAGCAACCTTGTTACCTGGGACAGGCTCGGCGGACACTTCGTAGATCCTGAGAGCAACGGATCCAACCGTTATCCTCTTATGAGCACATTCAACGCCGGCGTTAACATTAATTTCTAGAAGATATGAAGAAATACGCCCTCGTGGCCCTGGGTATGACATTTACCCTTTCTTCATGTGAGAAGATGTTCGGTAACTTCCTTGACAAGGAGCCAAGTAACCAGCTGACCGAAGAGCAGGTATTCAGCAACTGGGCCCTTATGGAATACTACCATTGGAATACCTATAGTTATATTACCAACGGATTCGCACGCATCAGCAGCTCTTGGCTTGACGCTGCCACGGACCTTGGCGAGACCAGTTTCGGCACAGGTGGAGCACGCCGCAGTTTCAACATTGGCAATTACTACTCTGATGCCGGAGCTGCAGAGCTTGTCGATGTTTGGGACAACTGCTACGAAGCAATCCGCAAGTGCAACACCACCCTCAAGAGAATCGACTCGGTTCCCAAGGCTGCGGACCTTACTGACGCCCTTTACCAGACTTACAAGGCACAGTATAAGGCGGAAGCCCATTATTTCCGCGCATATGCTTACTGGCAGATGTTCCTCCGCTATGGGCCCGTCCCCATCATCAACGATCCTCTGGATCCTGAGGGAGATCTCATCAGCGGACATACAACCCGTCCGTCCACAAAGGAATTCATAGATTACATCCTTAATGAGCTAGCAATTGCCGAGCCCGATGTAATGGCTTTCAATGCTTCTTACGAGCGCAGGAATTCCACTTATACCAGCCGTATCATCAAACCTACCGTTTCTGCCCTCAAGAGCCGCATAATGCTCTATATGGCAAGCCCCCGCTTCAGTGCAGAATCAGGAGTCACCTGGGAGCAGGCCCTGGCCGCTACCAACGATTTCATAACCAAGTACGGTTCCATCTACAGCCTTTTCAGCAATGGTGTGACCAACGTCCAGAAGCTCACCAATGTATGGCTGTTCACCCCGTATGAGAACTCCAATACAGAGACCATCATCTACCGCAATGCCGGAACAAGCTCCTGGAGTGCTGTTTCCAACGACGTTCCCGTAGGCGACGGAGGACGTGGCGGAATGTGCCCGAGCCAGAACCTTGTGGATATGTTCGATATGATTGACGGTTCATCTCCGTTCGCCGAGTACGACGAGACCGGAGCTCCTGTCTACGGCATCAGCGGCAAGCCCACCATCAACCCTGAAAGCGGCTACACAGACCAGACTATGTGGGAAAACCGCGACCCTCGTCTTGCCGCAGCCATCCTCTATCAGGGAGTTCAGTGGGGCAACAACGTAGGCCCTATCGATGTAAGGCCAGGTATGAAGGACAACCCTGCAGGTAACGCAGACGCCACTCCTACCGGATACTACCTCCGCAAGTACATCCCCGAGACCATCATCAACAACAACCACGTGGGAAGCGTAAGGCGTATTTTCGCCATAATGCGTTATGCCGAGATCCTTCTCAACAAGGCCGAGATCCTGAACGAGATCGAGGGACCTACCGCAGAGGTATGCGACCTCCTGGACCAGGTGCGCCACCGCGCCGGCATCACCGGCAACGTAGCCGACAGGGCGGACCTCAAGACCAAGGACGCAATGCGCAACTTCATCCGCAAGGAGCGCACCGTGGAGTTCTGCTTCGAGGAGCAGAGGTTCTGGGACGTGAAGCGCTGGAACGTAGCTGAGAAGGCCCTGAGCCGTCCTATCTACGGAATTGACGTTGCCCAGGACGGAACCATCAGCCGCAAGGTTGCCCAGACAAGGGTATTCGAGCCTAAGATGTATCTGTACCCTATC
>CACWLD010000059.1 GCA_902761655.1 uncultured Bacteroidia bacterium | reverse complement strand
GATAATGAACACCAACGAAAAGAAAAATGAACACTTTACCATAGAACAGCCGCAGCTGATCCTGCCGATATTTGTGGCTCAGCTTATAATCATACTTGTCTTTGTGTATGGCGGAAACAAGCTTTACTTTACCATATACTACCACTTCGTCGCCAAGAGCAATCTGATCCTCAGAGGTGAATTTGTCACCATTGAACCAGAAGCCGCGGTAAATCTCCATCTGGAAGAGTTTGCTTCCGTCATCGGAAATCCAATACTGCGCATTTCCATAACCTAGGTTGACATTGTCAATCTGGGAAATGATACCCTTTGCATAGACCTCGCCTGAAGGGGCCTCGCCTGCAAGGATCATCTCGGCAAGCCTGGTCACATTGTAAGGGGAAGCTGCGGTTCCGTCACCTTCAGGAAGGGCCTTTCCGTTGATGGTTACCAGGTAGTTGCCCTGCTTGAACTCAGCAACGTCGTTCTGAGCATAGTAAGTAGGCTCACCGTAAAGGACAACCTCGTCACCAACCTTGATGGCATTCTGATTTTCAGCAGTCCAGTCAGCACCGCCGTAGTAGTAGCTGCGGTAAGCCTCGAAGTCAGCAGTTGTTCCATCGGTAGAGAGCCAGTACTGGGCGTTCTTCTTATCAAGGTTGATGTTGTCGATCTTGTTGATTATACCGCGTACATATACTTTTCCTTCAGGAATGTTGCCAGCCTTGATAAGGCCTGCAAGTTCTGTAGCCTCATAAGGATTCTTGAGGGTTCCCTTGGGGTTGTCCACATACTCTGCAATCTTGGTTGCGATAATGTTGACGAACTTGCCCTTGCCGCTGATTCCGTTGAAGTAACCTGTAACGGTTATCTTCTTGCCGTCAAAGCTCTTGGCATTCAGGCTCTCGGCAGGATAATAGATACTTCCCTGCCTTACTGCAGGATCGATACCGTCAAGATCCATATTGTAGTACTTGCCGTCCGAAGATACATGGAGGGTTCCGCTGAGCTTGACAAACGCTGCGTTTGAAGCGGAATAGGTTTCTACCTGGGCGGTGATGTCCTTTGCCTCAGGATAAGATACCGCATTGCCCTCGCTGTCCACGAAGATATCTGCGGCACCGAAATCCTTGAGTTCAGGTACACCGTTGTAAGTAGTCTTTGTAGCCGAGATGCTCACTCCGTCTCCGATTTTGAGTTTGGCGGCATCGTTTCCGTATGCGAATACTGCATTCTGCCCATCTGAAAGGACTGCGCCGTTGGAGGTAAGAGCCACTACAAGTGTGGTAGGAAGGGTCTTTACCTGGTCATTGTCTGCAGCGGCGATAACCTCTGTTATGGAAGAACCTGAAGAAGGCGCACCTGCCTGAACCACCTCTACGCTCTTGAGAGCGGTAGGGCCCTTGACAGAAATGGAAGCTGTACGTTTGCCGGTACGGGGATTCTCGGATGCCTCGATCCTATAACTTCCGTCAGCATTGATATCGACAACCTTGAGCCAGTCTGCATCGGTGGAAACAAGAAGCGGACTCTCCTTGGCGCTTACAACCATATTGAAAGTAGTGTCGGTATAAGGGAGCTGCTCGAAGGTGAAAGGCTCTACGTCAATGAGTGACTTCTTGATGGAAACCACCTCACATGCACCTTGATTGGTCTCAGGAGTTACACCGTTGTACAGTACGAGAGATCCGTAGATAGTAAGTTCGTCGCCTACGGCAAATTCGTCGCCTTCGGTGAAATTCTCGCCGTTGATCCATTTGCCCCTGTAAACCTCAAGCCATGAACCATCCTTGTAGGTTCCGTCATCGGAGAGGAAATATGTTGCGTTTCCGTATTGCGTGCTGATTTCTACAATCTTGCAAACAATACCTGTAACATATACATAGCCACCTGAATAGGAATCAGAATAGATAAGGTCCAAAGCCTCTTTGACTGTCAGGTACTCAGGTTCTCCCTGAACTGCAAACTGCTGTACGTTCAGGATCTTGGTCTTGGCGCCCATTGTAATCTTTACCTCTGCTTTCCTCGTTGCGGAAGCCTCTGACAAAGATTTGAAGGTAACGTTTACGGTTTGTCCGGCACTGCCCGAAGAAGGCTCGGCAACAAGCCAGTCAGCATTGGTGTTGATGGTCCAGGGCTCGTCTCCTGTAACAGTGATGGTGACTGTCGAACCTTCGTCCGCAGTCAGGGAGAAAAAGTCATTGGACACCTCCAGGCCGTCAAGGGATGAAACGGGTACCAACTCCGGGGTACAGCCGGCCAGGATAGCGATGGCTGCTATGAATGAAGTTATGATATATCTGAGTTTCATGGTCATGTCCGGTTAACTAGTTAAACATATATTTGATACCGATCTGCATATACCAGCAGTTGGCGAGAGTATGGCTGTAATCCCATGTGCTTACGCCCTTGGGAACAGTAGTTGAGAATACAGGGACTCCGTCCGGATCTGTACGCTCGTACTTGAGGATCTTGGCATAGCCGTTGTCCCTGTCGGTAGGGATGGAAGGATTCCAGTTCTTGGTCACACCCCATGTAGAGTTGAACAGGTTGCCTACGTTCTGTACGTCAAGGCTGAGCTGGAGAGTGTTGGTGGTACTGCCGACCTTCACTACGAAGTCGTGTGCGAAGCGGAAGTCGAATACATGGCGGAAAGGCTGGTTTACTGCGTATGCCTCTGCATACTGTCCCTTGTGGGCAGTCAGGTACTTGTCCTGTGCAGCGAATGCCCAATACCTGTCGGCATCGTCAGCGCTGGCAAAGCGGATCTCTGAATCGTCCTTGGGGATATAGATAAGGTCATAGGCATTGCCGTCACCGTTCAGGTCATTGGAATAGATGTAGCTGTTACCGGAGTAACGGAGTCCCTCATATATGAGGCTCCAATGGTTGCGCGCTGCGTCCGTATAACTTACGGATGCCATGATACGGTCCGGAAGGTTATAGCTGGAGTTGTGGATAACGTTGTAATTAGGTCCATCTACAGAAGGAATGTAAAGCCATGCGGCCTTTGCATTGGAACCGGGCATACAGG
>CACWLD010000058.1:4948-7703 GCA_902761655.1 uncultured Bacteroidia bacterium | reverse complement strand
AAGGTACCACCTCTGGAAACCCTGACAAACTATCTGGATTTTGTGTCTTTGCGGAAAACTATGGGGATGGTGAGGTATTGAGCTACCGGGCGTCCGCCATCGGTGGCAGGCTCCCACTTGGGAGATTGGGAGACCACAGAAAGTACGGCAGCGTCAATCTCCTCGCAGACGCTCTCCATAATCTTAACGTCCGATACGGAGCCGTCGGTGCCAACCTCAAAGCCAACCTTGACCGTGCCGGAATGGTTGCAGGGATGAGTAATCCTGCGAGCGAGCCATTGAGTAAAGGTACTCATATCGCCTCCCTGGAATCTTGGCATCGTTTCGGGATAGACCAGATAGAATTTGTCTGGTTCATCGTTCTGGTCCTTGAAGCTCACAACCACAACTTCATCCAGTTCCTGGGGCCTTTTCATAGTGATGAGGACAACGCCTCCAGCTGCCTTCTCTCCGTATAAATCCGTGTACTTCTTGATCGAGGCCTGGTCTCCAAGGACTTCGACGGAATTAATACGGCTACGGTCTATCTTATCATATTCTTCATCGGAAAGAACCACTTCATTTCCGGTAATCTGCTTCATCAAGATCAAAGGCTTGCTCGCAACAGCGTCATACCGGCCTGTAATAGGTACCGCTTCCTTGCGCACAACTACTACCTCTTCGTCAATTTCATCTGGCAGTTTCATCGTGATCTTGACCACGCCATTTGCAGCTTTGGGACCATATTGATCTATGGCTCGCTGGTCTTTAAGTATTTCCATGCTCTTGATTCTTCCGGGTTCGATCTGGGAGAATTCCTCTGAGGAAATCTCTCTCTCCTGTCCCGATTCCAATATGATGTAGAGGGGAGTAGTACCATCAGAAGAGCGTACACTTATTTTGGGTTTATTTGTATCTTTGTTCTGTTCGTTAGGAACAATTACCGTCTGGGCCTGCAGTGCAAGGCACAGGCAGATAAGCGGAAGCGCGTACAGCGCCCGCAAACTTCTCGAAAGAGGGGATTTTGACTTTGACATCATAGTAATACGATTTTTAAGGATACTGTGATTAAAGCTGTTGGCAACTGAGTAGCCGCTCTTGCCGACAGCTTTTCTTATTAACAGGTACTGATAATCTTTGAGGTTTATTCCATTGCTGAGGACCGCATCGTCCGCTTCGTATTCGTGGATTTCTTTCAAATCGCTGCGGAGCATCCACATTGCGGGATTGAACCACTGGAAGATAGAGAAGATGTCCACGATGAGCACTTCAATGGAATGGAGGTATTTCACGTGGGCCATTTCGTGGGCGATAACCGGAACGGAGTTATTCTCCATATCGTTGCGGGAAAGGACTATGTACTTCATCCAGCTGAAAGGATCGATGTCCCTGTCCGTGACAATTATCTTGCAGCCGTCTTCCTCGCTGACGGTTTTTCCCTGGCGGATAATCTTATATATGGAGAGGATGGAAAGAATCAGGCGAACCAGTACAAATGCAGCTCCTGCCCAATACAGGCAGATAAGTGCTATGTGCCACCAAGGTGTACCTGGCGCTTCCACAGCGGCTTCTGCACTTGCGTTCCCGATTATGAAAGGGGAGAGGACATCTCCTAAAGGCTCTTCCATTGGCTTCTTGATGGTGATAATGCACAATGGAAGAATGAAGGACAGCAAGGCTGATCCAACCAGCACCATCCTGTTGAAGCGGTGGAAGGTTTCTTTCTTAAGAAGGAAACGGAAGAATAGGTAGAAGGCAAGCAGCACTAAGGCTGCCTTGCCTTCGTATGTAATGAACCGTATCATTTCTCCTTTTTGTTTTCTACCAGGTCAATCAATTCCTTAAGCTGCTCTACCGTGATCTTTTCTTCTTTGACAAGTGCGGATACCGCATTTATGTAGGAGTTGTCAAAGTACTTGTCTATGAGACCTATCAGTGAGCGCTGCTTGTACTCTTCCCTTGAGATTTTTGCAAAGTACTGATAGGTTGGTCCATATTCCTTATGGCCTATGAATCCTTCTTCCTGCAGTGTGCGCACCTGTGTGGACAGGGTGCTGAAATGTGGTTTGGGCTCCGGGTACAGTTCACGTAACTCCCTGACAAACAGCGGTCCGTGTGCCCAGAAGTGCTCCATTATCACTTCTTCTTTCTTTGTTAACCTTTTCATAATACCGTCTCTTTGACACAAAGGTAACTAAAAAAATTAACTACGCAACTATTTTCGTTAAATTTTACGCTAATTTCCTTCGCTCCCCCTTCCGTTCCCCTGAGTCTTTTTCTTTCATCCTGAGCGATAGCGAAGGATCTAAACCCAATGAGACGCTCCAGTCCGCGGGAGGGGGTGAAAAGTGTAATAACAAGAGGCTCCGCCCAAATCACTTTCCACCCCCTCCCGCGTTCCTTCCGCTTTTCCCATCGCCTCCTAAATTCTATGACCCAAAGTGCGCTTGACGTCCGGGAAAGAGGGACGTGGGGAGCGAAAAAGGGGGTAAAATGCGCCTGACGTCCCGGATTTAGGGACGTGGGGCGCACTTTCATTCTTCCTCCCGCCGCGCCAGGGCCGGGATGGAGCGAATAGGCGGTGAATGAAAGAGCAAGTCCCCTCCAGGGAGCGTGCGTTGCTCCGCACGACGGCGTGTGAAGGCGCCATCGGGCGCCGTGCCGTAGGGGAGGAGCAATGCGACGACCGGAAGGCACCGTACGGAACGTAGTGGAGGACGCATTCCCCCTTGGGGGACACCGGCATAGCCGGAGGGGGGTATAGCAACTGCGAAGC
>CACWLD010000058.1:0-4925 GCA_902761655.1 uncultured Bacteroidia bacterium | reverse complement strand
CACCGGCATAGCCGGAGGGGGGTATAGCAACTGCGAAGCAGTTAGCCGTCGAGCACGCGACTGCTGGACTTGCCATTCGCCGCCGTCAGCGGAGTCCCGGCCCTGACGCGGTGGAGGGGGAGGTTGAAGGTGAGTAAAAACTTTGTATCTTTACGGGAGATAACCACACGTGACGCTGTAGATGAAATCATACCCGTATGTTCAGATAAATTGCGTAGAGGCGTTGCCGGAGCCGGAGGAGAATACCGGGCTGGTGGGGCACTATGCATTCCAGTATATAGACTTTACAGAACCCAAGGCGCAGCAGTATGCCCTTAACCACACATTCGTAGACTGCTGCTTCTTTGGATGCGAACTGCTGCCGCAGCAGTACAGGCTCCTTCAGGACTGCCTGGTTCTGCCAAGGATGGGGCAGGCGTATCACGCATTCGTGCCTGACCTGTACAATGCCCAGACACTCTACGAAGGCTTCACAACCGAAGACACCACCAGTTTCAAGCGCTGTTTTGACCATAGGGTATACAAAGAGTACAGGGCCCAGGGAGAGATGTGCGACGACATCCGCATAATGCTTGCCCGCACCCTTCACGACCACACCATCTATGACGAACTGATGAACTTCCTCCACAGCTACGACCCCAAGAACGTAGTTGGAATAATGGGAGGCCACGGCCTTAAACGCAAGGACGAAGGATACCGCAAGATAGCCCTCATCAGCAAGAGACTCACCGAGAAAGGAAAGCTGATGATCTCCGGCGGAGGCCCCGGTGCAATGGAGGCCACGCACCTGGGTGCGTGGATGGCCGGAAGGCACACGGCCGAGCTGGACGATGCCCTTTCAATGCTCATAGAAGCAGGGGAGGAGGACACCTCCCTCTGGGTCAAGAGCGCCTTCGAGGTCATTGCAAAATACCCCCAGGACCAATACAAGAGCCTTTCTATCCCCACCTGGTTCTACGGTCACGAGCCTTCAACCCCGTTTGCCACCCACATAGCAAAATTCTTCACTAACAGCGTGCGGGAAGATATGATCCTGAGCATAGCCCAGGGAGCCCTGATCATTTCACCCGGCTCAGCTGGAACCCTCCAGGAAATATTCCAGAACGCTGCCAAGCTCCATTATGACGAGGACGGAGAGGTGGGACCAATGATATTCCTGGATTCCAAGTTCTACACTGAAGAGATACCGGTCTATCCGTTTATGAAAGACCTTTGCGACCGGGGTAAGTACAGACAGATAAACCTCTTCCTGACCGATGATCCGGAAGAGGTCTGTGAGATTGTGAACAACAGGTCCTAGCGCCCGTCAAACACCATCCGGTGCTCCTTTGCAACGGGAACCTCGTCTTTTTCAGGCTGCTGCCAGTAGGTGTAGCTGATGTGGTTCTGGTCCATCATATGGTTCCATTTGCCGCCGGCAATCACCTTGTTGTAGTAATCCCTGAGTTCCAGGTCACGGGCGAAGTACTTGTTCACCCCTTCCTGGTCGTTGTTGAACTCCGCCATACGCATTTCGTGCAGGTTGCAGAAGGCATCCACCTCATATAGGACAAGCTGGTCGTACGCATCGTGATACTCCTGGGGGAGTTTTTCCTTGACGGCAAGGGCGCGCTCGCGCAGGTTGCGCCAGAGCTGGACTATCGAGGACCACTGCTGCACGTTGTAGGTCTCAGCCTTGAGCATCTCCGGGGTACGGATGTGGGCATAGAGGCCGTAGGTGTCCATAATGTAGGCGATTTCGTCCTCATAGGCGTGGAAGGTCTTGCGGGCGAATTCCGTCGTGTGCTCCATAACCTCGCGGTCTGGATTCCAGGCCAGGTCAAGGAAGAACTGGATGGGGTATTCCATAGGCTTGAGGTCTCCCACGTTCACCAGCCATATCTTGCGAATGCCTGAATTGTAGCATTTCTGCATCTGGTCGTGGACCTTGTGCATATCGTTGGTATTGATCCACTTGACGTTTCTTGGACCGCCCACGTAATCGAAGTGATAGTATATGCCGTATCCGCCCTGGCGCTGCTCTGTGGGGAACCAGCGCACGTTGCCCCAGTTGTCGTCACAGATCATAAGGGTGACGTCATCAGGGACGGTCATACCCTTGTCATAATAGCTCTGGACCTCCTTGTACAGGGCCCAGACCTGGGGTGTAGCGGAGGCAGGCTTGCCAGTGACCTGGCTGATGATGCTGCGCTGCTCGGCGATGATGTTCTGGAGCAGCTCGATGTTCTCGCCTTCGGTCATAGGCTCATCGCCGTCGCCGCGCATTCCAATGGTCACAATGTCCTCAGTCTTGGACATACGCTCTATTCCGGCACGCCAGAAACCGTCCAGGACATCCTTGTTCTTGGAATAGTCCCAGGGGCCGGTGCCGTAGCGGTGCCATTCCTTCTGCGCGCGGGCACAGGGCTCGTGATGGGAAGTGCCCATCACTATGCCCATCATATCAGCATAATATGAGTTGAGAGGGTCGTCGTCATAGAAAGCGGCGTCCCACATTGCGGGCCAGAGGAAGTTGCCTTTGAGGCGGAGCAGCAGTTCGAATACCTTCACATAGAACTGGCTGTTGTAGCCGCCGTAGTTCTCGTTCACCCAGCCGGTGAGGCAGGGGGCCTCGTCATTCAAAAAGATCCCGCGGTATTCCACGGCGGGCTCTCCGTCCGTGTACTCACCCGGGATTATGCACACCTTGTCCTGGTGCTGTACAGGCACGTCAGCCCACCAGTACCAAGGCGATACGCCCATCTGCTCGCAGAGGGTGTATATGCCGTAGGTGGTGCCGCGCTTGTCGCTTCCGGCAATGACTATGCGGTCTTTTGAGGCAATCAGGAGATACTTCTCCCTTGCGCCGTCAAGGGCGGCTATCTGCGCCGGCGTAAGCAGCTTTTCAATGCCGCTGTGCCCCAGCGTGCCTATGCAAATGTCCGTCTTCTTGATTTTGCCGAAGCCGCTTTCCAGGACGGGAAGCTCCTTCCCGCACACTTTTGCATAGTCCGAAGCCAGGTTCTGCGCGGCCAGCTTTACGCCCGGCCACTCGTCTGGGTCAAGCCTCACAAGGCCGGGCTTGAGACCTTTGCTAAAGCTGACGAACTGTTCTGCAGCCCCGGCAACGCGGGGCAGGCAGAACAGTACCGCAGCTAACAATACTGTTAGTATTCGCTTCATATTTAATGAGTTACTGATTCAGGGCGTCGGCGCTGGCCTGATACTTTGCAAGCTCCTCGTCAGTGAGGACGTAGTTTGTCATCTCGCCGGAGAAGTATGAATCATATGCGCTCATATCTACGAATCCGTGCTTCTCTCCGGTCTCCTTGCACTTGAGGGCCTCCCTGATTGTGGCGGCAATTGCGTGGCAGGATTCAGGTGCGGGGATGATACCCTCTGTCCTTGCGAAGAGCACACCTGCCTTGAAGGTCTCGGTCTGGTCAAGGTCGATTGCCTCCATAAAGCCGTCCTTCATAAGCTGTGACATAATGACGCCGGCACCGTGGTAACGGAGACCTCCAGCGTGGATTGTAGCTGGCTTGAAGGTGTGGCCAATGGTGTACATAGGGAGGAGCGGAGTGAGTCCGGCCTCGTCACCAAAGTCATACTCGAACTTACCGCGGGTGAGCTTAGGGCAGGAAGAAGGCTCGGCTGCAATGAAGCGGGTCTTCCTGCCGTCCTGGATGTTGTGCCTCATAAACGGATATGCGATTCCGCTGAAGTTGGAGCCGCCTCCGAAGCAGGCGATAACGATGTCAGGATATTCTCCTGCAAGTTCCATCTGCTTTTCTGCCTCAAGGCCGATAACGGTCTGGTGCAGGCAAACGTGGTTCAGTACAGAACCGAGGGTGTATTTGCAGTTAGGTGTTGAAACTGCAAGCTCGATGGCCTCTGAGATGGCTGTTCCAAGTGAACCCTGGTCGTTGGGGTTGATGGTAAGGATGTCCTTTCCGGCGCGGGTTGACATTGAAGGGGAAGGGGTGATGGCTGCGTCAAAGCACTGCATAATAGAGCGCCTGTAAGGCTTCTGGTTGTAGCTGGCCTTTACCATATAAACTGCGCAGTCAATGCCGAACTTCTTTGCCGCATAGGAAAGGGCGCCGCCCCACTGGCCGGCTCCGGTCTCGGTTGTTATGTTGGTTATACCTTGTTTTTTTGCATAGTAAGCTTGGGCGAGGGCCGAATTCAGCTTGTGGGATCCGGCGGGGGACACGCTCTCGTTCTTGAAGTAGATGTGGGCAGGGGTGCCGAGTGCCTCCTCAAGGTCGTAAGCCCTTACGAGCGGGGTACACCTGTAGGCGGCGTACTGCTGGCGTACTTCTTCAGGAATAGGAATCCACTCGTGTGTAGTGTCGAGCTCCTGATTTGAACATTCCTCGCAGAAGATAGGATACAGATCTTCTGCCTTGAGGGGCTGACGCGTTCCCGGATGAAGGATAGGGAGCGGCTTGTTGGGCATAATGGCCTGGATGTTGAACCATGCTGTTGGGATCTCGCTCTCCGGGAGAATGAATTTCTTCTGTTTCATTTTACTTAAAATTTAAAAGGTAATACAAAAAAAGGCTGTCTTGTCGGACAGCCTCTATGTTAATAATTATAATAATCTTTTCACTGATGTACACATACGATGGGTTGCTGTCCGATTTTAATCAGTCAGTCGCCACCACCAGAAGTATGCACCGTTTGTTCTCATATCTGTTAGCAAATATAGGAAACAAAAATTATAATGCAAATATTTTTTAAACTATTTTATTCCGACCCGGTCAAAAATATAGTCTACGTTCTTGAAGTAGTAGTCCAGAGTGAAGCAGGAGTCCAATTCCTCTTTTGACAACAGTCCCATTACCTTGGGGCTTTCCTGCAGAAGGGTGGAGTAGTCCAGACCCTCGCTCCAGGCTTTCATTGCTATAGGCTGCACGGTGTCGTAAGCTTCCTCGCGGCTG
>CACWLD010000057.1 GCA_902761655.1 uncultured Bacteroidia bacterium | reverse complement strand
AAGCCGCTGAAGCCTCCGAATCCGCCGAAGGCTCCTCCGAACAGGTTGTTCAGGATGTCGTTGAGGTTGCCGAAGCCCTGGCTGAAGTCAAAGCCTCCGCCCGCTCCGTCAACGCCCGCGAATCCGAACTGGTCGTACTTGGCCCTCTTGTCAGGGTCGCTCAGGACGGAATAGGCCTCGGAGGCCTCCTTGAATTTGTCCTCCGCGGTCTTCTTTTCCTGCTCCGTGCCGTCGACCCATTTGTCAGGGTGCCATTTGATGGCGGCCTTGCGGTACGCGCTCTTTATTTCGTCTGCCGAGGCCTGCTTGGTTATTCCAAGGACCTCGTAGTAATCTCTTTTGTCTGCCATTGTTTATGCTCCAACTACAACTTTAGCATATCTTATGACCTTGCCGCCCAGGGTATAGCCTGTCTGGACAACGTCCAGGACCTTCCCCTTGTCCTTCTCTTCCGGAGCGGGGAACTGGGAAACGGCCTCGTGGAAATCAGTGTCAAAATCCTTTCCCTTGGCATCTATAACCTCCAGTCCCTTGCCTTTGAGGTAAGCCATCAGCTTGTTGTAAATGAGCGATGTGCCTTCCTTTGCGGCTTCGTCCGACGAGCTCTCGAGCATCTTAATTGCCCTTTCGCAATCGTCCAGGACGGGGAGGAGACCTTTTATAACATCGGCCGATGCCGTGCCTATCAGGTTGAGCCTGTCTTCCGCGCTGCGGCGCCTGAAAGTCTCGAACTCCGCCAGGAGCTTCAGGCTGTCGTCCTTGGATTTGCCAAGGTCTTCCTTGGCCTTTTCCAGTTCTTCCTGAGTCTTCTTGAGTTCCTCTTCCAGGGCTTTGAGTTTCTTCTGAGCCGCGTTCTGGGCTTTCTTCACTGCTTTCTCTTCTGTTTTCTCTTCGTTATTGGCCATAATTGATGAAGTTTTCAAATTAATCCGGATAGCAGTTCATCAAAGAATCTGCCATCCGGCATTATATGACAAAGTGGCAGGACAATGCAGGGCTATGCCCTGAAGAACTTGTCAACCTCCGCTACTGATTCCGGAAGTGCGAACACAGCCACGCGGTCGTAAGCCTCTATGTGGGTGTCTCCAACCGCAATCATTGACTCGCTTCCGCGGATTACGCCGCCAATGATGGCATTGGCCGGGAAGTTGAGTTCCTTGAGGGGCTTGCGGGTGATGGGACTGCCGGGGGTTACCGTGTATTCCAGGATCTCAGCGTCAGTTCCTCCCATATATTTCACGAAGCGGGCCTTGCCGCTGAGGGTGAACTTGAAAATGCGGCCCGCGGTGATGAGTTTCTTGTTGATCACGGTGTCCACGCCCATCTCTTCCGCAAGGTGGATGTACTCTATGTTCTCCACCTCCGCTACTGTCCTGCTTATGCCAAGTTTCCTTGCAATTACGCAGCTGAGGATGTTGGTCTCGTCGCTTTCAGTGACTGCCACAAAGGCATCGTAGTCCTTGATGGATTCGTCTATGAGGAAGTCCGGGTTGCGCCCGTCACCGTTGGATACCAGGATGCTCTCAGGGAGGTTCTCAGACATCTCTATGCAGCGGTCCTTGTCCTTGTCAATGATTTTTACCACCGACATCTTGCCGTGGAGGGCCTTGGCAAGCAGTTCTCCAATCTCCGATCCGCCGTAAACCATCACCTTGTCAATATCCACCTTGCGGCAGCCGAAGTACTTCATAAGGGGAGCGATGCCCTCGCGCTTGGCAATTGTGAAGACCAGGTCGTGGTACATAAACTTGGTGTCGAACTTTGGTATGATGGTGCGCTCGTTCCTGGTGATGGCGATGGCGCGGAACTGGACGTCGTTCTCCTGGGCCATTGCGGCGAATTCCGCAAGGGTCATATCCATCAGAGGGGAGTCCTCCTCCATACGGAAAACGGCAATCTGCAGCTTTCCGTGGGCGAAATCAAGGGATTCCGATCCGGCGGAATGCCTGAGCTGGTCAACAATCTCGTCAGCGGCAATCTTCTCCGGATAGAACATAAGTTCTATGCCCATTTCCTTGAAGAGGACCTTGTTCTCCGCGTTGAGGTATTCCTCGTCGTTGATGCGCACGGTTACCTTCTTGGCACCAAGGTTCTTTGCCAGGATGGCGCTCACGATGTTCACCTCCTGGGTGGTGTACGGATAGACGGAAACGAACAGATCCGCCATTCCCACTCCGGCTTCCCTGAGCACGTTGATGGATGTGGGGCTGCCCTGTACGGTAGCGACGTCCGCAACTGTCAGCACCTTTGCAAGGCGTTGTGCGTCATTGTCGATGACTGTTATCTCGCTGCCTTCGCTGGCAAGCATCTTGGCCAGGTGGGAACCAACCTCTCCTGCGCCTACGATCACAATTTTCATATGTTTTTCTTTAAATATTCAACGAACATTATCCTGCCCGAAAGGCCGTCTATGCGACAGCGCCCGGAGCGCCCGTCAGCAGGCTTGCGCAGCAGCCTGAACTCCTGGTGCGCCTCATCCACCGCCTTCACATAATCCTTCTGCCCCTTTATCCTGTACACAAACTGCGAGCAGCGGTCCAGGAAAAGCCTCCAGCGTATAACCGCCGCGGCCCTTGCCTTGCCTTTGCACAGCGCCAGGTTGTTGTCCAGCATAAGCAGGTTGTTGCGGTAGTTCAGCTTGAGCTTCCAGGGGGAGTTCTGCGGCAGCGTGCCGCCTCCCAGGTGGTAAACCACGCTCTGCGGCACTACCTGCACCTTGTACCCCTGCAGCTGGAGCCTCCAGCAGAAATCAATCTCTTCCATATGGGCGAAGAACCTGTCATCCAGGCCACCCAACTTCTTCCACAGGCTGCTTCGTACCATAAGGCAGGCGCCGGTGACCCACATCACGCTGGCGGGGGAGTCATACTGTCCCTTGTCCTGCGCGGTCCTGCCCATTATCCTGCCCCTGCAATAGGTGTAGCCCCAGCGGTCCATAAGGCCGCCTGCGGCCCCGGCGTACTCGAACCTGTCCCTCTGGTAATACGACAGCAGCTTGGGGCCGCAGGCGCCGCATTCCGGATGGCTGTCCATCCACTGCTCCAGCGGGCCCAGCCAGCCTTTATCTACCTCGATGTCAGAGTTTATCAGTACGAAATACTCCGCCTCCACCTGCGCCAGGGCGCGGTTGTAGCCTCCCGTAAAGCCGTAATTCCTGTCCAGCGAAATGCGGCGCACGTCAGGGAACAGTTCCCGGACCAGGTCCAAGGAGCCGTCCTCAGAGGCGTTGTCCGCCACTACCACTTCCGCATCCATCCCCCTGACGCTCTCTACCAGTCCGGGGAGGAATTGCTGCAGATACTGCCTGGTATTCCAGTTAAGAATTACGACAGCGGTTTTCATATCATACAAATATATAAATATTTCATAACTTTGTGATATGAAAGCGCCCAAGGACCTTGAAAGGTATACGGCATATTACAATGCCGAGAAACTCTGGAAAAAGATAAAGAGACACGCCAGGAAGATTGGCGCCAAGGCAGTATACTACGCCCTGGTGCTCTATTACGCATTGCAGAGCCCAACCATCACAAAGAAGGACAAGCTCATTATCTACGGAGCCCTGGGCTATCTGATACTGCCCATTGACCTTTTGCCTGACTTCCTTCCAGGGGGTTATACTGACGATGTGGCCGGTCTTGCCATAGCCATATTCAAGATAGCCCGCAACATCAC
>CACWLD010000056.1 GCA_902761655.1 uncultured Bacteroidia bacterium | reverse complement strand
GTCATAGGCGCAGAAGCTTTCGTTACGGAAAGAACCGCGCGCATCAGTCCACATAGACGTGATCATTCCGTTCTGCATGTCCAGGAAACGCAGATAGTCCCGGGTATTGGACTGCTCCGGCCTGCGGAAGGTGAGCGTGAAGGCTTGGTGCAGACGCGGTCCGGAAACGGGACCCAGAATCCTGGTGTCAAAATTCATATACTTATCAAAGCCGGCTTTTTTCTGGGCCTCGTCAACAAGGGCGCTAACCTCATCCGCCTTGCCCTCCAGCAGCAACTGGCGGATGCGGGGCATATAGACGCTCAGGTCTGGAGGCAGTGGAGTCTCCGCCCATTTCGGCTCATAGAGTAGCTCGTGGGTGTAGGTCATCACCTCGTTATAGGGCTGGCCGGAGGCCTGGAGGCGCAGGACACCGCTGCCGGTAATGAAATAGTCCGAAGACTCTGCCGCGGGGGCGATGGAACAGATATTGTGCTTTGGCAGGATGGAGGCGCGCCTATCCACCGGAATGTATGGGATGGGATAATCGAGCTGTTTTGTATCTATCTTGGCGGTGTTCTCAGCCTTGTTGAACAAGGTGTTCCCAAGATTCTTCAAAAAGCCCTTGGCGCTGGTGGTCCCCACCGCAAGGAACAGAAATGCGAAAATTGCTATTAGTTTTTTCATGGCTATTAGATTAGTTGTGTTAAAATACAACTTTTTGTATTAAAGTCCATCTCTTGATTAAGAGCTTTATCAATATATTCATAAGATTTGTCAATTTTTTCAAAAAAAAGGACAGCCGAAGCTGTCCTTTTCTGTGGAGCATAGGAGACTCGAACTCCCGACCTATAGATTGCGAACCTATCGCTCTACCAGCTGAGCTAATACCCCGTATTTGATGCAAATATATCTAGTTTTTCTGACTTAGTCAACTTTAATTGCCTCCAGGAGGGTGCGGCGGAAATCCTCAGCGTCCTCAGGGGTCAGGAAGGCCACCTTGATTGGTACCTGAAAGAGCCTTTCCTTGAGCTGCGGAGGCATCTTGCGCACCTCGCGGACCCTCTGGGCGTCTTTCTCGGTGGTGATGACGGCGGCAGTGGGCCATTTGGCAATGGCGTTCTCTATTGCGCGGATATCTTTGTTCCTGTATCTGTGATGGTCCCCAAAACTCAGGCGCTTCACTATCTTGTAAGTACCGCTGAGGTACTGGACAAGAGGGGTGTCGCCGGCTATGCCGCTGAACACGATGGCCTTGTTGGAGTAGATGTACCGGGCGTTGCAGCTGTCCGGGAAGATGGCTTCCGGCTGAGAGTAGTCGATGCTGGTGAAGAAGAGTTTCTGGTCAGGGCGGATCTTGAGGTCGCGTGCGAACTGCTCCCGCTCATCGTCCTGAAGATAGAGGGGACACTTTGTGACTATCACTATCTGGGCTTTGCCTATGCGCTCCGGAAGGTCGCGAAGGCGGCCCAGAGGCATAAGCCTGTCCTTGCTGACGGGGCGGTTGTAGTCCACCAGCACAATGTTCACGGTTGGCTTGAGGCGTCGGTACTGGAAAGCATCGTCAAGGATCACGAGTTCAGCGGCCGGGTAGTTGCGCACCTGGGATTTCTCCGGATGGGCAAGGAGGTCGCAGCCGTTGTTGCGGTCCTTGTCCACGGCCACGGTGGCCCAGGGGAAGTTGTGCTTTATCTGGAGGGGCTCATCGCCAAAGGTGAGGGCAGCTCCGTCCACGTCCACGATCCTGAAGCCGCGGCTCTTGCGCTTGTAGCCGCGCGACAGCACCGCAATGTTGCGGCGTCCCCACTCTTCCGTGCGCATCAGGGTGTCAAGGATCATTTCCGTATGCGGGGTCTTTCCCGTACCTCCCACCGTAACGTTGCCTATACAGATGGTTGGGACCTCAGCCTCCCTGGATTTTACCAGGAAGTTGTGGTCATACATTGCGTGACGGATCTTGAGGGATAGATAATATGGGAATAGGATCAGTTGCCCGTGCATAGTCAAATACCGTAAACGTTGTTGTTTTCTTCTATAGTCTCGTTTCCCCAGCGCTCAGCCACGGAGTCCAGCAGGCCGTAAATCTCCTGCGGATCCATTGACGTCACCAGTTTTATGCGTGTCTCCTTGAAATCAGGAAGGCCCTTGAAATAGCAGGAGAGGTGCCTGCGCATCTCATAGACCCCCCTTGGAACGCCCTTCATCTCAAGGGAGAGGGCGTAGTGCCGCTTTGCCAGGGCCACCCTTTCTGCGACGCCCATTGGCGGGAGCAATTCCCCTGTGCGGAGGTAGTGCTTGACGTCACGGAATATCCAGGGATGCCCGAACGATGCCCTGCCTATCATAATGCCGTCAACCCCGTATCTGTCAAAGTACTCCGCGGCTTTCTGCGGACTGTTTATGTCTCCGTTGCCAATTATGGGAATGTGCATCCGCGGGTTCTCCTTCACCTTCCCTATCAGCGTCCAGTCCGCCTCGCCGCGGTACATCTGCGCGCGTGTGCGGCCGTGAATGGTGAGGGCGCTGATGCCGCAGTCCTGCAGCCTTTCGGCAAGTTCCACTATTATCTTGGAGCCCTCGTCCCAGCCCAGGCGGGTCTTTACGGTGACAGGCTTGCCTACGGCCTCAACCACCGCCTTGGTGATGGCTACCATCTTGTCAGGCTCGCGCATCATTCCGGAGCCCGCTCCCCTGCCTGCAATCTTGCTCACCGGGCAGCCGAAGTTTATGTCAATGAGGTCGCAGCCGTGGCCGCCGGCAATGCTGGCGGCATTGTCCGCCATCTTGGCGGCGTCCACCATTGACTCCGGTATGTGCCCGTAGATCTGGATTCCGATAGGGGCTTCCTGCTCGCTGGTCTTCATTTTGGCAATTGCCTTGACGGCGTCCCGGATAAGGCCGTCGGAAGGGACGAATTCCGTGTACACCATATCCGCGCCGTATTCTTTGCAGATAACGCGGAAAGATGCGTCGGTCACATCTTCCATTGGTGCCAGAAGCACCGGCCTGTCTCCAAGATCAATATTACCAATAAGCATAAGCGGGTACAAAAATACAAAATAGGACCGATAATTTATTATATTTGGTGTATGGATATGAATTACGCACAAAGAGTTGAAGCGCTCAGGGAGGTGATGCGCTCCAAAGGTTGGGATGCAGTGATAATTAGCGGATCGGACCCGCACAGCAGCGAGTATCCGGCACCGCGCTGGAAGCAGGTGGAATGGCTTTCCGGCTTCACCGGAGAGGCCGGGGACATTGTGGTGACGCTTGACCACGCTGGGCTCTGGACGGACACCAGGTACTTTATCCAGGCCGTGCAGCAGCTGGAAGGATCCGGAATAGTCCTGCACAAGACCCGCATCCCGGAGCAGGTGCTAATCCCGGAATGGCTGTCAAGCGTGGCTTTCTGCGGACGCAATTACGTGAACATTGCGGTTGACGGCCTCTGCCAGAACGTATCCTTCATCCAGGAAATCAAAGACGCCTTTGACGAAGACACTGAAGTGCGAATAGTCAGCGTCCCGGATCTCCTGGAATGCCTCTGGACTGACCGCCCGCCCGTTCCAGCCACGCCAATAATCAAGCTCAGCGATGCCCAGGTGGGGGAAAGCAGCGAAGACAAGATAGAATGGCTGCGCGCGTTCCTCCGCTCCAAGGGTTGCGACAATATGCTCCTGACCGCCCTGGACGAGATTGCCTGGCTACTGAACGTCCGCGCATCGGACATAGACTACAACCCCCTTGTCATATCCTACCTCATAGTAACCCAGGATGAAGTGCGATGGTTCACCCGTGAGAGTTATGACGATGTGTTCCTCTCAATTGGGGACCTTCAGGGACTGACTTACGTAGACCCTTCCACCCTGAACTAT
>CACWLD010000055.1 GCA_902761655.1 uncultured Bacteroidia bacterium | reverse complement strand
ATAACTACCGCCAGGCAAGGGCAACGTTCGAGAGCGTCCTGAACGGCTACAAGCCGGCTCCGGGAAAGACCTCCGACGACGTTACCGAAGCCGTAAGGATGCGTTTGGAAAAACTTAACCAGCTAAATCAGTAGAAGATTATGAACAAGTATATAAGCGTTGCAGTTTTCCTGACCCTGTGCTTTGCAGCAAAAGCCCAGACATTCAACCCCACCGTGGTGGTGACCAACACCTACGAGGGCAAGACTATGGAGGCGCACAAGAAGGATCTCCCAATGAGCGTGCCGGATTCCCTGAGCCGCTTTGACCTGACCTTCGACTATTCAGTGTTCGACCATCCATACAGGGGCGCGTACGAGTTCGTCCCCTACGCTATGGACATCCGTCCGCAGAGCAGGCCCGATGCCAAGAAGATACTTTACATAAATGCCGGTGCCGGTTATACCCTTCATCCTGAGGTGGACATAGTGTTCAGCCCCAAGCTCAAGAACAACTTCCAGTTTGGAGTATATGACAATTTCAGGGGTTACTGGGGCCCGTATGTGGGCAATACCTTCGCCGCCGCCGGAGCTGACGCCACTCTTAACCTCATAAGGGGAGACGCCTTTACCGGATATGACATCCGTAACCAGGCGGGCCTGGACCTAATGTATGACAATTCCCGCACAGCCGGTTTTGCAAAGGCTGATTTCAGGACAATTGTCACCTCTGACAATGTGGAGAGCAGGGTATACAACGCCGCAGACGTAAAGGCCGGCCTCACCTCAGACAATGGTGACAAGCTGGATTACAATGCAGACTTCGGCTTCACATACGGCTGGGACCAGATTCACAACCACGACAGGTATTTCCTTCTGTCAGAAATGGACATAAACCTCAGTGGCGGTGCACATTACGAGCTCTTCAAAGCAATGCGTGTGGGAGGAGAGGCAGGGTTCAACTATGTATCCACCGGCGGAGAGATCCTCAATACCGGCGCAATGGAACTTTTTGCCATTCCACAGGCCATTTGGCAGTATGACCGCACATACCTCAAGGTGGGTCTCAAAATGGCGTATCTGTTCTCCTTTGACACTACAAACAAGGCGGAGGACAGGGCAGAGTTCAGGAACTACAAGCAGCCGTCAGGATATCTTTTCCCGGATGTTGAATTCTCCTACCGTCTGATAGACAGGAACCTAGAAGCCTTTGTAAAGGCAACCGGCGGCAACTCTATGGCTTCATACAGCCAGGCAATTGAAGACAACCACTTCTTCAAGCCCACATATTATCTGCTTGAAGGTCCGGTTATGGACAACAGCGTGGAGAAGTTCAACGGATCCGCAGGATTCCGCTTCGGCTCATCCCATTTCCAGGCTGAACTGGCGGGCGGATATGCAACTTATGTGAACGGGAGAATGGAGTCTTTCTTTGTAGAGGGCGTGCTGGAAAACGCTTCCGTCCTGAATGGCTACAGCTATGTGAACTATGACCAGAAATACCTCCAGGCAAAGCTGCTTTGGAATTCCGCAAGGCTCAACGCTTCCGCGTATGCAAAACTCAGGGATACCAAGGTCCGTACGGAGGAGCAGTTTATGGGAGTCCTTCCGTCCAAGCTTGTGGCCGGAGGATCCGTCACGGTGAACCTCAATCACAGGCTCTTTGCAGGAGTTACCGCAGAGTACGCCACGGAGCGTGACGCATACTTCCGGACAATAGCTTTTGGCGGCAGGTACAACTATGCAAAGATACCGTCTTACCTTGACCTTGGATGCAACGCCCGCTTTGATTTCTCGGACGGCTTTTCCGTATGGGCAAGGCTCAGCAACATCCTTAATTCCAACGTACAGAGAAACATTGGAAGAGCCTATGACGGGTTGTTTATTACGGGTGGAATTTGCTTGAATTTCTGATAGAAATTTCGTAATTTTACCCAGTTTATGGCAATATAAAAAATGGTAGAAAAAGAAGAGATGAAAATTGCGGAAGAACAGTATTCCGCGTCCAGTATCCAGGTGCTCGAAGGCCTTGAGGCCGTCAGGAAAAGACCTTCAATGTATATCGGAGACATCTCCGAAAGAGGTCTGCACCATCTGGTATATGAAGTAGTAGACAACAGTATTGACGAGGCCATGGCCGGCTTCTGTGACACTATCCTCGTCACCATCAATAAAGACAATTCAATACGCGTTCAGGACAACGGCCGTGGTATCCCTACCGGCCTTCACGAGAAGGAAAAGCGTTCCGCCCTGGAGGTGGTCCTCACAGTCCTTCACGCCGGAGGAAAGTTCAGCAAGAACAGCTACAAGGTTTCCGGAGGACTCCACGGAGTGGGTGTATCCTGCGTGAACGCCCTGTCTGACCTTCTTGTGGCAGAGGTTCACCGCGAGGGAAAAATCTTCCAGCAGAAGTATTCCAAGGGCAAGCCAATAACAGAAGTCGAGGTGATAGGGGAGTGCGATGACACAGGTACCATCATAACCTTCCATCCGGATCCCACAATCTTTGTCCAGACAACTGAGTACAAGTACGACACCCTTGCCGCCCGCCTCCGCGAGCTCTCGTTCCTGAACAAGGGCATAAAGATTGTCCTTACCGACCTTCGCCACGAGATTGACGGCGTGCCGCGTTCAGAAGAGTTCTTCTCCGAGAAAGGTCTCCAGGAATTCATCGAATACCTTGACGCCGGAGCCGACACCCTTACGGAGAATCCTATCTGCGTTACCACGGACAAGGTCATCCCTATTGACATAGCCCTGCAGTACAACACCGGCTACAACGAGAAAATCTACTCCTACGTAAACAATATCAACACCATAGAGGGAGGAACCCATCTCCAGGGTTTCAAGATGGGTCTCACCCGCGCGCTCAAGAACTATGCTGAGCGCAACAAACTCCTGGAGAAATACAAGGGTGACCTCAAGCAGGGAGACTTCCTCGAGGGACTCACCGCAGTGGTTTCAGTCAAGGTTTCAGAGCCTCAGTTCGAGGGCCAGACCAAGACAAAGCTTGGAAACACTGAGGTTACCTCAATGGTTTCCCAGGCAACTGCCGAGGCAATGGACATCTTCCTTGAGGAAACGCCAAAGATAGGCCGCCTCATAGTTGAGAAGGTAGTGCTGGCCGCCACTGCCCGTGATGCCGCCCGCAAGGCCCGCGAAATGGTTCAGCGCAAGACCGTGATGTCCGGCGCCGGAATGCCTGGCAAACTTGCGGACTGCTCTGAGAAAGACCCTGAAAAGTGCGAGATCTTCCTTGTGGAGGGAGACTCCGCAGGCGGAACCGCAAAGCAGGGCCGCGACAGGCGCTACCAGGCCATCCTCCCGCTCAGGGGAAAGATCCTGAACGTAGAGAAGGCCGTAGCCGGAAGGGCTTTCGAGAGCGAGGAAATCCGCAACATCTACACCGCCCTTGGCGTTTCAGTGGCCGTTGAAGACGAGACCGGAGAGAAGCATATGGACCTGAGCAAGCTCCGCTATCACAAGGTGGTCATAATGACCGATGCCGATGTGGACGGAAGCCACATTGCCTGCCTTATCCTCACATTCTTCTTCCGCTATATGTTCGACCTTATCAAGAACGGATATGTCTATCTGGCAACACCTCCGCTTTACCTTGTAAAGAAGGGCAAGGAAGAGGTCTACTGCTGGACTGACGAGCAGCGTTTCGAGGCCACAGCCAGACTTGGCAAGGGATCTGATAAGGGCGTGACGGTCCAGAGGTACAAAGGTCTTGGAGAGATGAGCGACGAGCAGCTATGGGACACCACCATGGATCCGTCCAAGAGGCGTCTCCGCCAGATCACCATCGAGAACGCCGCCGAGGCGGAAAGGACATTCTCCATGCTCATGGGTGACGATGTCCCGCCAAGAAGGCAGTTTATCGAGGAGAATGCCCATTACGCCAACATCGACGCATAGTTTAATAATTAATCTGAATATAAACACTTTAGTATGTACAGCGATATTTTTGACAGGATCGAAAAAGATTCCGGCGGCCCTATAGGGCAGTACTTTGAGCAAGGTTTCGGCTATTACATGTACCCGAGGCTCGAGGGCGAGCTTGGCCCTCACATGACCTTCAACGGTATTCCCGTCTTGAACTGGTCCCTTAACAACTATCTTGGACTCGCCAACCATCCAGAGGTCCGCAAGGCGGACGCCCAGGCGGCGGCAGACTGGGGACTGGCTTATCCTATGGGAGCCAGGAT
>CACWLD010000054.1 GCA_902761655.1 uncultured Bacteroidia bacterium | reverse complement strand
AGGCGGAGAGGACATTCTCAATGCTTATGGGAGACGATGTTCCGCCACGCCGCCAGTTTATAGAAGACAACGCACATTACGCAAATATTGATGCATAAAATAAGCTTGCCGGAAAGACTTAAATTCTTTCTTCCTTTCATAGTTTTACTGGCAGTTCTCGTGCTACTTATGCCGAGGGCTGCTAAGTTCAATTTTGATTACAGGAAGGGTTCGCCTTGGAAATATGAGGCCCTGATCTCCCAGTTCGACTTCCCCATATACAAGACGGAAGACCAGATCAGGGAGGAGATGTCCTCGTCAGACTACTATCCTATTCCGTATTACCGTTATTCGGAGGATGTGGTCAATACAGGTCTCAAGGATGCCCAGAGTATGTCTTTTGGCTCGCTTTCAAATGTCAAGAATTTCATAATCAACGACTTGCGCTCCATTTACGGCCAGGGCGTGGTATCTGACAAGGGCGTTCAGGTTGACAGGCACTCCCCTGTGGAGGTGCTGTACATCCAAAAGGAAAAGCGCGTTGCCAAATACCCCATCTCAGAGATATACAAGCAGTCCGACGCCAGGGCAAAGCTCCAGGCGGATGTTATGGCACAGTATCCCAACCTTGACGTCGATTCCCTTTTCCGCAGGCTTGGAGTCCTGGAACTGATAGTTCCAAACCTGGTCTATGACCAGCAGACAACGGACCTGCTGCAGGCGGAGAACAAGAAAGAGATATCCCAGACACAGGGTTACGTATCGTCCGGAACCCTCCTGGTATCCAACGGAGAGATAATAACGGCGGAGATAGCCCAGATGCTGGATTCCTATAAGAGGGAATACGAAGCCAACGTGGGTTACAGCGGCCCGCGCATATCAATGTGGCTTGGGAACATAATCCTTGGCCTTGCGCTGGTACTTTTCCTCCTTCTGACAATAACCATTGTAAGGCCGGGACTGTTCCAGCAAAAGAACCAGCTGTATTTTGTGCTCACGCTTTTCTGCCTTGCGGCGGCAATACCAATGCTGCTTGTAAGGGCATCGGCGCAAAGCTGGTTCTACATTGTGCCGTTTACGCTCAGTGCGGTCAGCCTCAGGGCATTCTATGACAAGAAGTTCTCCGCGGCCATTTATTCCATATCCCTGCTTCCGCTACTGATATTTGCAAATGACGGAGACATCCTTTACGTGATGTTCTTCCTTGCCGGCCTGGTGGCCATCCACCTGTATGAGAACTTTGGCAAGGGATGGAAGATGTTCATCCTTTCGTTCATCTGCTTTGCCGTGCTGGCAGTGACATATATGGGATTCAGGCTCACGGAGGCCGTCAGCGGGCAGGTGCTCAGGGTAATAGGCCTGCTGTTCATAGGATCCGCGCTTTCAGTGGCGGGTTATCCGCTCACATATCTGTTCGAACGCGTCTTCAACCTTGTGTCCCAGTCCAGGCTGGAGGAACTGGCCGATACGGACAACAAGCTTCTGCGCTTGCTGGAAAGCAAGGCGCCCGGCACCTTCCAGCATTGCCTCCACGTGATGAATATGGCGGACAACGCCGCCAGGTCCATCGGAGCCAATGTGGCCCTTGTCAGGGCCGGCGCCCTGTATCACGACATAGGCAAATTGCTCAACCCTCTCTGCTTCATTGAGAACGAGACCATCCTGCCAAGCGAGTCGGCGCAGAAATACCATACTGGCCTGTCCCCGCTGCAAAGCGCATCGGACATAATCAAGCACGTGGACGACGGCCTGGAGCTTGCGGAGCAGTACCATCTGCCGCAGATTATCAAGAAATTCATCAACACCCATCACGGCACCACCGTAACCTCATATTTCTACAACAAGTATATTGAGGAAGGCGGAGACCCTGACAACGTATTGCCGTTCTCATACCACGGAGAGAAGCCCAAGACCAAGGAGCAGGTTATCCTTATGCTATGCGATTCCGTAGAAGCCGCATCCAGGACCCTCAAGGAGAACACTCCGGAGGCATATTCGGAGCTCGTGGAGAACATTTACGCCTCCAAGCAGAGCCAGGGGCAGATGGAGGAGGCAAACGTCTCCATAAAGGAGATAAACACAATCAAGAAAGAACTTAAGACCTACCTGGCGCAGATGTACCACGAGAGAGTGGTCTATCCCAAGAGGAAAAAATAAACACACGATATATTATGAACGTTACAAAAAACCAGATCGACGACCTTAACTTAGAACTCGTACTTAACGTAGCCGCAGAAGACTACGCTCCCATCAAGAAGAAGAAACTGAACGAACGCCGCAAAACGGCCGAATTCAAGGGCTTCCGCAAGGGTATGGTGCCAATGTCCCTCGTAGAGAGAGTATATGGCCCTAACGCCCTCGTAGACGCCGTTAACGAGATTATTTCAGAGCAGCTTGACAAGTTCATCCGCGAAAACTCGCTGAACATAGTAGGCGAGCCTATCACCGGCAAGAACCAGAAAGAAGTTGACTGGGAGGATGGAAAGGACTTCGAGTTCGTATTTGACTTGGCGCTCAACCCTGAGGTAAAGGTTGAGGTTACTAAGGACGACGAGGTGAACGAGTACAACATCACCGTCACCGAAAAGGCCAAGAAAGAAATGAAGGACAACCTCCGCAAGTATGACGAGAGCAAGAAGGACAAGACCGACGAGGAGCTCGAGGAAGAGGTTGTCAACTATCTCAAGAACAATTACAAGCAGGAATCCGCATACCGACTGTCAAAGGACATCAGGGATTACCTGGTGCAGAAGGCAAACCTCACTCTTCCCGAGGAGTTCCTCAAGAGGTGGCTCACCCTTATGAACAAGGATAAGGTGGACGAGGAGACCATAGAGAAGGAGTTCCCCGCATTCCTTCAGGACTACCGCTGGCAGCTAGTGCGCGGTCACCTTATGGACAGCCTCGGCCTCAAGATTGAGCAGAAGGACATCCAGGAGGCTGCAGAGTCCTACGTAAGGTATCAGTACGCAATGTACGGAATGGGCGGTGTCCCTGACGAGATTGTAAAGGAGAACGCCAAGAACGTGCTTACGGACGAGAAACAGTTCAACCGCGTCATAGAGCAGGTTGAGGACAACAAGGTCCTGGACGCCGTCAAGGGCATCATCAAGATCACTCCCAAGCGTATAAGCGTGGATAAGTTTAGAGCACTTTAAGCTCCTTGCCAACCTTTATGAACGCCTCGACAGCCTTGTCGAGGTGTTCTTTTTTGTGGGCTGCGGAAAGCTGTACGCGGATCCTGGCCTGTCCCTGAGGGACTACAGGGTAATAGAATCCGGTTACAAAGATGCCTTCCTTTGCCATTGCGGCGGCGAATTTCTGGCTCAGAGGAGCGTCATAAAGCATAACTGCACAGATGGCGGACTGGGTGGGCTTGATGTCAAAGCCGGCGGCGATCATCCTGTCGCGGAAGTAGTCCACGTTCTGCTGAAGCCTGGCGTGCAGTTCGTCGCTCTGCTCCATCATCTTGAAAAGCTCGAGTCCTCCGGCAACGATCATAGGAGGCAGGGAGTTGGAGAACAGGTAAGGGCGGCTGCGCTGGCGGAGCATATCTATGATTTCCTTGCGTCCGGTGGTGAATCCTCCCACAGCGCCGCCGAAAGCCTTTCCAAGGGTTCCGGTGTGGATGTCAATGCGTCCGTAGCAGTTGAAGTGCTCGGCGACGCCGTGGCCGGTTGCGCCAACCACTCCGGCGGAGTGGCTTTCGTCAACCATCACAAGGGCGTCGTACTTCTCTGCCAGGTCGCATATCTTGTCCATAGGGGCCACGTTGCCGTCCATTGAGAACACTCCGTCGGTCACTATGATCCTGAAGCGCTGGGCCTGGGCTTCCTTGAGGCAACTCTCAAGGTCAGCCATATCCGCGTTGGCGTAGCGGTAGCGTACAGCCTTGCACAGGCGCACGCCGTCAATGATGGAGGCGTGGTTCAGGGAATCGGATATGATGGCGTCCTGCGCGGTGAAAAGCGGCTCGAACACGCCTCCGTTGGCATCGAAGCAGGCTGCGTACAGGATGGTATCCTCAGTATGGAAATAGTCAGAGACGGCTTTTTCCAACTGTTTGTGCAGGTCCTGGGTACCGCATATGAAACGTACGGAAGACATACCGTAGCCGCGTTTGTCCATAGCCTCTTTGGCCGCCTGGATAAGGCGCGGGGAGTCCGCAAGGCCAAGGTAGTTGTTGGCGCAGAAGTTGAGGGCCTTTGAGCCGTCTTCAAGGGTTATTTCAGCTCCCTGGGCGGAGCAAATGTTGCGCTCGCGCTTGTAAAGGCCTGCGTTTTCTATAGCCTGGAGCTCATCCTGTAAAAATTTTTGGTATTTTCCGTACATATTTCTTACATATTTTTCCAAATATAGTTATTTTTGCTTTTGATTATATAGCAAAAATGAAAAATATCTTAGTTATTGGCTCTACGGGCCAGATTGGTTCCGAACTTACTATGAAACTCCGCAAGGAGTATTCCAACGGCACTGTGGTTGCCGGATACATTCCTGGCGCCGAACCCAAGGGAGACCTGCTGGAAAGCGGCCCTGCGGAATACGCCAACGTATGCATCGCGCATCAGATTGCGGAAATAGTTGACAAATACGACATTGACACCATATACAACCTTGC
>CACWLD010000053.1 GCA_902761655.1 uncultured Bacteroidia bacterium | reverse complement strand
ATAAGACTACTTGTTGGAAATGTGATTATGCAAATATAGTCAACTCCCACATTATTCAAAACATACATTTCGCTCAGAAACTATCAATTAGTACCGGCGGGGCGGGGCCTCTTGGTGCGGAAGAGGTTGGCGGAGAGGACTATTCCCAGGACGATTGCGACGGTGATCTTGACAGCTGAGAAGCCGGCGGAGAAAGCGGATTCCATCTGAGTGGAAACCACGAAGTAGGAACTCCAGAAGACGCCTGCGCCCGGAATCAGGGGGAAGATTCCGCAGATGAGGAAAACTGTGCTGGGACACTTGAAGCGGCGGGCGGAGAAGTGCGAGAGAACCGCCACCAGGGTGGCGGCGATGAAAGTGCCTCCCGCAGGCCCCAGTGGCAAATACCGCACGCTGACAAGGTAAGCCAGCCAACCGGCCATGCCCACCAGGCCGCATTTCAGATAAAACTTGCGCGGCACCCCGAACAGCACCGAAAATGAGGCAGTACCAATGAGCGACGCCAACATCTGTATTGGCAACTTCGCAGTGAAGGGATCCGTGATGGTTCCCGTAAGATGGATCATCTCACCCTCTATGCCGCTCTGCGCTATGAAAGCCAGGCAGACACCCAGCGCAATGCACAGGAATACCATCAAAGCATCCAGCAAACGCGTGATGCCCGCAAGGTAATCCTCACCTGCAATATCCCTGAGGCCATTGGTGAAAGCCACTCCCGGGATGAGGGGGATGAGCGTTCCCACTATCATATTCCCCAGGTGCTGGCCGAAGCCCAGACGGCTGAAAAGGATGCACAGCCCCGTCCCCAGCGCCCCACCGCAAATGTTGCTTAGCGCCTTGGACCACGAAGGAGCGCACACCAGCGCCAGGAAAAGGTATACCAAAGTACCCGCCACCAGCGCAGCCGCGCAGTCCAGCAGGCTTCCGCCGAAGATGGCGCAGAAAGCGCCGCTTCCCAGCGCTGCCCCCGCGTACTGCTCCCACAGAGGCTTCTCCGGAATCCTGCGGATCTCCTCCAGCCTCTGCTCTGCCTGCTCCAGCGTAAACTTTCCAGCGGCGACATCCCGCGAGAACTGGTTTATGGCCACCACCTTGTCCAGGCGAGCCCCCTTGATAGGGATGAACTTGACATTGGCGTAAGCCTTCCCCGTAGTGAAGATGCCGTTGCTCAGGACGAAGAAGTTTTCGTTCCGCTCGCCGTAATACGTGGCGATGCGCTCCATCGTCTCTTCCACACGGGAGATTTCTGCTCCGTTCTGGAGCAGCAGGTGCCCTGCATCTGAAGCTAGGTTAAGTATCCTCTCTGATTGTTCTAGTCCGTCTGCCATAGTCAAGTCATTTCTTGCGGCGCCCTCCACGGTCCACCCAGATCCACAGGAGGTACATCAGCGCACCCCAGGCAAGGAAAAGGGCGACATAGACCCAGTAAGGAAGGGTCGCCTGATACGCATCCCAGTTTATGATCTTTTCAAAATTGGGGATGTCGGCATAATAATAAGCCCCGGCCCCGAAATCAAGGTCATCCTGAAGACCCAGGCCGTTGGCCATTATATAAATGACAACGGCAAGGACAGCTATGCCGAAAACGGCAAAAGCCACCCTTGCCACTGTCTTTTTCTTAGCCATTTAGTTCAATACAGGAATAGGGAATATCTTTCCTGAAAGCAGGAGCCATACGGCGAATAAAGTAAGGGCAATGTTGAATATCTGGCCCACTACGTACAGCCAGAGGACTTTTCCGCCCTGCATCTGCTTTACAATCTCCTTGAAGTTGGTATCAAGGCCGATGCTTACGAATGCAAGCACGAACGCCCAGTTCTTGTACTGGTCAAGCACCTTGTTGATTGCGCTCACCTGGTCTGCTCCGGCCAGAGGCTGGATGATGAAGGAAGCTACCAGAGATGCTACGAAGAAACCGATGATGAACTTGGGGAAGCGCTTCCAAATCTCGCTTGCGCCAACCTTCTGGGTTCCGGTCTTGTCAACCCTCGTGGCAAAGAACAGGGCCACGAAGAAAGCGATGAAGCCGATGAGGATGTTCTGGATCATCTTTACGAGCACGGCAGCCTTTTCGGCCTCTCCGCCAAGGGCGGATCCGGCAACTGCAACTGCTCCGGTACTGTCAACGGTACCTCCGATGAGGGCGCCGCCCATAATGGGAGACATCTCAGCCCAACGGATGAGCATAGGCTCGAACACCATCATAAGCACGGTAAAGATGATGGAGATGGATACTACCATCGTAAGGTCTGTCTTCTTGCAGTTGGAAGCGGCGCCTGTGGCAATGGCTGCGGAAGTACCGCAGACAGAGGTGGCCGATGCCATTGTGATTACCAGCGGCTTGTTGTCGATTTTCAGGACCTTGGTTCCGAACCACCACATAAAGATAATCACAATAGGGGTGACGATCCAGGCGATTCCGAGTCCGTAAAGGCCGAACTTGGCAATGTTGGAGAACAGTACTGAGAATCCCATTATCACGAGACCGGTCTTGATGTAGAACTCAGTCTTGACGGCTGGCTTTAGCCAGTCAGGAACACCAACCGTGTTGGAGATGAGAAGTCCCACAATCAAGGCCCAGAAAGCCCACTCCAGATAGCGGTTGAGGGTGAACTCGGCGCTGATAAGACGTACGATGAACGCCAGTACGAACAATCCGATGAAAGCAGGGATGTACTTCTTTACCTCTCCGCCCATCAGTTTTACTCCGCAGGTGAAAAGGACTCCCAGGACAATGAGTGTACGGGCAAACTTACCCCAGAATGCACCCTGTGCCAGCTGGCTTCCAAGAGAAGGAAGGTCGGCGGCCTTGGCCTCTCCAAGTCCGAACGTGCTGAAGTTGAGTGCTGAGAAGTTGAATGCACCAGTAAGAACTGCTACGCAGGCAATGGCTATTACGATGAAGCCTATCCATACGGCCAGCCAGTCTTCGGTGTTGAAAAGGTTAGATTTTGCCATATTACATAGATTTGATTTTAGTTGACAGTTTAGCGCAGAGGCCCGGGAAGAACCTCTTTATATACACCATTATAAGTTCTTTGCGGCCTATGAGGACTTCGCGGCGGCCGCTGTCGATGGCGCGCACGATCTTTCGTGCGGCGGCATCCACGTCCAGGCCGCCGGCCTGACCGGGATCCATCTTGCCGTGGGCCTTCCCGCCCTTGTCAAGCGCGTACAGGGAAATGTTGGTGCGTACGCGCCCAGGGCAGACCAGGGTCACCACTATTCCGCGAGAGCAGTACTCCGCCCGGAGGGTTTCGAAGAAACCGTAGAGGGCGTGCTTTGACGAGCTGTACGCGCAGCGCAGCGGGAAGCCGAAGCGCCCTGCGATGGAGGTGGTGGCGGCAATGTGCCCGCCGCCGGCCTCGAGCATCAGCGGCAGCACGGCCTTTGCCATAGCCACAGGCGCGAAGTAGTTGATTTCCATTATTTTACGCACCATTTCCATAGAAGTGTCCTCTACTGTGGTGCGCTGGCTGATGCCCGCGTTGCAGTACATCACGTCCAGGCCGCCGAAGGCCTCCCAGGCCTGCCTTGCCAGATCTGCGATTCCTGCGGAATCCTGCAGGTCGAAAGGCAGCGCCAGGGCGCCGGCGGCGCCCAGCGACAGGCACTTGGCAGCCACCTGGTTCAACTTTTCTTTCTCGTTGGAAGTGACCACCACGCTGTCACCACGCTTTGCGTAGAGGTATGCGCAGGCTTCTCCCATTCCGGAAGAAGCTCCGGTAATCCACACTTTCATCTAAAACAGCGCCTTTACTTTCTTTACGACGGTCTCGGCGTCCGTGTCGGGCTCCAGGACAAGGTCCGGCTGCTTTACTACGAAGCCTTTGCTGATTGCTCCCAGGGTACCGCCTCCGGTACAGTTGAGCATAATGTATTCGTCCTTGCTGACTTTCTCTTCCTTGACTGCCTGGGCCAATGCGCTGACGGCGACGCAGGATGCGGGAAGCAGGTCATAACCCTCCAGGTTGCGGAACTGCAGCATCCAGAAAATAATGTCGTTATTATCTGCCAGATAGAAGTCTCCGCCACTCTCCTTGAGCGTGTCGAAGACGCCTCCTGCAAGGCTGTAAGGGGGTTTCCTGTTGGAGAGAACCTTTGCGATGATGATCTCTGCCTGGTGGCGCCCCTCGGCGGGATCCAGGTCTACCAGCTGCCTTGAGCCCTGTTTCCAGGAGTCGTACATCAGGGAGAAGGGGGCGTTCTGGGCTACGTACACCCTCATCTTGTTCTCGCCGAAACGGCCGTCAGCCGCAAGGCGCTGCGCGTTTTCCCAGGCGGCTATGGCTCCGGTTCCGGAGCCTACAGCCTGGAAGTACGCGTCCGGTATGCGGCCCACCTTCTCGGCGAAGCTGAGGATGGTGGTACCCATTCCGTCGCGCCTGGCCACGTTCTTGGCGCCGCCTTCAAGGAAGAAGGCGGGGTCGGTGGCCAGCTTCTCGCCAAGGGCGATGGCGTCGTAATAGTCGCAGCCGTGAGGCACGGCTATGAGTTTCACGCATCTGTCAAGCGGCTTGCGGAACCAAAGGTCGTGGCAGCTGTCCAGGGGGACGCATATCACCACGGGAATGTTGTTGTCGGAGCAGACCTGGGCGAAAGCCCTTGCGGTGTTGCCCGCAGACTGCACTATCAGAGTGCGCTTCTCTCTCTTGTCCATTCGGGCAAGAACGCTGTAAGCCTCGGTCTCCTTGAAGGAGCAGGTCTTCATCTTGGCCCCTATCTTGGGGTTCCAGCCCGAGAAGGTTATATAAAGGTTTTCCAGTCCGAGATACCTGGCAAGTCCCTTAGACCTGTAGGTTACAGGCGCGCAGGAATGCTTCAGAGTACGCTTGATGGGCATCCAGTTGGCGTAACGGTAAATACCGTCAAGGTCTTTGCGTACTGTGAATTCACGGTGTTCGTACACGGCCCTCACCAGCGAAGGCTCTGGGCTCTGGGGGTCTGCCATAGACCATCCTTCGTCGTCGAAGAAGCGTCCGGTGGCTACGTTTACCAGACCGTAGGTTGTAGGTTCGAATCTCATAA
>CACWLD010000052.1 GCA_902761655.1 uncultured Bacteroidia bacterium | reverse complement strand
CGCACGACGGCGTGTGTTTGACGAGTGTTAGACGGGGTTGGGGCCCCGGCTAAAAGGGAGGAGTTAGCCGTCGAGCACGCGACTGCTGGACTTGCCATTTGCCGCCGTCAGCGGAGCCCCGTACCTGCCGCGGCCTGACCGGGCATTTGCTCTACTGAGGTGCGCCTGACGTCCGGAAAAGGGGGACGACGGGAGCGAAATAGGGGGTAAAATGCTCCTGACGTCCGGGTTTTATGGACGTGGGGAGCGTTGGATCCTATCCTTCCCTTCATCATACTTGTGCCGGGCGGAGAGTTTTTTTATTGGACGCGAGACGTATTTTCCATTATAGTGTGTTTAATAAGTGAAGAAGGAAAAGAATGGAGTGATTATCTGTATTATTTGTATATTTGAGTAATTAAAATAAATACATAGTTGTATAAATGAAAAGGTTTTTGATTCTTACTGCTTTTGTAGCTTTGTTCGGGAGCATATCGTGCTCAAAAACACCGGTAGAGGGTTTGGATGATACTCAGGAAGAAACAGTTCCTGAGGTGACTGAACAGAAGGCGGATGGCAAGCTTCAGCTGTCTCCCAAATCGTCTGAGATGGCAGCGATGGGAAACTCATTTGCCTTTATTTTCCTGGATAAGGTCAATGCAGCTAAGGAAGGCAGTTTTGTCATCTCCCCGCTAAGTATGCAGTTCCTTCTGGGAATGATTCTCAATGGAGCCCAGGGAGATACTGCAGCTGAGATATGCAATGTCCTGGGTTATGGCGCAGGAGAGATTGAAGCCGTGAATGAGTTCAGTCTCTCTATGCTAAAGCAGCTCCCAAAGTTGGATGAACAACCAGAGGTATCAGGTTAAGGACAGTTTTAAGTCTTCTCTGTCAAAGTCTTATGAAGCTGAAATCTTCAATCTGGATTTCGGTGACAGTCAAGGTACGTCAAAAACAATTAACAAGTGGTGTGCAGATCACACGGAAGGCCTCATTCCTGAGGTATTGACAGCGGATAATGTAATGCCGGAAATGTTTGCCTTTCTGATGAATGCCCTTTACTTCAAGAGTCCGTGGTGCTATAAATTCAAGCCGGAAGACACTGAACCGGAGCAGTTCACAGATAGCAATGGAAATGTGAGCACGGTACAGATGATGAAGATGAACAAAGAGTTGCCATTCTATTGTAAGAATGAGATTTTCAGTTCAGTTTGCCTTCCATATGGAAACGGAACATACAAAATGTATCTGTTCCTTCCTGAAGAGGGGATGGATCTGCCAGGCGTGATCAAGTCCCTTGGAACCAAAGGTTTAGAATCTCTGCATTATTCAAGGGCTAGAGTGGATTTGTGGCTTCCCAGATTTGAAACCGAATCAAAGATTGATATGAATGATTTGCTTATTGCTATGGGAATGCCGACAGCATTTTCAAATTCTGCCAATCTGGAAGGGATGTCTGATGTATATGGAACCCTTAAATTGGACTTTATAAAGCAGATGGCCACGATTACTGTCGATGAAGAGGGCAGTGAAGCCGCTGCTGTCTCTGTCGGAGGAATTCTGATATCATCTTTGCCTCCTAGTGTTTCTTTCCACGCAAACCGTCCGTTCCTTTATCTGATTACGGAGGCCAGCACCTCAGCTGTCCTTTTTGCCGGCAAGTATTCCGGGGAATAGTTAACAGTCATCTATAGGCTGATGAAGAGCCAGGCCATATAGGCGGCTTGGCAGAGGAGCATAAAGGAGGCGTCTACGCGGTCTATCATATCCTTCTTGGCCACGAAGCAGCTGGAGAAGAGGAGGATGGTGCTGAGCATCAGGACTCCGAGGTCCACGTAGTTCATTGAGGCGAAGCTCAGAGGGGTCACCACTGCGGAGGCTCCTATTATCAGGAGGATGTTGAAGATGTTGGAGCCCAGGATGTTTCCGAGGGCCAGCTGTCCTTTATGCTTGGCGGCGGCGACAATGCAGGTTGCAAGTTCCGGAAGGGAAGTGCCAAGGGCAAGGATGGTTATGGCTATGAACTTGTCGCTGACGCCAAGCATCTTTGCTATGGCGGTGGCGGAGTTCACGAAGAGCTGGCCGCCCCCGATGAGGCCTCCGAGTCCCACGAGGACCAGACAGATGGCCTGCCACAGTTTGAGCTGTTTCTCATTGGTTTCCGATTCCGTTTCACGTGGCGTGAACTTAAAGCAATACCAGATGTAAGCTGCGAAAATCAACAGGAACATAATGCCTTCCAGACGAGAAATGTCATTGTTGAATGTTCCAAAGAGTATGAACAGCAGGGTTACTCCAAACACTAGGGGAATGTCCCTTGTCTGGTTTACGCGGGTGATGGCCATTGGAGCTATCATTGAGGTCAAGCCCAGTATCAGAAGGGTATTGTAGATGTTGGAACCTACCACGTTTCCAATGGAGATGTCCGCCAGGCCCTTGAAGGCGCCGGTGAGGCTTACTACCAGTTCAGGGCACGAAGTGCCGAATCCTACTATGGTCAGTCCGATTACGAATTCGCTTATACCCGCCCTGCGGGCTATGCCGGAGGCTCCCTCAACCAGCCAGTCTGCTCCAAATACTACAAGAGTAAGTCCTGCTATCAACAATACTATCTGTAGAAACATACGGCAAATATATAAAAATAATTATTCCCCCCATTTTTTGTGATTAATCAGCAGCCGGAGGCTGTTGGTGACCACAATTACGGAGCTGCAGGCCATTGCGGCGGCGGCGACCATAGGGTTCAGGGCGAAGCCCAGTGCCCTGGACAGCACGCCGCTGGCCACGGGGATGGCTATTATGTTGTAAAGGAATGCCCACACAAGGTTCTGGCGTATGATCTTGAGGGTCCGCCTTGAAAGGGCTATCAGTTCCGGTATCTTTGAAATGCTGGAGGAAACTATGGTGGTCATTGCGGAGTTGATGGCAATGTCGCTGCCTTTGCCCATTGCAATGCCCAGGTCTGCGGTCATAAGGGCGGCGCTGTCGTTGATGCCGTCGCCGGCCATCGCCACTTTGTGGCCTTTCTGCTGGAGCTGCTTGATGTATTCTACCTTCTGGTTGGGCATTGCCGATGCGCAAACGTGCTCTATGCCTGCCTTGCAGGCTACGGCCTGCGCGGAGTCAGGGTGGTCGCCCGTCAGCATATGGACCTGGATTCCAAGTTCCTTGAGATCGGCCACGGCTTGGATGGAATCGGGCTTCAGTTCATCGGCAATTGCTATTGCGGCAAGGAGGGTACGGCCGTCGTGGAAGAAGACCACGGTGCTGCCGTCCTGGCGCCACTGGTCGAAGGAGGATGGAAGGGAGGGGGCGTAGTTGGAGACGTAGTAGCTTTGGGCGTTCCATTGTGCGGACACTCCCTTGCCGGGAAGGGCTGAGCATTCGCTGACGCCGTCAAGTTCAGGTTGGGAGGCAAGGGCGGTCACTATGGCATCGCCCAGGGGATGTCCGGAGTGCATCTCTATGGTTTTGAGGAGCGCAGGGAGCTGGGGGGTGTCGCTGTACCATTCCAGTTTGGTGACAGTAGGCTTTCCGGTGGTGAGGGTGCCGGTCTTGTCAAGTACCACCACGTCTATGCCGGCGGCAACCTGGAGGCTGTCAGCGTCCTTGATCAGGATTCCGGCCGATGCGCCGCGGCCTATCCCTGCCGTAAGGGCCGTTGGCGTTGCCAGGCCCAGAGAGCAGGGACAGGCTACCACAAGCACGGTCACCATTGCAAGGAGGCCTCGGACGAAGCCGTCGGGGGTGAGCAGGGTCCATCCCAGCAGGGACAGCAGCGCAATGGCCAGGACCGCAGGGACGAACCACGCGCAAATCTTGTCCACGCTGCGCTGGATGCGCGTTTTGCTGCCCTGGGCGTCCTGGACCATCCGGATGATTGAACTGAGGGTGGTCTCGCTTCCAACCTTCTCCGCAATCATCCGGAAGGCGTTGTTGCCGTTGATGGTGCCGGCGTACACGTGGCTGCCAGCCTCTTTGTATGCGGCTAGGGGTTCGCCCGTGAGCATACTTTCATCTATATAGGAGAAGCCTTCTAAGACTGTTCCGTCGGCGGGGATGCTTTCGCCTGGGAGGACGTCCACGGCCTGGCCCTTGCGCACATCCTTGCGCTGGGGCTGCAGTTTAATAAGTTCTCGGACCGATTGGGTGGTGCGGTGCTTGGCCCTGTCCTCCAGGAGGCGTCCCGTGAGGATGAAGGCGACTATCATTGCCGATGACTCAAAGTAGAGTCCGGCGGTGAGCCCCCGCGAGGTCCACACCTGGGGGAATATAAGGTTGAAAAGGCTGAAGAGGAAGGAGATGCCAACCGAAAGGGCTACAAGGGTGTCCATTCCAGCGTGAAGCGTGCGGGCCTGCTTGAAGGCGGTTTTGAAAAAACGCCTTCCGCACCAGCCCACGCTCACGCCGCTCAGGACGGCCATCAGCCACCCCTTTCCGGGGAAGTCCTTCACAGCCATTCCCAGAATCATCACCGTCGCGGCCAGGATAAGGGCCAGGACGGTGTCCCGCTTCAGGGCCTTGAAGGAGCGTTGTTGCTCTTCTTCCGCCTTTTGCTCAAGTTGCGCCTCTTCGCTTAGCGCGGGGTCCGAGTCATCATCGTCCTCCGGGACGATGAGGTCATACCCCGCGTCCTGCACGCACTGGCGCAGCTGTGCCGGCGATGTTACGGACGGGTCATAGTCTATGCGGGCGGAGTTGGATGCCAGGCTGACCTCCGCAGCGTGGACTCCCGCGCTTTGCTGAAGTGCCTTCTGCACGCGCGCCACGCACGCCGCGCATCCCATTCCTGATACCGGATAATTCTTACGTGTTATATTTCCCATAGTCGAAAGTTTTTTATCGTTTCATCTCCCAAATATAATCATTTTCCGCTTTACCCCATCCGCATCTCCAGTCCCGCCTCTCCGCTAATGGCAAGTCCAGCAGTCGCGTGCTCGACGGCTAACTCCTCCCTTTTAGCCGGGGCCCCAACCCCGTCTAACACTCGTCAAACACACGCCGTCGTGCGGAGCAACGCACGCTCACTGGAGAGACTTGCACCTTCATTCACCGCCTATTCGCTCCGTCCGGGCCCTGGTATGGCGGCTGGAAAGTCTAGGTGTGCCCCACGTCTCGGAAATGAGGACAACGCGAGCATTATTACCCCTTTTCCGGACATCAGGCGCGTTTTGAATATGATTGGATTAAGGAAGGTATTTGTGTGTGGAGTGTATGTTGCTGACAATCAATAGATTAAGTATTTCAACGGTTGCTAAAACGTCACCATTGAAACAGCTATTTTGCTGATTACTAAACAATTACGCTCTACGGCACTTTCCGGGTACCACCTCACAACTACGAAACCAATGAGGAAAATGATTCGTATATTTGTGAGAGTAATGGATATTATATGAGAAGGGTATTATATATACTGGCAATTGGAATTATGTGCGCAGCGTGTAACAAGGTGGACAGGAATGCCCATTTGGCATATCCGGAGGCATTCAAGGTAGAACAGACGGACGATTACTTTGGGATGCAGGTGGCGGATCCGTACAGGTGGATGGAAGACGACAACGCACCCGAGGTGGCGGAATGGGTCAAGGCACAGAACAAGGTGACGGAAGAATACCTGTCCCGCATACCGTACAGGGACAAACTCAAGAAACGCCTCACGGAACTTGTAGGATATGAAAAACAACTGGCCCCGTTTGTAAAGAACGGCAAGATATACAGCTACAGGAACAACGGCCTGCAGAACCAGAACGTCCTCTATGTTCAGGATTCCCCGGACGCACCGGCAAGGGTCCTGCTGGATCCCAACACACTGTCCGCAGACGGAACGGTTGCACTTACCGGAGTTTATGTCTCCAACAACGGCAAATATATGGCATATACGGTTTCCCGCAGCGGAAGCGACTGGACTGAGATCTATGTGATGGACCTCCAGACCGGCCAACCTCTTGAGGACCACATAACCTGGGCAAAGTTCACAGGCGCCTCCTGGAGGGGAGACGGCTTCTATTACAGTGCATATCCCGCCCCAAAGGAAGGAGAAGAGCGTTCCGGAAAGAATACCCATCATCTGGTTTACTATCACAAGATTGGCGATCCCCAGGAAAAGGACGAACTGGCTTTCAGGAACTACTATGACCCCCAGCGCTTCTACCAGGGAGAGGTGGATGCTTCAGAGAGTTATATGTTCGTCTATGAATCCGGAGGCGGCAACGGCAACAGGCTGTTCTTCCGTGACCTCCATCATCCGGATCCAACCTTCGAGGTCATAGCATATGACGATGCCTACGAATACACGGTCTATGAGATGCAAGGAGATTACTTCTATGTCTATACCAATTACGGCGCCCCTATGGGCAAGATAATGCGAGGAAACGTAAGCGACCCCCGCATCCAGAAATGGGAAGAATTGATTCCGGAAGGCAAGGACGCCATTTCCGCAGTACGCTTTGTAGAGGGAAGGATAGCCGTGACCTACAGCCGAGACGCATCCGACCACGTGGAATTCTTTGACATTGACGGAAATCACCTGTATGAACTGGAGCTTCCCACATTTGGTTCGGTAGACATCTCCGGAGATTTCCGCGAGAAGGGCACCTGGTACAGTTTTGCATCGTTCACCTTCCCGTCAACGGTATACAGCCTGGACGTTGCCACGGGCAAATCGGAGAAATACTTCGCTCCAACGATAGACTTCAACCCGGAAGATTTCGTCTGCGAAGAAGTCTTCTTCAAGAGCAAGGACGGCACCCGCATCCCAATGTTCCTGACATACAAGAAAGGCCTTCAGAAGGATGGAAACAACCCAGTTTACCTGTACGGCTACGGTGGATTTAACATAAGCATAACCCCCAGTTTCTCCGTCTACCGCATTCCGTTCCTCGAGAGCGGCGGCATATACGCAAGCGTCTGCCTGCGCGGAGGCAGCGAGTATGGAGAGGAATGGCATCTGCAGGGAACGCTTATGCAAAAGCAGAATGTCTTTGACGACTGCATAGCCGCCGCAGAATACCTTATCGATGAAGGCTGGAGCAATCCTTCCAGGATGTGCCTCTCCGGAGCCTCCAACGGCGGCCTCCTGGTGGGCGCGGTGATCAACCAGCGCCCTGACCTCTTTGCCGTGGCCCTGCCCGCCGTGGGAGTAATGGATATGCTTCGCTATCACCGCTTTACCATCGGATGGAACTGGGCTTCCGACTATGGCACAAGTGCCGATGGCCCCGAGATGTTCAGCTACCTCTACGCATACTCTCCGCTCCACAATATCCGCAACGACGGCACGCCGTATCCGGCCGTGCTGGTCACCACCGCGGACCACGACGACAGGGTTGTCCCGGCGCATTCTTTCAAATACGCCGCAACCCTGCAGGCGTCCGACACTGGTGACCGCGTCAAGCTCATCCAGATAGAGACCGATGCCGGACACGGCTCCGGCAAGCCCCTGAGCAAGACCCTTCAGGAGCAGGCGGATTCCTGGTCCTTCACTATGTGGAATATGGGGCTCAAGTACTGATTACTGCTCCGTCTGGGAATCGTTCTTGATGCTCTTCACAAAGTTCGACGGTGATATGTTGAACTGCTTCAGGAAGCTGGTTGCAAAATACGATGCCGATGAGAATCCCGTAAGGTAGGCGACCTCGTTGATGCGGTATTTGCCCTCCGCAAGCAGTTCGGCGGCCTTCTTGAGGCGGCATATCTTTATGTATTCGTTCACCTTCTGGCCGGTATTCGCCTTTACCTTGCGGTACAGGGTGGAGGTGCTGGTGCCCATAAGCCTGGTGAGCATCTCCACGTCCAGGTTCTCGTCCGCCATATGCTCGAATATCTTTTCCCTGAGGTCGTACATAAACTGCTGGTCCATCTTGTTGGAAGATATGCTGTTGAAGTGCGTCAGAGGGGACTCCGCGGGAATGGAACAGGCTCTCAATGGTGGCCTTCATCAGTTCAATGGAGAATGGTTTCTCTATGAAGTGGTCCGCACCCGCCTCAAGCGAAGCGATGCGGCTTTCCGGACCGGTGACAGCCGTCAGGAGGATTACGGGGATGAAGCAGAGGTCAACGTCGTTCTTTATGGTCTTGCACAGTTCGCGTCCGTCCATTTCCGGCATCATAATGTCCGCGATGACCATATCCACCTTCTGGGAGCGGATTATGCCAAGGGCTTCGCGCCCGTTGGCTGCGGTGAGGGTGGTGTAGGAGCGGCCCAGCTCGCGCGACATATACTCGCGAAGGTCCTTGGCATCCTCCGCGATTAGGATGATGCGGTCTTCGCGCGCTTCCTCTTCAGCGTTGCTCTCGGCCACAGGGGCCACTTCCCCGGCTTCCGCCGCGGGAACGGCCGGCCTGGCCGGGAAGGTGAACAGGAACGAGTTCATATCCTTTACGCCCTTGTCCACGATCAGGCTGCCGCCCAGGGCTACTGCCAGGTTTCGGGAAAGCGGGAGGCCAAGGCCTATCCCGCCTTTCCCCTCAAGGCCGGCATAGCCCGTGTTCACGCGGTAGAACGGATCGAAGATCTGCTCCGCGTTTGCGGCGGAAAGGTGGGCTCCGTCGCTGTTGACCCTTATCTCAATCTTGTCCGCAACGCTCCTCAGCGATATGAATATCTTGCCGGAGCAGTACTTGACTGCATTGGAAAGCAGGTTTGAGACCACTTTCTCTATGGCGTCAGGGACTGTGCTGACCCAGATAGGCCCGTCCGGGATGTCCTCAGTGAACTGCAGGTTCCTCTCCTTTATTGCGGCGGGGAAGTATCCGCATACCTTGCGCACTATCTTGCAGATGTCGGCATTGGAGAAATTCAGCTGCATCTCGTGTCCGCTGAGTTTCTTCAGTTCCAGGAACTGGTTGGACAGTTCTATGAGCCTGTCCGTGTTTGCCTTCACTGTCATCAGGTCCTCCTGGACCTCCTGGGGGAACTGGTTCTCTGCCAGGATCTTGTCTATCGGAAGCTTGATAAGGGTGAGGGGAGTGCGGAGTTCGTGGGTTATGTATGTGAAGAATGACAGGCGGGAATCGAAGATTTCCTTCTGCTTGGAGTTTTCCATTTCTGCCTGCATCAGTTTCTGCTTGGCTTTCCATCTGGTCATCCGCAGGTAGACTATTCCGGAAACGGCCAGGATGCCCAGGAGCAGATAGAGCAGCTTTGCGGCGAGCGACCTGTAGAAAGGGGGCACTACGTTTATGGTAAGGCTCTGGGAGGATTCAGGGGCCGTATTGCCGGCGAGCCAAACGGTGAAGACGTATCGGCCCGGTTTCAGGTTGGTAAGGACGGTGTTGCCGTTGGCCACGGTGTTGGTAAGGGTGGTGCCTTCTCCGTTCAGGGAGTAATCGTAGAGAGGGGAACTGAGACTGGAGAAGACGGGCGAACAGAAGTTGACGCTGAGGGCGGACGCTTCGCTATAGTTTATTTTTATAACCTTGGAAAGGACTGATGACTTGCCATCTTCCCTGATGCTTATGGTCCTGTTGCCGCGCCTGATATGGACGTCCTTTATATAGACCGGCGGATTCCCGGCGGAATTTGAAAGGTCGTTGGGGTTCAGGGCAACCATTCCTGTATATGTGCCCAGGTAGATGATGCCGTCCGGGGCTATGCAGGAAGCGTTATGACAGAACGAACGGCTGAAGGAGGTGCTGTGGTCAAGGTATATCCTCTTGACCGCGCTGCAGTCCTGGTCCATCTCCACCAGGCCCATCGAGGTGGTTATCCAAATCCTGGAGTTCTTGTCCTGGGCTATGGCGTTTGCTATGTTGGAAGGGAAACCGTTCTGGGAACCGAAGTAGACGGGCTCCGGCCTCTCGTCACCAATCACAAAGTAGAAGGCGCCTGCGCCCTCGGTGGCCACCCAAAGCCGGTGGCTGTCGTCCTCGTACATACTGGAGATGAATTCCGACGATAGCGGGATGTCCGTATCAGCGCCCAGCACCTTTGTGAAGGAACTGGCTGAATTGCGCTTCATCCATATTCCCTGGCCGAAACATCCCAGCCATATTGTGCCGTAACTGTCCTGAATTATTGAGTGTATGAAACAGCCTGCCGTCTCTTCCTGAAGGATAAAGGATCCGGTTTCCCGGTTGAATACATATGCCCCTGATGCGGTTCCAAGATAGACGCTTCCGTCCCTGGCCTTGAAGATATATGAACAGGAGAGTCCGGGCAGCCTGATATTCCTCTTGAGCCTGCCGGTGGCGCTGTCAAATACCATTATGCCGTTCCAGAAGGTGGCTGCCCAGATTTCGTCATCAAGGTTGGCGAACGCCTGGTAATTGTATTCCGGAAGATTGTTCCTGGCTCCCAGGTCCGTTATTATGTCAGTGGCGGGGGAGTAGGTGCAAAGGCCTCCGTCTTCAGTGCCTATCCATATCCTGCCGTGGTTGTCAGAGGTGATGGCGCGCACCAGGCGGCCGTTTATCTGTTCACGGGTGGACAGTTCAGGGAAGAAGCGTATTCCCTTGCTCTCGTCAATCAGCAGGTTAAGGCCTCCGTGATAGGTGCATACCCACAGGTTGTTCTCCCGGTCCTGGAGAATTGAAATGATATTGGCATTGCTCAGTTCATATTCCTTGTGGTCTGAGATGAAGTCCGATATGTTTCCGTTGGCGTCAAGGACATACAGTCCCTTGCCGGTTCCCACCCATATCTCGGACGCGGTGCGCACAAGGATATAGTTGATGCCGGCATCCTGCAGGGCGGTGGAGAACATTTCGCTGCCTTCAGTGACGCAGTCGTATTTAATGAGGCGGCTCCTGCTGTCGCAGATAAGCATTATGCCATCGCCAAGGTATGCCAGGTTGCTGGCGTGGACGCCGGTGGCCATATCGGCTTCGGACAGGAAACGCCTTTCCTCGAATTCATTTGTGAGGGGGTCGTAGAGGAGCAGGTAGCCGTCGTCGCTGGTCATATAGACGCCGTTGTCAGGGCCTATTGACACAGCCTGGGAGGACTGCCTCATAGAAATGGAGAAAATGCGTACGGAGTTGTCCCTGCTGCTGTATTTTACCGTTGAGTTGAGTCCGGAGAGCCAGATGTTCCCGTCATTGTCAGGGCAGATGGTGTAGTAGATGTCGTTGGGGATGGAGTCTACGGAGCCGGACTCGTTTGTCCTTGTGTTGTAGTAACCCACGTATTGGTCCGCGGAGAACCAGATTATGCCGTCCTGGGTCTTGGCCATTGAGAAGATCTTGCCGCCCGTGTATCCTTCAGGGTCTATTTGGCTGAGGGGTTCGAATTCGTGTCCGTCGTAACGGAAGATACCGTCCTTTGAGGCAACCCAAATGAAACCGAAGTCGTCCTGCAGACAGAACATTACGGCGTTGCTGGTGAGGCCGTTGGCGGTTGTTATATGCTGAAAAGTGTAACTGCGAGCGTGGGCGCTTACCGTCAGGAACAACAATAACGCAAGCCTAGTGATTACAGTCAGGAAGTTCTTAACCATAGTCCAAGTCCAAGTCTAAATTTATTGTCACTAATTTAGTAATCTTTCAGGATTAATTGACTATTTTTACGAAACAATTGTTCAATATGGCTAGAACCGCAGCAGTCAGATTCTTATTTTCCGTACTTCTTTTGGCAAGTGGCGTTTGCGCTTCCGCACAAAGGCAGGCCCAGAAGCCCAGTATAGTTTTCGAAGAGACCACCTGGGACTTTGGGGAGATTAAGGAGGCGGACGGACCAGTAAGCCACGTCTTCAATTATATCAATGTATCGGACAGGGATGTCACCCTGTTCCTGGTTTCCGCCGGGTGTTCCTGTACAACGGTGAAGTATGACAGGCAGGCGCTGCCGGTTGGAGGCGCATCGTCAATTGAAGTGATCTTTGACCCTGCGGGACAGCCGGGGCAGTTCCACCAGGTGGTGCAGCTGCTTACCACGGGTGACAGGCAGCAGTTCAATGTAGTGATAGAGGGCGTTGTGGCGCCAAGGGAAAGGCCAATAGACCAGGAGTTCCCGTATCCGCTGGTAAAGGGGCTGCAGGTGAGCGTGCTCAATGCGCGCTTCGGCTTTGTGCAGCAGGGGACTTCGCTCAAGAAGGTAGTTGGCATAGCCAACGCTTCTGCGGAGCCGATGCGCCTGGCCTGCAAGCTGGACAGGCCTGATCCGGCGCTCAAAGTTGCCGTTCCGGAAACGCTTCAGCCAGGGGAGACCGGCTGGGTTGAGATTGAGTTCGCTCCGGCTGGTGGCCGAATAGAGACATTGAGCAACGGGGTTGCCGTGTACCTCCAGGGACAGCTGCCAGGCAAGTCCATAGGCATAGAGGGATATTCCGTATCCACCATAGAGAAGAGCGCAAATGCACCGTCGCTGCGCTTCCAGCCCACTATGCTGGATTATGGCCAGGTGAGGAGGGGCAGGAAAGCCAAGGCTTCAGTAACCCTTTTCAACGACGGGCGTACACCGCTGACAATTGTTAAGGCGGAACTTCCGGATGGCCTCCAGATTAATATCAAGCCCGGTACCGTAATCGAATCCGGGAAGAGCCTGAAACTTGAAACCACCCTTACCCTGCCGGATGGAGCCCCCAAGGACGGTCTCCGGGTGAGGCTGTTCACCAACGACCCCCAGAGGCCGGTGCGCGACGTGGTCTGCAAGATGACAATCAAATAATCCTTATATGAGAAAACTTTTCCTTTTTATGTGCGCGTCAGCGTGCGCGCTGTTGGTTTCCTGCACCCAGAAGCAGACGCAGGAATACGACTATCCTTTCCAGAATCCCAAGCTGAAAGTGGAGGAAAGGGTGGACAACCTTATCTCCCTGCTTACCCTTGAAGAGAAGGTAAGTATGATGATCAACAGGTCCCTGGCAATAGAGCGCCTGGGAATTCCCGCCTACAACTGGTGGGGAGAGGCCTGCCACGGCATTGTTACTGACGACGTTACCGTCTTCCCCCAGTGCATAGCGCTTGCCGCCACGTTTGACGATGCGGCCCAGTTCACCACCTATTC
>CACWLD010000051.1 GCA_902761655.1 uncultured Bacteroidia bacterium | reverse complement strand
GAAGTGCGATGGTTCACCCGTGAGAGTTATGACGATGTGTTCCTCTCAATTGGGGACCTTCAGGGACTGACTTACGTAGACCCTTCCACCCTGAACTATCACATTTACAATATGATGGATGCGGAGAGCCGCGTATGCGGCCCGTCGCCCGTGCCTCTCCGCAAGGCCGTGAAGAACGCCACCGAGATTGAGGGGATGCGCCTGGCGCACTTCTATGACGGACTGGCAATGGAACGCTTCCTGTTCTGGCTTGAGCAGTCCGTCCAGGGCGGCCAGCGCATCACCGAATGGGACGCCAGCATAGAGCAGAGCGCCCTTCGCGCGGAGATAGACGGCTTCAAGGGCGAGAGCTTCGCCACCATATCGGCCTACGGCCCCGGCGGAGCTCTCCCGCACTACATAACCCCACAGCAGGACGCACCTGTCATAGAGCCGCACGGCCTGTACCTCAACGACTCCGGCGGCCAGTACCTCTTTGGAACCACTGACATCACCCGCACCGTCCCTATGGGCCCGTGCACATATCTGGAAATGCAGGACTACACCCTTGTCCTGCGCGGACACATCAACCTGGCCAGAAGCATCTTCCCCAAGGGCACGGCCGGGTGCCAGCTGGACGCCGTTGCGCGCAGCCCGCTCTGGCAGGCCAAGCGCAACTTCGGCCACGGCACCGGCCACGGCATAGGCTTCTTCCTTGGAGTTCACGAAGGCCCTCACGAGATCAGGCAGAACTTCAACCGCCAGCCCCTGCTCCCCGGAATGATAGCAACCGACGAACCCGGCCTCTACCGCGAGGGCCAGCACGGAGTGCGGCACGAAAGCGTCCTCCTGTGCCGCGAGGCCGGCTCCAATGAATTCGGGGACTGGCTGGAGTGGGAGAACCTCACCCTGTGCCACATAGACACCGGCGCCATAATCAGGGACCTGATGACGGCCGATGAGATTGCCTGGCTCAACGCATACAACGCCAGGGTATATGAAACCCTCAAGGACCACCTCCCCGCCGATGTGGCAGAGTGGCTCCGCGCCAAGACCAGGCCTATATAAGGCCTTCTATTATTGAATCTGAAATAAACCAGTCAGATTCCGGGATGCGCATTCCGTCCACCCCGGCGGCTGTCCGCAGGCCCAGCATCAGCCGCTCCTCGCGTATCTGCTCGGGCGTCAGATGCTCGTACTCCCGCTTCCATCCGCTGATTTCAGAAGTGTTCCAGCTGCGCGTATCCTCCCCCGTCAGGGAGTGCGCACCTGGGCCCAGGCCGGCGTACGGAAGCCTCCGCCAGTACGCCTGGTTATGTACCGCTTCCTTTCCGGGAACGGCATAATTGGATATCTCATAATGGTTGAAGCCGGCGGAGCGGAGCATTGAGCAGAGGACATTGTACTGTTCAGCACATTGCTCATCGGAAGCTTCTTGATATAGCCCTTTGCTTATCAACTCATCCAGGTTACTGCCCTCCTCAACCGTCAGCTGATATGCTGAAATATGCTCTGGACGCAGTTCTATGGCCTTTTTCAGGGTATCTTCCCAAACTTCCCGGTTCAGGGATGAAATCCCGAATATGAGGTCTATGCTTATGTTGTCGAAGCCTGCCTCGCGCAGGTGTCTGAAAGCCTCCACCGCACCCTGTGCGTTGTGGCGGCGGTTCATCCACCTGAGCACATCGTCATTGAAAGACTGCACTCCCATACTCACGCGGTTCACTCCCAGCCCTTTCAGGAACCGGGCGTATTCAGGGGTGACATCGTCCGGATTCACCTCTACGGTGAACTCCCGGTAAGGGCCGTAGCCCAGAGTATCCACAATGCGTTTGAGCAGTTCCGGCTCAAGCACGGAAGGGGTTCCCCCTCCAATGTACAGGGTATTGAGCCCCAGCGTGGATTTTATCTCAGCCCTTCGTTCCCCTATCTCTTTGCAGAGTTCGTCAACAAAAAGTTTCTGCACCTTCTGGGAGCAGATTTCAGAATAGAAATCGCAGTAGGTGCAGAAACTTTTGCAAAAGGGAATGTGGATGTAGATCATCGCAGAAGGAGCTCTGCGTTACCAAGCATTGCCTGCTCCGTATATGCCTCCACAGTGTAAATTCCCTTATGGAATTCAGGGATCTCATTGAGGTAGATGCTCATCTCAACCTCCTTTCCGGTATAGTCAACCTCACGTGAAGCGGAAGCCGTAACTTTCTCTCCGTTAAATGTGAACAGGTTGCTGCTGGAATTTGTCAGGAGATTTCCCTCCGGGTCGAACACTTTTATATAAACCCTTACGGGACCCTTTGGAGCAAGTTCGTTCTCTACCAGGCTGAGCGTGGTTATAAGCCTTATTACCCTGCTGCTCCTGTCCGTGGTCTTGTCCGAACTGTTCATTGCTTCCAGCTTGAGGCCGCGCGCCTTGATTACCGAGCCGGCTGCAACCTGGCCCGAAAGGGCCTCTACCTGCTGGCTGAGTTCCTCATTGGCCTTCCTGCTGTTGGCGGCGTCCTGGCGGGCGGCGGCGGCTTCGGCAGTAAGCTGATGGTTAAGGGTGTTCAGGGAATCAATCTGCACTATGTAGCTGCGCATTATGGTCCTGAGGGTACCCAGTTCCTTCTCATACTGACGGATCTTGGCCCTGTTGGTGGCCTCCGTCTGCTGGATCCTTTCTACCAGCTGGGCAACCTCCTCCCTGGAGGAATCCAGCTGCACGTTTATATTTTCATATTCAGAGGTCAGGCTCTCGTAATCTCCCTGAAGGGCAAGGATCTGTTCAGTGAGGTCCTCCTTTTCCAGATTAAGGTCTTTGACAAGGGAGGCCTTGGAAGCCCAGATATAAGCCAGAACGGCGCCAAGGGCCACCACTGCGGCAATCAGCGCAATCATCACGGCCTTTGCGGGGCCGGCTCCGGTCTTTTTCTCTTTCTCTATCCTGTCCAGTCTCTCAAGCGGATCTTCTTTCATAACCTAAAGTTTTATAATATGCTGCGAATTTAGCAAAATTCGTGCAGATACACTATCTTTGTTACTATGAAATACATAGTAAGAGCCCTCAAATACTTCGTTTACATATCCCTGATAGTAACCATTATACTTGCCGTCCTGGTTGCCCTCAAACTGGTCAGTTCAGACATCAACGTAATGTTCCGCAACGGCTGGGGATCCATCCTCCAGATTGCGCTTATGTTCCTTGCCGTTTCCGCCATCTATCCCAAATTCGGATACACCAAGCGCGGCGTCCGCATCCCCGGTTCATACGCTGAAATCCGCGACGGCATAGTCTCCTTTATGGAGGAGCGCGGCTACGAGCTGGAGACTGAAGAGGGTGAGAATATGACCTTCCGCCTTCGCAACAAATTCAACCGCGCGGCCAGGACCTGGGAAGACAGGATCACCCTGACCCGCGAGCTTGCGGGATTCTATATGGAAGGTATTTCAAAGGATGTGGCGCGCCTTGCTTCCGCCCTGGAATTCAAATTTCGGAATCCCGAAACTTAGCCGCGGCGGCGCACAGGGCCTCGTAAAACTCGTCCCCAAAGACCTTGCAGAGGGGTTCACGCAAGAATTCATACACGTGGATCCCTTCTTTTCTGCCCTTCTCGAAAGCGGCCCTGCACACGTCCCACTGATGGAAATTCAGCGCCAGCCCGCCACCTGTAAGCTTTGTCACCCTTACGGGGTAGAGCCAGCAGGAGCGCGGCTTGCGCATTGCGCACTCTCCCTTGAAGAAGCATTTCTCTATGACGCAGAGGCAGTTGCCCGCGGAATCCTGAAAGGAGTACGCGCACTCCCCACCGTGCGCCACGGTGGTCACCAGCTCGCCTTCTATGTCCAGTTCAAAGAATCCTTTTTCCGCAATGGCGGCGTGCCCCGCCGGAGTCATATATTTGCCAAAGTTGGGATACTCGTCTTCCAGGACCTGGAGCTCGTCCTCGTCCAACGGAGCGCCATACTCCCCCGCTATGCAGCATTCGCCTTTGCATACGGGATAGTCACAGCAAAAGAAACCTGTGATAACCTCCTCTGAAACCAGGATGTCCCCTATCTGGAATATTATGCCGTAATCCCTCTCTGCGCTCATCTCTGCACGTATTCTACGGTACTGCCGGAAACTATTGCCTCAAGGATGTCCGCCAGCTGCTCCGCATCGATCTTGTCCACGCGGGCCTGGTAGTTGGACAGGAGGTCCTTGCGGCCGCAATAGCGCGCTATGGCAATCTCTGACTTGATTCTGTCTGATGTGAGTTCCTCCCCTATGATGCCCAGCAGCTGGGCCTTGTATGCCTTGAGCTCGTCTGGGCTGATCTCCAATTCCGAACAGCCAGCGATGACGCCGCGCAGGGTCTGCATCGCCTGGGAGGAGCCTACGCCGTCTACGGTAATTGTCACGCAGTAACGCTCATACGGCAAGGTTTCCATAGTGGACTGCAAGGTGACCTTGTTGTCCCTGAAAGCTTTCCGGACTTCAGTCTGCAGGATTATCTCCGCCAGGCGGGTTACAAGGTAGCTCTCAGCGGAAAGGGACAGGAATATTGACATTGCGTACTTCAGCTGGGGGCTGCCGGAAGCTGTGTAGGATGTTGTACCCGCCCTTTGCATATACTGCACCTGGGGATAGATGTTGTATTTCTTGGATGTGCGGAAGGCTCCCAGGTACTTGCCAAGGATGGTCTGCATCTGATAGTCCGTCTTGTTGCCGGTGATTATGAGAATGCCGTCGTCCACGTTGGCAAACCTCTGGGCGTAATACTCGCCCAGGGCGCGCGCCATAAGGTCCTGCGGCAGCGACACTTCATATTTATACGGAGTGTACAAGAAATCCGGACGGAGGAGGCTGTCTATCACGGCATCCGCCGATGCCTTTCCCGGCAGGGCGCGGCAGTATGCGTACGCATCCGGGTCCACCGAGGAATTGTTGGTGATTGCCAGAAGCGCCTGGAGCAGCATCTCAAGCCCGTCGGAAGGCGCCGAACCGCTTATCTGCAGGTCTGTGAGGCTGACCTTGGCGTCAATGGTGATGCCGTTGTATGCCAGCATATTGCGGAAAGCGACTCCGCTCATCCCCCTTACGCGGTACAACGGGAGCAGGTCACCCACATATGCACCCTGACCGAACTGAAGGCCCTCTATGCTGCCGAAGCCTCCGCGAAGCGCCAGCGTATATGAGAAGTCCCTGGCCTTCTTGTCCTGCCTGTAAATAACCCTGATACCGTTTGCGAACATCCACATACGCCCGCCCGTGACGGGCTCCGGGGTGTCGGAAGTGACCTTCACTTTCTTGGGCATCTGCGCTGGTGCCAGTGGTGACAGACCGTATTCCAGGTCTATGCGTTCAGCGGTGGTGGCG
>CACWLD010000050.1 GCA_902761655.1 uncultured Bacteroidia bacterium | reverse complement strand
ACATCAACGGAATGGCCCTCGACACGGGTTCATATCCTATGTCAAAGAAAGTTGTATTCGGTGTTAACCTTGCGTTCTAATTAATCCCAAATTATTATCATTATGAAAAAGTCTATTATTGCTATAGCTATGATATTGGGGTTATTTATGACCTCAACTTCTTGCCAGGATTCTCTTACTATCCCTCAGAAAAACGTTTACGATACAGAGGAATATTATAAGAATGCAAATGCTGATGATGCCGAAAAACTCATCGCTTCCATCTATAGGAGTCTCTTCGATTATCAGGGTGTAGGCGTCGCTATGTGGCTCAATATCATCAGCGATGATAACCACGCAGGTAACCCGTTTGGAGCCAATGAGTTCCATATCGCGGATACCTTTACTATGACTCCGACCATCGCATCAAGTATCGGTACGGTTTACAACACCAGCTACGGTATTATCTATAAGGCGAGTATGATTCTCGAGAAGATTCCTGAATCAAACGATGCCAGAATCAACAGAGTCAAGGCAGAGGCCAAGTTCGCCCGCGCTTACGCTATGTTTGAGCTTATCCGCTGGTTTGGAAACCCGCCGCTTGTAAAGGGTCTCGTAACCACCGATGAGGAGCGCTTTATGTCAAATGAAGATCCTACCCAGGTTCCTCCGAAGGAGCATATGGAATGGATTCTTGAGAACTTTGACGAGGCAATCGCAGCTCTTCCGGCTCTTTCAGGCAAGGGCACCCAGGAGGCTTTCGGCGCACGTATCTCCAAGCACGCAGCACTTGCTTATGCAGGCAAGGCTTGTCTCTGGTATGCTACAAGATTCAAGGATAATTCTTATCTGGACAAAGCTGACAAGTATCTCGAGCAGGTAGTTAATTCTGGCCTCTATGGTCTGATTGACGATATGAGCCTCCTCGAAACCCCTAAGGCAGACTTCTGCGAGGAATACTTGTTCGAGCACAATGCCGCAGATAACGACAACTATCCAGGCGGTACCCAGAGCGACTTGAGAGAGACCTATTACAGTTGGGACAACACCACCATAGTAATGCCTAGCGACTGGTATGGCAAGGGTTGGTTCTGGAATCACCCTACCAAGGACTTCGCTGAGTTCCTGGAGAGACACGAAGGCAGCACCGAGACCAAGCGCTACAGATCATCTATAATGAACTTCAAGCAGATTGCTGCGCTCACAGGCACCCCTTATGACAAGGTTCTTATGAAGGCAATCCCTCACAACGAGGGTTGGATGCGTGTCCGTGGAACTGCCAAGACTGCTGATTTTTACAATGTCACTGGTTTCTGGAAGTATTCAAAGGCCAACCGTGTATATCTGCGTTATGCAGAAGTGCTTCTTATGTATGCTGAAGTACGTTTCCTCAAGGGCGACGCTACAGGCAAGGGCCTTGACGCTCTCAACCAGGTTCGTCTCAGAGACGGTATCGCTCCTATTCCCGCCCTTACCCTTCAGGCTATCAAGGATGAGCGCCGTGCAGAGCTTTACTCTGAACCTGAGCGCTTCTTCGACCTCCTCCGTTGGGGTGACGCTCCAACTGTTCTCAAGGATGAAGGCAAAAAGCTCTATACCCTTATGGAGATCACAGCAGAAGGAGAGCCGGTTGTCAATGTTATTGACGGTCCTGGCCAGGGCTGGCAGGAGAAGTATTGGTTCTTCCCTTATCCACAGGCTCAGATTGAAGCTAACCCTAATCTGAAGCAGAATCCGGGCTGGTAGTAATTGTAGTTTTAATATAGCGTCCTGGATCATTGCGTATCACAGGACGCTATATTGTTCTATCTGACTACAAATAATCATATTATATGAAGAAATTATTGGTAATTATTGCTCTTCTGGCCTGCGCTCTCAATCTTGGAGCTCAGACATTGGGCAAAGACGCACGTTACTGTAACCCTCTTCCAATGGTTATGGGAGAAGGCGGCAATGCCAGTGGTGACGTTTCCGTCTTCCAGTGGGAAGGCAAGTACTATATGTTCTGCACCGGCGGTGGCGCCTGGGTGTCGGAAGATATGCTCAATTGGGACTTCCATTATGTGGCAAATGTTCCGGTCGCTCCGGACGTAGTGCCTTATAAAGGCAAGTTCTATATGACCGGTAACGGTGTAAGAGGCGTCTGGGTCGCAGACAATCCTTTGGGACCTTATGAGCTGTCAGGAACCTGGATTAACCTTCCGGGCATAGAGGGCGGTTGGACAAGTCCTTTCGATACACATATCTTTGTCGATGACGATGGACAGCCTTATCTCTTCTGGCCCGGTATGGCTATCAGCGGTATCCACTCCGTAAAGCTCAATCCTGACAATCTCAACGAGTGGGTAGGTCCTGTCACCCATCATTTCAGCTTCAATCCCAAGCATACTTGGGAGCGTCAGGGCGAGCACAACGAGTACAGTGACGTCGCCTGGATCGAGGGCCCTTGGGTTTACAAGTACAAGGGAACCTACTATCTCCAGTATTCAGGCTCTGGCACCCAGTGGAGGACCTATGCAGAAGGCTACTACAAGTCAAAGAAGGTCCAGGGCCCGTACACCTATGCAGGCAACAACCCTCTTCTGCGCCGCACTACCGGTGTAGTTACAGGTCCTGCTCACGGCTCTATGGTCACCGGTCCTGATGGAAACATCTGGCAGTTCTATACAATCGTTCTTCGCAGCGGCGGACGTCGCATCGGTATGGACCGCGTCATCGTTGACAAGCAAGGCAACCTTACTTGTGAGGTTACAGATACTCCACAATGGGCTCCAGGTGTGGTGAAGGATCCTGCCAAGGGCGGAACCGGCTCAATTATCATATCCGAGGGGAAGGTCGCTGCCAGCGTATTCGGCGGTCCGGACAACAATGCTGTTTCAAGCTATATGCCTGGCAGAGATGCTGTTTATGCTGTCGATGACAATACTTCAACCTGGTGGTCTCCGGATCCTAACGATCTCCGACCTACCCTTACGCTCAACCTTTCCGCACAGGAAGGACAGGACCGTACTCAGATATTCCAGGTCGATGGCCTCCGCATCCTCTTTGGTGGCGGCAGCAACCGCGGCTTCAGCGGCAGCTCCGTTGCTACTCCTGTTTACAAGTACAAACTTGACGTATCCATTGATGGCAAGACCTGGACAAACGTGGTTGACCAGTCAGCCAACAAGGTACCCCGCAATACGGTGTTTGATGATATAGTACCTACCGAGTGCCGTTACGTCCGTCTTACAATGCTTGACTGGCCAAAATCTTCACCACTCAGCATTCTTGATATGACCGTTTTCGGAAGGCCTACAAGCTATATCCCCAACGCCAATCCTATCGCTCCGGTACTTGATATGTCCAACAGAGATTAACTTTAAACCTAGTATATTATGAATTTCAAAAAATTGATTCTTGCAATTGCCCTCGTCTCAATGGCAATTGGTGTTCAGGCTCAGACTGTGGGCAAGACTGCCCGCTACTGCAACCCTCTTCCTATGGTAGTGGGAGACGGCGGCCAGGCTTCTGGTGACGTTTCTGTATTCCAGTGGGAAGGCAAGTACTATATGTTCTGCACAGGTGGCGGTTGCTGGGTATCTGAGGATATGCTGAACTGGGACTATCATTATGTTGCAAACGTGCCTGTTGCTCCAGACGTGGTTCCTTACAACGGCAAATTCTATATGACAGGTAACAGCGTAAGAGGCGTCTGGGTTGCAGACAATCCTCTCGGCCCTTACGAGCAGAAGGGTGAATGGAAAAACCTCCCCAGCCTTGAAGAAGGATGGAGTATGCCTTTCGATCCTCATATCTACATTGACGAAGACAACCAGCCTTATCTTTTCTGGCCGGGAATGGCTATCAGCGGTATCTATTCAGTCAAGCTCAATCCTAATGACCTCAATGAATTCGTAGGCCCTATCACCCATCATTTCAGCTTCAATCCCAACCACGTTTGGGAGCGTCAGGGTGAGCAGAACGAGTACACTGACGTAGCTTGGATCGAGGGACCGTGGATTTACAAGCACAACGGAACTTATTACCTGCAGTATTCAGCTTCCGGTACACAGTGGCGTACTTATGCAGAAGGCTATTACAAGGCCCAGAGTATTCAGGGTCCTTATGTATATGCAAGCAACAACCCTCTCCTCCGCCGTACTGACGGAATAGTTACCGGCCCTGCACACGGTTCAATGGTTACCGGTCCTGATGGAAACATCTGGCAGTTCTATACAATCGTTCTCCGTAGCGGCGGACGCCGTATTGGTATGGACCGCGTTACCGTTGACAGAATGGGCAACCTCACCTGCAACGTCACTGACACTCCTCAATGGGCACCTAATGCTGTCAAGGATCCTACCAAGGGGGATTCAGGTTCTATCATCGTTTCTGTAGGCAAGGTCAATAATGGCAATGGAGGCGGCACAACCCGTATGAAGGCAGCTTCTTCTGAGACTCCCGGCCACGGTGCAGATGCAGCCCTTGACAACACTACCGCTACTTGGTGGGAACCGGATCCGTCAGACAAGCAGCCAACTCTTACGATGAATCTTTCACCTGCAGTTGACCGTGACCGTATCCAGACTTTCACCATTGATGGTATCCGCATCCTCTTCAACCCTTCACAGAACAGAGCTGGTTTTGGCGCAGCTCCGGCACAGCTTCCGCAGGCAGGTCCAAATGCCAATGCTCAGAGACCTCAGCAGCAGCTCCCGCAGGCTGGACCTAATGCCAACATCCAAACACCTCAGCCTCGCGGAACTGCACCCCAGGCAGGAGCAGCCCGTCCAAGAATGCCGTTCACTCCGGCAGTTTATCAATACAAGGTTGAGACTTCAATGGACGGACAGGTTTACACTACCGTTCTTGACCGTACAAACTCAAAAGATTCCAAGAATGTTGTATTCGAAGAAATCCCTCCTGTACAGTGCCGCTATGTCCGCGTCACCTTCACCGGATGGCCTGAGAATTCAAATCTTGGCGTTCTTGACCTCTCTGTCTTTGGAAAGGCTACAGGTTGGAGCCCTTCAATAGTTCCTGTACCTCCTGTACTCTCAATGGACTAACAGGATCAAGGGACCTGATAAAATGACCGCTTTGTAATACTTGCAAAGCGGTCATTATTATTTCCCGTGATCCAGGCCCCGTAAGTCACTGGGTTACAGGACACCGTAGGAATACTGCAAACAATTATTTAATTTTGACTTTTGAAGTGTGTTGCACTTCTAAATTGAGTTCACCATAAATGAGATGCGATCCTTTATGAAAAAACTTCTTGCTATTTGCCTTGCTGCCGCCATACTGGCGGTATCCTGTTCGAAGACGGATGACGGACGGGATGATGTATTGTACAAGGGG
>CACWLD010000049.1 GCA_902761655.1 uncultured Bacteroidia bacterium | reverse complement strand
AGGCGCCTATCGCCTTGAGGTGGTCCGTGCAGGCGGCTTCCATCTCTATCTGCACCTTGCGGTTGCGGGGATCCACGTAGTCGAACTGCTTCTCCCCGGACTTGCGGTTATCGGTTTCCACTTCGTAATAGAGGAACTCCCCTATGTGGACAAGGTCCCCGATGCGCGAGAGGCGGAGGCGCAGGTCGTAGAGTCCCGCATATTCATATGCGGACTCCGACATTCCCGCCGCAGCCTCTTTCAACGCCGGCACGCTCACCAGCAGGACGGAGCCGAAGTCGAAATCGTCCCGGAGGGAACCGCACTGGCAGTCTATCACGGGCGCTTCCGTTAGCTTGTCGCCGCAGAGCTGGAAATGGTCCGCGTAGACCATTGCGGCGGCGGTGTCACGCGCCACCTGCTCCATCCTCTCAAGGCCATAGTTGACCCATCTGAGTTCCGTCTGTTTTGTTATCAGCAATACGTAATCGCCCTGGGCGCTTTCCGCCATATCTTTGACCGTCTTGGATGACGGACGAGGGGAAATGTTGAATGTCTGCATATCCAGTGGTTTTGGGGGTGTAAATTTACTGCCTTTTTTTATTATATTTGTAAGCTAAGACTACATTATGGACAAGAAACTCATAATAATTCCAACTTACAACGAGATTGAGAACATAGAGGCCATAACCCGCAAGGTATTCTCACTTGAAGGCAATTACCACATACTTGTCATAGACGACGGATCCCCGGACGGCACCGCCGCCGCAGTGAAAAAACTGCAGGAAGAGTTCCCTGACAGGCTGTTCCTTGTAGAAAGAAGCGGCAAGCTGGGGCTGGGTACCGCATATCTCACCGGATTCAAATGGTCCCTGGGCCACGGCTATGACTACACCTTTGAAATGGACGCGGACTTTTCCCACAACCCCGACGACGTCCCGCGCCTGTACCAGGCCTGCAAGGACGGGGCGGACCTTGCCGTGGGCAGCCGCTACTGCAACGGAATAAGCGTGGTGGACTGGCCACTTGGGCGTATAATGATGTCATATTTCGCATCCCTGTACGTCAGGACCGTTCTCAGGATGAAAGTATATGACTGCACGGCCGGCTTTGTCTGCTATTCCCGCAAGGTCCTGGAAACCATTGACCTTGACGGCGTAAGGATGAAGGGCTACGGCTTCCAGATAGAGATGAAATACACGGCCTTCCGCCTTGGATTCAAGATAGCGGAGGTGCCCATCATATTCATTAACAGGCAGCTGGGTACGTCAAAGATGTCAGGAAGCATCTTTGGGGAGGCCTTCTGGGGCGTTCTCAAGCTCAGGTTCCGTAAGATCAAGCCAAGGAAACAATGAAAAGGATAATCTTACTGTTCATAGCGGCCTGGGCTGCGCTTGGCCTTGTGTCCTGCGGCGGCTTCGAGGATCCCGTCCTGGACAACTCTTTCGTATACATTGCCGATTCTGACGACGTGGTCTACAACGACAAGGAGACCACTACCACCCTTTTTGTCACGCTCAGCACCCCAAAGACCGGCTTTGACGCAACGGTGGAAGTGTATTATGAACTCATCCCCGGAAACGGTCTCAAGGAAGGTGTGGACTTCCGGATCAAGCAAGGCAGCGAAAGCCCGCTCAAGTTCACCACCGGCAACTTTGTGGTACCAATGAAAATTGAATGGCTCAAGAACCCTTCCTTTGACAGTTCCAAGGACAACACCCTTAAGATAAAACTGACCGGAAGCAACCTGGCCTACCTTCAGATGGGCAACTCCAAACTGAATTACAAGAGCACGTTCGTGTTCACCAAGAAAGCAACTAAGAACTAATTTAAATACTAGATGAAAAAATTATTATTCAGCATCCTGTTTGCGGCCGCCGCATTCAGTGCAATGGCAGACGAAGCCCGCCTGCTGCGCTTCCCGGCCACAAACGGACAGGAAGTGGTATTCTCCTACGCAGGAGACCTTTACACAGTATCCATCAACGGAGGCGAGGCCAAGAGGATAACCTCCCACATAGGTTATGAGATGTTCGCCAGGTACTCACCAGACGGAAAGACCCTGGCATTCACCGGAGAGTATGACGGCAACCGCGAGGTTTACCTTATGCCCGCCATCGGAGGCCAGCCGGAAAGGATTACCTACACCTCCACCAACTCCAGGGATGAGCTGGGAGACCGTATGGGCCCCAACAACATTGTGATGACCTGGTCCAACGACGGAAAGAACATCTATTACCGCAACCGCATAGGAGACGGATTCCCCGGCAACCTCTGGTCAGTTACAACTGACGGCGCAATGCCCCAGAAACTTCCCCTCCCGGAGGGCGGCTGGTGCAGCTGGTCACCTGACGGAAAACAGCTTGCCTACAACCGCGTTATGAGGGAATTCCGCACCTGGAAGTACTACCGCGGAGGTATGGCTGACGACATCTGGATCTGGAACCCGGACCGCAAGACCGTGGAGAACGTTACCAACAACGTTGCCCAGGACATATTCCCTATGTGGATAGGCGATGAGATATATTTCGCATCCGACAGGGATATGACAATGAACATCTTTGTCTACAACACAAAGACAAAGACCACCCAGAAGGTCACCAACTTCTCAGACTACGACGTCAAGTTCCCCAGCAGCAACGGCAAGCTCATAGTGTTTGAGCAGGCAGGCTGGATCTGGAAACTTGACCCCGCCACAAAACAGGCCCAGAAGATTGCCATCAGCATATCTTCAGAGAACATCTACGCCCGTCCTGAGATTATGAACGTGGCAAGGAAGCTCACCGCAATGAGCATCGCCCCTGACGGAAGCAGGGCAGCTGTCACCGCCCGCGGCGAAGTGTTCGACGCCCCCGTGGGCAGCGGCGTAACCCGCAACCTCACCCGCACAGCGGGTGCGCACGAGCGTGCCGCTGACTGGAGCCCGGACGGAAAGACCATCGCTTTCATCAGCGACCGCACCGGCGAGACCGAGATCTGGCTCCAGGACGCCCAGGATCCTACCAAGGCTCCTGTACAGCTCACCAGCGGAAACGACACCTACATCCGCTCAATCCAATGGAGCCCTGACGGAAAAAAGATCCTTTACACAGACCGCAAGAACCGCATCCTTGAGGTTGACCCCGCCACCAAGGCGCGCAAAGTGATAATGACCTGCCCTGAGAGCGAGTTCTACGGCGTGGAATACTCCCCTGACAGCAAGTGGATCACCTACACTAAGCCTGCCGCAAACGAGATGAGCGTGGTTTACGTCTACAACCTGGAAACCGGCAAGGAATACGCCGTTACAGAAAGGTGGTACAACTCCAGCGCCCCCGTCTTCAGTACGGACGGCAAGTACCTCATCTTCAACTCTGACCGCGACCTCTCCCCTATCTACAGCCGCGTAGAATGGGATTACGCATACAGCAATATGAGCGCCAGCTATATGGCAATGCTCACCAAGGACACTCCTTCCCCGCTCCTCCCCAAGGACGGCGTAAGCGCATCTCCCGCAAAGAAAGATGACGCCAAGGAAGGCGGCGTTACCGTAAAGATAGATCCCGACGGAATTGCAGACCGCATTGTCAAGCTGCCCATCAGGGCCGCAGGACGCGGCGGCGTCTTCTGCGACGGCAGCAAGATCTGGTACTCCACCGGACGCGAGACCCATTGCTATGACTTTGCCACAGGCAAGGACGACACCTGCGTAGACGCAAGCTTCTCATACCGCCAGGGCGACAAGAAAGCCATCTTCTCCAAGGGCAGCGACTACTATGTAGAGAACTTCCCCGCTCCAAAGGTAGGTCTCTCCAACAAGGTTGATATGGGCAATCTTACCGCCGATATCGACTACAGCGAGGAATGGCCGCAGATCTTTGACGAGGTTTGGCGCGCATTCCGCGACGGCTTCTACCTTGAGAATATGCACGGACGCGACTGGAAGGCCCTCAAGCAGAAATACTCAGTCCTCCTGCCATACGTGAAGACCCGCCTGGACCTGAACTACGTAATTGGAGAGATGATCTCCGAACTTGCCTGCGGACACGCATACATCACCGTGGGTGACTACCCCAAGGCTCCGCGCACCCCTATGGGCCTGCTTGGAGCAGAATTCCAGAAGGACCGCAGCGGCTTCTTCAAGATTACAAAGATCCTCCAGGGCGCTCCGTACTCAGAGTCCCTGCGCTCCCCTCTCACCGAGCCGGGCATTGAGGTCAAGGTTGGAGACTACATCACCGCAATCAACGGCGTTTCCACCAAGGATGTGAACAACATCTACAAGATGCTTGTCGGCAAGGCAGGCGTCCTCACAGAGCTCACCGTGAACTCATCTGCTGCCGCAGGCGGCAAGAAGGTGGTTGTGAAGCCTATCGACAATGAATACCCCCTGTACCACTATGAGTGGGTTCAGAACAACATCAAGACCGTCGAGGAGAAATCCGGTGGAAAGGTGGGCTACATTTACATTCCCGATATGAGCGAGGAGGGTCTCAACGAGTTCGTTCGCTACTACTATCCTCAGCTTGACAAGGAAGCCCTGATCATTGACGACCGTGAGAACGGAGGCGGCAACGTTTCCCCTATGATCATCGAGCGTCTGCAAAGGGAGGCTTACCGGATGACTATGTACCGCACCGGAACAACCACCGGAACCATTCCTGAGGGAACCCATACCGGCCCCAAGGTGCTCCTCATTGACAAGTACTCCGCTTCTGACGGTGACCTGTTCCCCTGGAGCTTCAAGGCAAACAACCTTGGAACCGTCATTGGAACCAGGACCTGGGGAGGTATCATAGGTATCAGCGGATCTCTGCCATACCTTGACGGCACTGACGTGCGCGTTCCGTTCTTCACCAACTACGACGCCAAGACCGGCGAGTGGATTGTGGAGAACCACGGTGTGGATCCTGACATCCTCCTTGACAACGACCCTGTTAAGCAGGCCGCCGGTGTTGACGAGCAGCTCCTGAAGGCCATTGAGGTTGCCCTTGAGCAGATCAAGACCCGCAAGCCTCTGCCAGGCGTCCCCGCTCCCCGTACCTTCAAGGACCTCGGACTCCCTGACATCAAATAACCCTTCTGTTTGAGAGAAAGTGGTAGCGGGTGAAAAAGTGCGATATAAACAGGCTTGACGCCGAAAGCACTTTTCCACCCGCTACCACTTTCTCTACGCCATACTGAGCTGAGCGAAGGATCTGGTTACTTCACGAGACCCAGGGAGATGCGGGAGCGGTCAAGGTCAACCTGGAGGACGGTGACGGTGACGTGCTGGTGGAGCTTGAGGATCTTGGAGGGGTCCGCCATTCCCTTGACGCCCATCTTGGAGGCGTGGATGAGGCCGTTCTCGTGGAGGCCAATGTCCACGAAGGCTCCAAAGTTGGTTATGTTGGTGACTATGCCGGGGAGCTCCATTCCCACTTTAAGGTCGTCTATGGAGTGGACATCCTGGGCGAATTCGAATTCCTGGGCGGCCTGGCGGGGGTCAAGGCCGGGCTTGAGGAGTTCCTTGAGGATGTCGTTGACTGTGGGAAGGCCGAACTGGCTGTCCGTGTAGTTCTCCGGTTTAATCTGAGATATTTTCTGTTGGTTGCCAATCAGTTCTGTTACGGGGACATTGAGGTCCGCGGCCATTTTGTCCACAATGCGGTATGCCTCAGGATGGACGGCGGAGTTGTCCAGAGGGTTCTGGGCGTCACGGATGCGGAGGAAGCCGGCGCACTGCTCGAAGGCCTTGGCGCCAAGCCGGGGCACTTTGAGAAGTTGCTGGCGTGAGCTGAAGCCACCATTGGAATCTCTGAAGGAGACTATGTTTGCGGCAAGTGCGGGGCCCACGCCGGCCACGTATGACAGCAGGTAGGGGCTGGCGGTGTTAAGGTTCACGCCAACGCTGTTCACGCAGTGTTCAACGGTATTGTCCAGTTTCTCCTTGAGGAGGTTCTGGTCAACGTCGTGCTGGTACTGGCCTATGCCAAGGTTCTTGGGGTCTATCTTCACAAGCTCCGCGAGGGGGTCCATCAGGCGGCGGCCGATGGAGACGGCGCCGCGGACGGTTACGTCCTGGTCCGGGAACTCTTTCCTGGCCGCCTCCGAGGCAGAGTATATGGAGGCGCCGTCCTCGCTGACCAGCCATACCTTGCAGCCGTCAGGAAGCTGAATCTTCTTGAAAAACTCTTCGGTTTCCCTGGAAGCAGTTCCGTTTCCAAGGGCGACAGCCTGGATGGCGTACTTCTCCAGCATCTCCTGGACCTCGATTATTGCCTTGACCTTTTGGTTCTGAGGTGGATGCGGGAAGATTACGGTATGGTGCAGC
>CACWLD010000048.1 GCA_902761655.1 uncultured Bacteroidia bacterium | reverse complement strand
GTGTCAACCATTGCGAATACCGGAATGTTAAGACGATTGGCTTCTTTAACAGCGTTTGCCTCTTTCTGGATGTCAACCACGAACAGGGCTGAAGGAAGACGGCTCATATCCCTGATGGAACCGAGGTTCTTCTCCAGTTTCTCCCTCTGGCGGTCAACCTGAAGGCGCTCTCTCTTGGCGAGCTTGTCGAAGGTACCATCCTCTTTCATCCTGTCGATGGTACTCATCTTCTTGATGGCTTTACGGATTGTAGGGAAATTGGTAAGCATACCGCCTGCCCATCTCTCTGTGACTGAAGGCATATTAACAGCCGTTGCCTTCTCAGAAACAATATCTTTAGCCTGTTTCTTGGTAGCTACGAAGAGAATCTTGCGGCCTGACTTTGCAAGCTCTTTCATTGCCTCCGCAGCCTCGTCAATCTTGACGATACTCTTGTGCAGGTCTATAATGTGGATGCCGTTCTTCTGGTCGAAGATGTACGGAGCCATCTTAGGGTTCCACTTGCGGGCAAGATGTCCGAAGTGAACGCCTGCATCAAGCAATTCTTGGAAATTTGTTCTTGACATTTTGTTTACTTTTTAATTTTCTCTTTTCATCAATCAGACAAGTAGCGGTAATGTTGTTGCCGGTCTTTCTGATTTTCCGCAGCGCGGCAGCCGTACCTCATACGGTTTGAAACCGCGGCTGTGCGATAAAACAACTTTGATACTAACGTTTACTGAACTGGAAGCGTCTGCGTGCACCGGGCTGTCCAGGTTTCTTCCTTTCAACCTCGCGGGCGTCGCGGGTGAGGAAGCCGGCTGCCTTGAGCGCAGGACGGTAAGCCTCTTTGTCCACCTCGCAAAGTGCGCGGGAGATGCCAAGCCTGATAGCCTCTGCCTGACCTTTGGTACCACCACCGTTGATGGTGATCTTGATGTCAAACTGGCCCTCAGTACCTGTTACGGCAAGAGGCTGGTTTACCACATAACGGAGAGCGTCCTCCTTGAAGTAATCCTCAAGGGCGCGGTCGTTGATGGTAATGTTACCTTTTCCAGCTACGATATAAACGCGAGCTACAGCTGCTTTACGTCTTCCAAGGGCGTGTGTCTGTTCCATTTGCTCTGTTTAAATTTCGTTCAACTTAATTTCTTTAGGGTTCTGTGCCTGGTGCGGGTGCTCAGGTCCTGCATAAACGAACAGGTTACCGATAAGCTTGTTGCCCAGACGGGTCTTAGGAAGCATACCCTTTACTGCCATCCTGACCAATTCAGCAGGTCTCTTTGCGAGGATCTCCTTTGGTGTCGTGAAACGCTGTCCACCCGGATATCCGGTGTAGCGTGAATAGACACGGTCAGTCATCTTCTTGCCTTTGAGAGCCACTTTCTCAGCGTTTACCACGATAACGTTGTCACCGCAGTCTACGTGAGGGGTGTAGCCCGGCTTGGTCTTGCCGCGGAGGACAAGAGCAACCCTGGATGCAAGACGACCAAGCGCGAGATCAGTCGCGTCAATGACAACCCACTCTTTCTTTACAGTTGCCTTGTTCAAGGATACTGTTTTGTAACTTTGTGTGTCCACTGTCTTGATCTTTAAATAGTTAACAAATAATATTGCGATCCCTACACATTATAGGGGGTGCAAAGGTACAAAATATTTCTCACCCTGCAAAATTTCATTTATTTTTGTTTTCTCCGTGCAAGATTTCGCCTAAAGCACAGTTATATAAGTGCAACAACATTAAAAACTATTCAGGTATGAAACCCTATCTTCTGTTAATCCCCCTGCTCCTGGCCTTTTGCGGATGCCAAAAGGAGCCTCTCCCTGACAATGGCCCTGACAAGGAATTCACCCCCATAGTGCTTACCAAGGCGGAGGAGGACATAAACGCAGGCGTAAACGAATTCGGCCTTAAACTCTACCGCTCATTATATAATAAGGAAAAGGTGTTCATCTCTCCTTTGAGCGTTTCACTTGCATTGTCTATGACTGCGTACGGCGCCAGAGGAACCACTGAGCAGGAAATGATAGCCACACTGGGCTTTGGCTCAGCCACTCGGGACCAGGTTGGGAACTTTTACAAAAAGATGGTCCCTGCACTGATAGATGCAGACAACAGGACCACGCTGGAGATAGCCAACTCCATCTGGGTAAAGGATGTCATAAGCCTCAGGCCGGATTTCAGCAATGGAGTCAAGGATTACTTCAAGGCGGATATCTTCTCAAGGGATTTCTCCACAAATAGCCTCATAGATGAAATAAACAAGTGGTGCTCTGACAAGACCCACGGACTTATCAAGAAGGCCGCGGACAACCTGGATCCCAGCACAATAATGGCTCTGGTGAACGCACTCTATTTCAATGGAAAGTGGAGCAATGAGTTTGACAAGGCCACAAATGGCAAGTTCACAGCGCTGAATTCCTCTTCTGTCTCCTCAAAGATGATGAGCAGGACAGGCAGCTACAAGTATGCCGCAGCAGAAGGTTACCGTATGGTAAGCGTGCCTTATGGCAACGGCGCCTTCGTAATGGATCTCATCCTTCCGGAAGAGGCAAGCGCCGATGCCTTCAACAATGCTGTCAAGGGGCTGACCTGGGGCGTTTACTCAAGCCTCATAAACAATGAGCACTCAGCTGAAGTATGCGTCACTATGCCTGTATTCAAGATGGAGTACGAAAATGAACTGCAGGATATCCTTGCAGCTATGGGAATGCCTTCCGCCTTTGGAGGCTCAGCCAACTTCTCCGGCATCACTGACGATGCCGCCCTATGCATAAGCAAGGTAATTCACAAGACGCTTGTGGATGTGGACGAGAAAGGCACGGAGGCCGCGGCGGTTACCATCGTAGATATGAAGATGACAAGCGCAGGACCCAGCAACACCATCTACTTCACGGCGGACCGCCCGTTCATCTTTGCGATACGTGAAACAAGCACCAACTCCCTGCTGTTCATAGGCAACAAGGTTAATTGATACAAATTGTTTAATGGTTAAAAAAATAATGGCTGTCGGTTAGACAGTCATTATTTCTTTTTCCTTGGCAGAAACTACTTCGTCAACTGCCTTTACGTATTTGTCGGTGATTTTTTGAACCTCGCCTTCGGCCTCTTTTTCAGTATCCTCTGAAAGGCCTTCGTTCTTCTGGGCCTTTTTGAGAACGTCAATGGCCTCGCGGCGTGCGTTGCGGATTCCAACCTTGCAGTTCTCGCCGGCGGCGCTGGCCTTCTTGATGAGATCCTTGCGCCTTTCCTCCGTCAGAGGCGGAATCTTGCAACGGATTATCTCTCCGTTGTTCTGGGGGGTGAATCCCAGGTTGGCGTCCATAATGGCCTTCTCTATGGCCGGGATGAGACTCCTTTCCCAAGGCTGGATGGCCAGGGTGGTGGCGTCAGGAGTTGTGACGGAAGACACCTGCATAAGAGGTGTAGGAGTTCCGTAATAGTTGACCGTTACCCCGTTGAAAATGGAAGGGTTAGCCTTGCCTACACGGTAAGTCTTGAGGTCTTCCTCGAGGAAAGACACTGCAGCCTGCATTTTTTTCTCAGCTGCCGCTACAATTTCTTTAGCCCTGTCTGAAAGCATATCTTTTTCTTTTTTTGGTTATACGTGTACTGTTGTGCCGATCTCTTCTCCGCTGAGTATCCGCTGCAGGTTGCCCGGCTTTGTGACATCGAACACTACTATTGGCATATTGCCGTCTTTGCACAGCGCGAACGCCGTCTGGTCCATTACTTTGAGCTGCTTGGATATGGCCTCGTCAAAAGTAAGGTCCTTGTATTTTACTGCGGAAGGGTCTTTCTCAGGATCAGCGGTGTAAACTCCGTCCACCCTTGTGCCCTTGAGCACTGCTTCCGCTCCAATCTCAAGCGCCCTGAGGGCTGCGCCGGAATCCGTGGTGAAGAAAGGATTGCCGGTTCCTCCTGCTATCAAGGCCACTCCCCCAAGCTTCATAAACTCCACAGCTTTCTCCCTCACATAGTACCTTGCCATAGGCTCCATTGGAGTTGCGGTGAACACTTCCGCCTTTACACCCAGGCTCCTGATGGCTATTGCCAGCGCCATTGCGTTGATTACGGTTGCAAGCATTCCCATCTTGTCTCCGTTAACCCTGTCAAGGCCCATTTCAGCACCCTTCAGCCCCCGGAAGATGTTGCCCCCGCCAATAACTATGCCAATCTGGCAACCGCCGTTAACTGCGGCTACCACTTCCTGGGCGTAAGCGGCCAGGCTCTGTTCATCGATACCTTTGCCGGAAGGGCCTCCAAGGCTCTCTCCGCTAAGCTTGAGCAATACTCTTCTGTACATAAGACGCCTTTTTACAATGGAGAACAAATGTACAAAGAAAATTATATATTTGCACTATGTCATTTTTCAAATCATCCATAGGCAAAAAATTCATCCAGGCTGTCAGCGGAGCCTTCCTGACACTGTTCCTGCTGCTGCACGCCACTATCAATTTCTTCTCCGTAATTGATACCTTCACCGGCAAATACGGAGTGGTTGCGGACGACGCGGAACTCTTCTCCAAGGGGGATGGATTGTTCAAGTTGGGATGCGACTTTATGTCCCTCCCCATAATAGACATAATGGTTCCCCTTCTGGCCCTTGGGCTGGTAGTCCACATTGTATACGGCTGCTTGCTCACGGTTCAGAACATAAAGGCGCGCGGCGCGGTCAAGTACGCCGTCCGCAATAAAGCCAGGACCGACTCCTGGAGCGCCAGGAATATGGTTGTGCTGGGTCTGGTGATCCTTGGATGCATCTTCATCCACCTGACAGACTTCTGGGCCAAGATGCAGCTGCCGGAAATGTTCGGTGTGGGACAGTTTGAGAACAATCCTTACCTTTTGCTGAACAAGGTTTTCGGTCAGTGGTGGGTAGTGCTGGAGCACCTCATCTGGTTCGCCGCCGTATGGTTCCACCTAACCCACGGATTCTGGAGTATGTTCCAGTCCGTTGGCTGGAGCAACGATAAATGGATGATACGGCTCAAGGTCATAGGAGTTGTGGTGGCCAGCCTCATCTGCCTCGCCTTCACCGCCGTCGCCATCAACGCCTTCCTCCACGCAAACGCCCTCATCTAAATACAAAAAAAGCCCGGCAGATGCCGAGCTTTTTTTGTATTTGCAAAGTCCTATTTGAAGAGGAGCTGAGCCATCTGGTAGAGGCTGCGGCGCCAGGTAAGGAACTCGTGTGCTGTGCCCTCTGAAACATAGGATACTGCGTTGTATCCGGCTGCCTTGAGGTCTGCACCTGCCTTGTTTACTCCGTCAGGATTCTCCTTTGAACCGCAGCTCATAAACACGAGCTTTGGTTTCTCGCGGCCTGCAAGCTCTTCTACGCTGTAGGTACCGCCACTGAGGAGGCCGTATGAGCCGAACAGCTCAGGACGTGCGAGAGTGATTGAGTGAGTCTCCATTCCACCCATTGAAAGGCCAGCCATAGCGCGGCTCTCTTTCTTTGCGATTGTGCGGAAGTTTGCATCGATGTAAGGAACGAGCTCATCGCAGAGAACGGTCTCGAAGCCGTTGTTCATCATCATACCCATTCCACCTGCGGGACGAGCCTGTGCGCCACCTGCAGGACGTGCTGCGGGAGCTGCACCGGCTGCAGGAGCGGCCGGACGGGCAGCAGGAGCTGCGCCTGCTGCAGGACGAGCGCCAGCTGCGGGTGCTGCCGGACGCGGACCTGCGCCACCGCCTGGACGGAAGCCCTCATTGGTCATACCGTAGGTCATTACAATGATGAACGGCTTGATCTTTCCGTCAGCGATAAGGTTGTCCATAATGAGGTTAGCGTGTCCCTGAACGGTCCAAGCGTACTCGTTCTCACCCCAACCGTGCTGGAGATAGAGAACAGGATATTTCTTATTGTCCTTGCCATAGGTAGGAGGAGTGTAGACGAAAGCCCTGCGGAGCTTGTTGGTGCTCTTTGACCAGAAGCGTACTTCCTGAACGTTTCCGTGAGGTACGTCACGCTCTGCGTAGAAATCCTGGTCGTGTGCAGGAATCTCGATACCGCTCTCCTGACGGGTTGAGCCGTAGAAGTTCTCGGTACCAGGATCGTTGAACATTGCGCCGTCAATGAAGATGTGATAGTAGTGGAATCCCTCGTCCATAGGGCCTGAGGTTGTTCCTTCCCAAACACCGCCGCCTACATTCTTGAGGAGGGTTCCTCCCTCGCCGCCGAGGCCGAGGCTTACTCTAACCTCAGCTGCTCCCGGAGCGTTGATGCGGAAACGAGCATAGCCCTGTGAGTTTACCATAGGGTACTCCTGGCCGGGCTGATTCTTTGAAGAAGGCACGAAGTCTTCCTTGATCTCCTGTGCGGAAACTGAAATAGCCGCAAGGCAGAACAGAATTGCGAATACTTTTTTCATAATAACAGATGAATAGATTATTAATTAGGTGTTATATGCTTTCAATTTGTAATTATTTTCAAAAATACTGATTCTTCTTCAAAGGAACAATACCTTAACTGTTCTTGCGGGCGAAAAAATTGGCCAGGATGGTCCCGCTTATGCTATGCCAGGCGCAGGAGATTGCGCAGGGCACCACCGCCATAGGGTTTGTGGCCACAAAGAAGGTCATTGCAAGATTTGTCCCCAGACCGGCGTTCTGCATTCCCACCTCTATGGAAAGGGTCCGCTTCTTGGCGGTGCTGAACTTGAAGAGCCGGCCCACGGTGTAGCCCAGCACATATCCTATGCTGTTGTGTAAGAACACCATACAGAAAGTGAGCAGGAAAAGCACAATACCGTTCTCAACCAGCGGATCGTGCACGGTGGAAACCACTCCGCCCACGATGCACGCAAGACAGATTACGGAAAGGCCCGGCATACAGCCCTGAACCTTCTTGAAAATATCTTTATGCCCCAGCCATAGATTCAGAAGGAAGCCTATGGCGATAGGAATGATTGTAACGATGAGTATCTGGCGGAACATCCCAATGGCGTCCACGTCCACCCGCTCGCCTGCCAGCAGGAGCACCAGCAGCGGCGTCAGCACGGGCGCGAGCAGCGTCGAGGCGCAGGTCATTCCCACTGAATAGGCCACATCGGCCTTGCACAGGAATGACATTATGTTGCTGGACACGCCGCCCGGGCAGCATCCCACCAGGATGAGGCCTATGGCCATCGCCGTGCTGTAAGGAGCGAAAGCTGGGACCTGGCTGAACAGCCAGGAAAGCGAGAACGCCACCAGCGGCATAATGGTGAACTGGGCTGCCGCCCCGATGAGGATGTCAAGCGGGCGCTGTGCCAGCAGCTTGAAATCCTGGGGCGTGAGCGTCAGTCCCATCGTGAGCATTATGATTCCCAGGATGATGGTCTGGGTGTCTCCCTTGACCCAGGAGAACAGCTCCGGGAAGAAGAACGTCACCACTGCTGTCAGTATGATGAAGATGCTGGCCTTGTCGCTTAAAAATGCACTGATCTTTCTGAGCATACGGATATTGTCTGTTTCGCACTGTAAAATTAACAATTCCACAAAAAAGGACAGCTTCGGCTGTCCTTTTTTTAGCATAGGGAATTCTTTCCTTAGAGGATGATTTCAATATATGCGGTCTCGTTGGCCTTGAACGCGTACTGTACGTGGTCGCCTTCCTTGGGCAGCTCCTTACCATTGACAAGGATGCGGCAGCCTTTCTGGCGGTTGCGAAGCGTCAGGGTCTGGTCCTGATTGGAGGTGATGGAGGCACGGATGCCCTTCTCGTCCCAG
>CACWLD010000047.1 GCA_902761655.1 uncultured Bacteroidia bacterium | reverse complement strand
CGATTTATGGGACGTGGGGAGCGAAAAAGGGGGTAAAACGCGCCCGTCGTCCCTCTTTCAGGGACGTGGGGCGCACTCCCCTGTCGCAGGTGCGCACCTGAGGCGAAAATGGAGGAGGAGATGCCCGGTCAAGCCGGGCAGGACGAGACTGGAAGCCGGGCAGGACGGAGAGCGGGAGGAGCGTGGGAGGATCAGCCCATAAGGACGTCGAGGACCATCATTAGGGCGAAGCCGAGGGCGAAACCCACGGTGGCAATGTTGGAGTGTTCGCCCTGGGAGGCTTCCGGAACCAGTTCCTCCACAACGACATAGAGCATTGCACCCGCTGCGAACGCGAGCAGATACGGCATCATAGGGGTAACTGCCGAAGCCAGGAGGATAACAAGGGCGCCGCCGATAGGCTCCACCACCCCGCTCAAGGCGCCAACCCCAAAGGCGCGCCAGCGGCTGTTGCCTGCGGCGCGCAGCGGCATTGAGATGATTGCACCCTCAGGAACGTTCTGGATGGCTATGCCAAGCGAAAGCGCCAGCGCGCCGGCCGCGGTCATACCCGCGCCGCCGCTCAGCGCACCCGCGATGGCCACGCCAACCGCCATTCCCTCCGGGAAATTGTGGATGGTAACGGCCAGGGCCAGCATAGTGGTTTTGGAAAGTTTGCTCTTGGGGCCTTCCGGGCCACCTACCGGATGAAGGTGCGGAGTAATCCTGTCAATAAGCAACAGGAAAGCAAAACCTCCCAACAGACCAATTGTCGCCGGCCACACGCCCCCCATTTCCATTCCGGGAATAAGAAGAGACCACACGGAAGCGGCCACCATAACACCGGAAGCGAATCCCAACAGGATCTTCTGAAGCAGGTCCGGCATATCCTTCTTCATAAAGAAAACAAAGGCGGACCCTAGCGCAGTACCCAGGAAAGGAATTATCAAAGCAATTATAGTAGCATTCATAGAGACTGTCAAATACGAATTATTCAATCTTAAAGATAGCGAATTTGAAAGCAAAAGTGGACAAATTGTCAATGAAAATGCCAGATTGTCCACTTTTGGCCTTTGGTCCACCCTTTGCCATACAATATAGCGGTTCCAAAAAAGGAACCCCGGGAAAAAGGCCTTGCAGCACAGCCCCAAACCGGAACAATTAAAGAATTTGAATTATGTTACCTGTTAGAAGAACTACGGATAGCTGGCTGCCTGAGATTTTCAATGACTTCTTTGACAACAGCTGGATGGCCAGACCAACATACACAGCCCCGGCCATCAATGTAATAGAAAACGAAAAAGAGTACGATGTTGAACTTGCCGCCCCTGGTTTAGACAAGGAAGACTTCAAGATCCACATAGATGAACAGAACAACCTGTGCATCGAGATGGAGAAGAAGGCGGAGAACAAGGAAGGCAAGCACCACGACCGCTACCTGCGCCGCGAATTCTCATACGAGAAGTTCCAGCAGACACTGCTTCTGCCTGACGATGTTGACGCAGAGAAAATTGAAGCCCGTATGGAAAAGGGTGTCCTGAACATCCATCTTCCAAAGATCCAAAAGGCTCCTAAGGCCGAAACCGTAAAACAGATCAGCATCCTGTAACCTATTTTGCGAAAGCATTTAAAGCGGACGCGCCCCCTCAGGGCTGCGTCCGCTTATTTTTGAAGGCCGTCCTTGAAGGCGTTGCCCACAACCTCTCCCAACGCAATATACTTGTTGTTGAAGGGATCGAAGGTGATTGGGCCGAGCTTTGCCACGTCAATGTTGCCGTCCTTGTCAAGGACGCACTCATCGGCGCTCACATTGACAATCTCTCCTTTAAGGATTCCTGTTTCCTCGTTGTAGGAAATGAGCTTGCACTCCAGCGCCAGAGGGAGTTCCTTGATAAGCGGCGCATCCACGAAAGCCGATTTCTCCACGTGCCATCCAGCGCGCTCCACCTTGTCCGGAACCTTGTTTCCAGACACCATTCCCACGTAGTCGCAGGCGACCACCTGGTCCTTGGTTCCCATACTTACGGTGAACGCTCCCCTTTCGCGAAGGTCCTTCACCGTCTTATGGCCCTTGCTCAGGTCCATTGAAATTTCCTTATAGTCCGATATGCCTCCCCAGGCGGCATTCATTGCGGAAGGGACACCGTCCTTCCCATAAGCAGCTATGATGAGTACTGGCTGCGGATAACTGAGGGGCTTTGCCCCGAAATTCTTTCTTGCCATACTATATGATTTTTTCAAATATAATAAAATTCCCGGACAAGCCGGGAATGGAGCCCGGCGGGAGAATAATCTATGGGGCTTCGAATTATATGGCTTAATGAAATAGTTAAAGTGCCGGCAGGACCTTGTTCCTGGGATCGCCCTCAGGGAAACGGTATGCAAGTCCGGTGAAGGTGGCTATCAATCTGCCCTCTTCGTCTTTTATCTCAACAATGCAGAAAGGCAGCTTCCGGTGGTCCAGGGTTTCCTTGGCTGTGGCGTAAAGCCAGCCGGAGGAAACGGATTTGTGGATTGCAATGGTGGAATCCACGGACACGGTAACACGGCCGTGGCTGTTCACCGCCGCCGCGAAAGCTATATCCGCCAGGGTGAACAGGGCTCCGCCCTGGCAGCCGCCGGCCGCATTCAGGTGTTTCTTTTCCACCTTCATACGCGCCGTGGCATAGCCTGGCTTAATATCAAGAAGTTCGCAGCCGGCGAGGGCTGCGAACTGGTCGTCTTTGAAGAAATCTTTCAGGTTCATACCTCAATGAGGGCGTTGCAACGCTCTATGTCTTCCGTACGTACAACCACACTGGCTGCGTTTCCGGTAGAGAAAGCGTACATATACTCAATTGAGATACCTGCGTCTGAAACCTTCTGGACGCACTCTGAAAGAGCGCCCGGGGTATCTCCCAATTCAAAGTAAACCACCTTTGTGAGGTTTACCGCAAAATGGTTGTCGCGAAGGACTTGGGCAGCCTTCTGGTTGTCGTCCGTGATCAGGCGGAGGATTCCAAAGTCGCTGCTCTCGCTCAAGGTGAAGGCCTTGAGGTTCACGCCTGCCTTGCCCAATGTAGTGGTCACTTCCGTGACACGGCCTACGGCATTGTTCAGGAATATGCTTAACTGGTCGATGATCATTGTATCTCTGTGTTATTATTTGTCCAAACTTCTCTTGTCCAGTACGTGCTTGGCCTTGCCCTGTGACCTTGCAATTGTATTGGGCTCAACTATATGGATTACCGGCTTGATGCCAAGTACGCTTACCAGGCGCATTGTAAGGCGGGCCTTGAGGGCAAGCATCTTTTCCATATTGTCCGTGTAGTATTCCGGACGGAGTTCCACGTCAATGTCAAATGTATCCACGTTCCTTACCCTGTCAACAGTAACAAAGTACTGTCCGTTGAACTCAGGGATCTCAAGGATGCAACTCTCTATGGTTGAAGGGAATACATTTACTCCGCGGATAATCATCATATCGTCGCTCCTGCCTAGGATGCGGCCCATACGGACCATTGTCCTGCCGCAGCGGCACTTATCGTAGATGAGGTGTGTCAGGTCCCTTGTACGGTAGCGGATTACAGGCATACCTTCTTTGAGGAGGGTTGTGAACACCAGTTCTCCCTGCTGACCGGGCTCCACCGGCTGAAGGGTCACCGGATCTATGATCTCCGGGAAGAACATATCCTCCCAGAGGTGGGTTCCGTCCTGATATTCGCATTCTCCGCCCACACCCGGACCGGAAACCTCAGTGAGGCCGTAAATGTCATAAGCCTTTATATGCAGCTTGGCTTCAAGCTCCTTGCGCATATTCTCAGTCCAGGGCTCCGCGCCAAAGGCGCCGAACTTGAGCTTGAGGTCCTTGTCTATGTCCGTATTGGGGTCTTCCGCAATGCTTTCTGCAAGGAACAGCGCATAGGAAGGGGTGCAGCACAGTCCCGTGCTTCCCAGGTCCTTCATAAGCATTATCTGCTTGGCGGTGTTTCCGCTGCTCATAGGAAGAACCGTGGCTCCCAGGAGCTGGCCTCCGTCGTGGGCGCCAAGGCCGCCTGTGAAAAGGCCGTAGCCGTAAGACACCTGGAGGATGTCCTCTTTGGTGGCGCCGTAGGCGGTGAGGCATCGGGCTACGCCCTCGGCCCAGTTGGCAAGGTCATTACGGGTGTATCCGGCTACGATAGGCTTGCCGGTGGTTCCGCTGGAGGCGTGGAAACGGACTATGTCCTTGAGAGGGGCGGCAAATGTGCCAAACGGATAATAGTCGCGCAAGTCCTTCTTTTGCATAAAAGGCAACTTGCTGATGTCGTCGATAGATTTGATGTCGCCGGGCTTCACCCCCGCTTCGTCCATACGCTTGCGATAGAACTCAACGTTGTCGTAAGTGTACTTGACGATCTTGACCAACCTTTCGCTTTGGAGCTCGCGCAGCTGGGCGCGGTCCATTGTCTCGATTCTTGGGTTATAAAACATTGTTTTACAGATTGCGCCCCTTTGGGAAGGGACTTGTTCCTACTTTATGGCCAGGAGCGATATGGCGGCTAGCGCCAGTACCATTCCTGCGATCTGCAGCCCCGAAGGCCTTTCCTTGAAGAAGAATATCCCCGCAAGGGTGCAGACCAACACTACACTAACATTGTACAAGGGGTAGAATACCGTTGCCGGCATCTGTCCCAGGGCGCGCAGTACCATCACGGTGCACGCGGAATTGGCTATCCCGATTAGAGAACCTGCAAGCAGCTCGCGCCAGGTAATTCCGTGTTTCCGGAACACTCCCTTCACAAGGCAGTAAACCAAGGAAAGGAAGAATGCCGATATGAAAACGACAAGGGTTACAAGGGCTGCGGGCACTGAGGCGTTCACCAGGTGCTGTACAAATTTAAGAGAAAAATCGCAAAAACCATATATCAGGAACAATTCTGCGAGAATTGTGAGGTGTCCAAGGGATTTGCCGGACCCGGCGTCATTGTGGAAACCGCCCTTGGGCCAGGCGATGAGCGTCAGGGAGACAAGCACAAGAATAATTGCCGGCCAGAATGGAACCTTGTCCCCAAGCAACAGCCAGCTCAGGGTTACGGGCACTGCAAGTGCGGATCTGGCGCTCACGGTGGTGAGCGCAACGCCGCACTTCTGCGTGCTGTAATCCCTTATGATAAAGCCACTTACATAGAAAATACCAATAAAGCAGGCAAGGAAGAACGGAAGCGTTCCCACGAATCTTCCCGTAAGCGGCGATGCCTTGGTAGCGGCTGCGACCTGGAACGCGCAGAACACCGCGCCCACGGCATAGTTTACAAGCATCGCCTGGGAGATATCAACACCTCTCAGGCGACAAATCTTGAACATTATGGAAAACAGCGACGCGCAAGCGACCGCTATCAGGAAATAAATCATTTATTCATCCAGTTTGGGGTATGGCAGTACTGATGAGAAGCCGCCATCGTTGTAAAGGTTCTGCATTGTAACCTTGCGTGTAAGGTCACTGAACAGTGTAACCACGTAATTTGCGCAGTCAAGGGCGCTGGCGTTGCCCAGCGGGGATGTTTCGTCCGCAAAGCCTAGCATCTTGTCCATCCCGGCTATTCCCTGCCCCGCCGTGGTGGCGGTTGGAGACTGGGACACTGTATTCACCCTCACGTGTGCCTTGCGGCCGTACAGGTATCCGAAGTTCCTGGCAATTGCCTGGAGAACGGCTTTGGCATCGGCCATATCGTTGTAGCCGGGCATCACCCTGTCGGCGGCGATGTATGAAAGCGCAACTACGGATCCCCACTCATTCAGGGCGTCCTTGTCGTAGAGCGTCTGGAGGAGTTTGTGGAAAGACAGGGCTGACACGTCCAGTGTCTTTGCGTAGAAATCGTAATTGAGCTTGCTGTATGGCTTGCCTTTGCGCAGGTTGCCTGACATTCCAACTGCGTGGAGCACAAAGTCGAACTTGCCTCCAAAGTGTTCCATTGTCCCGTCTACCAGGGCCTCAAGGTCAGCCACCGATGTGGCATCGGCCGGAATGACAACGCTGCCGGTCTTGGCGGCAAGGTCGTTTATGGTTCCGAACTTGATGGAAACCGGAGTATTTGTAAGGACTATCTCCGCGCCTTCTTCCACTACCCTTTCAGCTACCTTCCAGGCAATTGACTGCTCATTGAGGGCGCCGAACACAAGGCCTTTCTTTCCTTTTAACAGATTGTTTCCCATTTCTTTATTCTTATGGTACAAATATATTACTTAACCTCTTTTTTTACAAGCATAAAGGACAGGGTTCCGCGGCTGCACAGCTGGCCGTTAACCGTGGCTTCAGAATCCACTATGATAAGCGGACCGCGCCTGGTTACGGTCTTGGAACATACGTGGATGGTATCTCCAGGAACCACGCTGCGCTTGAATTTCACCTTGTCCAGTCCGGCATAAAGCGCCAGATGGGTAAGGAGTTCGTCCTTGAACAGCATTACGCTTCCCTGCGCCATAATCTCGCACAGGATAACTCCGGGAACTATTGGATTGCCCGGGAAATGTCCCTGCAGGAAATATTCATCCCCAGTCACCTTATATTCTGCGGTGGCTTCTGTCTCTGTTACCAATTCCGCCTTGTCAACCAGGAGCATCGGCTCGCGGTGCGGCATATAAACCTTAAGTTCTTCCCTATCCATTGTATTTTCTGAGTGCTACGCAGGCATTGTGCCCGCCAAAACCAAGTGAATCCGATATTGCTATGTCAAGGTCTGCCTTCACGGCCTTCAACGGAGTGTAATCAAGGTCGCACTCCGGATCCGGAGAAGTCAGCCCAATGGTAGGAGGCACGATGCCTTCCTTGAGCGCCATCGCGGCCACGATCAGCTCCACGCCGCCGGCGGCTCCCAGCAGGTGTCCTGTCATTGACTTTGACGAACTGATGTGCGCCTTGTGCGCCTCCTCTGTGCCAAGGGCAATCTTTATTGCCTTGGTCTCTGCCTTGTCATTGAGCTGCGTTCCTGTTCCGTGGGCGTTGATGTACAGGTTCTCACCTGCCTTGAATCCTGCCTGTGAAAGAGCATCGGAAATTGCCTTGGCGGTGATTGTTCCGTCCGGATGAGGTGCGGTATAATGGTATGCGTCGCAAGTATTGCCGTATCCGCATACTTCAGCTATGATTTCGGCGCCGCGCGCCTTTGCGTGTTCATACTCCTCCAGCACCAGGATTCCGGCGCCCTCGCCCATCACGAATCCCTTCCTGCGGGAATCGAACGGGAGCGATGCCTCCAGCGGGTCCTCCGCGGTTGACAGCGCCTTGCAGTTGCAGAAGCCGCCCAGCGTAAGCGGATGCACCGCGGCTTCGCTGCCACCGGCAATCATCGCATCGGCCTGGCCGTGCTTGATTGCAAGGTACGCTTCGCCAACGGAGTTGGTGCTTGTGGCGCAGGCTGAAACAGGCGTCAGGCAAGGACCATTTGCGCCAACCTTGATTGCTGTGTTTCCAGCTCCAAGGTTAGATATGAGCATAGGGACGAAGAGCGGCGAAACCTTGCTCGCACCCTCCTCCTTCCATACCAGCGTCTGGTCGATGAAGGTCTTGAGGCCTCCTATGCAGGAGCCGATGTAAACACCCAGCCTCAGCGGATCTATGTTCTCTCCGCTCACCAGTCCGCTGCAGCGCATCGCTTCCAGCGAAGCCGCAACCGCGTACTGGGAGAAATAATCATAATGCCTTACATCGATAGGCTTGAGCCCTGCGGCTATGGGGTCGAATCCCTTTACCTGGGCAGCTATTTTTATAGGAAGGTCTTCCTGCGGGAAATTAGTGATACGGTCAATCCCGCAGCGTCCGTTGCGGACGCCTTCCCAGAGTTCCGGAGCGGTGTTGCCAAGCGGCGTCACGGCGCCAACTCCGGTTATTACAACTCTTCTATCTTTTTCCATTTGAGTTCAATTTGCTATCTTTGTCAAAAATTAAGGCAGATAATGGAATCAGTATTACATATCCTATTTCATTTATAATACTCGATATAGTTGCAACAAATATAATTAAAAATGTTATTACTTTATTATTAATCTTTAATGTCCTTTTTTTAATAAATGAATCAATAAATCCACTTGCATGTGCACAAGATAATCCTATTAAGGCTATTAAAAGAGTACTTAAAGGAGTAAATGTTGCAAAGTTTTTAGCAGCATTACTAATTAAATATTTAAATCCTTCATAATTAAATAATCCTTCTACTGCTACTAAAACACTTTCTAAACTTCCTGATGAGTTAACTTTAGAGTATGAAGTTTGTACATTTAATAATGCAAGTATTGAGCTTAGTATCATAACTCCT
>CACWLD010000046.1 GCA_902761655.1 uncultured Bacteroidia bacterium | reverse complement strand
CAGGGGACGCACGGTCCTTGACGAGACTATGACCGCCTTTGACGCCCTGCTGGACGCCAGGCGGGAGTTGGACGGCATTTCCAAGGAGCTGGAGCAGCGGACTGATTATGAGTCCGATGCGTACAGCGCCCTTATCAGCCGCTACAACGAGCTGGACGACTACCTGCGGGTGAGCCAGAGCGAGCCCGCCGAGGCGCAGGCCCGGCGTACGCTAAAGGGCCTTGGCTTCAAGGACGATGAGCTGGGCCGCCTTACGGACACCTTCTCCCAGGGCTGGAATATGCGCATAGAGCTGGCAAAGATCCTGCTCCGAAAGCCCGAAATCCTGCTTCTGGACGAGCCTACCAACCATTTGGACATAGAGTCCATAGAATGGCTTGAAGACTACCTGAAAGGCTTGAAAGGGGGCATTATGCTGGTCTCACACGACAGGAAGTTCCTTGACAACGTCACAAACCGCACTGTTGAGGTTATGCTGGGCCACGTGTACGACTACAAAGTCCCGTACAGCAAATATGTGGAACTGCGCGCGGAAAGGCTTGCCCAGCAGACCGCCGCATACCAGAACCAGCAGAAGATGATAGAGAAGACGGAAGACTTCATAAACCGCTTCCGTTACAAGCCAACCAAGTCCAACCAGGTTCAGTCCCGCATAAAGGCCCTGGAGAAACTGGAAAGGCTGGAGATAGACGAGACGGACAACGCCACCCTGAGGGTGAAGTTCCCGCCGGCCCCGCGCAGCGGAGACGTGGCCTTCAAGGCCACGAACCTCACCGCCGGCTATCCGCAGAAAGTAGTGTTCCGTAACGCGGACATAGAGATAAAGAGAGGGGAGAAAGTGGCCTTGATAGGCCGCAACGGAGAGGGCAAGACAACCTTTATGAGAATCCTCACAGGGGAGCTTGACCCCATAGACGGAGAAGCTAAAGTAGGACATAATGTAAGCATAGGTTACTATGCTCAGAATCAGGAAGATGTGCTGGACAAAAACGAGACCGTATTCAGCACTCTGGACCGGGTTGCCACAGGCGATATCCGGAGTCGCCTGAGAGACCTGCTGGCGCAGTTCCTCTTCCGCGGCGAGGATATCGACAAGCGCGTGAGCGTGCTCAGCGGCGGCGAACGCGCCCGCCTGGCAATGGCCACGCTTATGCTCAAGAGCTACAACCTCCTGGCCCTTGATGAGCCCACCAACCATATGGACATCAAGTCCAAGGACATTCTCAAGCAGGCGCTCAAGGCCTATGACGGAACCCTGATAGTTGTATCGCACGACCGCGACTTCCTTGACGGCCTGGTGGACAAGTTCTACGAGTTTGAGGACGGGCGCGTGCGCGAGCATCTGGAAACCATTGCGCAGTTCCTGCACAAGAGGAAGATTGAGTCAATCTCCGAGATTGACAGATCCCCGGTCAAGCCGGGGATGACGGCCACGCAGCCCGTCATGCCCGGCTCGACCGGGCATCCCGCACCTACCAAGCAGGAGAGGCAGATGTCATACGAGGAGCTGAAGCAGAAGAGCAAGGAGGAGAAGCGGATCAAGAACCGCATAGCCGCGCTGGAGAAGGACATAGAGAAGCTGGAAGCGCAGATGAAAGAGCTTGAACACAAGATGACTCTCACAACGGAAAAGGATGAAATACTGGAACTTACACGCTCTTACCTCGAGTGTAAGAGAGAGCTGGATTTCAAGGAAACGGAGTGGGGGGAACTAATAGACTGACACAATATGATAGTACTGGATTCCCATTGCGACTCTCCGTCGCAGATGCACCGGCTGCGCAACTTTGGCATTGACAACGCCCGCGCGCAGGTGGATTTCCCAAAGATGATTAAGGGTGGCGTGGACGCTTCGTTCTTCGCCCTGTTCACTCCTAACACGCTGACCAACGAACAGGCCGCCGAACTGGCGGACAAGATGATGGCAGTGATGCGCCGCCAGGTGGGGGAGAATGCAGACAAAGTGGCCTTTGCCTATTCTGCAGAAGAAGTTTATATGAACAAGGATAAAGGATTGATTTCCATACTTATAGGTATGGAAAACGGTTCGCCAATCTGTGGTTCATTGGACAAACTGCGGGACTATTACAGGCAGGGCGTACGCTACCTGACGCTCACGCACAACGGGGACAACGACATATGCGATTCGTGCGCGGGCAACCACCGCTGGGGCGGCCTCAGTCCCTTCGGCAAGGAAGTGGTTGCTGAGATGAACCGCCTGGGAATGATCATCGACATTGCGCACTGCGCCGATGACACCGTGCGCGATTGCCTTAAATATTCCAAGGCTCCCATAGTAACCACCCATTCCTGCTGCAAGGCATTGGCCAGCCACCGGAGGAATCTGACGGACGAACTGATCAAGGCGATAGCGGAAAAAGGGGGAGTGATCCAGATCAATTTCTACCCGGTGTTCCTGTCCGACGAATTCGCCAACGATCCGGTTTACCAGGAGGTGGATGACAGGTGCGGAGAGATAGAGAAAAAGTTCAGGGCCTGCCCTTCGAATCCGGAGTATTTTGCCGGGTGGCAGAAGGGGCTGGCGGAGCTGGAGTCACTGGACCGTCCGTCCTATAAAGTGGTGGTTGACCACATAGACCACGTGGTGAAAATTGCCGGTGTTGACCACGTTGGACTGGGGTCAGATTTCGATGGAATCGACGTCACTCCGGCCGGGTTGGAGGACATCTCAAAGTTCCGGATTGTGATAGAAGAACTGCGCCTGAGAGGGTACTCTGAGGAGGAAATTTCCAAGATTGCAGGCGGAAATTTCCTTAGAGTGATGAAGGCGGTGCAAGATATTGCAAATCAATAAGTTATAGCCAAATACGGCTATACGGAGTAATAGTGTAACAAAAATGTTAATATAATAAACAACTTTGTTACACTATTTCTTTTTCAGTTATTTAGCTGAAATTATGTATTTTCTGAGCTCATTGAGGGCTGAGGCCGCAAAACGCTCGATATTCCGCTTGCGGTCGTTGCGGAAATTGAACCTTGCGGTGCGTGTTCCGGCAGGTCCGTCCACTCCAACCCAGACGGTTCCGGCGGGTTCCCGGTCGTCTCCGTAAGAGTCCGCCCAGCCGGTGGTGGCAACGGAGTAAGTGCTGCCCGTGAGGGCCCTTACTCCGCGCGCCATTGCGGCGGCGACGGCGGCGCTCACTATGCCTTGGGACTCTATGACCTTGGGGTCAACTCCCAGCACTTTTGCCTTGACGTCGGGGTGGTATGAGGTCACCGATCCCAGGTAATATTCTGACGATCCGCTGATGGTTGTGAGCAGATGGGAAATCATTCCTCCGGTGCAGGATTCCGCGCAGCTCAGCGTTTGGCCGCTTCCGCGCAAAAGGGCGCCGATAACGGCCTCGAGGCTGGTGTCCTCCATCGCATAGATATAATCGCCTAAAATGGGCTTTAAAAGGCCAAATTGGGCCGATATGCGCTGCGGCGCGGAGTCGTCTGCGTCGTATACGGAAAGACGCAGGCGGACGCCCGTGACGGGATTGGGCAGGTAGGCCAGGTGCATATCCGCCGGAAGGGCGCTTTCCCAGGGCTCGATGAGCTTGGCCAGCGCGGATTCAGCCAGGCCGTAGGTCATCATTGTGCTGTGCACTATTGCGCCAAGGCCGAAGTGCGTGCGGATGTCTTCCAGCACGTCGGGCAGGGCGCCCAGGGCCTCGAAGGGCACTCCCGGCAGTGAGTAAAGCACTGCGGGATGCCCGAAGCGTCCCGCAGGGAATCGGAACACCATTATGGGGGCGGTTCCAAGCTTGTTGGGGATTACCTGGCAGGAATCCGGCACAAGGGCCTGCTTCAGGTTTATGTCAAGGATCTGAAGGCCTCGGGATGACAGTATGCGTATGATGATTTCTTTCTGTTCCTGATTCTCCACCCAGCCTTGGGCTCCGGACATCCGGGCCAGGGTTTCCTTTGTGATGTCGTCCTTGGTGGGGCCCAGGCCGCCGGTGCAGACAACGATGTCGTTTTCCCGGAGTTCGGCTTCAAGGCAGTCCTTGATCTGGGCGGCATCGTCCGCTATGGAGACCATCTTGCCTACGCGTATGCCCAGGGAATTGAGGGCGCGTGAGATGTGGGAGGAGTTGGTATCGACTATCTGGCCAATGAGGATCTCATCGCCAATTGTGCAAACCGAAGCTTTAGTCATTGTTTACTTGAGGGTGTTTAAATACTTGATAATCCGCTTTGTATTGCCGGGGCCATAGTGCAGGAAACTGAGCCCTCCGGCAATGAGGGTTGCGCCGGCTTTCTTAAGCGCGGCGCAATCCTCCTTCCGGAGGACGTCAACGCACCCTACGATGGGATAGCGGCCAAGGGTCTTGTCGTAAATCTTCTTTACCGTGGCGGCCGACGAAGGGCCGAAGGAGACGCAGATGGCGTCAATTCCTGACAGGCGGGAAAAGTCCAGCAGCTCGTCAAGGCTGGATTCCGGAATCTCCGGGCGGACCTTGACAATGATGGGGCGGTACGTCTGGTAACACATCCTGAGCTGGAGCATTGAATTGAGTACATCCTTTAACAGCGCTATGTCCCTGAGCGGGGTGGAAGCGTCTGAGTATGAAATGGATGTGTCAATTGTGAACAGGTCACAGAAGTCATACAGCATTGAGAATGCAAAGTTGTAATCCTCTATGATGGAATCCTCTCCGTGGCTGGTTGGCCTGTGGCTCAGGACGGCGTTGATCTTGGCGTCCGTGGGGTGGGCCTGCAGGGAGGAGATGACGTTCTTGAGGATGGTTGCATCCGCCTCTACGGGACCTATCCCTATGAAACCGTACATACAGTTTGCAGACAGGTGATACAGCTTGGCATTATGGTCATAGCCGGAGACCAGTCCCACGGGATTTGGGATGATCACTCCGGAAAGGTCAACGGACGGACCGGGAATTTCTCTTTTGTAAAACAGTCTGCGAAGTCCCATTTTTGAAATCTTTAGCAGACAAATTTAAGAATAATTGCAGGACTATTCCAATTCCTGATAGGTATTATCGTCAAACAAAATGACCATTCTTGCTATATTCCTTTGACCTACAGCAATTTTACGAGTAGCATTTAATGTATTACTTTGAGTGACGGGCTCTTCCGGAATGGGAGCGGCAGTGACGGAAGGAGCGCTTTGCGTTACCTGAGGCTGGGGCTCAAAATGTGCCTCCTGCGGCACTGCAGGGGCTATTTTGGGCTGAGGCTGGGGCTCTGAGGATTCAATGGGGAAGAGATCAGCCTGGGTCTTGTACATTTTACCGCGTCCAGTGACCAGCCATTCTACGTTCAGATTAGGGAAATTGGCGGCCATTGAATAGATGAAATCGAAGCCCGGCTTGTTACGGCCGGCAATGATATGCGATACGCTGGCGCGTGCAACGCCAATGATGTCTGCGAACTGGGCCTGGCTGAGATTCTCCGCCGTAAGGAATTGCTGTAAACGGATGTTCATATTGGTAACGTTTGGTTTACAAATGTAGTGGTAATATTTTGTAATTCAAAACAATTTTGTGAATTTACAAAAATGAATCAGCAGGGGAGTTCTCCTGAATAGTATTTGAATTTACTTTAGTAGATAATATGTAAAATATTGGTTTTCCGTATAATAACTATTCAATTATAGCCTATAAACGGCCTGTTTGGCCCTTAAATGACCCCAGATTACCTTAAAATCTTTTATGGTTACTGCAGTTGATTTAATATAAATCCTTGGTTTTTAATGGATTAGTAATTGACTTAAAACATCATAAATTTTACTTATTTTACATTTGCAAACCTGAATTTCCAGCCGCTGAAAATAATTGTAAATTGGCCTTAAATTAACATTTATTTACATATCAGTTTACAAATGTATTTAGAAATGTGAACGCATTTTTGTTAACTTTGCACTATGATTCCGCAGATTAAAATTGAGGATTACAACTACCCTCTGGACGATTCCCGCATCGCAAAGTATCCGCTTGCGGAGCGTGACGCGTCCAAATTGCTCCATTACAAGAACGCACACGTAAAGGAATACAGTTTCAGGGATCTTCCTTCCCTTTTGCCAGAAGGTGCCATAATGGTTTTCAATGAAACCAAGGTGGTTCCTGCAAGGATGTTTTTCCAGCGTGATACCGGCGCCCATATAGAGATATTCTGCCTGGAGCCTGTAAATCCGCCGGAATACAACACTATTTTCGCCTCTACGGAGTGCTGCAGCTGGAAATGCGTGGTGGGCAATCTCAAGAAGTGGAAAAACGACGTCCTGAGCCTCATAAACACTGCGGATGACCCTGATATAGCAAAACTAGCCTTAAAGGCCTCTATGGTCCGGAAAGAGGGCAATACGGCCGTCGTGGAGTTCCGCTGGAGCACGGGGGTGCCTTTCTCCAGGGTGCTGGATATGGCGGGCAACGTGCCCATTCCGCCGTATCTGAACAGGGAGACGGAGGCTATCGACCTGGAAAGGTATCAGACGCTGTATGCGCGCGTACGCGGCTCAGTGGCCGCGCCAACGGCGGGGCTGCACTTTACGCCGCGCGTGCTGGACGCCATCGGGCAGAAAGGCATCGACATAAATGACGTGTGTCTGCACGTGGGGGCGGGGACGTTCCTTCCTGTGAAGAGTTCCAACGTGGCTGACCATCCTATGCATAGGGAGCCTTTCAGCGTGGGAATCGGCTTGCTGCGCAAGCTGGCGGAAAAGAAGGCGCCGCTCATAGCGGTAGGTACCACTTCTGTGAGGACGCTGGAGTCCCTGTACTACGCAGGCGTGGATTGCATAGAGAATGGGGCGCCAAAGGATATCGGTCAGTGGGTTCCGTATGAGAGGGAATATCCATATTCTACAGAGGAATCACTTAAAGCATTAGTTGAATACCTGGAATCCAACAATTTGGAAGAATTGAAATTAGGTACTAGAATCATTATAGTTCCTGGTTTCAGGTTCCGCCTGGTGGATTACCTGGTAACCAATTTCCATCAGCCGGAAAGCACGCTCATACTTCTGGTATCCGCCTTTGTGAAAGGGGATTGGCGCAGGATCTATGACTTTGCGCTTGCAAACGGTTTCCGTTTTCTGAGTTACGGAGACAGTTCCCTTTTGGAGAGGGTCGAATAATTTCTTACATTTGCATAATTGCAATGCGTGTGTGAGATGGAGGATCTCAAAGGTTATGAAAGCATAGGTCCCTATAACGACCAGGAAGCGGCCCAGGCTATTGCCCGGCTGGCCAACCATCCTTATGTTTACCGGCTCTCAAGGTATCTGTTTCCTGGAGAACCGGTGAATACCCTGCGCAAGGCCCTCAAGAATATCCACACCGTTGACGAGTTCCAGCAAATTGTTATGAACCAGGCCGTGGGCTGGGTTCTTGACAATACCACTGACGGGCTCACCTATGAAGGGATAGAGAACGTCAAGGGCATAGAGGGTAAGTTCCTGGCAATGTCAAACCACAGGGATATTATCCTGGATCCTGCGTTTACACAGTATGTGCTGTTACGCAATGGCGTTGCCCTTACGGAGATAGCGGTGGGGGACAACCTTCTTTCCAGCAAGACGGTTGAAAGGCTTCTGCGCTGCAACCGTTCCATTACGGTTATACGCGGCCTTTCCGCACGCGAGCTGTACACCCAGTCAAAGTACCTGTCAAATTATATCCGCAATTCCATTGTAAGTGGGAAGAGTTCCGTTTGGATTGCCCAGAGGCAGGGACGCACCAAGGACGGCGCTGACTCCACGGAGCAGGGCCTTCTCAAGATGTTCGATATGAGCGGCACCGGATCTTTCCAGGCTAATTTCAGGGAACTGAACATTATACCGTTGTCTATTTCTTATGAGTACGAGTCCTGCGACGCGCGCAAGGCCAGGGAGATGCTAATCTCCCGCAGTCGTAAGTACGTCAAGAAGAAGGACGAGGATATGCACAGCATAATGACCGGCATCCGCCAGAAGAAGGGGCGCGTGCACCTGTGCTTCGGCAAGCCTTTGACTGCCGATGAGATTGCGGCCGCGGCCGCCTGCTCCGGCAATGACCGCTACCAGTATCTCCGTCACGTGGTTGACCGGCGTATCGTAGAGGGCTACAAGCTCTGGGAGACCAACTACATTGCCTACGATATTGTTCACGGCACGGACAAGTATGCATCTAAGTACACCCTTCAGCAGAAGGCTGACTTTGAGAAGTACGTCGCCCACAAGATTGGCAAGCTCCCCAAGTCCCTTGACCGTACCCAGCTCCGCGAGATCTTCCTTAACATCTACGCCAACCC
>CACWLD010000045.1 GCA_902761655.1 uncultured Bacteroidia bacterium | reverse complement strand
CAGAGAGTTACTGTACAGGTTCCAGAAGAAGCACGAGGCCAGGATAAAGCACATCGCAATATGGACGGCGGCCGAACTTGCCGGCCTTGCGGTCATCTACCTGCTCTTTACCTCCGCCCTTGGCTACTCCACCCTTTCAGGGCCAGTCGAACTGCTTCTCAGGACTGCTTTCTGCGTAGCCCTCATCCTTGTCTTCCCTTTCCTGATCGCATTTATGTATGCTACCATCCAGGACAAGAAAGAGGAAATAAGGCTCCTGCAGCTTAACATCACGGAGAACGAAGTCCAGCCGGAAATCCCAATGGTCCATCTTTACGACCACAGCGGAGCGCTCAAGATTTCCGCCGCCCAGGACGATATCTTTTACATAATGTCCCAGGACAACTATGTGAGCATACATTACCTGATTGGCAACGATATGAACAGCTATCTGCTGCGTTGCAGCACCATCCAGGTGGAAGAAGCCCTCAAGGGAACCTCCATAATGCGGTGCCACCGTTCATATCTGGTCAACCTCAACCACGTAAAGATGCTCAAGCACAGCAGCGGCAAGGCGGTAATTGTCTTGTCCGACAATACCGGGACCCAGATCCCGGTATCGCGGAATTATTACAAAGAACTGCGTAAGTTTATAGTTCCTGAGAAGATCATCAAGAGTACATAAATCTCCTGATGCTTCCCTTAGGGGTCTTGGCAAAAGGCTCCATCCTCAGTTCATAGGAGTTGATGGCAGCGTAAGCGGGAATGCTTGCGTTGAGTTTCTTTATGTTCATCTCCATCACGTTGGAAAGGGTCTGCATATCAAGATGGTTGTTGGTGGCCTCGTCCAGCTTGGGAACTATGATTGCGTGGAGGCAGTTGTCCCTCTGCACGATTATTGACTCCGCAACATAAGGCAGGGTGTTCAGGACAACCTCTATCTCCTCAGGGAAGATGTTCTGTCCGTTGGATGAGAGCAGCACGTTCTTGCAGCGTCCAACCAGGAACAAGGTCTGGTCCTTGTCAATTGTTCCTATGTCTCCGGTACGGAACCAGCCGTCAGCAGTGAATGTGGCCGCCGTGGCCTCAGGGTTCTTATAGTAACCGGCGAATACGTTGTCGCCCTTTATCTGGAGTTCTCCAGGGATGGTCTCCTGGTCAGGAGAATCTATCCTGTACTGGATCTCCGGGGCCATCTCGCCGCAGGATTTTGCCTTGTAGTGGCCGGCTTTTCCGCAGGAAATGAGCGGAGCGGTCTCGGTCATTCCATATCCTGTAAGGAAAGGCATCTTGATCTTGAACGCCAGCAGGGACTCCACCTCCGGAGGAATTGCGGCGCCGCCGGTAGCGAAGGATTCTATCCTTCCGCCCAGCGCGCCCATAACCTTTGCGCGGAGCTCTTCGCAGTACTCGGGATAATCCTTGTAGTTCTCCAGCTTGCGGCTTCCCTCCTCGCTCTTCATCTCGGCGCCAAGGGTGAACTTGACAAACTTGTCAAGGATTAGAGGCACGGCAAGGAAAATACGCGGGTGATACTCCTGCACAAGAGCCATCACGTTTGAAGGGATAGGAGGCATTCCAAGGATTACGGTATGCATTCCCATACACATAGGAACTATTCCGTCACAGCTGAGACCGAAAATGTGTGCGAAAGGAAGGATGCTGGTATAGCATTCGTTCTCCTTGAACGGGAAAACGACAGGAAGATACTTCACGTTGTAGCTGAAGTTCTTGACGGTCAGCATCACGCCCTTGGGGTTTCCGGTGGATCCGGAAGTGTACATAATGGCGCTCACGTCCTCCATTCCAAAGCTGTCATAGTGGACGTCATCTGCAGTGAAACCATTGGGATACTTGGCGGCAAAGCGCTCCTCCGCGCTTGCCAGGGACTCTGCATACGTTCCCCTTGCTGCCAGGATCTCCATATTTTCCATATTTATTACAGCCTCGAGCTGCGGCATTTTCTCAAAGTCCATCGCGGCAAATGTGTTGGGCTCTGTGTAGAGCACGCGGCTGTCAGAGTGGTTCACCAGGTTCTGCACGTCTGCAGCAAGGAATCCATTGAACATCTGAACGCTTACATATTTACCGGCTGCGCAGGCAAAGAACACCTCCAGCCAGCGGCTGCTGCTGCGGGCGTTGATGGCAATCTTGCTGCCTTTTTCAATTCCTGCTCCTTCCCAGGTAAGGTTGAGCAGTTCTATTTTCTTTGCCAGGTCGGCATAGGTTTCAGTTGACACACGGAAATCCGTCAGCGCCGGGTTGTCCCAGCGCGTTTTAACGGAATTCTCGAATTTTTTAATGAAATTCTCCATTTATTATTTGTTAAGTTTTCCGGCAATATAATCTACTGCGTCTCCAACGGTCTTGAAGGTCTCTGCGTCCTGGTCAGGGATCTGGATGTCGAACTTCTTCTCGATCTCCATAACCAGCTCAACTACGTCAAGGGAGTCTGCACCCAGGTCGGATACGAAGTTTGCCTTTTCTGTGATTTCACTTTCTGATACTCCGAGCTTGTCGGAAATGATTGCTGATACTGCATCAAAAATTTTCTTATCCATAATTAGTCAAGTTTAAAGTGATTGGATTAATTTCCGACTGCAATATTATAAGTAAAAAACGCCACAACCTAACCCCCGAGCGCCGTTTGTGGCGAATTGCACACCCCTGTTGGCGAACTGCATCACTTTGTGGCGAAGTCACTTTGCCACATTAACCCAGATAAAACCATATATTTAGCCCTGGCCCCTGATAATTTTTTGATTTTTATGATATATTTGTAGGTTAATTGCTGCGGAAGCCAATGCAAAAGATAATCATACTAGATTTCGGCTCACAGACGACTCAACTCATAGGCAGAAGAGTCAGGGAAATGGGCACCTTCTGCGAAATACTCCCCTACGACAAATTCCCCTCAGACGACCCGGACATTATAGGGGTGATCCTCAGTGGATCGCCGCTGAGCGTTTACGCTCAGGATGCGTTCCGCCCGGACCTGTCGGGGATTATCGGGAAGTATCCGGTGCTGGGCATATGCTACGGAGCGCAGCTCCTGAGCTACACCTACGGCGGAAAGGTTGAAAGCGCCGGTACCAGGGAATACGGCAGGGCTTCGCTGAGCTATGTCAGCGAGGACAGCCGCCTTTTCAGGTTCATTGCCAAGGATTCGCAGGTGTGGATGAGCCACGGCGATTCCATCACCGCGATACCCGCCGGCTACAGGCTGGTGGCCTCCACGCCAAGCGTCAAGTACGCGGCGTTCGAGTGCGAGACTGCGCCCGTATGGGGCGTACAGTTCCACCCGGAGGTGGAACACACGCTCATAGGGCGGCAGCTGCTCCAGAACTTCGTCATAGACATCTGCGGAAGCCGCCGCGAGTGGACTGCGGATTCGTTCATAGAAAAGACGGTGGCCGAACTGCGCGAGCAGCTGGGCGACGACAAGGTGGTCCTTGGCCTCAGCGGAGGCGTGGACTCCTCCGTTGCGGCGGTGCTGCTGAACAAGGCCATCGGCAATAATCTCAACTGCATATTCGTAAACCACGGCCTTCTGCGCAAGGACGAGTTTGAGAACGTGATGCGCGACTACCGCGGCCTTGGACTCAACGTCAAGGGCGTGGATGCATCGGAACGGTTCTTCAAGGACCTGGAGGGCGTGAGCGAGCCAGAAAAGAAACGCAAGATAATTGGCGCTGACTTCATAAAGGTGTTCGATGCGGAAGCCTCCGCCATCCCGGGCGTGAAGTGGCTGGCGCAGGGCACAATCTACCCCGACAGGATAGAAAGCAAGAACATTACCGGCAAGGTCATAAAGAGCCACCACAACGTGGGAGGCCTTCCGGAGACAATGAAACTTCAGCTTTGCGAGCCCCTGAAGTGGCTCTTCAAGGATGAAGTCCGCCAGGTTGGCCGCAGGCTTGGAATGCCCCATCATCTCATAGAGCGCCATCCTTTCCCGGGCCCGGGACTGGCCGTGCGCATTATTGGGGACATCACCCCGGAGAAAGTTGCCACACTTCAGGAGGCCGATGCCATATTCATAGACGCCCTGCGCGAATGGAAACTCTACGACAAGGTATGGCAGGCGGGCGTGATCCTTCTCTCCGACAGGAGCGTGGGCGTTATGGGAGACGAGCGCACATTCGAGAGCGCAGTGGCCCTGAGGGCCGTGACCAGCACGGACGCAATGACGGCGGACTGGGCGGACCTCCCGCGGGAATTCTTGAGCAAGGTTAGTAATGATATTATCAACAAGGTTAAAGGCGTGAACAGGGTATGCTATGACATATCCTCCAAACCCCCGGCAACCATAGAATGGGAATAAGGCAATGAAAAAGATTGACGTAGTGCTCGGCCTCCAATGGGGAGACGAGGGAAAAGGCAAGGTAGTGGACGTTCTTACGCCCGCATATAAAGTGGTAGCCCGTTTCCAGGGCGGTCCCAACGCCGGTCACTCGCTCCAGTTCGACGGCGAGTCATTCGTGCTGCATACGGTTCCTTCCGGAATATTCCGCGAAGGCTCTATGAATATCATAGGAAACGGTGTGGTAGTTGACCCTGTGATCCTGATGGATGAGATACGCCAGATAGAGGCCACGGGCGTGGACACCACTCACAAGCTGAAGATATCGCGCCGCGCGCAGCTCATCCTGCCTACGCACAGGATGCTGGACGCGGCAAGCGAGGCCTCCAAGGGCAAGTCCAAGATAGGCTCCACCCTCAAGGGAATCGGCCCTGCATATATGGACAAGACCGGCCGCAACGGCCTCCGCTTTGGCGATGTCCTCTGCGATGACTTCATTGAAAGATACAACGCCCTCAAGGCAAAGCATATGGGAATGCTGTCCCTGTACCCGGGCTTCAAGTTCAATCTGGACGAATACGAGGCCAAATGGATGCAGGCCGTCCGGGACCTCAAGCGTTTCCCCTTCATTGACAGCGAGTTCGAGGTTAACAGATACATTGACAATGGTACGCCAATCCTGGCGGAAGGCGCGCAAGGGTCGCTCCTGGACATAGACTTCGGGTCATATCCTTTCGTGACTTCTTCCAACACGCTGGCGTCAGGTGCCTGTACGGGCCTTGGCGTGGCTCCGGGCAAGATTGGCAAGGTATATGGCATATTCAAGGCTTATTGCACCCGCGTGGGCAGCGGCCCCTTCCCTACCGAACTCTTTGACGATATGGGAGAGTACCTTCGCCGCGAGGGGCACGAGTTCGGCGCCACCACGGGCCGCCCGCGCCGCTGCGGCTGGCTTGATATGGTAGCCCTGAAATACGCCGTAATGATGAATGGAGTCACAGAACTGATAATGATGAAATCCGACATCCTGAACAGCCTTGACACCATAAAGGTGGCGGTGGCCTACAAGAGGGACGGACAGACGCTGGACAGCTATCCGTATGATGGAGGCGTGGGCGTGGAGCCTGTATACGATGAGATCAAGGGCTGGAAATCAGATATCTGCGGCATTAGAGACTATGACAAGCTTCCTTCAGAATTCAAAGATTACGTAAAGTACATAGAAGAGCATACCGGCTGCCCTGTCACAATCATTTCCGTGGGGCCGGACCGTGATGCCATAATCAGAAGGTAATTATGTGTGGTATAGTAGGATATAACGGCAACGGTCACGCCTCCCCAATCCTTTTGGAGTGTCTCTCCAAACTGGAGTACAGGGGCTATGACTCCGCCGGAATAGCCGTCAGGGACAATGACGGGAACATAAGCGTGGTAAAGGCCAAGGGCCGCCTCAAAGTCCTTTCGGAGAAAGTGGACGGAGGCAGGGCCCTGCCTGGCAACATTGGAATAGGGCACACGCGCTGGGCAACCCACGGCGAGCCCAGCGAGGCCAACGCCCATCCGCATATCTCCGGAAACAATATGGAGGACTCCCCTGTTGTGGGCGTCCACAACGGAATAATAGAGAACTACCAGGAGCTCAAGGAAATGCTCACCAAGGCAGGCTATGTATTTTATTCACAGACAGATACGGAGATAGCCATAAAGTTGGTGGACTATTACTACAGGGAGTTCCCGGATCCCAAGCAGGCCCTTTCGCAGACAATGATGCGTCTGCGCGGCTCATACGCGCTGGCTTTCCTTTTCAAGGATTATCCGGATATGATTTGGGCGGCCCGCAAGGACTCCCCTATGATAATAGGCGTGAAAGGCGACGAGTCTTTCCTTGCCTCCGACGTGCCCGCAATACTCAAATACACCCGCGACATCTACTACGTGGGCAATATGGAGATAGCCTGCCTTGGAAAAGGCAGCGTATCCTTCTATGACATAGACTGCAACCCTCTCCAGAAGGAGACGGTAAAGATAACCTGGGATGCCGATGCCGCAGAGAAAGGCGGCTACGAGCATTTTATGATCAAGGAAATACACGAAGAGCCCAGAGCCATCAGCGACACGCTCAATTCCCTGATCAAGGGAGGCGGCATAGACCTGAGCGCATCCGGCCTTTCAGACGATGACATACGCGCCGTGACGGACATCAGGATAGTTGCCTGCGGCAGTGCCTGGCACGTTGGAATGCAGGCAAAGTATGTGATCGAGGACATAGCCAGGATCCCCGTAGGCGTGGAACTGGCATCCGAGTTCCGCTACAGCCGTCCAATAATGGGCCCCGGAACGCTGGTGATAATAATCTCCCAGTCCGGCGAAACCGCCGACAGCCTGGCCGCCCTGCGCGAAGCCAAGTCCCAGGGAGTCAAGACCTTGGCCATTGTGAACGTACTTGGAAGCTCCATCGCCCGCGAGGCGGACTTCAACCTGTACACCCTGGCGGGGCCTGAGATTGCCGTGGCCACCACAAAGGCCTACAGCGCGCAGCTCGTCACCTGCTACTCCATAGCAGTCCACTTCGCCTTCGTCCGCGGCCTTCTTGAAAAAGAACAATACTCCGCCTTCATCTCTGACCTCCTTGCCATTCCGGCCAAGGCCGAAAGCCTTCTTGAAGACAAGGAGCGCATACAATGGTTCGCTGCCAAATACGCCAACGCTCACGACGCTTTCTTCATTGGTCGCGGCATCGACTACTCAATCGCACTGGAAGGCAGCCTCAAGATGAAGGAAGTGTCCTACATCCACTCCGAGGCCTACGCCGCAGGAGAACTGAAGCACGGCACCATAAGCCTCATAGAGGACAAGACCCTGCTGGTTGGCATCCTCACCCAGAACCGCCTGTTCGAGAAAACCGTATCCAATATGGTAGAATGCAAATCCCGCGGCGCATACCTTATGGCAATAGCGGGCGCCGGACATTACCAGATAGAGGACACGGCGGACTTCACCGTATATATTCCCCGCGTGGACGAGCACTTTGCCGGAAGCCTAGCAATAATACCACTCCAGTTGTTTGCATACTACACTTCCGTGGCAAGGGGCCTTGACGTGGACAAACCCAGAAACTTAGCCAAAAGCGTTACTGTAGAATAAATTATGAAAGCAATAGTAAAGACAGACCTGAACCTTCCCCAGATAAAGGGAAAGTACGTAGGCAAGGTGCGTGACGTTTACGACCTTGGAGAATATCTTATGATGGTAGTGACGGACAGAGTGTCCGCATTTGACGTAGTTCTGCCGGAGGGCATCCCCTATAAAGGGCAGATACTCAACCAGATAGCTGCAAAGTTCCTGGACGCCACCGCAGACATACTCCCCAACTGGAAGATAGCCGTTCCGGATCCTATGGTAACCATAGGTCACCGCTGCGAGCCGTTCAAGGTTGAGATGGTTATACGCGGATACCTTACAGGCCACGCCTGGAGGGAGTACCGCGACGGCAAGCGCAGCTTGTGCGGCGTGCCTCTCCCGGAAGGAATGGTGGAGAACCAGAAGTTCCCGGAGCCCATAATCACCCCTACCACCAAGGCCAGCGAGGGCCACGACGAGGACATCTCCAAGGAAGAGATCATCGCTTCCGGACTGGTAGGCCGCGAGGACTATGAGCAGCTGGAGAAATACACCCGCGCCCTTTTCCAGCGCGGAACGGAGATTGCCGCAAAGCAGGGCCTTATCCTTGTGGACACCAAATATGAATTTGGAAAGAAGGACGGCAAGATTTACCTGATGGACGAGATCCACACCCCGGATTCCTCAAGGTATTTCTATCTGGAAGGCTACGAGGAGCGCCAGGCCCGCGGAGAGCGCCAGAAGCAGCTCTCCAAGGAGTTCGTGCGCGAGTGGCTGATGGCCGGCGGATTCCAGGGCAAGGAAGGCCAGAAAGTGCCCGAAATGACCCCTGAGATAGTAAATGGTATCACTGACCGGTACATTGAGCTGTACGAGCACATAACGGGCGAAAAATTCGTCAAGACGGACTATTCCGCAGATCTTATAGAGCAGCACATAAAGGATTATTTGAAATAGGCTATGATAGAAAGGTATTCCCGCCCCGTGATGAGGGCCGTTTGGACAGAAGAGAACAAGTTTGACGCATACCTCAAGGTGGAGATCCTCTCCTGCGAGGCCTGGTCAGAACTGGGCGTCATCCCAAAGGAAGACGTGGACAAGATCAGGGAGAAAGCCACTTTCAAGGTGGACCGCATAAAGGAGATAGAGGAGCAGACCCGCCACGACGTGGTGGCCTTCACCCGCGCCGTCAGCGAAAGCCTTGGCGAAGAGCGCAAGTGGGTCCACTACGGCCTTACCTCCACCGACGTGGTTGACACTGCCAACGGCTACCTGCTCAAACAGGCGGACGAGATCCTCCTCAAAGACCTGGAAGCCTTCCAGGAAGTGCTGCGCCGCCGCGCCCTGGAATCCTCAAATGGGCCCTGTGGTACGAGGAGATGAAGCGCAACATAGAGCGCTTCAAATACGCGGCCGCGGGCGTGGAGGCCGGCAAGATGAGCGGCGCGGTTGGCAATTTTGCCAACATCCCGCCGTTCATCCAGGACTATGTCTGCGGCAAGCTGGGAATCGCATCGGCAAATATCTCAACGCAGGTGCTCCAGAGGGACAGGCACGCGTACTACCTGGCTACGCTCAGCGTGATTGCTTCTACGCTGGAGCAGATGGCCTTTGAAGTGCGCAACCTCCAGCGCACCGAAGTGCGCGAGGTTGAGGAAGCCTTTGGCAAAGGCCAGAAAGGCTCCAGCGCGATGCCTCACAAGCGCAACCCCATCAGCTCGGAAAATATATGCGGATGCGCACGCGTGATGCGCGGGTATATGCTCACCGCAGGCGAGAACGTTGCCCTGTGGCACGAGCGCGACATTTCGCACTCCTCCACGGAGCGCATCGTCCTTCCGGACGCGACAGAGCTCCTTGACTATATGCTCAACCGCTTCAAGGGAATCCTCGAGAACCTGGTGGTCTTCCCGGAGACTATGCTCTCCAACATCTACCGCACTCACGGGGTGATCTTTGCCCAGAGGGTGATGAACGCCCTCAT
>CACWLD010000044.1 GCA_902761655.1 uncultured Bacteroidia bacterium | reverse complement strand
TTCACCGCCCGCGAGGCTATGGGCGGCACCATCCAGGTCTATGTGATAGACCCCGACAACGGAGATCCCGTTTTCACCCAGGTTGTCAGGTAGCAGTAACTAGTTGGAATGATAAAAAAAAAGACCGCGGATCCGCGGTCTTTTCTGTTATTCGGGGAATCTGTAAATGACTGTGTGCTTGTAAGTTTCGCCGGGGCGCAGGATTGCGGAGTTGCCGGGGAATGTGGAATGGTTTGGCGTATCAGGATACAGCTGGGATTCCATTGCAAATGCAACACGGTTTCCGGTAAAGAACTGGAGGCCCGGCTGGTCGCTGAAGACTTCCATAAGACGTCCTGAAGCGGGGGAGTAAACGTAGGCGACCAGGTCAAGCTGACCCGGGGCGGTGTGGTTGAGGCAGAAGTTCTGGTCATAGCTGCGGACCATTCCTTCCGGGACGGCGGGAGCCGGAGTGCCGGGAGCGGGGCGACCGGCCGGTGCGGCGAACTGCCTCTGGCTCAGCAGGACAGGTTTGCGGAAATCGAACTCAGTTCCTCCCACGGGCACAATCTTGCCGGTAGGGATGAGGGAGTTGTCAACTTCCGTTACGGCATCGGCATAGATGCAGAATACGTGGTCAAGGACATTCTCTGCAGGGAATCCGTTCAGGTTGAAATAAACGTGATGGGAAAGGTTGCAGACGGTGGGCTTGTCAGTGGTGGCGGAGTACTCGATCTTTACGCTGTCGTCATCGGTCACGGTAAAGGTAAGGAAGGTCTTGAGGGTTCCGGGGAATCCGTCAAGTCCGTCCTCAAGGACGCAGCTCATTACAACGGAGTTGTCAGTCACCTTCTCTACATCCCATACGGTATGGTCAAAGCCTTTGGTTCCTCCGTGAAGGGTGTGCTGGCCGTTGTTCTTGGTTACCTCGTACTTCTTGCCGTCAATGGTGAACGATGCGTTTCCAATTCGGTTGGCGTAGCGTCCGAGCGCGGCTCCCACGGGGTTGCGGCTGAATCCCTGGTATTGCTGGATATTGTCGTTGTGGCCCACTACGTTGGTGTAGTTGCCGTTTCTGTCAGGGGTGTAGATACCCACAATGTAGCCGGCCAGGTTGGTGACCTGGGCGGTTACCCTGCCATTGGTGATAGTATAGAGGGATACTTTTTTCCCGTCGATTTCCGTTTCAAAGTCTGATTTGTCCAGGAGTGCGGGAGCTTTGGTCTGGGCGCTTGCAAAGATGCTGCAGAACAGTGCCAATAGAAGTCCTATCTTTTTCATATTTGCATTTGGTTTGGAGTACGAATCTACGCATTTTTATGCAATTACGGCCATATATTCTTTTATCTTTGTAAAAAAGGAATAATCAAAATGAAAAGGCTCCTGATCTTTGCCCTGCTGCCGGTTTTTCTTCTGGCTGCAACAACTGTCGCCCAAGGGCGTGAAGTGCGTTCTTTCAACGACTCCTGGAACTTTTCTCCAACCCGCCAGGTGCGCGCGGGCGGTTTCGGGCGCGGCGGCGCCGCCGGCCAGACCGTGAACCTTCCGCATACTTGGAACGCTGAAGACTTTATGAGCGACGGCGGCTACCGCCGCGGCTATGGCACCTATTCCAAGCAATGGGAGGCCCCGGCAGACCTTGCGGGCAAGCGCGTGTTCCTCAAGTTCGAAGGAGCCGGCTCGATGGCAACCGTCCTGGTGGGAGGAAAGATAGTGGGAGAGCATCGCGGCCCTTACAACAGTTTCGCCTTTGAAATAACGGATTTCCTGCAGCCCGGCGCCGCCAATTCCGTAACCGTGATTTGCAATAACGAGCAGACTTTTGACATAGCCCCACAGGGTGGTGATTTCAACCTGTACGGTGGCCTTTATCGCGATGTATGGATGATAATTACCGATTCCGCCTGCATTTCTCCGCTTTACTTTGGCTCCAACGGGGTGCTTGTCCACCAGACGCTGGTCAACGAGCAGCGCGCTGAGATCAATGCGGAGGTACACCTGTCTTCCAAGGACGGGCTGGACGGTTGCGAGGTTGAGTTCTGCCTTGAAGATGCCGCAGGCCGGGTCGTAGCCCGGCGCAGCACAGACATCTTCAACGGCAGCCTGGCAAGCATACCGCTCAGCATAGACAACCCTCACCTCTGGAACGGGCGTCAGGATCCATACCTTTACAAGGCCGTGACCATCCTCCGCAGGAACGGACAGGAGATTGACAGGGTGGAGGAGCAGATAGGATTCCGCTACTTCTGGGTGGACAAGGACAAAGGCTTTTTCCTTAACGGAAAGCATCTTAAATTGCACGGCGTCTGCCGCCACCAGGACTGGGGCGATATGGCCGTCGCAATTGGGACGGAGCAGCACCTTGCTGACTACGCCCTGTTTGACGAGATTGGCGCCAACGCCCTTCGCCTTGCACACTATCCCCAGGCAAAATTTATGTTCCAGGAGGCCGACCGCCGCGGCTACGTTGTATGGGAAGAAATCCCCTTCGTGGGAAGTTACGTAGATGCCCCCGCATTTGACGACAACCTTCGCCTGCAGTTGCAGGAGATGATAATCCAGAATTACAATCACCCTTCCATAATGTTCTGGGGCCTTTTCAATGAGATTCACGAACCCATCGACGCAATCATTGCAGAGCTCAACGATCTCTCTCACAAGTTGGATCCCGGACGCCTGACAGTGGCCGCCACGGACCGCGACGCCAGTTTTGTCAGCATCCCGGATGCCATAGGCTGGAACAAATACTACGGTTGGTACTACGATACGGTGGAAGACTTCGGGCCTTTCCTGGACAATTGGCACGCCACCTTCCCGCTTGCCCGCATAGGCGTGAGCGAATACGGCGGAGGCGGCAGCATCCAGATGCACGTTTCAAAATACGGTCCCCAGGATGAAAAGGACGTCAGGAGCACTTCCCGCGCCCGTATGCACCCGGAGGAGAAGCAGACATATATACATATGGGAGACTGGAAAGCCATAGCGGAGCGTGACTTCGTATGGGGCTCCTTCGTATGGAATATGTTCGATTTCGCTTCCTCTATGCGCCAGGAGGGCGATACCAACAACCAGAACGACAAGGGCCTTGTAACCCGGGACCGCAGCCAGAAAAAGGATGCCTTCTACTTCTACAGGGCCAATTGGAACAAATCCCTGGCAACCGTCCATCTTTGCTCAAAGCGCTATACGCAAAGGGAAGAAGACACTACGGACATAATTGTCTTCACCACGGCGCCATCGGCCAGACTATATATAAATGGCCGGCTCGTGGGCAGCGCACGCCCTGACGCGTACTCTACCGTACGCTGGGACGGCGTGCGCCTGGCCAAAGGCGAAAACCGCGTGGAAGTCCGCACCTCGCAGGGAAACGACTCTGCCGTCTGGTTTGTCAAATAATTGCGGTTTCCCAAAAGAAACAAAGATTTCAGCCCTTCATTTTAAACCTTTTAAAAAAGGATTTGTCATATATATGTCCGGAGATTGATTCTCCGGGCATTTGTTTGACAATTAATAAACACACATTACTATGAAGAAGAGCATAATGATTATCGCATTGGCATTGGTTCCTTTCCTGATGCACGCGCAGATGCCAATGGGAATGCCTATGGGTATGCCAATGGGTATGGGAATGGGAGCCCCTACAATCCAGGAACTTCCGGAGCAGACCATCACTGAACAGACAGACAAGATGGTGGAAGAATACAAACTTGATGAAAATCAGAGAACTCAGCTGCTTGAACTCAACAAGCAATATCTTGGAAAGATAAACTATCCTGTTGTACTTCCTCCAGAGGCTGAAAAGGCTATGGAAGAGGCAAGCAAGCAGGCCAATAACACTGATATGGCTGCTATGGCTGAAGCCTTCAACAATATGACCGCGGAAGACCGCGAAAAGATGATGTCCTCTATGCAGGATATGGAGAGTATGATGGCTCAGATAGAGGATAATCAGGTTGCTTATGAGGATGGCCTCAAGTCTATTCTCACCAAGAAGCAGATGAGAGCCTGGAAGAAGGCCAAGAGCCGTTATAACAATGAGCAGCGCCTGCGTATGGAGCAGCAGATGAACGACGCCTTCAACAGGATGGGCGGAGGCGGCTTCGGCGGTGGCTTCGGAGGCGGTGGCTTCGGAGGCGGCTTCGGTGGAGGTTTCCCGGGTGGATTCTAGCAGTGTATATACAGAATAAAAAAAGACAGCAGTTACGCTGTCTTTTTTTATTCCTTGGACGCAAGTCAGCTTTCCTTGACTTTTACTCTAAGAATAGTGAATGAATTAGGCTCAAAAGTCATATTGAATGATTTTGAGAACTTGTCGTATACGCTCTCGACAGGATGGATCTTGTCCGGATTCTCAAAATCGTTTTCGTCGTACAGTGAATCGGCGGACAGGGTGATTACTTTGCCCTGGGATTCGACAGAAGCAACGTTGGAGAGGTTTATGGCGGTGCTGAAAGGCTCGTTGAGTGCGTTGACAACCTTGATAATCATCTCTCCGCTCTCACGGTCATAGCCGGCAAGGGCATATCTCTTTTGCAGAGGCTTGTATTCCGTCCTGCCTATTTCGTTGCCGTCTATGAAGCACGTGATTTCTGCACCGTTGACAGCCACTTTCACATCGTGCCATTCATCTGCCGAAAGCTCAATCTCACTGCTGAGGGTGCCAAGCGAGATGTTGGTGTTGCCTTCGACCATTGCAACGGAAGCGGTATATTTGGGCGCAGTTGCAGTAGCAGGGGCGGCGCCTCTGAACCTTGGAGCGCTCACGTTGAAAGTGAGGTAGTTCCTGTCGTCCTTGACGGCGAAGCGTATACCAAAGCTGCTGAGGCTGTTCTGGAACTTGACCTTCGCCGCAACTTCAAAATTGCCGGAAGCTTCTGAGGCAGAAGTGATCCATCCGCCTGATGACAGCCTAGGAGGCACATTCTTGTTTGTTCCCGGGATATAGAGATTTGGCTCTACCAGGTAATTGAGGTCTTTGAATTCTCCGGTGGCGTATCCGTCTGCTGTCTTGTCCCAAGAGCCCTGCTCTTCCCAGCTGTCCGCAGCTGCCTTTCCGTTGATGGAGAAGTCCTTCATCTCTACCTTTGAACCCGTGGCGTTCACGCTGGCTGCGAATCCGGTCTTGCCTTCAAGCTTCAAAGCGGTCTGTTCCAGCGCGAGACTTGTGCCCAGGATGACATCTGGACGGTTGTTGCTGAACATACACTGAACGTGGTATGAGGTGCGAGGCACCACGATGTTGTTCTTGAAGCGGATGAGGTTGGTAGGCCACATCTGGAAATCAGTGTTCTCAAGGATAGGAGCGTAAGAAGCGATTTTCACAAGGTCAGAGTTCTTTTCGATGCCCAGCATAAATGATGCTTCTGCGAGAGCGCCTTCCAGAGTGCCGGGACCTACACCGCTGTTGACGGCATATTCGCCTACATATACTTCGTAGAGGCCGCGTGGAGCGTCGTCGAATATATCTGTGGTGTTGAAGAACTGTTCAGGGCGGACATAGTAGTGAGGATCGATCATTTCCACGGTCCCGGCGTCGTAAGTGTCAGGAACCGGAGTGAGACGGTCGTGGGTGCTGATGTATTTGATCTGAGGGTATTTCTCCTTGAGACGCTTGTATATGTAGCTGTAGTGCTTTGCATACACATCACCGGAATTCTCGTTTCCTATTTCTATGTATTTGAGGTGGAATGGTTCAGGGTGGCCGTTCCTGGCCCTGACTGCGCCCCATTTTGTGTCGGCGCCACCGATGGCATATTCAATGGCGTCAAGATGATCCTGGATGAGCGGTTCCATTTCGTCAAGCTCCCAATAGTCACCGTTGCGTACTACGCAGGACAGACCGGCGTTGATAACGAACATAGGCTCGGCTCCAATGTCTTCGCAGAACTGGAGAAAATCGTGGTAGCCGATGCTGCAGCTGTTGTGATAGCCCCACAGATCCATCTTGCCCACACGCTCGATGCGGTCTCCTATGGTCTCCTTCCACTTGATGCGGTCCTCCATCGAGAGGCCTTCCACTATGCAGCCGCCCGGCCAGCGGATGAACGAAGGCTTGATGTCCGCGAGAGTCTGCGCTATATCCTTTCTGAGACCGTGGCCCATAAATGTCTCCTGAGGAAGCAGGGAGATGTAGTCTATGAACAGCTGGCCCTGGCCGTCGAATTCCATCACCAGTTTGGCCTTGTTGTCGGTGGTGCCGCTCTCTACAACAGCATCATACTTGTTCCATTTGCCGTTCTTGTTGAGGTCGAAGGTCTTCGAGAAGATTTCCTTGCCGTCCTTGCCTACGATGGAGGCTTTCACGTTTCCGTTGTATGCGGCTGTGGCGCGGGCGTAGAAAGAGAAGTTGTATTTGTCTCCGCTGACCATATTGAGGCCGGCGTATCCTTCGTTGGAGATTTTAGCGCCGCGGCCCTTGATGTCCAGCCGGAGGTTGTTGGCGTTGCCCTTGCTTACAGGGTTGGTGCTCACGACGTTCATCGTTGCCGTAGATGAAGCCAACGGTTCCAGGCTCCAGCCCTCCGTCTTGTTCTGAGGGTCGAAATGGTGGAAGATATATCCCTTCACCTGGCCTGACTGATAGTTGGGCTTTGCGGGGCCGTGGATTTCGTCGCCTATGACAACACAGTCATCAGGGACATCCTTCTCCTCAAAGCCCATATTGTATATCATCTCAGGCCATAGGCCGCCGTCACCGGAACGGCTGATCTCTTCGATGAAAATACCCCAGAGGTCCTGAGGAAACTCTGTGATTTCATCTGCCATATCTATATTGATGACAGATTTCGGTGTGTCGGAGCAGTTGCATAAAGACAGGCTCAGACACAAAAGCGCGATGATTTTGAAGAATTTGTTCATAATATGTGATTAGTAACTTTTTTCAGTTCCACTAATATAGTCATTTTTCCGAGAAGTCAATTTTGAACAATTTTTTCTCATTTTTTTCATATTCTCCAAGAGATTATTTATTTTTATACGAAATATCAAATGACATAACCAAACATTCATATAACCCAACTATTATTAACCTATTTAAGCTAACAGTTTAATGGAAAAGACTATGCTTAGGAAAGCGGCTGCTTTCTTATCGCTGATTCTCCTGTGCTTCCAACTCAATGCACAGAACGTTAATCTGAGCGGTAAAGTAGTCGACTCAAGCGGAGAGCCCGTAATCGGTGCATCCGTAGTTCTTGTAGGGAACACCACTGTAGGTGCAATTACCGACCTGAACGGCAATTACAGTCTGACAGTCCCTTCCAACTCCAGCATCACTGTCTCCTTCATCGGCTATCAGTCCCAGACTGTTGCCATAGGAGGTAGGTCAGTCATCAACTTCACATTGGTAGAAGACAACGAATTCCTTGAGGAAACCGTTGTAATCGGTTACGGTGTACAGCGCAAGAGCGACATCACCGGAGCTATCGCATCAGTCAAGAGCGACGCTCTCGAGAACCGCGCCATCACCAATGCAGCTCAGGCCCTTCAAGGAAAGGCGGCCGGTGTACAGATCGTGAACTCTACAGGAGCACCTGGCGCTGAGTCCCAGATTCAGATCCGTGGTTATTCATCCAACTCTAAGAACTCTCCTCTTATCATCGTCGACGGCCTCAAGGTTAGGTCAATGAGCTACCTTGATCCGGATAACATTGAGTCAATGGAGATTCTCAAGGATGCGGCTTCTGCGGCTATCTATGGTATCGAGGCTGGTAACGGCGTCATCCTTATCACCACAAAGAGCGGTAAGAACGGTGGCGCCAACGGTCGTATATTCTACAACTATCAGTACACCTCACAGCAGATCCATCACCTTCCTAAGATGCTCAGCGCTAAGGAATATCTTCAGTATCAGAACACTCTCGACCCTACTATGACTCCTGAAAGTATGGAATACGACGGAGTTTCCGATACAGACTGGGCAGCGCTCTCATTCGAGAAAGGTCTTATGCAGCGTCACACCGTTGGTTTCCAGGGTGGAAATGAGAACGGTAACCTCTACGCTTCCATCACTTATCTTGACAACAATGGTATCGTTGTAGGCGACAAGGATATCCAGCAGAGACTCACCGGACAGATCAACGCAGAGTATAAGATTAAGCGTTGGATGACCGTTGGAGCAAACGTTTCCATTGAGAAGAGCAAGAGCAGGAGCGTATCCGAGGGTATCAACACCGGAGCTTCTATGATAGGTTCCATCATTATGCTTGACCCTATCACTCCTTGGGCATACACCGGCACCCTTCCTGCAAGAGTACAGACGATGGTTGACCAGGGTCTTGACCTTATGAAGGATCCTGACGGACACATCTACGGAATCTCCGCATTCAGTAGCAACTCCCTGATCTACCATCCAATTTTCCAGCGCGACAAGGCTGATTCTGAAAGTAACGGCTTCAATATCAGGGGTACCGCCTACGCTAACTTCACCCCCATCAAGGGTCTGACCGTTACATCCCGTCTGGGATTCCGTTCAGGATACACCAACTCCCAGACCTTCAACTATATGCTCTACATCACACCGCTCGTAAACAATGACCTGGGTCTCAGCGGCTCCATCAATGACAACATCTTCTATCAGTGGGAGAACTTCGCCAACTATACCTTCGATATCGGCAAGCACAACTTCACATTGATGGCCGGTATGTCCTATGAGCACAGCTACTCCAACAGTATCAACGCAAGCGGTACAGAGCTCAACGACACCGCCCCCAATTTCCGCTGGATTTCACAGTTAAAGAACAACTCTCAGTTGTCAGTGGGCGGACAGCCAAGCAATAGTGCCAATATGTCATACTACGGCCGTATCGGTTGGTCCTATGACCGCAGGTACAACCTGCAGGCCAGCTTCCGAGCCGATGCATACGATACTTCGAAGCTCGATCCTTCACACCGCTGGGGTTACTTCCCTTCAGTATCAGCAGGCTGGAACATCAGCAACGAACCGTTTATGAGCGGCGTGAACAAGAACATCCTCTCCAACCTAAGGCTGCGTACATCCTGGGGTATCAACGGTAACGTGAATTCCGTAGGCTCATACCAGTATGCGACCACTATGTCACTCTCAAGCAGAGGATACAACTTCGGCAACACTATGACCACCTGGCACGATGTCGCCTCTCCTTCATCAAGACTCGCGAACCCGCAGCTCAGCTGGGAGACTTCTCATCAGTTTGACGTAGGTATCGAGGGCCGTATGTTCGGAGACAAACTCTCATTCGAATTCGACTGGTACGACAAGAGGACCCACGACCTTATCACCTCTCTCACCGCTCCAGGTCACACCGGTGCAAGCAGTATGTATATCAATGCCGGTAAAGTTCTCAATACCGGTTTCGAGGCTATGCTGAGTTGGAAACAGGTTATCGGTGACTTCAATTATGGCATCAGCGTCAATGGCGCAACCCTTAAGAACCTGGTTCTCGAAGGTACTTCAAAAGAGCGTGTTCAGGGTGAAAGAGTATGGCAGTCTGACTATGTGACCTATTTTGAGGAAGGATACCCTCTCTGGTACCTCAGAACCTATCATATGGATAGCATCAATCCTCAGACCGGTGAGGCTGTTTACAAGGATTTCGACAAAGACGGTTCCATCACGCAGAATGACCGCGATTATGTAGGTAAGGGTATTCCTGACCTCACTTATGGTGTAACCCTCAACTTCGGTTGGAAGGACTTCGACCTCACCATTTACGGAACGGGTGCGCAGGGAATCGAGAAACTCTTCTGTATGCAGCGTGGAGACTTCCGCGAGGCCAACACTCTCAAGTATTTCTGGGATAACGCCTGGGCCCCGGGAAAGACCAGCTACCTCTTCCCTAAGCCTAACAAGCTTGATACATTCTATATCGCATCAGATGCTATGGTATTCGATGCTTCATTCTTCAAGGTTAAACAGATTCAGTTAGGATATACTCTCCCTCAGAGTATCTTGAAGAGGATAAAGATGTCCCAGCTCAGAGCTTATGTTTCTCTTGACGACTGGATCGTCTTCACCAAGTATCCGGGTATGGATCCTGAGACCAACGGATATAGTAGAAACATCAACGGAATGGCCCTCGACACGGGTTCATATCCTATGTCAAAGAAAGTTGTATTCGGTGTTAAC
>CACWLD010000043.1 GCA_902761655.1 uncultured Bacteroidia bacterium | reverse complement strand
GCAGAAGTCAGCGATTTGCGTGAAACTCATTCCGGGGAGGGCATCGATGTAAGCGGGATCCTTTGCGGCGGGGCCGCAGACGGCCACCTTGCGCCTTACGTCGTAGCGGCCTTCAAGGAAGAGCCGTCCCATTGCGGCAAGGCCGTCGGGACATACTGTCCAGACGGTGTCGCCTTTGAGGATGGGGCTTATGCGGCTGATCTGAACCCCGACGTTGCCGGCGGGGTGTTTGCCTTGGAAGATATGTATGCAGGCGCCCTGGATTCCGGCAAAGACGGAATTGGCGCTGTTTACGGACAGGTGTACGGGGGCGATGCGGCCAAGGGCCGTGACGGCCGCCTGGATGTACCTGATGTCAGAGGCCAGGGTGAATTCCGTATCGGCCGCAAGGGGAGCGGTGCTGAATGCGGAGATGAATATTGCCTTTGGAGTCAGGGAAGGGTTGGCCACCACGCCAAAGGGGCGCTGCACCAGGAACGGCCAGAGGCCGCTTTCCAGCAGCGCCTCGCGCACCTGCGTCCCGCTCAGGGCAGAAGGGTCCCTTTTGGGAAAAGCGCTTGCGCCGCCAAGTCCATCGGGCTTTATTTCCACGGCGAGCAGTTTGCGCTTGTCGCCCCTGACAATGCCCTGGACGGTTCCGGAGACCGGAGAAACCAGCAAAATGGCGGGATTGTTCTTGTCGGAAATGACGGGACTTCCGGCCAGGACCTGGTCTCCCTCCTTTACCAACAGCCTGGGAACCAGGCCTTTGAAGTTGTCAGGACATACCGCCGCGGTTCCGCCCGGCACCTTCCTTACGGAAGCGGCGGCAACACCGCTCAGCGGTATTTCCAGACCTCGCTTTATTTTATAGATGTCAGGCATAATGCTAAATTACTCATTTTTTCTTAATTTCGCAGCCATATGACAAACAATGTAGGTACTATCCTCGAGGGGTTGAATCCTGAACAGTCCAGGGCTGTTCAATGCATAGAAGGGCCGGTTTTGATAGTAGCCGGCGCGGGATCGGGCAAAACCCGCGTCCTGACGCGCAGAATCGCATATATCCTGGCGCAGGGAGCGGCCAGGCCGTCGGAGATCCTGGCGCTTACATTTACAAAGAAAGCCGCCGGAGAAATGAAGGAGAGGATTGCCTCCCTTGTGGGGGAGGACTGCGCCCGCTGGCTGTGGATGGGCACCTTCCATTCCATCTTCATCCGCTTCCTCAGGGAGTACTCTGACTTCCTGGGATATCCCAAGAATTTCACCATCTACGACACTTCAGACTCCGTGAGCGCAATCAAGAACTGCATCAAGGAGCTCCAGCTTGACGACAAGGTCTACAAGCCAAAGGAAGTGCTCTCCCGCATATCAATTGCAAAGAACAATCTGGTCACGGCATCGGCTTACGCCGCCAACACCAACGCCATAACACGCGACACCCAGGCCCGCAAGCCCCGCATCTGCGACATCTACGCCCTATACACCAAGAAGTGCAAGGCCAGCGGAGTGATGGACTTTGACGACATCCTCCTGCAGATGAACATCCTGCTCAGGGACAACCCGCAGGCCCTGGAGGCCATAGCGGAGCATTTTCGCTATATCCTTGTGGACGAGTACCAGGACACCAACTACGCCCAGTACATCATCCTCAAGAAACTGGCCTATGCGCACCACAACATATGCGTTGTGGGTGACGACTCCCAGTCCATCTACGCCTTCAGGGGCGCCAAGATAGAGAACATCCTCAATTTCAAGAAGGATTATCCGCAGTGCAGCATCTTCCGCCTGGAAGAGAATTACCGCTCCACGCGAACCATTGTGAGCGCGGCAAATTCGCTCATCGCGCACAACACGGGGCGCATCCGCAAGGAGTGCTTCTCCACCGGCGACAAAGGGGACAAGATAGCCCTTGTGCGCGCCTTCACGGAGCAGGAGGAGGCGCTGCTCATCGCGGGCGGTATCCAGCGCATCCTGCGCGATTCGGGCGCCCAGTACCGCGATTTCGCGGTACTGTACCGCACCAACGCGCAGTCCCGCAGCATTGAGGAAGCCCTCCGCCGCCGCAACCTGCCATACCTGGTCTATTCCGGCAACGCCTTCTTCGAGAGGGCCGAGGTCAAGGATATGATGGCCTACTTCAAGCTCGTCGTCAACAACAATGACGACGAAGCCTTCCGCCGCATCGTGAACAAGCCGGCGCGCGGCATTGGCGGGACAACGCTTGCAGCGGTGTCCGACATTGCCTCTGCGCAGGGCGTCAGCCTGTTCCAGGCAGCCCTCCAGCATCCCAAGCTCAAGGCATTCACCGATATGATACTCACGCTGTCGGCGCTTGCGCAGACAATGGAAGGCCAGGAGCTGGCCATAAAGATTGCGGAGGTTTCAGGCCTCTACGCATATTACAAGTCCGACACCAGCATAGAGGGCCTCTCACGCACGGCCAACGTTGAGGAATTGCTGAACAGCGTGGCCCAGTATGCCGAAGAGCTTGAAGAAGGGGAGCCCTGCCGCCTTGATATGTACCTTGAGAACGTATCGCTGCTGAGCAACGTGGATGTCTCGGACGATGAGGACGGCGCCAACAAGATAGCCCTGATGACGGTGCATTCCGCCAAGGGCCTGGAGTTCCCGTACGTGTTCATAGCGGGGCTGGAGGAGAACCTGTTCCCCAGCGGGGGGATGATGGCATCGCCCAGTGACATAGAGGAGGAGAGGCGCCTGTTCTACGTGGCCATAACAAGGGCAAAGAAGAACGTGAGCCTGTCCTATGCCGATACCCGTATGCGCAACGGCCGCCACGAGAGCAATCCCGTGAGCCGCTTCGTGCGTGAGATAGACGACATATACCTGGACCATCCGCTGCCAAAGGAGAGGATGGAGCAGCAGCGCCCGTTCTCCTTCACGCCCCGCGCGGAAAGGCCCGCGGAGAGACCCGCGGAACGCTTCGCCCCGCGTGACGTCACCGCGGTGAGGCGCCCCGCAGTCCAGACAAAGCCGGAGATAATAGACCCGGACTTCGTCCCTTCACCCATTTCCGAACTGAAGGTGGGCAGGAGGGTGGAGCACAACCGCTTCGGCCCGGGGCTCATCACGGAAATCACAGGCTCCTTCCCGGACCTCAAGGCAAAGATTTCCTTCGATGAGTATGGAGAGAAATACATTATGTTGAAATACGCGAAACTAAGAATAGAAAAATGAAGAAGTTAGCATTCATCGCAGCCGCCGTAGCGCTGCTGCTTGGTCTGGGCAGCTGCTCAGGCAAGTACCAGACCGTAAAGGGGGATCCCCTCAAGACAAAGATCTACACACTGGACAACGGCCTCAAGGTCTATATGTCCGTCAATAAGGAAGAGCCGCGCATCCAGACCTACATTGCCGTGAGGGTTGGCGGTAAGAACGACCCTGCGGACAACACCGGCCTCGCCCACTACCTGGAGCACATAATGTTCAAGGGAACCGAGCAGTTTGGAACATCTGACTATGCGTCCGAGAAAGTATACCTTGACCAGATTGAGGAACTCTTCAACGTATACAAAGGTACCACCGATCCTGCCCGCCGCGCGGAAATCTACCACCTGATAGACTCCCTGAGCTACCAGGCGTCTCTCATCTCAATTCCAAACGAGTATGACAAACTGATGTCCGTAATTGGTGCGACAGGCTCCAACGCCTTCACCTCCAACGACGTTACCTGCTACACTGAGAACATCCCTGCAAACCAGATCGAGAACTGGGCCAAGGTCCAGAGCGACCGCTTCAAGAACTTGGTGGTACGCGGATTCCACACTGAACTGGAGGCCGTATACGAGGAGTTCAATATGTACCTGAACGACGACCAGGAGAACGCAATGATTGCAATAGACTCCGTCCTGTTCAAGAACCACCCGTACGGAAAGCAGACCGTAATTGGAACCCAGGAGCACCTCAAGAACCCTTCAATCACAGCAATCAAGAAGCAGAAGGCCACCTACTATGTACCTAACAACGTGGCAATATGCCTTTCCGGAGACTTCGATCCGGACAATATGGTAAAGATCATAGAGCAGTATTTTGGAGACTGGCAGCCCAATCCGGACATTCCAAAGTTGACCTACGCTCCCGAGGCTCCCATTACAAAGCCTGTGGAGAAGGACGTTTACGGAACCGAGGCAGAGTTCGTGATGATGAGCTGGCGCTATCCGGGCGAGAAGGATTTATTTGACAATGAGGCGTCTGCTTTGGTAACCGAGGTCCTCTACAACGGCCAGGCCGGCCTTATAGATATGGACGTGAACCAGCAGCAGAAGACCCTTATGGCCGGAGCTATGAATTATGACAGGACTGATTACAGCGAGTTCATACTTCTTGGCTATCCAAAGGAGGGCCAGACCCTTGAAGAGGTCCGCGACATACTCCTCGGAGAGGTTGAGGCGCTCCGTTCAGGCAACTTTGACGATGATCTCCTTGAGGCCGTCAAGGCGAACCTCAAGCTCCAGTATATGCAGTCCTTGGAGAGGAACCAGAGCCGCGTAAGTATGTTTATGAATTCATTCATCGCCGGACTGGAGTGGGGTGACTATATCCAGAGTTTCGACCGCATCTCCAAACTCACCAAGGAAGACGTAGTGGCCTGGGCTCAGAAATATCTTGGCGCCGACAGCTACGTGCTCGCATACAAACGCCAGGGAATCAACCCTAAGAGCAACAAGATCGAGGCTCCAAAGATCACCGCCATCGCTACCAACCGCGACAAGCAGAGCGACTTCCTCTCAGAGGTCCAGGATACAGTGGTTCCTCCTATCGAGCCGGTTTTCGTAGATTTCAGCAAAGACCTTTCAACATTCACCCTCAAGGATGGTGTAGACGTGGTTTACAAGAAGAACGAGACCAACGACATTGCCCAGCTGGTATTCCGTTTCTACAAGGGCCTCCTTTCAGATCCGGCCCTCTCACTCGCTTTCAATTACCTGAGCTACCTTGGAACTCCGGAGCGCAGCGCAGAGGATATTGCAAAGGAGGAATACGCGCTGGCCTGCAACCACTCCTTCAACGTTACTTCAACTTATACTTCATATTCAATCTCAGGACTGTCAGAGAATATCAGTCCCGTATGGTTGCCAAGCAGACACAGAGCTCCTGCGAGTCCGCTCTCTACAACTATATTATGAACGGCCCTCAGTATGTGAAGGACGTAACTCTGACCAACGGCCAGGTAATGTCCGTAACATCCGACGAACTGCTCGCCAAGGTGAAGGAATTCCTCGGCTACGCCCAGGAAGTCCTCTATTATGGCCCGGAGACTGAGACGCTTGTAAAGGAAATCCTTTCCGACGTGCACCGTACTGCCGACAACCCCGTCAAGCTGGAACGCAAGTATGTGACTATGCGCAAGGTAACGGAGCCTGCCGTATACGTAGCTCCTTACGACTCACGCCAGTTCAACTACATCCAGTTCTCCAACAGGGGAGAGGCATTTGACAAGAGCGAGGCCGGCAATATCGAACTCTTCAACGCTTACTTTGGCGGCGGTATGAACACTGTCGTATTCCAGGAAATGCGAGAGGCCCGCGCCCTTGCATACCACGCAAGCGCTTACCTCTCCACCCCTGCAACCCTGAAGGACGAGTATTCCTTCTATGCCGAGATCGGTTCCCAGAACGACAAGCTTGTACAGGCTGTGGAGGCCTTTGACGAGATCATCAACGATATGCCGGTTTCAGAGGCCGGATTCGACATTGCCAAGAGCAACATAGAGTCCACTCTCCGTACCCAGAGGTCCGTTGGCGCCCGCGCCCTGAACAGCTACCTCAGCGCCAGGGACCTTGGCCTGACAGAACCTTTGGCTAAGACCGTGTTCGAGTCTCTCGGAAGCCTGGATATCAACAGCCTGGTTGCAACCCAGCAGAAATGGGTCAAGGACCGTACATACGTTTACGGCATCCTTGGAGATCCTGCGGACCTTGATATGGACTTCCTCAAGACCCTCGGCCCCGTGACCAACCTTACCCTTGAAGATATCTTCGGATATTAACAGTTACAGATATAAAAAAGGCGGCTGGATTCCAGCCGCCTTTTTTGTTATAATGGTTGATCCTAGTAACCAAGTTCGGTCACGGTCTTGCCAAACTCTGATGCCTCGTTGTTCTGGGCGTCAAGCTTGAATACCATAAAGTTAGGATTGTCATTGGAGCAAGGCTGCCACTCACCTCCATCAGGGCCGTTAGGATCGCTGTACTTTGCGAAGTTGGTCCAGTAGGTGAGCATCTTCTCTGAAAGCTCCCAGTCGCCCTGTGTCCAAGGCCTCCAGCAGTGCTGCAGGGACTTGAATACGAACCAGAGGTCAGAGGAGTGGAAAGCACCCTTGAGCCTTACGGTAACCTCAGGATGTGAGCCGTCGTCCGGGAGAGGACGTGCGAACTCGTAAGCCCAGGCCTTGCCGCCTTTCTCCTTGCGGTTCTGGCCAAATGCAATGATACCGTCGGTCATATTGCTCATATCGTTCATAGTGTAGCCAATCATATATGGAACGTCTGCAAGGGTTCCGTCAATGGCTGCGGCGTCAAAGCTCTCCAGGGATACATAACCGTCGACGATAGGACGTGCGGTAACGCTTCCGGCATTGCCTGTGGCGTTGCTGTAAAGGGTTCCGGCAGCGTAGATGACCTCAGTGTCAGCTGCGCGCATCTTCTCAATGGTGTCATATCCGGCCCAGTCGTAAACCACCTTGGTGTTGAATGCGGCCAGCTGGAGTGCGTTGAGGCCTGCAGGGGCTGTGGGAGCCTTGTAGGCAGCGAGCTTGGGAGCTGGTGCGGGGCGGCTTGCAGGAGCTGCTGCAGGACGTGCGGCAGGAGCGGCACCACCTGTCCGCGGGACGGTAAGTCCACCTGCGCTCATAATTACAGCCTTGTGGAAGAGACCGCGGGCGAGAGGGGACTCGCAAAGGGTCTTTACTGCACCACCGCCTGCGCTCTGGCCAAAGATCATAACGTTGTCAGGATCTCCACCAAACTGGGTTATGTTGTTCTTCACCCATTTGAGAGCGGCAATCATATCCATTATACCGTAGTTTCCGGCTGCGCCGTTGGGGCCTTCTTTGCAGAGGTCAGGATGTGCAAGGAATCCAAATACGCCAAGACGGTAGTTGATGGAAACAAGGACTACATCCTTTCCGGCCCACTCCTGTGCGTCGAACTCAGGCTCGGTTCCGAATCCCTCGCGGTATCCGCCACCGTGAATCCACAGTGCCACTGGGAGTTTGGCTCCGGTCTGTCCGGGCTGTTTTGTCCAAACGTTCAGGTAGAGGCAGTCCTCGCTGAACGGGGCCTCGTCTCCGTAACCCCACTCAGTGTAGTAGCCACCCTTGTACTGGATGTGCTGATAGCTGGGGTTACCGAATCTCTTTGCCAGATAAACGCCCTTCCAGGGCTCTACAGGCTGCGGAGCTTTCCAGCGGTTCTCCCTGATTGGAGCTGCTGCGTAAGGGATTCCACGGAATACGAAAACGTCTTTGACATTGTCTGCTGACACGCCCTGAACCTGGCCACCCTCAATGGTGAGGACCGGGCTGAGCTGTTGTTCCTGAGCGGACTTCTGGCAGCCTACCAGAAGGGTCAGCAAACCGGCTAAAACAAAAAGCTTTTTCATATAGGAAATGTTATGTATGTAGTTAGATGTGACGTATTTTGTGTAAAGGTAATAATAATCCAATAATTAAAAAGGCGACCGGAGTCCGATCGCCTTTTTATTGTAAAGATATGAGATTCTAGTATCCGAGCTCTGTTACAGGCTGTCCGAATTCTGAAGCCTCTTTGTCCTGAGCATCCAGTTTGAATACCATAAAGTTAGGATTCTCCTTGGTGCAAGGAGCCCACTCGCCGCCGTTAGGGCCGTTAGGATCGCTGTATTTTGCGAAGTTGGTCCAAGCGGTGAGCATCTTCTCTGAAAGATCCCAGTCACCCTGTGTCCAAGGCCTCCAGCAGTGCTGCAGGGACTTGAATACGAACCAGAGGTCTGAAGAGTGGAATGCACCCTTGAGCCTTACGGTAACCTCAGGATGTGATCCGTCGTCCGGGAGAGGACGTGCGAACTCGTAAGCCCAGGCCTTTGCGCCCTTCTCCTGGCGGTTCTGGCAGAATGCTGCGATTCCGGCAGAAAGGTTGCCCATATCGTTCATTGTGTAACCGATCATATAAGGAACGTCTGCGAGTGATCCGTCGATGGCTGCCTCGTCAAAGCTCTTGAGTGAAACATAACCGTCAACGATAGGAGCTCCGTTAACGCTGCCATAGTTGCCTGTGGCGTTGTTGTAGATAGCGCCTGCTGCGTAGATGACCTCTGTGTCAGCTGCACGCATCTTCTCGATGGTGTCATATCCTGCCCAGTCGTAAACCACCTTGGTGTTGAATGCTGCCCTCTGGAGAGCGTTGAGTCCTTCAGGAGCAACGGGAGCCTTGTAAGCTGCGAGCTTTGGAGCAGCCTGAGGGGCTGCGCCCATTCCAGGGAATCCTCCGCGAGGAGCAGCTCCTCTTGGTGCGCCACCCTGTGTAGGAACGGTAAGTCCGCCAGCACTCATAATGACTGCCTTGTGGAAGAGACCGCGGGCGAGAGGGGACTCGCAAAGGGTCCTTACTGCACCGCCACCTGCGCTCTGGCCAAAGATCATTACGTTGTCAGGATCTCCACCAAACTGTTCGATGTTGTTCTTGATCCACTTGAGGGCGGCGATCATATCCATAATACCATAGTTTCCGGCTGCACCGTTGGGGCCTTCTTTGCAAAGGTCAGGATGTGCAAGGAATCCGAAAACGCCAAGACGGTAGTTGATGGAAACAAGGATCACGTCCTTGCCTGCCCACTCCTGTGCGTCGAACTCAGGCTCGGTTCCGAATCCCTCGCGGTATCCGCCACCGTGAATCCACATTGCTACAGGAAGTTTTGCGTTGGTCTGTCCGGGCTTCTTTGTCCAAACATTCAGATAGAGGCAGTCCTCGCTGAAAGGAGCCTCGTCTCCGTAACCCCACTCAGTGTAGTAGCCACCCTTGTACTGGATGTGCTGGTAGCTAGGGTTACCGAACCTGTTGGCAAGGTAAACACCTTTCCAAGGAACTACCGGCTGTGGAGCCTTCCAGCGGTTCTCCCTGATTGGAGGTGCTGCGTAAGGAATTCCACGGAATACGAACACGTCTTTAACATTGTCTACTGGCACGCCCTGAACCTGGCCACCCTCAATTGTGAGGACCGGGCTGAGCTGTTCCTGAGCGGACTTCTGGCAGCCTACCAGAAGAGTCAGTAAACCGGCTAGGATTAAAAGCTTCTTCATAATTCTATATGATTAACGAAAGATTGGCTAAAATTCCCTCAAAGTTATAAAAAATAACAAATAATTGTTCAATTTTTTTAATGAGGTAATTTGCCGTTGCTGTAAAGCCATTCGTTAACATTCTCGTCAAGGAATCCCGGGGTCTGCTCCAGGACGCCGTTTGACAGGGATACTTCAGTAGAAGGAATCCTCATAAAGCCGTGAGAAGCCTTGTAGCGGGCTGCGATTCCGGGGCCGTCCCAGTTCCTGTAACCGCCCTGTACTATGGTTCCACGGTAGGTGTTGTATTCGCCAAGCTGGTTCTTCTCTATGATGTCTCCTGCGGTCTCAGGATACCAGCGCCTGAGGTCGTTGAAACGGATGCCCTCGAAGCAGAATTCGTAGCGGCGCTCTTTCTGCAGGCGCTCGAATGTGTATGAAGGGTACGGCTCAAGGCCGGCGCGGGCGCGGATCTGGTTGATTCCGGTAACGGTCTCCTCAAGCTCGTCAAGCATAAGGAGCACGTCTGCGAAGCGGATGTAGATGACGTCGTTGCGCATTCCGCTGGAGTTGGAGTTGGTGTCAAAGTTGGGATAGCAGCGGAAGAAGGTACGGTAGATGTTTCCATCCATCTTGCCGCCTTCCAGGGCGGATACGTTTATGTACTTCTTGTTGTACAGGAAAGTCTTCTCGACCTCCTTGGTAGGAGCGCCTTCGTAGTAGTCCATCTCAGCTTTCTCACCTTCAGGCCACCAGGTTCCGGCGGTTCCGTCAGAGTAAACCTGGGCGGCGTCTCCGGTTGCCAGTATGGTGCCAAAGAAACGCTTGTCTTTAAGGCCGTAGTCAGGATCCTCGGCCCAGTCCCTTGCGAATTTCGGATTCACGGAGTTCTCGTTGTAAGCGCCTCCATAAGGGAACATTGACTTGGAAACGTTGTTGGAAAGGTCCCTGAGACCCTGACGGAGGCCAAGGCAGTTTCCGTTTCCGTTTAGGTTCTCCACAAGGCTGAAGTGTGCTCCCCAGATGGTCTCCTTGCAGTGGTTGCCCACCCAGTGGAGGCCTTCCTTGCCAGCATAGGTTCCAAGCTCGTCCTGGGTTCCGAATGCATATCCGGTGGTGTAGTCGTTGGTGTAGCACCAGATCTCACGCTGGTCGTCCACAAGGCCGAAGCCTGAGTTGTCGCGGACATCCCTCAGGTAGTTGATCACATCGGCCTTTGTAACGCCTGCCATATCGGCCTTGCCGTAGAATCCGGTGTAGAACATCCAAATCCTTCCCATAAGGGCCTCGGCTGCGTATTTTGTAGCGCGTCCAACCATTCCTGCGGCCTGGGTGTAGCCGAATTCAGAAGGCATAAGGCTGATAGCCTGCTTGAGGTCGCTTGCGATGGAAGAATAGATCTCCTCTACGCTGGCCTTTTCCTTGTTAACCGGTTCCGGGCTGTCAAGCAGCGGGAATGTGCCAAAGTTCTGTGCCAGTTCCCAGTCATACCAGGCGCGCAGGAAGTACAGCTGTCCCAGGATGTAGTTCTTTTCCCTGGTGTTGCTGAACAGGGATTCGTCCAGTTCAGGGATGGTCTGGAGGCCGAAGTTGGCCCTGAAGATGCCCTCGTAGTATGTCTTCCAGGCATCGGTGATGCTCTCCTGCCTCTGAATCAGGAACCTGTCATAGGCCTGCGCCCATACGGAAGAGGTGGAACCAGCGCCAAAGCAGTCGTCGCTGGCGGCGTTGGCAATGAAGATGGAGCTCTGCCAGGCATAGCTCTCCTGGTACATCCTTGGAAGACGGTTATATACGCCGGTCAGGATCTGGTCCGCATCGGCGGCCGTCTGCGGGAAGTTGCCCGTGTCTTTCTTGTCGTAGTTGGTAGAATCGAGGATAGAATCCATATCGCAACCGGTAGCGACAAGCGCCAGTGCAAATACTATATATGTAAATATCTTTTTCATATTCATTTCCTCCTTTAATTAAAATCTGATGCTGATACCGGCCTGGAATACCTTGGGGTTTGGATAGAAACCGCGGTCGATACCGGATGTCCAGCTGTAGCCTGCGCCGTAGCCGACCTCCGGGTCCATACCGTCGTACTTGGTGAAGGTGATCAGGTTCTGTCCGGTGAAGAATATCCTGAGCTGCTCGCAAGGGAGTTTCTTGATTGCGGACTTGAGGTCGTATCCTATGGTGATGTTGCGGACTTTGAGATAGTCTGAGTCAAATACCCAGATGTCTCCCTGATAGCCCTTGCAGTAGAAGTTGTTGTGCTTTCCGGAGGAGAAGCGAGGGAAGGAATTGGTAGAGCCTTCGCCTGTCCAGAGCCTCTTGACAAAGTTGTTGGCGTAGTTGTCAGTGTTCTTCCAACCGAACTCGTGGTATGTCAGGTAGTTCTGCTGGCCAAAGTCTCCGGATCCGTTGATGGATACGTCAAGGCCCTTCCAGTTGAAACCGATGTTGAATCCCACGGTGTAGTCCGGATGGGGGTTACCGATCTCGGTGACGTCGTTGTTGTCATATACGCCGTCCACAACCTGCTCTTTCCAGATAACGTCACCCGGCTGGGTGTTCTCATATCCGTTCATAAAGGTGTAGCCGTTGTCACGGTATTTGTCAATCTGGGCCTGGTTCTGGAAGATACCCTCGCTGGCTATACCGGTGAAGTAACCGATAGGCTTGCCAGGGCGTGCCTCGAATGCATTGTAAACGTTAACGTTGTTGGAGATTACGTTGTATCCTCCGTGGATGATTCCGTCTGCGTTGTTGATGTAGAGAACCTTGTTGCGGTTGTGAGAAAGGCTCACGGATGCGTTGTACCTGAAGTCGCCTACACGGTCGTTCCAGCCAATGGCGATCTCGAATCCCTCGTTGCGAACGGCACCTCCGTTGATTGTAGGAGCGCCGGTTCCGTAGGACTTGAGCGCGGGAGCGTCAACAAGCCAGTCCTTGGTGTCCTTCCTGTACAGGTCGAAGGTGAAGTTCATACGGTAGTCGAACAGGTTGGCGTCAAATCCAATGTCAGTCTGCTCGGTGGCCTCCCAGGTGAGTTCCGTGTTGGGGATGATGTCCGGATATGCTCCGGTGGAGGTGGTGGACTGGTCGTATGTGAAGTCGTATCCTGTGACGAAGGCTACGGTTCCAAGGTACTGGAACGCCCTGATTCGGGAGTTACCGTTTCTACCCCAGCTTGCGCGGAGCTTGAGGAAGTCAAGCCATCCCTTGGAGAAGTCCATAAAGTCCATATTGGAGATTACCCATCCTGCGGAGAATGAAGGGAAGTAGCCGTACCTGTGTCCGCGTGCAAAGTTGGAAGAACCGTCGGCACGGAGGATGGCGGTTGCCATATAGGTCTCCTTGTAGTTCCAGTTCAGACGTCCGAACAGTGAGAACAGGTTGTTGTAAGGAAGCTGGTTTCCACCCCTTACGGTAACCATTGTGGAGTTGATGTCACTGTCGCAGTTGTCTATTGTCGCTGACTCCCAGGTGCCGAACAGGGTCTGCTGGCGGGTGGTGGACAGGTTTGTTCCCCAGTTGGTTCCTTCTATTGACTGTCCAATGAGGGCGTCAAAATGGTGCTGGCCAAAGTTGTGGTTGTACTGGAGGGTATTCTCCCAGGTCCAGTTTTGGCTCAGGCTCATTGCCTGGTTGACATCGTCATACTCGTTGAAGTTGTTTCCTGCGAGCTGATATGTAGGGGTGTACTGCCTGCTGGCTCCGGTGTTCACGCGGTAGCCAAGCTGCGTCTTGAAGGTCCAGTCCTTTGTGGGCGCAATGGTCAGGAACGCGTTTGCCTGAACGCTGTAGTTGCTTCCCTGATACTGTGTATGGGTGTTGGCCTCCAGGGGGTTGGAGATGTTCTCCTCCTGGTACCATCCGTCGCGGATCTGGTCTTCATAGGTATAGAGGGAACCGTCCGTGTCGTATGCGGGGAGGAGAGGGTCGTACTGCATCAGGCTGCGGAGCTCGGTGCTGTAGTTATGGTTGAAGTACTGGCTTATTACCAGGTTCTCGCCAAAGGTGATTATGTCGCGGCCGGAGTTGCTCTTCCACAGTGAGACGTCGCTGTTGATGCGGAAAGTGTTCCTCTTGTAGAAGTACTTGCCCTTAGGATATCCGAATGAGGATTCGGAATAAGAATTGGAGTATCCCATTGAGAAACGGATCAGGTCAGAACCGCCGGTGATACCTACGGATGTGCCGTACATAGGGGCGTTCTGGTTGATCATTTCCTTTACCCAGTTGGTTCCGTCCCAGGTTCCATTCTGGATCTGGGCCCACTGGACGGGCATTACGTTGGGGTAGTCATAGTAGTGCTCTCCGGGCTGGATGGCGCCTTCGTCAAGCATTGCGCGGTCTACAAGGTCTATGTACTCCTTTGCTCCAACGGTGGAAACGCCGTTCATATTGGGGCGCTGGATGCCATAGTAGGAATCGAAGGTTACGGTCACCTTGTCCTTCTTGCCCTGGCGTGTGGTGACAAAGATGACTCCCGCAGCGGCACGTGCTCCGTAGATGGCGGCCGAAGCGGCATCCTTAAGGATGCTGATGGACTCGATATCGGAGGAGTTGAGGTGCTCTATGGAACCGCCGGCTATGCCGTCGATTACGTAAAGAGGGGAGGAGTCACCAGTGGTGTTAAGGCCTCGGATTGTGATCTTGGGGGTGCCCCAGGACATACCGCTGGTTCGTGTGATGTTTACGCCCGGCGTGGTGCTGTACAGGGAAGAAAGGACGTTGGTGGTGGCCTGTTTCTGGATTTCGTCGCTGTTAACGGTAACCACGGATCCCGTTACGAGACCTTTCTTCTGGGTACCGTATCCAACTACGACGGCCTCTTCAAGGGCCTCGTTGTCTTCTGCAAGCGTTATTGTCATAGGATTGCTGTTTGTAACCACTACGGATTGCGTGGCATATCCTATTGAAGAGAATTCCAGGGTGGCTCCTGAAGCCACAGGAATGGAGAAGTTACCGTCCAAATCTGTGACGGTACCGGCAGTGGTGCCCGTGACAAGGACTCCAACGCCTATCAGGGGCTCTCCGTTTGCGTCTATGACCTTTCCGTTAGCGGTAACGGTCTGGGCGAAAGCGTGAGATCCGAATGCCGTGAAGGCAAACAAAACTGCCAAAAGAGCCTTTTTTAGGCTCGCTTTCGAAAATTTCATAGGTTGAATTAAATAGGTTGGTTATAAAAATGTATTAATCAGTTATAAGTGGGTAATAGTTTTATATCCAAATATACGATAATATGGCTTACGTTAATCCGTGTTGTTTCATTTTTTTAAAAGCCTCAGCAATGGGGTCAGGTAATAATTATCAAGAAAAATTTGGCAAATGAAAGATTATTCCTATATTTGTGACGAAGTTTTTCATAGTTTAAGTTTAGGTTAAGTAGCGAGGCAGCCGCAGAGATGCGGCTACCTCGTGAAATTTTAGAGTAAACCCTAACTTAAAACTATATGAAAAACTTTTTTTTATGCGCGGCTGCGTCCGCCCTTCTCTGTTCGTGCGATTACTTTTTCCCCGTGGATAACGGAGAACTTTCAATCTCTTTCCAAAAGGAGATTTATCTGACTACCAAAGCGTCAAAAGACCTTCCGGATACCAACAGTTTCATCCTTTCCGTTGTTTCAGAAAAGGGGAGGGTGGTGTACGAAGGCCCGTATGGCTCCGCGCCGCAACCCATCAGCGCGGCTCCCGGGACTTACACCGTAAAGGCGCTTTCCGGGCAGCCGGGTTCACCGGCATTCGAGGCTCCGTTGTACGGGGATGAACAGCTGGTCCTTGTTGAAACGGGTGGCTTGTCCAATGTAAACTTATTCTGTACACAATTGAACTGCGGCGTAAAACTTACCTTTGACAATTCGTTCAGGCAAATGTACCCCGGGGCGGGAATCCTGTTCACTGCGCAGGAGGGAACCCTGGCGTATTCCGCAGCGGAAACGCGAACGGCTTACTTCCAGCCCGGAATAGTGACTCTCCAGCTGAAGCAGGGAGACGCCCTGTCGCCCCTTATGTCAAGAAGCCTTCAGGCAAGGGAGAACCTTGTGCTCAACCTTTCAGCGCCTCTGGGAGGCGGGCTGAACATCCAGGTGGATACAACCTGCACCTGGATCAACGAAGATTACGTCATAGGGGGTGACGGACAGGATCCCGGAACAGATGTGGCAAGTGCAATGGGAGTGTGGGATGCGCGGCAGAACGTGGGCGCAAAGGAAGTATGGGTCTACGGGTACATTGCCGGGGGAGACCTCACTTCTTCCAAAGCATCCTATCAAGGCCCCTTCACCTCCAAGACAAATCTGCTCCTTAGCCCCAAATATCCAGTCACAAGCAGGGAAGGATGCGTGTCCGTACAGCTCCAGCAGGGTGACACCAGGGATGCCCTCAACCTTGTGGACAATCCGCAACTTCTTGGGCGCCAGATATTTCTGAAAGGAAATATTGTGGCGTCTTACTACGGCCTTCCCGGTATCCAGGCCATTACGGATTATGTTTTTGGAAGCAGATAATAATTATATTTTTTCTCCCTTGAAATATGAATATTTTTAGATATCTTTGTCAAGATTAACCAATAAGTTAATAACATGTATTCATTAGGTATTGATATAGGTTCCTCATCCATCAAAGTTTCTTTATTGGATATTGACAAAGGCGTATGCCTTGCTTCTTCTACTAACCCAACGGCAGAAATGAAAATATCTTCACCGGTTAAAGGCTGGGCCGAGCAGGACCCAATGCTCTGGTGGAAGTATATCTGCGACGGCGTCCAGGACATTGGACTGCAGTATGACCTCAAGCAGGTTGCCTGCATAGGTATCACCTACCAGATGCACGGCCTTGTTGCAGTTGACAAGGACATCCATCCCGTACGTGACGCCATCATCTGGTGCGACTCCCG
>CACWLD010000042.1 GCA_902761655.1 uncultured Bacteroidia bacterium | reverse complement strand
GTGGAAAACCCGTGGCCGCCCGTGGCCTCGTGAACGGGTGGATGGCGCTTGCGCCAGACGGGATGGAGCGAAGCGGAAGGTTTTCCAGGTACCACCTCCAAACTCTGGGAGGGACGGTTTACTATTTGTTGAGGCGGTCGGAGATGGAGATTAGCTCCAGGAGGACGGCCCAGAAGCATACAGAGGCGAAAACTCCTCCAAGCAGACAGGCTATTCCGGTTGGGAAACTCATATCAGCTCCAGACTCCAGGATACCTTTACTGTAGAGGATGCTAAAAAGGATTCCGCCCACCAAACCAACCCAGGCAATGACGATAATAAGTTTCTCTATGATTGTCCGTTTCATATCTAAGTATTCTAACCATACAAATATAACAAAAAAGCAACACCCGAAATAGATGTTGCTTTTTTGTGCGGCAGGTGAGACTCGAACTCACACAGGCCAATGCCCACTACCCCCTCAAAGTAGCGTGTCTACCATTTCACCACTGCCGCAAAAGTAGACCTTATGTCTTTTAAGGACTGCAAAAATACTGCTTTTTCTTTAATCTGCAAATAATTCGGGAATAAAACGGAAAGTTATTCTCAAAAAAATGCAGGGGAAGGTGATACTAATCCATCACGGACTGCATTATGGTCATCAGGTCCCTGTCGTAATCGTATTTTATTGTGCAGGTATTGTCAAAGTCCATAATGGCCCCACCCGGTCCGGTGTAGGGATCCCAGTGCGGGAGACCCCCGGTCTGGCCAGGGGTGACGGGAACGTTGGGGTCGCCGGTCTTGGCGAAGTTGACCCAGGAGTCGCACATAGCTTCTGCAAGGGCGACGACTGAAGGGGTCAGCTCGCCAACTATGTCAAGGCCCATATCCGGGTTACCGAAGACGAACGGCAGCTCATAACCGTGGGCAGCGCCCGCGGTGCCGCCGCGGACAGGTGAGCGCCAGGAGAACATATACACGTAGGTGGGCGCCCCGGGTTCCGCGGCGCGGGCGTCCGCGGTGCGGACGGTGCGCGGGCGGAACATCTGGTCCACCGAAACCAGGTCCTGCGGCGTGAAGCCGGGGTATGCCTTCCCGAAGGCTTCCACGTACGCATCGGTCTTGTCTCCGTAGGTGGCGCGGAGGATCTCCTTGGCATCGTCCAAGGTCATATCCTTCTGCGCATAGAAAGAGCGCTGGAGTTCATTGAAGGTGGTGCCTATGATGAGGGGCACATCGGCGGAGATGTCGCTGAAAGTGGGCTGGAAGGGCTGCTGGAGGAGGACTTCCCCATCGGGCGCAGGGCCGAAGCCCCACATCTTGGGGTTGCCTACAGGCCTGATGCCTATGCTGGCGGCCATAGCCCTCTGCCCCGCGCGGTAGAGATCGACGTAAGGCACTTCCTGGAGTTTGTCAACCTCCGCGTGGCTGAGGCCGAACTCGTCCAGCACGGCCTTGCCAAGGGCCTGGGACATCTCGCGGGTCATAATGTTCATTATGGTTCCGCTCTGGATGATGGCCTTGTGGAAAAGGCCCTTGGCGGACGGCATACACATAAGCGTGCCAACCTTGCCGCCACCGCCGGATTCCCCAAACACGGTAACGTTGTTTGGGTCTCCGCCAAAGGCGGCAATGTTGTCGTGGATCCACTGCAGCGCGGCCACCACGTCCATCATTCCCACGTTGGCGGAGTATTTATATTTGTCCGAAACCCCCGAAAGGTCCATATATCCCAATATGTCAAGCCTGTGATTGATGGTGACGCATACCGTGCCTTTGCGGGCGAAGGTCTTGCCCGTATAGAACGGCGAAGCGTTGCCCGAACCGGAAGCGAAACCACCCCCGTGCAGCCACACTATTACCGGTTTCTTGGCCTTGGAACCGTCCGTCCACACGTTCAGGTAGCAAGCGCCCTGCTCTGACATCACGCTGTCCGGAAGGGCCCTGCCGTTAACCCACTGCATTGCCTGCGGAGGGTATTTGAGGCAGTCCTTTATCCCGTCCCACTTGTCCGGTTTCTCCGGCGGCATAAACCTTTCCGCCTTCATATATGGAATGGACCTGAAAGACAGCATACCGTCTTCATAGAATCCGCGGACCAGGCCGGCCTGGGTCTTCACTACCAGAGGATCGCGCTTGGCGCAGGCGCCCGCGGCCACAAGGACGGCAAGGGCAAAAATCAATCTCAGAGCTTTTCTCATAATTATTAGTTGGTTATGTTATTCAAATATAATGATTTTACAGTTTTTTTTCTATCTTTGCAGTCCTTTCTCGGGCAGAAAGGAAAATGCTATTATTAACAAAACCTTTAAAACAGATTCACAATGGCTGTTAAAATTCGTTTACAGCGCCACGGAAAGAAGAATTTCGCATTCTTCCACATTGTAGTGGCAGATTCTCGCGCACCACGCGACGGACGTTACATTGAGCAGATTGGCTCATACAACCCCAACACCAACCCTGCAACCATCGTTCTGAACTCAGAGCGTGCACTTGCTTGGCTCAAGGTTGGAGCAGAGCCTTCACTGGTTGCCAGGCGCATCCTCTCCTATGAGGGTGTTCTCCTTCGCCACCACCTTGACGGCGGTATCGCAAAGGGAGCTCTCACCGCAGAGCAGGCAGACCAGAAATGGAATGAGTGGAAAGCTCAGAGGGACGCCAAGATAAGCGCAAAGAAAGAAGGACTTGCCAAGAACGCTGAGCAGAAGGCCAAAGAGGCCCTTGCAGCTGAGGCAAAGGTAGCCGCTGCAAAGGCCGAGGCTCTTGCAAAGAAGAGAGAGGCTGAGATCAAGGCTGCCGAAGAGGCTGCTGCAGCCGCTGCTGCCGAGGCCACTGAGGCCACTGAGGAAGCCCCCGCAGAGGCTTAATCAATGCTTCAAGTAGCAAAAGTCCTCAAGTCCCACGGGACTGACGGCGGTATCCTTCTGGGATTCCGCGGAATAGACCCGGAAGACATAGACACAACGGAACCGGTTTTCATCTATTTTGATGAACTTCCGGTTCCGTTCTTTATTCAAACCCTGCGGCGCCGCGGGATGGACAAGGCAATTGTCACCCTGAACGATGTCACCTCCCTGGAAGACGCCGAGGAACTGGTTGGCCGCGCCGTGTATATGGACCTGGAAGAAGAGGACGACCCGTCCCAGGACCTGGCCGCCCTCATTGGCTGGACCCTGAAGGGAGTGGGCCCCATCACGGATTTCTACGACATCACAGCCAACCCCTGCATAGAGGTGCAGACAAAAAAAGGAGCGGTTCTGGTTCCGCTCCACGAAGATCTGATTGTAAGTATGGACCCCAAGGCCAAGGTTCTGGAAATGAACCTGCCGGAGGGCATCCTGGAGGTTTAGGCCTCGCTTTTCCCTACAAGATATTCCGCTTTGAGGTCGCCGTAGAAGGCGGCGAAGGTGGTGTACATATAAGGCAGGAGCCAGTAGTATCCGATTCCAAGAGTTACAATACCCAGAAGGATCCATCCGATGAAACTGAGGCCCAGGAGGAAAAGGTCCAATATGTGGCCTTTTGTCATCTGGCGACTCATAGCTATCGCCTCGCTTGCGGAAAGCTCTGGATGCTCTACTGCAATGTACGGTGTCATTGAATACTGCAGGGCCTTGTAGATTCCGGGGATGATGAACAGCAGGGTCCAGAGGAAGACTTTGATCATCATCAGGAATATTACCCACACGTTGTGCCAGTAGTTCTTGAAGGTGAGCTTGAAGAAGTTGGAGATCATCTGGTCGTCACCGTTCTCATACAGGAGCCTGGTAGAGTTGTAGTATCCTATATACAGCAATGGGTAGTACAACAGGATATACAGGATTGTGGATCCTCCGGAAATACCCAGCATTGTTGACATTGCGGAAGCGCTTGTCATATCCAAGGAAAACATTGCTGCATATTGGGGAGCTACTGCCATTCCTATAATGATGAAAAGCAGCACGGTCATAAGCACAGCGGGAGCCCAGTTGCCCTTGAGGGCGGCCAGGGCGGCGTTCTTGTAATCTTGATTGGTTCTCATATCCAGTTATTTTTCAAAAATTCCATAAATGGCGGAGCCGGAGCCGGACATTGCGGCATAGAGCGCGCCGGAGGCGTAAAAGCGCTCTTTTATGGCCGCAAGTTCCGGGTGCAAGGCGAAGACCTGCGGCTCGAAGTCGTTCACCAGGAGGCCGCGCCACTGGGGCAGCGGCAGGGAGAGTATGTCCTCGATAGGCGTAAGCCTTTCGAGAGGTACGATCCCGCCGTAGGCCTCGCGCGTGCTCACGCTGACGCCACTGGGGACCTCAACCTGGATACGGTAGGGCGAAAGGTCCAGGGGAAATTCCGACAGGATTTCCCCGCGGCCGCGCCCAACCATAGGGCGGTTGTAGATGAAGAAGGCGCAGTCGCTGCCCAAGCGCGCGGCGTACGCGGCCAGGCGCTCCTGGCCCAGGCCGAGCCCGAAGATGCTGTCAAGCATCATCAGGGCGAAGGCCGCGTCAGAGGAGCCGCCGCCAAGGCCCGCGCCCACCGGGGCGCGCTTTGCCAGGCGTATGACCACCGGCGGCAGGTCAAAGTCTGCCTTCAGCAGACGGTACGCCTGCACCGTGAGGTCGTTCTCCCAGGTGACGCCTTCGCCGTCAAAGGAGAACTCCCCCGCCTCCTCTATCTCCAGCTCATCGTGGATATCAAAGATTGGCAGGAAAAGCGTCTCCAGGTCGTGATAGCCGTCGGGACGCTTGCGAAGGACGTGAAGGCCCACGTTAATCTTGACATTGGGACAGGCTTTCATATACTTGGTTGGCCAGGTCTTCCGGGAGGAGCCCCGCCACGGGGGCAAGGAACGATATCATCTGGAGCACCCGGGCTTCGGCCTCGGGGATGCCCCTGGAACGCATATAGAACTGTTCGTCCTCATTCAGGCGGCCGATGGTGGCTCCGTGAGAGCATTCTACGTCATCGGCATAAATCTCCAGTTGCGGCTTGGTGCCAATCTTGGCTTTCTCGCTTGCCAGGATGTTGTGGTTCTCCTGGTAGGCCTTTGTCTTCTGGGCGTCCTGGGCCACGTAGATGCGGCCGTAGAAGTTGGCCCTGGCGGAGCCCGATGCTATGCCCTTCACAAGCTGGCGGCTGTGGCAGCCGCCTGAGCTGTGGCGCACATCCAGGGCGATGTCCACCTTTTGGTTTCCGGTGGCCAGATACAGCCCGCGGATCTGCGCATCGGCGCCGGGGCCGCAGAGGTCCACGTCCATCTCAATGCTGCAGTCCGCCCCCGGGAACACCACGAACAGGATGTCCAGCTCCTCCCCGGCGCCCAGGGAGACCTTCCGCGGGATTTCATCCCTGCCGGCTATGTATACTTTAGGAGCCATCAGAAGCTTTCAAATCCGTCAGTTTGTACTTTCTGCGCCACTTCCATTCCGCCGGTGCAGGCTATGCGGCCGTTCTTGAGAACGTGCACCGCATCCGGCTTCATACTTTCCAGCAGCGACGGGTAGTGGGTTATGACAATGAATCCGCTCTGCGGGGAACGCAACGCGTCCACACCGTCAGAAACAATCTTGAGGGCATCTACGTCCAGGCCGCTGTCCGTCTCGTCCAGGATGGACAGTACCGGTTCCAGCATTGCCATCTGGAATATCTCGTTACGCTTTTTCTCTCCTCCGGAGAAGCCAACGTTCACATCCCTCTTGGCAAACTCCCCTTTCATCTTTACCATTGCCATTTTCTCCTTGAGGAGGCGCAGGTAGTCTCCCGGGGCGATATCCTTGAGCCCCTGTGCCTTGCGCTTTGCGTTTATGGCGGACTTCATAAAGTTGGAGATGCTCACGCCAGGTATCTCAATTGGATACTGGAAGGAGAGGAACAGACCTGCCCAGGCACGCTCCTCCGGAGCCATTGCCAGCAGGTCCTTGCCGCGGAAGGTGACGCTGCCTTCTGTGACCACAAAGTCCGGGCGCCCGGTGAGCACGGCTGAAAGCGTGCTTTTTCCGGCGCCGTTGGGTCCCATCAGGGCGTGGACTTCGCCCTCGTTGATGGTCAGGTCTATGCCTTTAAGTATCTCCTTTCCGGCGATACCCGCGTGCAGGTTCTCTATTTTCAACAATACATTTCCCATAATCTAGAATTTGATCCCTACGCCGGCGAGTCCTCCCACGGAAATGCCTCCGGCGCAGAATTCGGCGTTGAAGTAAAACTTATTGAACCCTACCGTCATTCCAAGCGGGGTGATGTTTGGAATTGGCGAGGGGAAGAAAGATGCCAGCATTACCTTTGGCGTCATTCCCACTCCAATACCGGAGTACAGCTTGAAATGCGGCCTGTACATCCAGGCATACCTCACGGAAAGCACTGCCGTCAGTGTCAATGTACCTTTATCGGTAAACGGGTATGGGTCTTCCGGCTTGGATATCTCAAAGATGGCCCTGGAAAAGTTCAACCCTCCCTGAAGGGAAACCCTCTCATTCATCTCATAATTGACGGACACTGTTGCGGCCGGTCCCGTAAGATTACGGTACGATGATCCTTCCGGCAACTCTTCCCTATCCTTATACTTTTCCATTATGGTCTGCAGCGGAGAGAAGCCTCCCCTGACCTCTATGCCAAAACGGTGCTCGGGATCGAATTCCTGGGCACGGGCTGCAAAAACCGGCAGGACCAGCAGCAGAGCCATTATCAGAACTTTCCTATTCATCTTTCTTATAGAGTTTATTCCAGCTAATCATTGACCAAATGCCGTTTACCAGGTAAAGGGCGCATACTATTGGCATAAATACGTGGCCCACGGACAGGTGCAGGGCAATCTGGGTGATGTTCACCAGCAGCCAGGCAACCCAGCAGTCCCACTTCTTGAGGGAGGACAGCAACTGGGCCATCAGTATCAGCACCGTGACGCAGGAGTCCAGGTAGGGATGCGGATCGGACGGGAAGAGCCGATTCAGTATCCATCCCCAAAGGCCGGCGACCACAAAGACCGCCAGCACCGCGAGCCCCCTTTCCGGCCAGGTGAGCTTGCTCACCTTGAGCGCTTTGCTGTCGCGCGCGCTCTCCTCGCCGCTGCGCGGGTGTGTCCAGCGCCAATGTCCAAGGACATTGATGGCCAGGGACACCGGCTGCAGCAGCAGGCTGGCGTACAGGTTCTTGTTCCAGAACATCAGGAACAGGGCCGTGGTGTACAGGTATCCAACCCAGAAGTTGTATTTTGAATTTCGCCCCGCCAGGAAAACGCACGTGAGGCCGAAGACAGACGCAATGAGGTCTATCAGCAGCACCGGGTAATCGTTCCCAAGGGTAAAGAGCGTATAGTTAAGCCAATCCATATTATCCTACTGCCCCCTCCAGGGACACCTGTAAAAGTTTCTGTGCCTCTACGGCAAACTCCATAGGGAGGCGGGAAAGCACTTCCTTGGCATAGCCGTTAACTATCAATCCAACAGCATCTTCCGCCCCGATGCCCCTCTGGTTGCAGTAGAAGAGCTGGTCCTCGCTGATCTTGGAGGTGGTGGCCTCGTGCTCTACCGTGGCGGTGGGGTTCTGGTTGTCGATTACCGGGAAGGTGTGGGCGCCGCAGAGCGAGCCTATGAGCAGGCTGTCGCACTGCGAATAGTTGCGAGCATTCTGCGCGCCGGGGTTCATCCGCACAAGGCCGCGATAGCTGTTCTGCGAGCGGCCTGCGGAGATACCCTTGGAGACGATGCGGCTGCGCGTATTGCGGCCGATGTGGATCATCTTGGTGCCGGTATCGGCCTGCTGGAAATTATTGGTGAGGGCCACGGAGTAGAACTCGGACGTGGAGTTGTCACCCAGCAGTATGGTGCTGGGGTACTTCCACGTCACGGCCGATCCCGTCTCCACCTGCGTCCAGCTCAGATGGCTTCCACTGCCCTTGCAGATGCCGCGCTTGGTAACCAGGTTCAGGATGCCTCCGCGGCCTTGGGCGTCGCCGGGGTACCAGTTCTGGACGGTGGAGTACTTGACATCCGCGTCCTTCTCCACCACTATCTCCACCACGGCGGCGTGGAGCTGGTTCTCGTCCCTCATAGGGGCGGTGCAGCCCTCCATATAACTGAGCGTGGACCCCTCTTCCGCCACTATGAGGGTCCTTTCAAACTGCCCGGTGCCGCTGGCGTTTATGCGGAAGTAGCTGGACAGGTCCATAGGGCAGTGAACCCCCTTGGGGATGTAGCAGAAAGACCCGTCACTGAACACTGCGGAATTAAGCGCCGCAAAGTAGTTGTCCGATACGGGAACCACGCTTGCCAGGTACTTGCGCACCAGGTCCGGATGCTCCTTTACCGCCTCCGAGAAACTGCAGAAGATAATGCCTTTCTCCTGGAGGGTCTTGCGGAAAGTGGTGGTCACGGAGACGGAGTCGAAGACTGCGTCCACCGCCACCACGCCCGCCAGGGCCTCCCTTTCGTGAAGCGGGATTCCCAGCTTCTCGAAAGTCTCCGCCAGGGCGGGATCAATCTCCTTCGGCCTTTCGGAGTCTTTCTTTGGCGCAGCGTAGTATATGATATCCTGATAATCTATCGGGGGAAGGGTCAGGTGCCCCCAGGTTGGCTGTTCCATCTTCTGCCATTTGCGGAACGCATCCAGGCGGAAGTCCAGCAGCCACTGGGGCTCTCCCTTCTTGCTGGAAATCATACGGATAATGTCTTCGTTAAGGCCCTTTGGAACGTATTCCTGTTCCACGTCTGTAACGAATCCCTCTTTGTATTCCTGCTGGGTTATCCCCTTTATGAACTCCTTATCCGTACTCATAGGAATACAAATTTACACTTTATTGGGGAAAGTCCGTCCATCCTAATTTGATAATTACAGATTTTTCAATACCTTTGACCTCCCAACGCGAACACAACCGCAAGCCCGAGTGGCGGAATTGGTAGACGCGATGGACTCAAAATCCATTGTCCCTTAAAGACGTGCCGGTTCGAGCCCGGCCCCGGGCACGAGAAAAGCAGCTCCCTCCAGAGCTGCTTTTCTCATACCCGGGGCCGCATATATTCATTGAGGGGCGTACCCCTCAAACTCCCTGAGTCGGTGCTTCGCGCCTCCGACATCACACTGGGCCGTGGAGCGTAAATGCTTGACAATGAGCGCAAAGAGGGTTTCAACGGTGACGTTTGGGATACCGTTAAAATGGTCTTCTTGTTGATAATCAAGACTTTACGCTCCACGGCGTGTCTGCGAGGAATTATTAGTATCTTTGCAAGTGGACAAGAAAGATTACAGTTTATGGTTATCAAGTGTGTGATATTTGACTTTGACGGGACGCTGGCGGATACTGCGGAGGGAATACTCCGGACGGAGGAGGCAATGCTTAAGGAGATGGGGCTGCCGAAGCCGGAGGGCGGCGAGGCGCAGATGCGGCAGGGCATCGGCCTGGCGCTGCGCGACTCCCTGCACGTAGGCTGCCGCATCCCCGAAGAACTCCTGGACCGCGCTGTGGAGACCTATCGGCGCTTGTTCGATGAAATTGCCTTCGACTTCATAGTCCCCTTCCCCGGCACCAAGGAAACGCTCCAGTACCTGTACGATAAAGGCTACCAGCTTGGAATTGCTACTTCCCGAAGCCGCCGAACCCTGGTGTACCTCCTGGACCAGATGGGGATTGCGCAATACTTCACGCACTTGACCAGCGTGGAGAGCACCCCCAACCACAAACCCGCGCCGGATCTGGCGCTGATCCTGCTGGATCAATTCCAGATCAGCGGCGACCAGGCCCTGGTGGTTGGCGACACCGTCTACGACCTCCAGATGGGTCGCAACGCCGGCTGCCACACCTGCGGCGTCACCTTCGGCAACCACACCCGCGAGCAGCTCTCCGCCGAGAACCCAGACTTCCTGGTGGACTCCTTCCCCGCCCTGAAAGGTATTCTATAAGTAAGCTCCAAAATACAGTTATAGGTTGGAAGTGTAATAACAACAGGCAAAGCCGAAATCACTTCCAACCTATAACTGTATTCCGGAGCCTCCGGAAGTCAAGGCTAATTATTTGGTGACGCAGATAGCAACGCGGTTCATCTCAGGAACGGTTGATACCTGCTGGGTGTCTCCGAAGTAGCCGGTGGTGATGCGTGAGGCTGCAATGCCGGCATCCGTAAGGGCCTTCTTTACAACGTTTGCACGCTGCTCGGAGAGAGTCATATTGCGGGATGCGGTACCGGTGGCCTTGTCGGCATAACCGCTGATGGTAACGGTTGCGTTAGGATTCTGCTTCAGGAAAGATACCAGGTTATTGATCTTTGACTGCTGGTCGGCCTTGAGGACGGACTTGTTAAGGTCAAAGTAAACGTTCTCGGTGATTGAAGCAGGAGCGGCGGGAGCCGGAGCGGGAGTAGCGGCAGGGCGCTGCTGCGCTGCGCGGGCGGCAGCTTCAGCTGCGGCGCGCTCTGCAGCGGCACGCTCGGCGGCAGCCCTTTCAGCGGCTGCGCGCTCGGCTGCAAGCCTCGCGGCCTCGGCATCGGCAGCTGCAGCCACAGGAACAACACCATAGCCAGGATCAACTATAGAAGGTCTCTTACCGGAGCTCAGGTCAAACTGGAGACCAATCAAACCGGCAATATTGTCATCCCATTTTCCTCCTAAGATTTCCTTGTCCACAAGGGTGTTGAACTTGTCACCGTGTGCATTCTCCTGAAGTTCAAGGACAATCTTTGCAACATCGTCAAGACGGATGGCGAATCCCAGACCGGCGCGAAGCGCAGGACCGAAAAACGCCTTGGTGTCAGTTGTCTCGAAACGATAGTTGCCGGCTCCTCCAAGGAACAAATAAGGATTAAGGAAACGTTTAGGATTATACCTGAACATATTTGCAATGTCCAACACTGCATCAAGGCCCAACTGAGCATAATGCATCATCCCTATTTCCTTTCCTTCATTATTGGGGAAAGAGCCTACCGGGCCACTCCAGGCGCCACGAAGGCCAAACCAAGGAGAGAACTTATATCCCACTGCAATCTGGGCGTCAGATGTGAAATGGTGCCAGTCATCAATCTTCCAGAACTCGGAAGATGTGTAGTTTACTCCACCCTGGAAGGTAAGGTTCCATCCAGGCTTGAACGCCAACTGTGCCTTTGCGCTGAATGCCAGCGCACAAGCAAAGAAAAGAATTACGAAAAGCTTTTTCATATCTTCAGTAATTTAAAAGTATACAAAGATAATACTTTTGTTACAGGATTTTGTGATACAACTCTATGATATCTTGCTTGGTAACGGGACGCGGGTTGCCCGGAGTGCAGACATCGTTGATGGCCTGCTCTGCAAGAGCTTCAATGTCGCTCTCCTTGATTCCTAGGTCAGTGAGCTTCTTGTTGGTTCCAACTTTGGCGCTCAGGTCCTCGATTGCCTTGCAGGCGGCCTCGGCAGCCTCGTCGACACTCATACCAGCTTTGTAAACGCCGCAAGCCTTGGCTATATCAACGTATTTCTCCTTTGCTGCAGGCATATTGAAACGCATCACCGTAGGAAGGAGCATTGCGCAAGCTACACCGTGCGGCACATCGAACAATGCGCTGAGCGGATGGGCCATACCGTGGTCTACACCAAGACCAACGTTGGAGAATGCCATTCCTGCAACATACTGTGCCACAGCCATTCCGTCACGTCCAACAGGATTCTTTGGATCCTCAACGGCAATTGGCAGATTGCGGTATATCATCTCTATGGCCTTGATCTCAAACATATCTGAAAGCTCCCAAGCTCCCTTTGTAATAAGGCCCTCAATGGCGTGTGTCATAGCATCCATACCGGTAGCCGCGGTAAGAGACTTTGGCAGAGAGTACATCAATTCTGCATCGAC
>CACWLD010000041.1 GCA_902761655.1 uncultured Bacteroidia bacterium | reverse complement strand
GTCAGTTCCAGCACCTTTTCCGCGGTCGCGGGATCCAGGGCCGCCGTATGCTCATCGAGAAGCAGGATCTTCGGCGTGACCATTGTTGCCATAAGCAGGGTCAGTGCCTGGCGCTGTCCGCCGGAAAGCAGGCCCACCGGCTGTTTCATACGATCTTCAAGTCCCATGTCCAGGAGGGAAAGCTGTTCCCGGAACTTGAGAAGGTATGGGGTGAGAACGGCTACAAGATGACCGGAACCTGGGAGGAAGTGTTTGGAAAGAGCCATACAAAGGCCGATGACCTCCTGACTGACTACCCTTACTACACTGAAGAGATCTTCCAGGCATACCACTATGCCAAATACGTGAACGAAATCACCGCTGCAGGCAAGGCCGCCCACGATATACCAATGTACGTGAACAACTGGCTCCGCCAGCCCGGAATGATAAACCCGGGACAGTTCCCTTCCGGCAGCCCGCTGCCAGAGGTCATCGATGTCTGGAGGGCTGCGGCGCCAGCGGTGGACTTCACCGCACCGGACATCTACATAAGCGAGTTCGAGTGGGTGCTGAGCCAGTTCGCGCTGAGCAACAACCCCATATTCATACCTGAGTGCAGGGTGGATGTCTCCAAAGCGCTTTATGCCTATGGCGAATACGATGCAATGGGATTCGCACCGTTTGGGTTCGACGGCGCGCAGAACGCTTCAGGGAACTACTCCGCGGACTTCGAGAACCTTGGCAAGTGCTACTCCATCCTGTCCGGAATGGATCAGATGATCATCCAGAACTACGGTTCCGACAAGCTACGCGGCCTCAGGGTTACGGAGGAGGTTGCAAGCCCTTCCGTAGAGATGGGAGACTATATCCTTACGGCACGCTCTTCAGTAAGGAACCAGCGGGCGATCAACTATGGCCAGGGCGCAGCCCAGATGGCCAGGGAGAACGCGCAACTGGCGGCGGCCTCCCAGCAGCAGGCGCAGTCCGGCGCCCTGATACTTCAGACTTCGCCCGATGAGTTCTACATAGTTGGAATCAACGTGTCGTTCTCCTTCGCCTCAAAGAATGCGGGCGGTCCAAGGATACTGACCGATGCCATAGAGGAAGGAACCTTCGTGGACGGCAAATGGGTTCCCGGGCGCAGGCTCAACGGCGACGAGAACAGGGTTGGAATAAACGGCGTTGGCGCGGTGAGAGTTGTACTCTACCCTTCTGCCGTTACAGCTCAGGGGAGGTAGTCAGGAAGGGTTTGACTTCCTGTTCGAAGATGTCTTTGCGTACGATGCGGTAGTGAGGGTCGTAGGCTGCGGTGTAGGCGTCGCTGTGGTGGACGGCTTTGTCCGGGGAGGTTGATTGGAGGATGGCGTCAAGTTCTGCCTTCTGGGCTTCGTAATTTCTGAGGTGGAAGTCTGAGGCGACTTTTGCTACGGTTTTCCAGGTCTTTTTCCATTCTTTGACGCCTTCAGGGGTTACGGGTTCTGCGCTGCGGAGGAAGGCGGAGAGAAGGACATCGGCAGGAAGGATATCGGCGTGGACGGCGTAGAGGTTGACGCGGTAGTAGCCGCCGTTGGCGCCGGTGGGCTCGTACAGATAGCCGCCGTAGGGCTCTACTGTGGAGATGCTGGTTTCCTGGTGGAAATAGGCGGCGGCGCTGTATTCGTCCTCAATGATGTGGCCGGGGCCGAAGGCTTCCTGATAGAAGCTCTTGTATACGTCCTGGAGGGTGGTCTCAGGGTACATATCAAGTTGACGCTCTATTGCGGCTTCTACGGCCTTCTTGTCAATATTTGAGCAACTTGTGGCAAGGATCATTGTCATTGTCATTGTCATTGCTAGTGCCGTTGCCAGTATCCAAATCCTTTTCATAATTGTCTGTAAATATAGCACTTTTGCGTTGGAGAATTGGATGGGGTGGGAAAAAAGTGGTATATTTACGGAGATACGTAATTAATGACACGACATATGAGAACCAAATTAATTGTGAAGATGGCTTTGGGGCTGGCGCTGCTGTGTGCAGGCGCGGCCGCCGGGGCGCAGACAATGATGAACGTTCCGGCAAGGAAGGCGACAAGCCTCAACGGATACTGGAACAATATAATTGACCCGTACGGACACGGTAACGGCAATTATATGAGGGACAGGACCTTTGACGGGACAAGGCTTCAGGACTATGACTTTGACACGTCAACAGAGCTTCGGGTGCCGGGAGACTGGAACACACAGAACCCCAAGTACTACTATTATGAAGGCATAATGTGGTACAGGACAAAGTTCAACTATGACCTGACGCCGGGGAACAGGCTGTTCGTGCACTTTGAGGCGGCAAACTACAAGACCAGCGTATGGGTGAACGGAAGGCTGGCAGGAGAGCACGAGGGCGGCTACACAGGGTTCGAGTACGAGATCACTTCCCTGCTGCGCCCGGGACAGGAGAACTCCCTGGTAGTGCGCGTGAACAACCAGAGACTGCCGGACGGTGTTCCCACAATGAACACGGACTGGTGGAACTATGGAGGAATAACCAGGTCCGTTTATCTGGTGGAAACGGCGCCAACGTTCATCTATGACTACAGCGTGCAGCTGTCAAAGGACCGCACAAAGATAGAGGGCTGGATACGCCTGAAGGGCGATGACGTGGCAGCAAAGGACGTGCAGCTGGCCATTCCGGAACTGAAGATCAACAATACATACAAGACGGGAGCGGACGGAATTGCAACGTTCTCCCTGAAGGCAAAGCCCGAACTGTGGAGCCCGGAAAGCCCCAGGCTGTACGACGTTGCAGTGCAGTTTGGCAGTGAAAGCATCAGCGACCGCATCGGGTTCAGGACAATAGAGACAAAGGGCGACAAGATACTCCTCAACGGCAAGGAAGTGTTCCTGGCGGGAATCAACCTGCACGAGGAGACCGTGGGCGACAGCCGCCGCGCAAACTGCAAGGAGGACGATGTCAAGCTGCTGACGCTGGCCAAGGAACTGGGATGCAACTTTGTGCGCCTCGCTCATTATCCGCACAATGCGGATATGACCCGCACGGCGGACGAACTGGGCCTTATGGTCTGGTCCGAAATCCCCCTCTACTGGGGCATCAACTGGCGGAACGAAGGCACCTATACCCTTGCCGTACAGCAACTTACGGAGATGATATCGCGCGACCGCAACCGCGCAAGCATAATCATCTGGTCCATTGCGAACGAGACGTCTGTGAACGCTGAGAGGACCGCCTTCCTGAGCAAGTTGGCTGGTGAGGCTCGCAGCCTTGACGGCACTCGCCTCATAAGCGCCGCCCTGCAGAACGTCAACAAACAGCTCGCCCCCAACCTTTACACGGTGGAGGACCCGCTTCACGAGGCCCTTGACCTGTTCAGTTTCAACGAGTACATTGGCTGGTACGACGCCACCAAGGAGGCCTGCGACGTAATTGAATGGAGCCTGCCGGCGGACAAGCCAATTGTGATAAGCGAGTTTGGCGGCGGCGGCCGCAGGGGACGCCACAGCGGCCCTGACGCCTACTTCTCAGAGGACAATATGGTTGACCTCTACAGGCATCAGTTCATTATGCTGGGCAAAATAAAAGGCCTTGCGGGAACCATTCCGTGGGTGCTCAAGGACTTCAGGTCCCCTCACAGGGTGCTTCAGGGCATCCAGGACGATTTCAACCGCAAGGGCATTTACGACGACAAGGGCCGCAAGAAAGAGGTTTGGAACGTTCTTAAGGAGTGGAACGACGCCCACCGTTGATTACTTGGTTCCAAAGATCCTGTCTCCTGCGTCTCCTAGACCGGGAACTATATAAGCATTCTCATTGAGCTCCCTGTCGATTGCGGCAACATAGATGTCCACGTCAGGGTGCTCTCTTTGAATGGCCTCTATTCCCTCAGGAGCGGCAACCAAGCACATAAGGCGGATGTTGTCGCACCCCCTTTCCTTTAGCATTGACACGGCGTCGCAGCAGCTTCCGCCGGTGGCAAGCATAGGATCCGTGACAATTACCATACGGTGCTCGATATCTGCGGGAAGCTTGCAGTAGTAAACTACAGGCTTGTGGGTTTCCTCATTGCGGTAGAGTCCAATGTGGCCAACCTTTGCAACGGGAAGCAGGCTGAGCAGGCCGTCTACCATTCCAAGGCCGGCGCGCAGGATGGGCACAATTGCCAGCTTCTTGCCCGGAACCCTCTTGGCGGTCATATGGCAGATAGGAGTTTCAATTTCATAGTCTTCCAGAGGGATGTCGCGGGTTACCTCGTATCCCATAAGGAGGGAAATCTCGTTCAGGAGGATACGGAAATCCTTTGATCCTGTATCCTTGTCTCTCATAATGGACAGCTTGTGCTGTATCATTGGATGTGCAATAACGTGTACCTGGCTCATTTATTTTGGTGTTATGATTATTCTGGTTTTTACAAATATACAAATTAACAAGCAGATTAATTCTTATATTTACGTTTGAATTAGTAACACTTTCTGAACATGGTACGCATCTACTGCAAGAACACAGATACCAGCCTGGATTTCCAGGAAGGCACTTCCCTGCTTGAAATATTGCCCGCATTCAAACTGGACAACCCGTATCCCATCCTGGCCGCAAAGGTCAACAATGTGGTGGAAGGCCTCAAGTTCAAAGTGTACAACAACCGCGACGTAGAATTCCTGGACTATCGCACCTACGGAGGTCGCGGCGTCTACTGCCGCTCCCTCTGCTTCCTGCTCAGCAAGGCCACCCTTGACCTCTTCCCCGGAAGCAAGATTACAATGCGCCGGCCAATTTCCAAGGGCTATTACTGCGAACTGGCCAAGGCCGACGGCACCGCCCTGACCATTGAGGACGTCAGCGCCATAAGCGCCCGTATGAAGGAAATTGCCGATGCCGCCACACCCTTCTACCGCCACGAAGTCCGATCCGAGGACGCCATTGCCCTCCTCCACAAACTGGACTACCAGGACAAGGCCAAGCTCCTTGAAACCTCCGGCGAAACCTACATCAGCTACTACACCCTTGGCGGCACCGTAGACTACTATTACGACACCCTCCTCCCCAGCGCGGACTACCTCAAAGTCTGGGAACTGACCCCCTACCGCGGCGGAATGCTCCTACGTATCCCCAACCGCCACAAACCGGAGGAACTGGCCCCCTTCGTGGACCAGCCAAAGACCTTTGAGGTGTTCAAGGAGAACATCCGCTGGAACAAGATAATGGGCCTTGGCACCGTGGGAGATGTGAACGTGGCCTGCCAGGCCGGCCACGCGGCGGACCTGATCCAGATTTCCGAAGCCCTCCAGGAAAAGAAGATTGTGCAGATTGCGGAAGAGATAGACAGGCGGTTCCACAGTGCGCACCAGGTGCGCCTGGTCCTTATCACCGGACCCAGCAGCAGCGGCAAAAGTACCTTCTGCCGCCGCCTGAGCGTCCAGCTCAAGGCCTGCGGCCTGCACCCCGCTTTCTTCTCCACTGACGACTACTTTGTGAACCGTGTGGACACCCCCAAGTTCCCGGACGGCAGCTATGACTTTGACAACTTTGACACGGTAGACCACGAATACCTCCAGCAGGATGTCCTCAAGCTCCTGAGCGGAGAAGAGGTCTCCATCCCAACATACAACTTTGTGACCGGCCTGCGGGAGTACAACAACCGCCTTTTGAAACTGGACAAGGACAGCGTCCTGCTGGTAGAGGGCATCCACGCCCTTAACCCCCAGCTTACTGACCAGGTTCCGGAAGACAGCAAGTTCAGGATATTCATAAACACCATAACCAGCCTCTCCCTGGACGACCATAATTTCATCCCTACCAGCGACATACGCCTCCTGAGGCGCATTGTCCGGGACTACAACAAGGGGGCTTTCTCCGCCCGCGAGACCATTGCCCAATGGCCAAATGTCCGCGGCTCCGAAAGCCTGTGGATATACCCCTACCAGGAAGTTGCGGACGTGCTGTTCAATTCGTCATACCTCATTGAACTTGCCGTCCTGCGCAACAACGCGCAGATAATCCTTGGCACCGTTCCAAAGAACTGTCCGGAGTACTCTGAGGCGCACCGCCTGCTAAAGTTCCTCTCCTACTTCATCCCGGTTCCGGATAAAGAAATCCCACCTACATCCCTGATGAGAGAGTACGTAGGCGGGAGCAGTTTCAAATATTGACCGTCTTCCTTAGCGAAGCTGAGGACCTATTCGTAATTGATATTGAACGAAGCCCCGTGCAGCGAGTCGCCTCCTACACGCACGTGGGCTATTCCCGTTGCGCCCTTGACTGAGCGGAGCACTATGCGGCCCTTTCCATCCTTGACGGGGAATGTGACCTCGGAGGCTCCCGGAGCGCCCATAACCTGGATTGGAGCAAACTGTACGTTGTTCCTGCTGTTGCTTACGCCGTAGGCGTTGAGGGCGTTGTCGTCAATGTACAGGCGCAGGTTCATATTGGCGTCTGTGGTGGGGTTACCCTTGGAATCCAGCATCTGGATGTCCATTACTATTACGTCTTCGCCGTCGCCCTTGATTTTCAGCTTGTTAGGGGTGGCTTTGATCTGATAGCCGTATCCGGCGGTATTGTATGTCTTGCGTACGACAATCTTGTTCTTGTTGTAACCAACCAGGTCTACCCTGCCGGGCTTGTAGGTTGCGGTCCACTCGGCCTTGCCATTGACCATTTCCTTGGAGGAATAGGTTATTCCGTTCACGCCAAGGTTGACCCTTTCACAGTTGGAGTATACGGTGAGCACAACCTGGCGGCCTTCCTTGCCGGAGAGGCTCCATTCAGGCTCCATATAGACCGCAGGAGTGCTTGACCACTGGGCAAGCTGCTGCGGGCCGGGCTCGGTGGCAAAGGTGCGGGTGCTGTAGCGGGTGTTGTCCGCCTGGAGGTTCCAGTCCGGGGCATCGGCAGCAAAGCTGACAGTCTTCCTGGAGTAGTCCAGGGAGCGGAGAATCTCGCTGAAACTGCGGGCCATATCTTCCGGAAGGTCCCTTCCGGCTCCCCAGAATATCACTGAGGGATGGTTTCCGGCGGATGCCACCATTGCGGCCGCGGCGTTGATCTGCTCCGCGTTGACGCCCACTGAAGGGGCCTCGTCAATCACAAGCATTCCCTGGGCGTCGCAAGCGGAGAGCAGCACCTCGCTGGCGGGCCTGCCGCCCGTGCTGATGATGTTGCAGCCCTGCTTCTTGAGGTCTGCCACCTGGTACTGGATATATGCGTCCGCTACGGCATCGCCGCCAAAATAGCAGGACTGGTCAAAGTCAAGCGGGTGGAGTGAGACGGGGGTTCCGTTCAGCAGGAAACCTGTCTGAGGGAGGTAGTCCAGCGTCCTGAAGCCAATGTTGCAGATGTACTGGTCAACGGGGACTTCGTTAACAAGGACGGTGGAGACGAGGGTATAGAGCACAGGGTTGGTCAGGGACCAGCGCTGTGGATTTGCTACGGTTACGATCTGCTCAGAGAGGTTGGTGCGCCTGGGGCCGGTCTCGGTGGCAGGGGTGTTTGCCGTGGCCACTTCCGTTCCCCTGGGGTCACGGAGGGAGTGGCGTACCACCACATTGCTTGCAGCGTGTGAGGTGTTCTCAACGGAGGCGCTTATGCGGAGTTCAGCGTTGTTGCCGCTGATTATCTGGACGGCCTTTACGCCATCGGAAGTGAAGTGGACGGCGTTTTTCCTTACCAGGGAAACGTTCCTTACAATTCCGGCCTCCGGGTTGGAGGTGGAGAAGCATACCGCCAGGGTGTCCTGGGCGTTGAACTTCATATACGGGGTGAGCTCGAAGGTGTACGGAACGTCAGGCTGGGAAGTGCTTCCAAGGAAGACGCCGTTAAGGTAGACCTTGGATTCTCCGTTGATGCCTTCGAACCTTACGGCAACGTAGTCACACTTGACAACGTCCAGGACCTTGGTGAACACGGGAGCATCCTCTCCGTAATCACGGTACTGCTGGTTGGTGGTGTAGTTGGTCTTCATTGGAAGGCTGTACGCATAGTCCAGAGGAAGGGTCTTCGTGGCTCCGCCAACAGTCCAATTGTCATTGATCTTTTCCTGGCTGCCGGTAACCTGTGCGCTGAGCGTCAAGGCGCTTATGCACAGGGCGGCTATTGTTAATCTAAGTTTCATCCTTTCAATTTTTTAACCTGCAAATTTAATAAAAAATCATATCTTTGTATACGATGAAAAAGATTGTTGTCTGCCTGCTTTCCGTAATGGTCTTATTTGCATCCTGCGTACGGAAAACAGAGCCCCAAATAGAAGAAGAAATACCTGAACCTGTACCTGAACTTGGCTTTTGGCCGGACTCCCTGAGAGTGGAGGACGGATTCATAAAGAGCGGCCAGACATTCAGCGGGCTTATGACAAGCCTGGGAATGAGTTCGGACGCCGCATATAAGCTCTATCAGGCCTGCGACACGCTGTTTGACGTGCGCACCCTGCGCGCGGGTAACACCTTTGACGCATATTACAGGGATTCCCTGCTGCAGTACGTGGTTTACAATTCAGGAAAGGTCAACCGCGTGGTTTTCCAATGCTTTGAGCCGTATTCTCTGTGGAACGCTCCGCGCCAGGTGGACTACGTTCAGAAATACACTGACGTGACAATCACCTCTTCCCTTTGGAACGATATGATTGCACACGATGCCTCCCCGGACTTAATTCTCAAATTGTCAGATATTTACGCCTGGACGGTGGACTTCTTTGGCCTGCAGGAGGAGGACCGTTTCAGGGTCCTGTACGGCCAGACTATGTGTGAGGGCGCCCTTGTGAGCGTGGACACGGTGTATTACGCAGTATTTAGCCGCGGAGACAAGGAGGTACAGGCAATAATGCTGGATACCGGCGACGGCAGCAACATCTACTGGAACGAAGAGGGCGAGAGCCTGCGCAAGGCCTTCCTCAAGGCCCCGCTCAAGTTCACCCGCATCAGTTCCGGATTCTCATACAACAGGCGGCACCCCGTTACCGGCCAGGTAAGGGCGCATACGGGTGTGGATTATGCCGCGCCAACAGGAACACCGGTTATGTCAATTGGAGACGGAACGGTTACCAGCATAGGTAACGAGGGTGCCGGCGGAAATACCGTCCGGATCCGCCATAATTCCGTTTACAGCACTGCATACCTGCATCTTTCCAGGTACGCTTCCGGCCTCAAGGTTGGCCAGAGGGTGTCCCAGGGAGAGGTCATCGGTTATGTGGGAATGACCGGAACGGCCACCGGCCCGCACCTGGATTTCAGGGTATGGATGAACGGAACTCCTATCAATCCGCTTACAATGGAATCCCCTTCCGTAGAGCCCCTGCCGGAAGAGTTCCGCCCTGCGCTGGACTCCTGCAAGACGCTGTACAGAAGTATGATAGACGTAATGTAATATGACTCCCGTAGCCATATACCACTGCCCCGTAGGGGGTAAGTTCGGGCTGCCGCGGCAAAGCGGCGTGGCCCCTGAACTGCGCGGCAGCGTAGCGCTGCAGGCGGAGTTCAGGGACCCCAACGCGCTCCGCGGCCTTGACGGCTTTGACTACGTATGGCTGCTGTGGGGCTTCAGCGAAAACCGCGACGCCAAATGGCGCCCCACGGTACGGCCTCCGCGCCTTGGCGGCAACGCCCGAATGGGCGTCTTTGCCACGCGCTCCCCGTACCATCCCAACGCAATAGGCCTTTCCTGCGTCAAGGTGGAAAGCGTTGATTTCCAGAATTGTATAATATACGTTTCCGGCGCAGACCTGGCGGACGGCACTCCTGTCTACGACATTAAGCCGTACCTCAATTACACTGACAGCCATCCTGAAGCCCGGTGCGGCTTTGCCGCGCAGGAGGGCTGGCGGACGCTGGAAGTGGACTTCCCGGAGGACCTGCGCAAAAGATTGAGCGCCGAAGATGCTTCGGCGCTCGCTCAGTTGCTTTCCCAGGATCCCCGTCCCCATTATCAGGACTCCCCCGGGAGGGTCTATTCTGTTGTCTTCGGCCCCTACGATGTCAAGTTCACCGTAGAGGACGGACGCTTGACGGTTCTCAGCTTTGAAGAGCCTCGTCCTGATACTTCAGGATAGGCTTGCGTGCCGCTGCGGTCTCGTCCGGGCGGGTGATCGGCGCGTTGTGCGGCGCCTCCTGCAGGATTGCAGGATCCTCCGCGGCCTCGGCCGCAATCTTGTGCATCACATCTATGAACGCATCAAGGGTCTCCTTGCTCTCCGTCTCGGTGGGCTCTATCATCATTGCCTGATGGAAGAGCAGCGGGAAGTAGATGGTAGGAGCGTGGTAGCCGTAGTCCAGCAGGCGCTTTGCCACGTCAAGCGTGGTGGCGCCGTGCTTCTCCTCCGTTCCGCCGTCATTGATGAGGCCGTCAAAGACAAACTCGTGCTTGCATACTGACTCTATAGGAAGCTTGTATGAGTCCTTGAGGCTTTCCTTGATGTAGTTGGCGTTAAGAGTGGCCAGTTTTCCGGCCATCTTTATGTTCTGCCTGCCCAGCATAAGGATATAGGCGTAAGCGCGCAGAATAACGCCAAAATTGCCGTTAAAAGCCGATGTCTGGAGGGATTTCACAATGTCACCCAGCTTGTCACATACACCCACTGGGCCGCTGCCCGGTCCGCCGCCTCCGTGAGGGGTGGAGAAGGTCTTGTGCAGGTTAAGGTGCATAATGTCAAAGCCCATATCGCCGGGACGTGCGACGCCCAGCAGAGGGTTCATATTTGCTCCGTCGTAGTACAGCAGGCCGCCGGCCTCGTGAACAAGGGCGGCAATCTGCTTGATGTCGCGCTCGAACAGGCCAAGGGTATTGGGGTTGGTCATCATAATACCGGCAACGTCCGGGCCCAGCAAAGGCTTGAGGTCCTCTACGTCAACCAGGCCGTCCTCCTTGCTCTTGACAACAACTATCTGCAGGCCGCAGACGGCTGCTGAAGCAGGGTTAGTGCCGTGGGCGCTGTCAGGGACGATCACCTTTACGCGGGCGGTGTCTCCCCTGCGCATATGGTATTCGCGCATTATCATCAAGCCTGTGAGCTCGCCGTGGGCGCCTGCGCAGGGCTTGAATGTGAAGTGCTTCATTCCGGTGATTGCGGCAAGGGATTTCTCCATTGCGTCATAAATCTCCTTTACGCCTTCAAGGGTGCATTCCGGCTGCAGAGGGTGCAGGCCGCCGAATGCGGGCATTGCGGCAATCTCCTCGTTGATCTTGGGGTTGTACTTCATTGTACAGCTTCCAAGGGGATAGAATCCGGTGTCAACGCCAAAGTTCATCTGGGAGAGATTGGTGTAGTGGCGTACCACGTCAACTTCGCTCACTTCAGGAAGAAGGGCGGGCTTTTCCCTCAGGAGTTCTGCGGGCAGGGCGCCGGTTACTCCTGGGAACTGCTGTTCAGGCAGGCTGTAGCCGCAACGGCCCTTACGGGACAGTTCAAATATCAGTTTGTCGTAGTATTTCATAGCCGCGCCTCCTTAATTAATTCAACCATAGCATCCATTTCTTCCTTGGTGCGCTTTTCCGTAACGCAGAAAGTCACATAGCCTTCCTCAGTCAGAAGGGCTCCAAAGTAGCCTGCCTTGCAAAGCAGTTCCTGCAGCGCGGCAGGGTCCACAAGCGGCTCCAACGGGAACTCCTTGATGAACGGATGATAGCTGACCCTGCGGAATTTGCCGGTGGTCAGAAGCCTGTTAAAAAGGTAATGCGCTCCGGAGAAGCACAGGTCGTTGACCTTCCTCATTCCTTCCGGACCCATCAGGGACAGGTAAACCGTTACCCAGAGGGCCATCAGGGACTGGTTGGAGCAGATGTTGGAGGTGGCTTTCTCGCGGCGGATGTGCTGCTCGCGGGCCTGAAGCGTGAGCACGAAGCAGCGACGGCCCTGGCTGTCGCGGGCTTCGCCCACGATGCGGCCGGGGAGCTTGCGCATATGCGCCTGCGTGCAGGCCATAAAGCCTACGTATGGGCCTCCATAGCAGAGAGGAATGCCCAGTGTCTGGGCATCTCCCACTGCAATGTCGGCGCCCCACTCGGCAGGGGTCTTGAGCACCGCCAGCGCAGAAGGGTCGCAGTACTCCGCAAGAAGCGCTCCTGCTCCGTGAAGGGCATCGGCAAAGCCGGAAAGGTCCTCTATGATTCCAAGGCGGTTG
>CACWLD010000040.1 GCA_902761655.1 uncultured Bacteroidia bacterium | reverse complement strand
CCCCATTTCTCTATAGCGTCCAGAAGATGGCGCGAATCCACGCTCTGGACCAGCGAGGCGTATGGAAGGACCAGTTTGAGCTTGTTGGTCTGCAAATGGCCTATAAAGTGCCATTCTATGTCTTTGGGAAGCTGTTCCACCTTGACTGCAAAGTCCTGGGGGCGGCTCTCGGCGAATACTCTCTGTCCGGCCTTGTATGCGCGTTCAATCGCCTCTACCGGATAATATTTGGAAACTGCCACCAATTTGACATCCGGCGGCAGTTCCTTCCAAAGATTATTTAAGTTAACCTCTATCAATTATCTCTTCTTGTTTTGTTGGTTGCGCATCTGTTGCTGCTGCATCCTCTGGGCCTCTTCCAGCCTCTGCTGGAACTTTGACTTTGGAACGGGCTTTCCTTCGGACGCTTTCACTTTTTCAACAACTGCCTCTGGCTTGACGATGAACTTGCGGATTATCCAGATCTCGAGCATTGCTATGAGTTGGGAAAGCAGGTAGTAGTAGCTGAGTGCGGAGGACAGGTTGTTACAGATGAAGAACATCATTATAGGCATCATCCAGAGGCTCATAAAGCGCATACTGGCGGCGCTGGGGTCGTCAGAATTGGGCTGGCTGGACAGAGTGTACTTTGAGTAAACCCACATCACTATTGCCATAAGCAGGGCGAACAGGGACAGGTGGTCTCCAAGCAGAGGAATCCTGCGGCCGAAGTCTATGATGGAATCGTATGCGGAAAGGTCCTTTGCCCACAGGAACGGCTGCTGGCGCAGCTCGATTGATGCCGGGAAGAAGCGGAACATTGCCCAGAGGATAGGGAATGTAAGGAGCGTAGGGAGGCATCCTCCCATTGGACTCACTCCGGCCCGTTTATACAGGTCCATAGTGGCCTGCTGCTTCTTCATTGCGTCTTCCTGCTTTGGATACTTGGCGTTTATCTTGTCCATAAACGGCCTCAGGGCAGCCATCTTGGCGGACGATGCGAATGACTTGTATGTGAAAGGAAGCACCACCAGCTTGATAACCAGGGTCATCAGGAGGATGATGAGACCGTAGCTGCCAATGAAGCGGTGGAAGAAGTTGAACATAGGGATGATCACGAACCTTGTGAACCAGCCTACCAGCCATCCTCCCAGAGGGATGATCTTCTCGTATTTCTGGTCATAGGACTGGAGGGTCTGGTAATGGTTTGGACCCAGGTACATATCAAATCCCATCTGGATGTTGTCCGGGTTCTCCTTCTGGAGTTCCATACGCATCTCGGCCTTGCAGGTCATAAGGTTGCGTGAAGGGTCGTCCTGGGAGAAGAATTCCACGGAGAGGTCTCCAAGGGCGAATTCGTCCTTTGCGCGGATTATATAGCTGAAGAACTGCTGCTGGAATGCGAACCAGGAAAGCTTGGAGTCTATCCTCTTGCTGCCGTTGCGCCCGCGGCCCAGTTCTGAGGGCTTCTTCTCTCCAGAGAAGTAGTAGTCCAGCTTGGAGTACTGGGATTCGTTCTTGAAGCCCTTCTCCATCCTTGGAACAACAGTGGCAAAGTCTATGTCAATGTTGGATACGTTGCCGGGGATCACGGAACCCAGTCCTACAAAGGAGAGGGTGTTGTTTACCATATAGGAATCCGCAGGGAGCTCGTACTTCTGCTCTATGTATCCGCCGTTGCCAAAGGGAAGCCTGAACACCAGCCTGGTGTCAGAGATCTCCACCAGGGTGAAGTTGAAGTCAGAAGTCTTTATGTACTCCCCTGTGTATACGTGGACGTCATATTTGTTACCTCCTTCCTTGAACAGGAAAAGGTCAGTCTTGTCATAGTTCGTGTAGCCCTTGACCTGTGCGGAGTACGGCTGGGCTCCCTTTGTAGTGAAGGTGAGCTTGAGCGACTCGTTCTCAAGGGTATAGAACAACTCATTGCCGGATGCGGCCAGCGTGAGCAAGGAGTCCTTGTACGTGGTCATCTGAGGCTGTTCCGTCTGGCTGTCCGCGGTCAAGGAAGCGGCGGCAGGGTCCTGGGTTGATCCCGGGACGGGCTGGGCGGCTTCAGTTTCCTGGACGGACTGGGCCATCTGGTTCTCATATCTCCTTTTCTGGACATAGGTGAACCCGAAAAGGACCATGGCAATGAGGATAAGTCCTACTATAGAGTTTTTATCCATACGCCTTTACTCCTGTTCGTTTGCAGCCTCTGCCTCTTCCATCTGGCGGATCTTGTCCTGGAGGGCCTTGAGTTCTCCCTTGGCAACCTCTATCTTGTCCCTCATCTGCTTGATGAGAGGCTCGGAGTTCTTGGACATTGCAAAGAAGCCTATGTTGTTCTCGTAGGTGTCGATATCCTGCTGGAGGGCGTTGTACTGCTGGATGAGGATGTCCTTTTCAGAGCGTGGAGCCTTCTGGAAGTTCCTGCCTGATCCTCTCTGGCCTCCCCTTGTGTTCATACCGGGGAACTTGGCCTGGAACGCCTCCTTGTATGCGGCGGCAATCTTCTCTTTCTCCTTGAAAGGAACGAAGCCTATCGCCTGCCACTTCTGGATGAATTCCTTTGCAGCCTCTTCGTTGGCGGCGGCGTCATCGGAAGGAACGTATGCGTTGATCTCCTCAATGATCTTCTTCTTTGCCTTGAGGTTGAAGTGGTAGTCGTTCTCAGGCTTGGCGTTCTTGTCCCTTTCTGCGAAGAATTCGTCGCAGGCGGCGCGGAAGCGCTTCCACAGCTGGTCTCCCTTCTTGTGGGCCACGGGGCCTATCTCCTTCCACTGCTTCTGCAGCTGGATGAACTGGTCCGTTGCCTTCTTCCACTCAGTGCTGGACTTGAGGGCCTCTGCCTGCTCAACTATCTTGACCTTCTTTGCAAGGTTCTCTACCATACTGCCCTTGTAGTCTACGTAGAAGTCACGCTTCTTGAGGTAGAAGCGGTCGCAGGCTGCGCGGAAGCGGTCGTATATCTTCTGGTTGTCTTTCTTTGAAGCGAAGCCTATGGACTTCCACTCTTTCTGGATGCCCTCTATCTGGCTTGCGAGTACGTTCCACTCGTTGGAAGCGACTTCTCCGGCTTCGGCCTTGGCAGCAATCTCCTCCACCTTCTCGCAGAGCTTGGACTTGGCGGCGAGGTTCTCAGCCTGCTCACCCTTGAGGTCCTCGAAATGGGCCTGGTATTTCTTGTTGATCACTGCGGTGGCGGCCTTGAAGCGCTCCCAGATGGATTCGCGGTGCTCCTTGTCTACGGGGCCGTACTCCTTCCACTGCTCGTGCAGCTTCTGGAGCTCGCGGAACGCCTCTACTACGTTGGGGTTCTCTGCGAGCTTCTCCGCAGCCTCGCAGAACTTCTCCTTTACCTCAAGGTTCTTCTTGAAGTCAAGGTCGCGGAGCTCGTGGTTGATCTTTACCATATCGTAGAACTTGACTACGTAGTACTGGTAGGAGTCGTTGATGTCGCGAAAGTTGGCGGCGGGAACGGGGCCGATCTCTTTCCAGCGGGCCTGGATGTCGCGGAATGCGGGGAAGGTTGCATTGATGTCTTCCTGGGTCTCCACAAGGGCCTTGAGGTCCTCAAGGACGGCCTTTTTCTTTTCAAGGTTCTCTCCCCTTTCCTTGTCAAGGGTCTTGTTGTATTCTGCGCGCTCAGCCTTGAACTGTTCGTATAATGATTTGAAGGACTCCTCTATGTCCGTCAGAGGGTTCTCTTCTGTCTTTTCCTTGTTCAATTTCTTGTAGAATGCGGTCCTGATGGCCTCCAGCTCCTTCTGCCTCTTCATTTTCTGCTCGTCGCTGAAAATTTCCTTGAAGGATGCAATAAGCTCCTCGAAGGTCTTCTCTGCCGTGCCGGTTGCTGTTTCAACTGTCTGTTCTACTGCCGCTTCTACGGTTTCAAGTACATCTGATGCCTGGTTTACAACATCAGGAATAATATTCTCACTCATAATAGATGTTAATTAAGTATTAGCTTACAAATATACCATAATTTTTGAAGTATTTGCTATTTTTGCTATGCAAAAGGAATTATGTGAAAATGAGAATTGATATACTTACCGTAGTGCCTGAACTTCTGGAGAGTCCGCTGAGCCATTCCATTGTGGGAAGGGCCATTAAAAAAGGCCTTGTGGAGATACACGTACACAATATCCGCAAGTACGGCCTGGGCCCCCACAAGTCCGTAGACGACTACTGCTACGGAGGCGATGCAGGTATGGTGATGATGGTGGAACCGGTGTTCAAGATGATAAACGAACTCACGGAGCAGCGCCATTATGACGAGATTATCTATATGTCCCCTGACGGCGAACTCCTGAGCCAGGGAATTGCCAACGAACTCTCACTCAAGGAAAACATAATAATCCTTTGCGGCCATTACAAGGGAATTGACCACCGCATCCGCGAGCACCTTATCACGCGCGAGATTTCAATAGGTGACTATGTCCTGAGCGGAGGGGAAATCCCGGCCGCCGTGGTTGCGGACTCCATAGTCCGCCTGATCCCCGGCGCCCTGACGGACGAGACCTCCGCCCTCAGCGATTCATTCCAGGACGACCTCCTCTCCCCTCCCGTCTACACCCGCCCCGCGGAATTCAACGGATGGAAAGTGCCTGACGTACTGCTTAGCGGCAATCCCAAACTCATCCAGGCCTGGCAGGACGAGCAGGCCCTTGAGAGGACCAAGGAACTGAGACCTCACCTACTTTCTAAAAAATTTTAAAATCAAAATACAATTTTTGTTGTTTTTTTTGATTTTTATGTTGCAGAATTCGGAAATAGGTGTATCTTTGCAGTAGACTTAAAACGATTAAGTCATAGCTGATAATTCTAACCAACATAATTAGCCTTCTTTAAGGTAATACACTACTAACTAACCATTAAAGCCCGCTGTGAAGCGGGCTTTAAATCTTTTTATATAGTTGGATTTTTCTTATATTTGCAGTGAAAAAAACCGATATTTAACTTAAATAATCAAACTAAATTAATCTAAATCAACAAGAAAAAATGCTCTGTTCTGCGCTATCTTCAATGGTCAGCGCTTATATCCCACTGAATAATCAAGCAAATCAAACCAACACTTTTATAAACTAAAAGGCATATGAAAAAATTATTGCTAAAGAGCTGTATGGCTATAGCCATTATGCTTCTAGGATCGGTGGCGTTTGCCCAGAACAGGACCGTGTCCGGTACTGTGACGGATTCCACCGGAGAGCCTGTCCCGGGAGTGGCCGTAATGGTCAAGGGAAACAATTCCATAGGCACCAGTTCTGATGTCAATGGACGCTACACCCTTCCTGGCGTTCCAAACGGAGCCACCCTGGTCTTCTCTTTCATCGGTATGGATACCCAGGAAATTGCCGTAGGCAACAACGGGACCATCAACGTAGTGATGAACGAATCTACAGAAATGCTTGAAGAGATGGTTGTGATCGGTTATGGATCAATCAAGAAGGCCGACCTCACCGGCGCCGTTTCCGTGATTGAGACGGCGGACTTCAAGAACAAGGCTAACAACTCCATCGCCGACGCCCTCCAGGGCCTTGCAGCCGGCGTCAACGTCCGTTCAAGCGGCGGTCTGGGAGACCTCCCTACGGTCCTCATCCGTGGTACCAGCTCCCTTACCAACAACACCCCTCTCTACATCATCGACGGTATCCCCACATCCAACAACATTGGATTCAACGTTGACGACATAGAGAGCATCCAGATCCTCAAGGACGCATCAGCGGCCGCAATCTATGGATCACGTGCAGCAAACGGCGTTATCATCATCACCACAAAGCAGGGCAAGGCCGGAAATGTGGACATCGCATTCTCCAACCAGACTTCAATCCAGTGGAACAAGAGGGACCACTACGCTGACCACGACGAGTCAGTTGCCCTCCTCACCCAGACTTACGAAGACGGCCGTAATACAGGCTCCTCAAGGGCAGCCACCCCTGACTTCTGGACGCACAACACAGACTGGCAGGACGCATATTACAAGACCGGAATCCAGCAGAAATACGACCTGTCAATTTCCGGAGGAAGCCAGAACGCCCGTTTCCGCGTAGCCTATGGCCACCTTGCAAACAACGGTGCCCAGATAGGACGTTCAATGAGGCGTGAAACAGCCTCCATCACCTCTTCTTTCACCAAGGGAATAGTAACTTTTGGAGAGAGCCTCCAGTTTGGACTTACCAACAACAAGAGCCACTCCAACACCGGACTTGGCAGCGTTGTAGGAATGTCTCCGCTGGTACCTATCCGCGATGAGGTTTACGGAAAGGACGGCTGGGGTATCGGTAACAATACCGGCAACCCCGCATACACCACCGCATACAACGTAGTCGCCGCTTCTGACGACTCCAACGGCTACAACCTCAGCGAGGCAATGTACCTGCGCGCATCCGCCTGGGCGGAAATCAAGCTCCCTATTGACGGCTTGAAATACAAGCTCAACCTGGGCGCAAACATCAACGACAACCATTCACGCGGATGGGAGACCGGAACTCAGTTCGCATTGAACTTCACTGACGTCGCTTCCAATGCCAACGCTTCGGCCAGCCGCAACACCACTTATCTGGTTGAGAACACCCTGAACTACGATAAGGTATTCGGCGAGCACAACATCAACGCAGTACTGGGACAGTCCTACCAGGACACCTTCAGCAGCAGCGTCGGCTCAGCCCGCCAGCAGCTAATCCAGACTGCAGGTGGCTACTACCTTAAGAACGTGAGCAGCGGTCTGGTACTATCCGGATCCACCGGAAGCACCAACCAGAGCCGCCTGATCTCTTACTTCGGCCGTATAAATTATTCATACGCAAGCAAGTACCTCTTCCAGGCCACCGTCCGCGGTGACGGTTCCTCACGCTTCGCACCGGGCAACAAGTGGGGCTTCTTCCCCTCAATGTCCGTTGGCTGGCGTATCTCACAGGAAGACTTCTGGAACGTTCCGTGGATGAACGACTTCAAGCTGCGTTACAGCTACGGCCGCCTTGGAAGCCAGAACATTGGAAACTATGACTGGATGTCGCTCATCAACAGCTACACGTCATACAATTTTGCAGGAGGCCTCGCTCCTACCGCAGGACAGGCAATCGTTGAGCTTTCCAACAGGGACATCTCCTGGGAGACGCTCATCCAGCACAATGCCGGTATTGATATGGCATTCCTTGACAACCGCCTCCTTGTTACATTGGAATATTATGTATCCAAATCCAAGGACTGTCTCTACAACCAGGAAATCCTCCGCGTAAACGGTGCCACCAACAACCCTACCGTCAACTCCGCAACGCTTTCCAACCGCGGTATAGAGCTCTCCCTCCAGTGGAGGCAGAACGTCAGCCGCGACTTCAGCTACCGTATAGGAGCCAACTTCTCCCATAACGAGAACCGCCTGGACGGACTGGGATACGGCGTTACTTATCACTATACCACCAACACCTGGTCAGAGGTCGGCCATCCTCTTGGATTGTACTACCTTGTCATTGCAGACGGCCTGTTCCAGTCCGACGAGGAAGCCGCCGCTTCCGGACTCCGCAACGCAAAGGCCGGAGACATCAACTTCCAGGATATAAACAAAGACAATCGTATAAACACCTCTGACCGTCAGGCCATCTACGACAAGAGCCCTTGGCCGGGTCTGGAGGCATCCCTGAACATAATGGCCGAGTACAAGAACTGGAGCCTCCAGATTTCCGGATTCGGCGAGTTCTTCAAGTACACCCTGAACGGCTATCGTTCAACAGTAGACGGACGCTCATCCAATACAATTCATCAATTCAGGAGCGGACTCAACTGGTGGACAACCGAGAACCAGCACAACGACATCTGGTACCCTCGCGCACGCCAGGGCTATACCTACAACGATATCGCCTATACCACCAGGTTCCTCGAGAGGGGCGACTTCTTCAAGTTCAACTCCATAGCACTGGGATACAACTGGGTTCCAAAGGGAGCCATAAGCACCGTGCTCAAGAGCCTTACCGCTACGGTAACAGCTCAGAATATGCTCACCCTGACCAAGTTCTCCGGACTGGATCCTGACTTCAAGGGTGGAATCTTCACCCCGGGCAACTACGGTACCGGCGTTGCCAATCCGTACACCATCATTTTCGGCCTTAACATGACATTCTAGGGATTATGAAAAAGTACTTATATATATTGACTATAGCACTTGGCGCAATATTCGCCGCCTCCTGCTCAAATGACCTGCTTGTCCTGGACAACCCGAACGCCCTCACCAAGGACACTGCTTTCAACTCAGAAGGAGACATAGATCTCACCCTGACAGGTGTATACCACTCTTTCTACAGCTCATATTACGCAATGATGAGCTCCAACCAGTTCTCAGGCCAGTCCGACGAGTGCCTCACCTACTCCACCACTGACCTTATCAACTACATAATGCTCCACTACGAGAACTATTCCTGGAACTGGAACAACTGCACCTGGAACCAGCTGTACCAGCAGGTATTCCGCTGCAACCAGGTAATCCAGTTCGCGGAGGAGAATGTGAAAGAATGGAAAGAATTCAGCAAAGACCAGATAGTTGGCCAGGCCAAGGCCATCCGCGCATACGCTTACTACCAGCTGGCAATGCTCTACGGAAAGGTTCCTTACGTAGACTATGTTACCGAAGCCGGCGACGAGCCTGCAGAGCAGACCTTCGACCAGCTGTGCCAGCACATTATTGACGATGCCGAATTCGCTTACAAGGTACTTCCCGCATCCTATTTCAAGAACTACGACGGAAAGTATCCCAACCAGTACCGTGTCACCAAATGGTTCGCAGCCTGCGTCCTTGGCAAGACATATATGAACTGGAACAAGCAGTACGCCAAGGCCCTTCCTTACTACAAGGACATTGTGGAGAACGGAGGGTTCAGCCTTGTGGCAGACTTCAACGACAACTTCAAGATCACCACGGAGAACAACTCCGAGTCCATCTGGGAAATCCAGAACTTTGCCAACACTGCCGGTGCAGGCGGAGCATACTACGGACGCAACAACAACGGCGCAACTCCGGATTACGGTATGTGGAGATGGAAATTCTACGGACTCTCCCCTCTTGGATGGGGTGACTACGACGCAGAGCGCTGGCTCCTCTGGGCCTTCAAGAACGAAGTTACAGTGGCCGACACTCCTACAACCACCGCCGGAATGTACGATCCGCGTCTGGAGGCTACCCTCCTCTACCCGGACATCTTCAAGGACTTCCCCGCACACGACCAGTGGGGCTACAAGGACTACAATCTTTGGAAAGACCGCGGCACCCGCGTAATGATCAATAAGTACGTCGCCCAGTATGAGAACGGCGTTCAGGTCAACTCCGACAACTGCGAAGGCACCAACAACCGTATCTTCCGTCTTGGTGAGATCAAGCTTGACTATGCCGAATGCCTCGCCCAGACAGGAGACCTTACCGGAGCCATCAAGCAGATTGACGATGTTCGCCAGCGCGCCGGCCTTGCCAAGCTTGCAGACCGCGAGCCTGTTACCTCAGTCTATGTGAACACTGATAACGACAGCACCAACGATATGAACCTGGATTACGGCTATGCAGCCATCAAGGCAGGCAACATCACGCTGGACGCAATTATGAGCGTGATAGACATTGAGGATGCAAAGGAGACATCGTTCGAGTGCGAGCGTTTCGTTGATATTCGCCGCTGGGGAATTGGAGAGATGGGAGCATATTACAACAAGATCGCCAACCGCTCCGACAAGTTCAAGAAGGACTTCCAGGCGCACAAGATCTGGCTGCCTATCCCTACCGCAGAGGTTGACAACAACTCCAACCTTAACCAGAACGAAGGCTATTAGGATAGCCTGCAACTAAAAAGAGGCGACCGTTCCGGCCGCCTCTTTTTTTATTAGTATGAGAATACTAGATGTACAGGTTGATGATGCTTTCGTAAAGCTCCTGCTTGCCAGAAGTCTGCTTAGGCTCGCCAACCTTCTTGGCGTATGCAACTGCATCCTCAAGGGTGAGCTTGCCATCCTCGAAGTCCTTACCAACGCCAGCGTCGTAAGAAGCGTAACGCTCCTTGCGCATCTTCTCGATAGGAGAGTTGGCAAGAATGTCGGCAGCGATCTCAAGTGCGCGTGCCATTACGTCCATTCCGGATACGTGTGCGATTACGATGTCCTCGAGGTCGGTAGAGTTACGACGGGTCTTTGCGTCGAAGTTGCTTCCGCCTACGAGTCCGCCATTGCGGATGATAACCATCATAGCCTGAACGAGCTCGTACAGGTCGATAGGGAACTGGTCGGTATCCCATCCGTTCTGGTAGTCACCACGGTTTGCATCAATGCTTCCAAGGAGGCCTGCGTCAGAAGCAGCCTGGAGCTCGTGCTCAAAGGTGTGGCCGGCGAGTGTGGCGTGGTTAACCTCGATGTTAACCTTGAAGTCCTTGTCAAGTCCGTTTGCGCGGAGGAATCCGATAACGGTCTCAGTGTCTACATCGTACTGGTGCTTTGAAGGCTCCATCGGCTTAGGCTCGATGAGGAATGTGCCCTTGAATCCCTTTGCACGTGCATAGTCGCGAGCCATCTTGAGCATTGTTGCCATATGCTCTTTCTCACGCTTCATATCTGTGTTAAGGAGGCTCATATAGCCCTCACGGCCGCCCCAGAATACGTAGCACTGTCCGCCAAGCTCGATTGTTGCGTCAATTGCGTTCTTGATCTGAACCATTGCGCGGGCTGCAACGTCAAAGTCAGGGTTTGTGGAAGCGCCGTTCATATAACGCTTGTGTCCGAATACGTTAGCTGTTCCCCAGAGGAGCTTGATTCCGGTCTCGGCCTGTTTCTTCTTGAGGTATGCGACAACATCTTTGAGGTTCTTCTCATACTCCTCGATTGTGTCAGCCTCGGCTACGAGGTCAACATCGTGGAAGCAGTAGTAACCGATTCCAAGTTTCTGCATAAGCTCGAAGCCTGCGTCAACTTTGTTCTTAGCTGCCTGAACTGGATCAGGATCGCCGTTCCAAGGGAATGACTTTGTTCCAGGACCAAACTGATCGCTGCCCTCAGCGCACAGTGTGTGCCACCAAGCCATAGCGAACTTGAGCCAGTCCTTCATCTTCTTGCCTGCTACGACCTTCTCAGGATCATAGTAATGGAATGCCATAGGATTCTTTGAATCCTTACCCTCGAAAGGGATTTTCCCTACAGTTGGGAAATATTCTTTGTTAGCCATAAATGTAATTAATTATTAAAGTGATTTGTTAAGATATTCTTTCCATTTTCCGTATGCTTCCTCAAGAGGCTGCTTCCACTCCTCTACAGGGTTGACCTCGCCTTCTTTCTGGAGGTTTGCGAAAGCTTCCTTGGAGTTCTTGTAGTATTTGCATCCGAGAGCCGCGCCGCGGGCTGCGCCAAGGGCGCCGTCAGTGCTGAGGATCTCGATGGTGGAGTCGCAAAGGGTTGCGAGGGTGCGGCGGAAGATAGGGCTCAGGAACAGGTTAGCCTTTCCTGCGTGGATAACCTTTGTTGCCATACCCAGTTCCTTGATAACGTCAAGGCCGTAGCGGAAGGAGAATGCGATTCCTTCCTGGGCTGCCCTGATGATGTGTGCGGAAGAGTGGCGCACCAGGTCTATTCCGGCAATTCCGGCGCCTACCTGGCGGTTTCCAAGGACTCTTTCAGCACCGTTTCCGAACGGGAGCATAAGCAGGCCGTCAGATCCTACGGGGATGCTGTCAGCGATGATGTTCATCTGGCTGTATGTCATATCCGGGGCAATGTTGCGCCTTACCCAGGAATTGAGGATTCCCGTTCCGTTGATGCAGAGGAGCACTCCGTAACGGTTCTGCTCTGCAGTGTGGTTTACGTGCAGGAAGCTGTTGACGCGGAACTGAGGGTCAGGGAGACGCTTGTCTGTAACTGCGTATACAACTCCGCTGGTACCGCCTGTTGCGGCAACCTCGCCCGGATTGAGGACATCAAGGGAGAATGCGTTGTTTGGCTGGTCTCCGGCACGGTAAGAAACCGGTGTTCCCTGAGGGATTCCAAGGAGTCCCTCTATCTTTGCGGTTGTCTTGCCTGAAATGCCAATTGAAGGGGCTATGTCAGGGATCATAGCAGTATCTATTCCGTAATAGTCTGCAACGAAGTCCGCCCTTGCGTTCTTCTTGAAGTCCCAGAGGATCTGCTCTGAAAGTCCGGTCTCTGTGGTGGTGATTTCGCCTGTGAGGAGATAGTTGATATAGTCTCCAGGAAGCATAAAGCGGTAGATCTTCTCGTAGGTCTCAGGCTCGTTGCGCTTTACCCAAGCGAGCTTGGAAGCGGTGAAGTTGCCAGGAGAGTTGAGCAGATGCT
>CACWLD010000039.1 GCA_902761655.1 uncultured Bacteroidia bacterium | reverse complement strand
AATCCAGAAGAACACCGGGCGTTTCTTGCCGTCGGTAATGGAAGGAGTCCATACGTTCAGCACCTGACAGGCTTCGTCCATCGGCTCAAGGAAGAACTGGTTTCCAAAGCCGTAGTCTGACTGGGTGTTGCTGTCGTTGTAGTTCAGGGTCTCCGTCTGAGGGGTCTGCGGACCGTAGAGTTTGCACTGGCGCACGCCCTCCCAGCGGTCGGGAGCCTGCGGGGGCATAAAGCGTTCGGCCTTGGCATAGCGGATGCCCTTGAAAGTGTAGATGCTTCCATCAAGGTAGCCTTCTATGGTGCCGTAAGTGGTTTCTACGCGGGTGTTTTCGCCCGCTGTGATGGCTCCGTCAGGAAAGTACTTCTCCGGGGCCTTTGATACACAAGCCGCGCAGAGAAGTACCGCCGCAACCATCAGGAATGATGATTTCTTCATAATAATTAATTACTTCAGGTTTGATTTTATTGTATGCTAAAAACAATCTCCATAACCGGGGAATCGGACCACAAACGATTCATACAATTCTATTCTATTCTATTTCCAAAGCTTTCTGTTAACCATACTATTTATTAGTGGGCGGGCCAATTCCCCGGGGATGCCTTTCATTGCACTGTACAAAGGTACGTCTTTATAAGCGCAGGAACTGACACAGAAAAGACAGATACTAACATAATTCGGCGCTATCGGCCAAACCCCCGGGAATTATTCGTATCTTCCTGCAGAAATAGAGGAAATGAAAAAATTATTCTTCACGCTTGCCTTATTGTCCTGTCTGCTGCCTCCCGTCATATCGGAGGCCCGGGAACACTCACCCAGCCACTATCACGAAAGGACCGCCACGCTTTCTGTACGATCCGTAACACGCCAGGATGGAGGTATGGTCTGGTTCGGTACGGACAGAAGCCTGTACAGTTTCGACGGCTATGACCTGACATCCCATCCCTGTCCCGACGGGCATATCCAGATCAACAAACTACTGATCGTGGACGACACAATGCTTATCGGCACAAATAACGGTATGTATACATTCCTTCTCAAGGAGCAAAGCTATATCAAGGCAAGCCCCTTTGACGGGTATCGTGTCCGTGATATGCTCGACTCCGGTCCGTTTGTCTATATAGGCACTGACAACGGTCTTTACCGCTATGACAGGTCTACGGACACAGCCGTTCAGCTTTACGATGGCAATATCCTGTCACTCGCCTTATACGGGAATGTCTTATATGTGGGTATGTGGGATGGTATAGGTACTTATTCCATAGCCAGCGGCACCTTTTCTCCCTCCCAGTTCGATTCCAACATCCGCCTTGCCTCCTGTATTATCCCGGATGACAGGTATCTCTGGGTAGGAACGCCTGCCAGGCTTATAAGGATTGACAAATCAGAAGGCAAAGCGTACGATGCCTGCCAGCTCCCCGTTGCCAAAACTATGTGCCTGGACGGCGAGGGATGCGTGTTAGTGGGCACTGACAACGGACTTTTCCGATATGACCCATCTTCCGGAATCCGGGAAGAAATACACCCCGGCGTTATCTGGTCAAGTATGAGCGACTCTGATGGAATGCTCTGGTTTGGAACCGACAATGGGCTGATGCACTTTCAGGCATATTCTGCCATCCAGTCCCTGGAAGGGCTGCCCGAAGAGGAAAACACCATATACAGCCAGCTTTTGCACGACAAAAAGGGCCGCCTGTGGGTAGGAGGCTCCAACGGCCTGTACCTTTTGCCCGGAAATGGTACTTCACGGCACTATTCTATGTCCGGGAGCCCGTACCACATCCCACACAACAAGGTGCGCCGGATCATAGAAGATCCGCAGAGCGGCACCATCTACATCGCCTCCGACGGCGGCATACTGTATTATGACGAAACGTCCGGTGAAATGATACCCATCAGGATCCCTGGTATCCAGAACTGGGTCTACGACCTTGTAATCCTGCACGATGAGATCTGGGCGGCCACTTTCGAAGGACTTTTCCGGGTGCATCCTGACGGCAGCGTCATAAGCCGGTACCGCCGGGAAGAAGGGTTGACATCAAACGATGTCTCAAGAATAGTCCTGGGGCGTGACGGCCGCATATGGGCGTTGACCAGGGACCAGCGTCTTTTCCGAATCGACCCCTTGAATGGAGAAGTCCTGCTTCAGGACCAGGCGCCCGCCGGCCCGGACTCAATGTGCGGCGACAGCGAAGGACGCATATGGATATCGGCAGGAAACCGCATTGCACGTATCACCCCACAGAGAGACGATGCTGATTTCCGGAACGTTGAATTCTATCCGGATGCAAACATAGAATCAATCTCCCTTACCGAAGCGGAGGGAAGAATCTGGCTGTGCACATCGGAAGGCCTGTTCTCCATTGACAAGACTGACCTGGGCATAAGAAGCCTTGGCACATACCGCAATTATGTCAGCATAGAATACGACCCTTTCCGAAAGAGTCTGCTCCTAGGCACGGCCGGATCGGTCGATGAGGTACGTATTTCAGACCTCCGGCACTATTTTGAGAGCGACTCTCCGGCACTTCTCATCACAGGACTCACCGTGAACGGTTCCAAGAGAATTGACCCGGACACCAGCCTTCCCAAAGGAATCACGCTGCCTCACAGCCAGAACAACCTGGAAGTCTCCTTCTCAGATTTCAACTTCGATGACCAAGTGCCACACAGATTCGTCTATTGGCTAGACCGCCGTAACGGGCACTCCAGCGGCGTGGTGACAGGAAACAAAATTACCCTTACCGGCCTGAGGCCAGGCAGCTACAGCCTGGCAGTGGCCCCGGCCGGGATTGCCAGCGACCCAAGGGAGCTCCTGTCATTCCGCATACAGCCTCCCTGGTACCTCTCCCCCTGGATGTTACTGTTATACGCCCTCCTGATTGCCGGAGCCGTCAATATGATCATCAAGTTGGCAACGACCCGCCGTTATCTTGAACTGGAGCGCCGGCAGCGGGACGAACTTGCAGAGCAGTCCCGGCAGAAGGAAGCTTTCATCCAGGACCTGGCCCACGAACTGAAGACTCCCCTCAGCCTTGTCATCGGCCCTCTGGGCAAGATGATCAGGGAAGCCGGACCGGATGCGGATATCACAGACCTTCAGCTTGCACAGGAGAACGCAATGCGCCTCAGTTCGCTTATCCACAAGACAATAGACTTTTATAAAGGGACTGACGGCGTTGCAGACACCCTGATGACCTCAGAAATTGAATTCGTGGATTTTGCCAGAAGCATCTTCGATTCCTGGCGCGAGAATTTCCCCAAACACGAATTCATCTTCAACAGCAGCCATAAGGAGATACCTGTATCCATTGACGTCGTCAAGATTGAGAAAGTCCTTAACAACCTGATGTCCAATGCTTGCAAGTATACTCCGGAAGGAGGCTCCGTACTTATGACCATTGAGAGGGATGACATAGGGCGCAAACTGGTCATAAAGGTATCGGACACGGGCATAGGCATCCCCAAAGAAGAAATTCCATTTGCATTCCAGCGTTATTTCGAGTCCTCCAGGACCAAGCAGGGAGGCTATGACAGCACAGGCATTGGCCTGTCAATAATAAAGAAATATATCGATGTTCACAACGGACAGGTATCCGTCAACTCAGATTCTGACGGTACCACTTTCACCATTGTAGTCCCCTGTCTGGCCCAAAGCGCTCCTGCCGGGAGCCCGGAAGCCTCCTCCGCAGGGACAGAAGATTCTGACAAGCCTCTCATTGCCATCGTGGATGACAACGTCCAGATTTGCAGTTTCCTTGAGAGTCTGTTGAAGGATGACTATCGCTGCGTTTGTTCCCACAACGGCAAGAGCGGGCTCAAGCTCTGCAAGGACGTACTCCCTGACCTGGTCATATCAGATGTCCTTATGCCAGTAATGGATGGAATGGAGATGTGCCGCCAAATCAGGCAGATAGCCCCCCTGAGCACTATCCCCATCATTATGCTGACAGCTAAAGATGACAAGAAGACCGAACAGGAAAGCATAGGCCTGAACATAGACGTTTTCTTCTCCAAGCCCTTTGACGTTCCCACCCTGACAGCGCGCGTAAAGCAGCTGCTGGGCAACAGGAAGCGGATGGAACAGCGTGTCAGGATGGAGATGCTCGCCGCGCCGGAAAAGCCTGTCGAACTCTCACAAGACGAACTCTTCCTCAAAAAAGTCACTCAGCTTATTGAGGAGCACCTTGACGACACAAGCCTGTCCGTGTCTCGATTATGCGAACTGGGCCAGTTCCCGGAAAAACAGCTATACCGCAGGCTCAAACAGTTCACAGGGCAGTCCGCAGTGGAATACATACGTTCCATCCGGCTCAAGAAGGCCGCCCTGCTCCTCCAGAGCGGCAACTTCACCATTTCTGAAGTGATGTACAACGTAGGCTTTTCCAATGCCTCATATTTCACCAGAGCATTCTCATCGGCGTTTGGAATGACCCCATCCGAATACCTGAAATCATTCAAAAACAAATAATCTTTTTTGTATTTTTGCTAAAACTCATAACAATTAACACAAATGAAGACCAAACTTATCATCCTTGCCTCGGTACTGCTTATGTCGGCAGGTATGGCTTGCCACGCCCAAACCAATACTTTTGACATCAATATGAAGAAATTGGGCGCTCCAATCCAGCCTACTATGTACGGTATCTTCTTTGAAGACATCAATTTTGCGGCGGACGGAGGCCTCTATGCAGAACTTATAAAGAACCGCTCATTTGAATTCCCGGTAGACCCCCTGCAGGGTTGGACTGCCTTTGGAAACGTAAAGGTCCGTGAGGACGGCCCTTTTGACAAGAACCCGCATTACGTACGCCTGGGCAACGCCGGGCACGCGCACAAGCACACCGGACTTGAGAACAACGGCTTCTTTGGGATAGGACTCAAGGAAGGCGCCCAATACCGCTTCAGCGTATGGGCCAGGGTTCCGGACGGAGGAGACGCGGCAATCCGCGTTGAACTCATCGACAGGGCAAATATGGGCGAGCGCCAGGCATATGTACAGCAGAGAGTGAACATCAGTTCTTCCCAGTGGAAGAAATATGAAGTTGTGCTCACCTCTCCTGTCACAGACCCCAAGGCAACCCTCAGGATTTTTCTCCAGAGCAAGGAGGCTACCGTTGACCTGGAGCACATCTCCCTCTTCCCAGTCGACACCTGGATGGGACACGAGAACGGTATGCGCAAGGACCTTGCACAGGCTCTCTATGACCTTCATCCCGGCATTTTCCGCTTCCCCGGCGGATGTATAGTAGAAGGAACCGAACTGGAGACGCGCTACAACTGGAAGAATTCCGTAGGCCCCGTGGAGAACCGCCCCATCAACGAGAACCGCTGGGAATACACCTTTGACTACCGCTTCTTCCCTGACTATTTCCAGAGCTACGGCCTTGGTTTCTATGAGTTCTTCCTCCTGAGCGAAGAGATCGGCTCCGAACCTCTCCCTATCGTCAGCTGCGGACTTGCCTGCCAGTTCCAAAACGATGACGAAAGCGCACACGTACCCGTAGCCGAGCTTCAGAACTACATCCAGGACGCCCTGGACCTCATTGAGTTCGCCAACGGCGACGTCAGCACAAAATGGGGCGCGCTCCGCGCAGAAATGGGCCACCCTGCACCGTTCAACCTCAAATTCTTGGGCGTTGGAAACGAGCAGTGGGGCGAGACCTACCCGGAACACCTGGAGCCTTTTGTAAAGGCCATCCGCGCCAAATATCCTAATATCAAGATAGTAGGATCCTCTGGACCAGACTCAGAGGGCAAGCAGTTTGACTACCTCTGGCCGGAAATGAAGAGGCTTGGCGCAGACCTGGTTGACGAGCACTTCTACCGTCCGTACGACTGGTTCCTCGCCCAGGGAGCCCGTTATGATAATTACGACCGCAAGGGCCCCAAGGTATTCGCCGGAGAGTACGCCTGCCACGCAAGGGGCAAGAAGTGGAACCACTTCTACGCTTCCCTGCTGGAAGCAGCATTTATGACAGGACTTGAGCGCAACGCCGATATCGTACATATGGCAACCTACGCTCCCCTCTTCGCACACGTTGAAGGATGGCAGTGGCGTCCGGACCTCATCTGGTTCGACAACCTGAACACAATGCGCACCGTTAGCTACTATGTTCAGCAGCTTTACTCACAGTACAAGGGAGCCAACGCCCTCACCCTTACAATGGACAAGAAGAACGTCACCGGAGCCGATGGCCAGAATGGCCTGTTCGCCAGCGCCGTAGCAGACGGGGACAAAGTCTATGTCAAGGTAGTGAACACTTCCGATAAGGCCCAGAGCATCAACCTGAACTTCACGGGAATGAAGAAGAACGAAGTTCTCAAGGGAGTGAAGTGCATCAGGCTCACAACTGACAAGCTTGAGGAAGACAACATTGAGGATCCAACCAACATCCTGCCGGAAGAACTTGCTTTCAACGCGCAGGGACAGAACGTCAACGTAACCGTTGAACCGCTCTGCTTCAGGATCTTCGTCCTTGAGAAATAAGAGACCGGAAATAAAAAAAGAGCCGCCCTCCCAGGCGGCTCTTTTTTATTGATAATCAATTACTAGCACTTGACTGCCTTAGCCTCGGCAGGAAGCAAGCGCATATAATTCTTGAGATAGCGGTTGAAGCCTTCAACTTCCTCGGAGGTAGGAGCAATTTCCTCGCCCTGGTTGCCTGCGAACACAACATCTTCAAGATAGTCAGGAAGATTGCGTTTTGCGGCGTTGTTAACGAGGAATGCGGCCAGGAGAGCCATTCCCCAAGCGCCGCCTTCACCGGCTGTTTCCATTACGGAAATAGGCGAATCAAGGGCGGCTGCGAGAACTCTCTGCCCAACTCCCTTGGTCTTGAACAGACCGCCGTGTCCGGTGATCCTGTCAACCTTGACGTTCTCCTCGTTGAAGAGGATGTCGTTACCTACCTTGAGGACGGCGACTGAAGCGTAGAGGTTGGCCCTCATAAAGTTGGCCAAGTTGAATTTGTCCAATGCGTGGCGCACCAGCATAGGACGGCCTTCGGCAAGGCCTACTACCGGCTCTCCGGAGATGAAGTTATAGGATACAATACCACCGCAGTCCGTATCACCTGTCATTGCGTTGTTGTAGAGGGTGCCGAAAAGCTTGCCCATATCTACAGGAACACCCAGGAGCTCCTGGAATTCCTTGAAGATTCCAACCCACGCGTTCAGGTCTGAGGTACAGTTGTTACAGTGTACCATTGCAACAGGACTTCCATCCGGTGTGGTAACTATGTCAATTACCTCGTGCGGCTTGGAAAGGTCCTTCTCAAGAACTATCATTGAGAATGAAGAAGTTCCTGCGGAAACGTTGCCAGTGCGCGGTTTAACTGCGTTTGTAGCAACCATTCCGGTTCCTGCGTCTCCCTCAGGGGGGCAGAAAGGAACACCCGGCTGCAGATGGCCTGTAATGTCAAGCCTGCGGACGCCTTCCTCTGTCAGGTAACCGGCGTTCTGGCCAGCAACAAGCACCTTTGGAAGGATGTCTTCCAGCTTCCATTTGAATTTCTTGGGAGCGATCAAGGCGTTGAACTTGCTCACCATCTCGGCAGAGTAAGTCTTTGTCTTGGGGTCCACCGGAATCATACCGGAAGCGTCTCCAATACCAAGCACCTTCTCACCTGTAAGCTTCCAGTGAACGTATCCTGCAAGCGTGGTAAGGAAAGTGATCTCCGGAACGTGCGGTTCCTCGTCCAAGATGCACTGATACAGGTGTGAAATACTCCAGCGGAGCGGAATATTGAACTTGAACAGTGAGGACAGTTCGGCAGCGGCGGCTCCGGTATTGGTGTTGCGCCAGGTACGGAATGGAACCTGGATCTTGTTGGTCTTGTCAAAAGCCATATAGCCGTGCATCATTGCGCTGATGCCAATGGCTGCAAGGTGCTCTATCTCAACTTCATACTTCTTGAGGACATTTGCGCGGAGGTCCGCATAGCAGGACTGGAGCCCGAACCAGATGGACTCCGTGGTATATGTCCACAAGCCGTTTACGAGCTGGTTCTCCCACTCATGGCTGCCCTGGGCGATGGGCACGTTGGCCTCATCTACCAGGACCGCCTTGATGCGGGTTGAACCGAACTCGATTCCAAGTATGGCCCTTCCGGCCTCTATGGTCTCTTTTGCGTTCATAGAGCCTACTTGAGAGCCTTGTTGATGTAATAGTAAACCTCGTTGGTACGGATTTCCTTCTTGAAGTCGGAAATGTTGGTCTCCTTGTTGATGTGGAGCATCTCTATTCCGGTAATCTCAGCGAAGTCCTCCCAGTACTCAGGAGTAACGTCATAGCTGAATGCGGAGTGATGGGTTCCTCCAGCAAGGATCCAGGCACCTGCACCAACCTCGAATGTAGGCTGGGGGATCCACAGTGCGGATGCAACAGGCAGGTGAGGCATAGGCTTTGGCTCAATGCACTCTACATCCTGGATGATCAGGCGGAAACGGTTGCCAAGGTCAACTACGGTAGCCTTGATACCAGGGCCTGTCTTGGATGTGAACACAAGGCGGGCGGTCTGCTGCTTGCGGATACCGATGCCAAGGAAATGAACCTCCAGCTTTGGCTTGTCGCTTGCGATCATAGGGCAGATCTCCAGCATATGGCTCTGGAGGCAGGAACTCTTGTCACCTGCAAAGTTGAGGGTGTAGTCCTCCAGGAATGAGCATCCGGTAGGAAGGCCCTGGGTCATAACCCAAAGTGTCCTGTAAAGGCAGGCTGTCTTCCAGTCTCCCTCTGCACCGAATCCGTATCCCTCTTCCATAAGGCGCTGTGATGCAAGGCCCGGGATCTGGTCGAATCCGCAGAAGTCGGGAGCGTCGATGTCAGCGTCTCCAAGGTCGTCGAAGTTGGTGGTGAAAGCGGTGGCGCCTTCGTCCTTGAGGACGCGGCGCAGCGCGATCTCAGCCTTGGCGCTGTTGCGCACCTTCTCCCAGTAAACCTCCTCGCCGGACTCGTCTATCTTGATGGTATAGAGCTTCTTATACTCCTCTACAAGGGCGTCTACCTCTGCCGGGGTGACCTTCTTGTAGTAATCCATCAGGGATGAAACCGGATAGTAGTCTACGTGGTAGCCAAGACGCTGCTCGAACTCTACGCGGTCACCGTCGGTAACGGCTACGTTGTTCATATTCATACCGAACATCAGGCAGCGTACTTCCTTTGCGTCAGCGACGCCGGCTGCAACGCGTGCCCATACGGCAATCTTCTTCTGAACGTCCTCGTTCTTCCAGTAGCCTACGACCACCTTGCGCGGAACGCGCATACGGGTGCAGATATGGCCGAACTCGATGTCGCCGTGGGCGCTCTGGTTCAGGTTCATGAAGTCCATGTCAATTTTGTCCCACGGAATCTCTGCGTTGTACTGGGTGTGGAAGTGAAGGAGAGGCTTCTCCAGTGCCTGGAGGCCCTTGATCCACATCTTTGCAGGTGAGAAGGTATGCATCCAGGTGATGATACCAACGCACTTGGGATCGTTGTTGGCGGCCTTCATAACGGCCTCAACCTCTTTGCTGCTGTTTGCAGTTCCCTTGTAAACTATCTTGACGGGGATGTTTCCGGAAGCATTGAGTCCTTCAACCATCTCCTTGGAATGTCCGTCAACCTGTACCACAGCGTCTCCACCATAGAGGAGCTGGGCTCCGGTAACGAACCAAACTTCACAGTTCTCAAATTGTTTGATCATGTCGATTAATTAGTTTAATGTTATTTCTTTTTCTGGCCGTAGTAAGCATTGGGACCGTGTTTGCGGCTGTAATGCTTCTCTACCAGAAGGGGATTCATAGTAAGGTCCGGATTCACGCAAAGCGAAACGAAGGCCATCTTGGCGCACTGCTCCATTACCGTGGCATTGTACACGGCATTGTCAGGAGAAGTTCCCCAGGAGAACGGGCCGTGGTTCTTCACCAGCACGGCAGGAGTATGGTCAGGGTTAATCTTGCGGATGTTAAGTATCTCGTCCACAATGACATTGCCCGTTTCAAGCTCATACTGTCCCTCCACTTCCTCCTTGGTCATATCCCTTGTACAGGGGATGTCCTTGTAGAAGTAGTCTGCGTGGGTTGTTCCTATATTAGGAATATCCTTACCGGCCTGGGCGAAGGCTGTAGCGAATGTGGAATGCGTATGCACCACTCCCTGTATGTTGGGGAATGCCTTGTAAAGCACCAGATGCGTAGGTGTGTCTGAAGACGGGTTGAGGTCTCCTTCAACCACCTTGCCGGTGTTAAGGTCCACCACTACCATATCGGAAGCCTTCATTGAGTCATAATCCACTCCGGAAGGCTTTATCACCACCAGGCCTTTCGCACGGTCGATCCCGGAAACATTGCCCCAGGTGAAAAGCACCAGGCCATGTTTCACGAGATCAAGATTCGCGCGATATACTTTTTCTTTAAGCTCTTCAAGCATATTACCAGAGAAGTATGTAAAGGACAACGATAATGGCAAGGATTGTGAGTCCGCCAATGTTGTATCCCTTTGTAGTATGGAATGCGGAGAGGTCCGTACGGAGTGCCTTCTCGTCTTCCTTGTCATCCTTGGCGTTGCCGATCAGCCAGATAGCGTGCATTCCAACCAGAACTCCGAAGAAGAAGAATGCCTGGAATCCGATATCGTTCAGATATGCTATGAAGTTGTTGTCAGGTGTAGCTGTTGCAGGGAGGCACTTGTTCCAGATGGTAACGATAGCTGCCAGTACAATGAAGAAGATACCGGCGCAGCCAAGCCTCTTGCCCCACTTGACCATTGTATCCTGATCCTCCTGGGAGAGAGGCTCGGACTTCACGAACTTCTTGTCTGTGAGTGAGAGAACTACCATCATAGTAAGAAGGATCATAAAGATATAGCCTGCACGGAGCTGGAATGCAACCTGAGGCATACAGAGCTTGAAGATGACTCCAAGAGGAATTGTTGCGATAGCTGTCCATACGGCTGCCCTTGCGGAAGCCCTCTTCCAGAGGAGACCGATTCCGAATACGCAGACGATACCAGGATAGATGAATCCTGAGTACTCCTGGATGTACTGGAATGCCTGGTCGAGACCGCCGAGGAGAGGCTTAACTGCGATAGCAGCGATGATGAGGGCAACCAGTGAGGTGATACGGCCCACGGTAACGAGGTTCTTGTCAGTTGCATCCTTCTTGATGTACTTCTTGTAGATATCCATTGTGAAGAGGGTTGAAGTACTGTTGAACATTGATGCAAGTGAAGAGATGATGGCTGCTGCGAGGGCTGCGAATGAGAGACCCTTTACAACCGGAGGTGCGAAGTTGAGGATAAGCCAAGGATAGGCGTCGTCAGCTACGCGGATGCTTCCCTGAAGGTTGGATACGAGTTCAGGATGCTGGGTGATATAGAATGCGCAGACACCAGGAAGAACGGCGATGATAGGCACGATGAGCTTGAGGAATCCGGCGAAGATAAGACCCTTCTGGGCTTCTTCGATGCTCTTTGCGGCAAGACCCTTCTGGATGATGTACTGGTTGAATCCCCAATAACCGAGGTTGGTCAGCCACATTGCTCCGAATACCGCTACAAGGCCAGGTACGTTTGCATATGCAGCCGGGTTATGAGACTCCGGAACAATCAGATGCAGATGCACATCCCTTGCGTATTCTCCGCTGGTAAGTGTCTCGTATACAGTAGAAAGACCGGTCATAGGACCGCCGCCCACTGAATTGCCCACGAACTTGAGGGCGAAGTAAGCTGTGATGAGACCGCCGCCGATGAGGAAGGTAACCTGCATAACGTCAGTCCAGGCAACTGAAGCAAGACCGCCGTAGATGGAGTAAACACCGGCTATGATGTACAGGAACATTACAATGATCATCCTCATTGAGATGGTTGCGGATCCAATTGCCACGCTAACACCCTGGAGACCAAGAATCTGCTCGATGGCGAGGGCTCCGAGCCAAGCTACTGAAGTAAGGTTCACGAACACATAGAGGAAGAGCCACAGAACGGAGAATGCAACGCCCACACCGTCGTTATACCTCTCGCGGAGGAACTGGGGGATGGTGAAGATCTTCTTCTTGAGCATAAGGGGAAGCAGCCATTTACCGATAACTACAAGTGTGAGGGCTGCCATAATCTCATAAGCCGCGGTAGCGATTCCATCGCGGAATCCGGTACCGGACATACCGATGAGCTGCTCGGCCGAAATGTTGGCCGCAATCAATGATGCTCCTACAGCCCACCAAGTAAGGGTGTTACCAGCAAGGAAGTAGTCGCTTGCACTTTTCTCCTCGCCCTTCTTTGTACGGCCAAGGAAAAGGCCAAGGAAGATAAGGAGGCAGAGATAAATAATCAGGATGATAAGGTCCACGGTCTTGAAACCTGATGCCGTGATGACGGAACCCAGGGAGCCGAGGGCTTTTCCTGTCTGATCAAATAGGTTCATTTTTTAGTTATTTTAAGATAATTATTTGGTTACAGAGAATGCGAATACACAGTGGCTGTAGTATTTCTCACCCGGACGGAGCACGGTAGAAGGCCAGTCAGCCTTGTTAGGTGAATCCGGATAGTGCTGGGTCTCAAGACAGATGGCTCCGCGGTATGCGAACTTCTTTCCGCCCTTTCCGGTGGCGCTTCCGTCAAGGAAGTTTCCGGTGTAAACCTGGAGACCGGGCTCGTTGGTATAGATGTCAAGTGTAATTCCGTTTGCAGGGTTTGTCAGGCGGCAGGCAAGCGCGCTCTCGTCACCCTTGGTGTCCAGAACGTAGTTGTGGTCAATTCCGCTTCCGTTCTTGAGCTGCTCGTTGTCAGCTGCGATGTCCTTGCCGATGAGCTTGGGTGTGGTGAAGTCGAACGGAGTTCCGGCAACAGGGTCAATTGTTCCGAAAGGAATTGACGTAGCATTGATAGGAGTGTAACCGGATGCGTTGATGTACATAAGCTCGTCGCAGACGCTGTGGTTCTGAGGATCGCCACCCAGGTTGAAATATGAGTGGTTGGACATATTGATCACTGTTGGAGCGTCGGTTGTTGCCTCGTACTTGATGTCAATGGCGTTGGCATCGGTCAGGGTGTAAGTAACATAAGCCACCACGTGGCCAGGGAACTGCATATCTCCGTCAGGAGAGTCCATCTTGAGCTTGAGGTGGGATGCGTCGGCCTCTACAACCTCGTATACCTTGTTGTGCCAGCCGGTGAAACCACCGTGGAGGCAGTTGGTGCCGTCGTTGTGAGGGAGCTCGTACTCCTTGCCGTCAATGGAGAAGATTCCTCCGTCGATACGGTTGGCGTAGCGACCCAGGGCTGCTCCGTAGTTGGAGTCTCCGTTCTCCGGGAAATAGCTCTGGACATTGTCGAATCCCAGGACTACGTCGGTGTAGACACCGTCCTTGTCAGGAACCATTATTGAAACGATACGTCCTCCGAAGTTGGTGATTGCCACCTCCATTCCGGAAGCGTTTGTCAAAGTGTAGAGAGCAGTAGGCTGGCCCTGGTATTCTGCTGCGAATTTTGCAGGATCAAGCCCGTGCTTGGGAAGCGGAGCCTGTTTCTTGGTGGCACACGCAACCGTCATAAGCGCTGCAAGCGCAATTGCTAGATACTTTTTCATTTCTAAACAGTTTATCTTGAATTATTCTTGTTTCATCCAAACTATCATATCTCCCGCTCCCCTGTGGTTCCACGCATAATACGGGATCAGGGTGAGGTTGGAATCCTGGACAAGGATCTCGTCAATTCCGTAAAGCTTGCCCTTGTTCTCGCGTACGGCAAGCTTGGGGGAATCGCTCAGGACAACCTCCCTTACCTTGACGTCAGGATTGTCAGGCCACTCTGCGCAGTAGACGATTGTCAGGCCACTCTGCGCAGTAGACGATAGGTCCGCGCTCAACTGCCACGCGGCCCCTGTCTGCCTCGACCTTGTCGTTGGCCTTTACAAGGCGCGGCTCCATATCCATATCAAGGACTACGACGTCGCCGGGAGCCCACTTGCGGTCAATGCAGAAGTAACCCTTGTCAAGGTCCGCATTGATTTCCTGGCCGTTGAGGGATACCTTGTAGCCGAGTTCCACATCGTCGTCAAACTCATAGAGGTCTGAAGGGACAACCTCTCCGCGAACCCATCCGGGGATGCGGAGCTTGAGGTTGAAGCCTTTCTTGGGAGCCTCGTTGACAACGATCTTGACCTTTCCGTCCCAAGGATAGTTGGTTTCCATAGAAACGGAAACGTCTCCGTTCTTTACGCTGTCGTGCATTGTGTTGGCCATATACAGGTTCACGTAAAGGTCATTGTCCTTGACGGCGTATACATATCCGGGAACTGAGGGGATGAAGCGGCAGATGTTGGAAGGGCAACAGGCGCAGCCGAACCAGTCCTGGCGCTGATGGCGTCCGTCGGACTCCAGCGGATTGGGATAGAAGAAGGTGCCTCCGTCAAGTGAAACTCCAGAGATGACTCCGTTGTAGAGGGACCTTTCAAGGACGTCGTAATATTTTGAGTCTCCGTGAAGGAGGAACATCCTGTAGTTGAAATAAACGTTGCCAATGGCGGCGCAGGTCTCGCAGTATGAAGTGAGGTTTGGAAGCTCGTAGTTGTCTCCAAAGGCCTCTCCGCTGCGGCGGGCGCCCACTCCACCGGTAAGGTAGAGCTTCTTGTCAACTATGTTCTCCCAGATCTTGTCGATGGCCTCGATGTAATCTGTCTGTCCGGTAAGGGCGGCTACGTCAGCGATTCCTGAGTAGAAGTACTCAGCCCTGACGGCGTGGCCAACGGCCTCGTCCTGCTCCAAAACGGGAACGTGTGACTGGCGGTATTCCTCCGCGCCTTTCTCTCCGTGGCCGCGCATATCTATGAAGAATTTGGCCTCGTCCAGATACTTCTTGTCTCCGGTGAGGACATAGAGCTTTGCAAGGGCCATCTCTGCAATCTGATGGCCTGGTACCTTAACCTGCTGGCCTTCTCCTGGGCCGATCTCGCGGCAGACGCAGTCTGCGTATTTTATGGCGATGTCAAGGAAGTTGCGCTTTCCGGTTGCCCTGTAGTGGGCGATGGCGCCCTCGGCCGTCCGGCTCCTGGGCGGCGGCTACGATTACGAGCACGCTGTCAATGTATGCCTCGAGCTTGGGATCCGGATAGGTCTGAAGGATGTAGGAAGCACCCTCGATTGTCTTGTAGACATCAGTGTCATCGAAAGGAAGTCCGCCTACCCTGAATCCGAGGTTCTCGGATGAGGCCATCTGCTGGGCTGCCTGGACAAAGTTCTCGTATCTTCCGGTTTCCTCGCACTTGCTGAAAGCAAGGGGGATGGTAACCTCGCGGGAAGCTTTGAGGCGCTGTCCCCAGAAGGCGTCTGAAACCTCTACGGAAGTGAATGCAACGGGGGTGTAAGGGTAATCGTGACCCTTATTCTTTGAGGCGCAGGAACATATGGCCGCAAGAGCGATTGCCAAGGCTGCATATTTGAAATATCCCTTCATATGGTTCGTTTAATGTTATTGTTCTGCTGAATTGTGTTATTCCACCAAAATTAAGAAAAAAACGGGGAAATTGCAACGATTTACTATATTTGCAGCATCATAAAAATGTTCTTTGAAATGGGGATGTTCTGGTTTTGACAGCACTGACGTCGGACAGTAAGCACGCCGGGCCTCGGAAGCCGGCCCGTAAAACTCAGTTTCCAAAAAATTAGTAGGCAACTACAACTATTCATACGCTTGCTAGTCCTCCAAGAGGAACGCATTAATCGGAGCCGCCTAGGCTGCGGCACCGACGTATATCCCACCGCCCTTTAGGCCGGTTATGGGCGGGATTTGGGGTATCATCCAAACCGGATGCACGGAGTGATTCTCCTAAGCTCCGCCAAGACTCAGGAGATAAGCTGCAAATAGTCCGTCTTCCAGCGGTTTGCAGCCTACAACCATTGGAAGAATAAGCGTGTAGAAAGCTCTCCGGTGCTTTGTTTGGACGGCGGTTCGAGTCCGCCCATCTCCACAAAAAAAGGGACAGTCGTGACTGTCCCTTTTTTTGTGGAGATAAGCCAGGTGAACCTGGCTTATCTCGTATATCCCCCTGCACCCCCAGGGGACTGAGGGGCGATCCCCTCAGACTCCCCCAGCAGCGTGGAGTGTAATGGGTTGATTATCAGCGGGAAAGGGGTACTCAACGGTGACGCAAAAGAGACCGTTGAAAGGATTAAAGTCTTGATTTTGAGGAAGTTATACTCCACGGGCATTTTGAGGGGACACACTGAGACCGAGGAATCTGAGGGAGGAGATTGAGGCTGGTGGAGTAATTCGTAAAAAATTAGCATCTTTGCAGTATGGAAAAGACGGTGTGGGACCCGCTGCGCAAGAAAGAGGTGGCGCTGACTCCGGAGGAGGAAGTGCGACAGTGGTTCATACGCGTCCTGGAGCGTGAAATGGGCGTTCCGGAGCATATGATGCGCAGCGAAGTGGCCTTCACGTTCGGCAGTTCCAAGAAGAAATACAGGGCGGACATCCTGGTCTTTGGGAAGGACACTTCCCCGGTGGCAGTGGTGGAGTGCAAAAGGCCTGGGACAGAACTGGATTCAGAAGTTCTGGAGCAGGCGCTGCGCTACAATATGGTGATGGGCGCGCCCTGGATAATGATTACAAACGGCAGGCAGACATTCATAGCTCACAACGGAGTGTTTACCCAAACCATACCATCGTACAATGACCTGTGTACAGACTGAAGGCTTCCTTGACAAGCCCATTTTCGGGATAGTTTCCCAAGAGGCCGCCCGGATGGGCGTAAGGGCCTTTGTCATAGGAGGCTACGTTCGCGATTGCTTCCTTGGCCGCCCGGGCAACGACATTGACATTGTCGTTGAGGGCAGCGGCCTGGACTTGGCATCGGCCGTAGGCAAACGCGTGCATTCCAAGGTGTCCTTGTTCAAGAACTTCGGCACGGCAATGCTCCGTTACAAGGGTGACGAAGTGGAGTTCGTGGGCGCCCGCAAGGAGTCCTACAACAGGGACTCCCGCAAGCCCATCGTGGAGGACGGAACCCTTGAGGACGACCAGCTTCGCCGCGACTTCACCATCAACGCAATGGCTTTCAGCCTGCAGGAAGACAGTTTTGGGGAACTGGTGGACCCGTTTGGAGGAATCAGGGACCTGACCGCCGGAATCATCCGCACCCCGCTGGACCCTGACACCACTTATTCCGACGATCCGCTCCGGATGCTCCGGGCCATACGCTTCGCCACAAAGCTCAGCACTCCGGACCTTCAGTTCACCATAGTCCCGGAGTCCCTGGATTCAATGAGGCGGATGAAGGACCGTATGAGCATCCTCTCCAAGGAAAGGATAGTGGAGGAACTCAACAAGATACTGGTTTGCGCAAAGCCATCGAAGGCTTTCGAACTGATGGACAGCACCGGCCTGCTGGACTACATACTCCCCCAGCTGAGCGCGCTCAAGGGCGTGGAAAGCATTGAGGGAAGGGGCCATAAGGAGAACTTTTCACATTCGCTGCTGGTGCTGGACAATGTCTGCGCCGCAGACAACGGCCCCGAGCCCAACCTCTGGTTGCGCTGGGCCGCCCTGCTGCACGACATTGGCAAGCCCGCATCCAAGAAATACGTCCCCGGTACGGGATGGACCTTCCACGGTCACGACGTCATCGGCGCCAAGATGATTCCCAAGATCTTCACTGCTCTCAAGATGCCCCTCAACGAGAAGATGAAATACGTCCAGAAGCTGGTGCGCCTGCACCTCAGGCCAATCGCCCTGGTGGACGACGGCGTCACGGATTCCGCCGTAAGGCGGCTTCTCTTTGACGCCGGAGACGACATCGACGACCTAATGCTCCTTTGCAACGCAGACATCACCTCAAAGAATCCGGCAAAGGTAGCCCGCCTGCACGAGAACTTCGAGCTTGTTAAGCGCAAGCTGGTGGAAGTGGAGCAGAAGGACGAAATCCGCAACTTCAAGAACCCGGTAACGGGAGAATACATAATGGAAGTGTACGGGATTGGTCCCTGTAAGGAGATAGGAGTGATCAAGGAATTTATCAAGGAGGCCATCCTGGACGGAGTCATAGGCAACAATTTCCCCGAGGCCGACGCCCTTATGCGCCAGAAGGCCTCCGAACTGGGCCTGCACGCAAAATGATTGACAAATACATTGGCTACATAGCGGATGTACGCCGGTATTCCCAGCGCACACAGCAGATATACAGGGACGTCCTTGAACAGTTCGCCTCCTATGCCCAAATCACCGACTTCTCCGAGGTTACGCCTACCCTGGTGCGTGCGTACGAGCTTCACATCCTTGACGAAAAGAAACTTGGCCCCAGGACTGTAAACCTGCACCTGAGCGTCCTCAGCGGCTTTTTCCGATATCTTATGCACGAAGGCGTCCTTGAATCCAACCCGTGCAGGACAGTCTCACGCCCCAAAACGGCCAAAAGGCTTGCGGACTTCTACCGCCAGGACGCGATGGAAGAATATTTCGCATCCACGCAAACCTATGTCACAGAACCGGACTTGGGTATGCCGGAGCGCTACCGCAAGCGCCTCGCCCGCCTTATCATATCCATACTGTACGATACCGGAATGCGCAGGAGCGAACTCATCACCCTCAGGCGCGGAGACATAGATTTCAAAAGGCGCGTGGTGCGCGTACACGGAAAAGGAGATAAAATGCGGGAGATTCCGCTTATCCCTTCTCTTTGTGAAGAAATTTCATTATATTTACAATCGGTTGACTCAATGGTGGGGTGCGGATCGGACCTTCAGTCCCCCCTTCTGGTAACTCTAAAGGGCCAGGGCCTTTACCCCGTCTACATAGACCGGACAGTCAAGGAAGAGCTGGGAAGCATATCCTCAATAACAGGGCGCAAGTCCCCTCACGTCCTCAGGCATTCCCTGGCAACGGGCCTGCTTAACGACGGGACTGACCTGAACTCCATAAAGGAACTGCTTGGGCACTCATCCCTTGCCGCCACCCAGGTCTATACGCACAATTCCATTGAGAAATTGAAAACAGTTTATGACAACGCCCATCCAAGGGCAAAAAGTGGAGGTAACCATGGAGATAAAAATCAAATCCCTTAAGTTTGACGCAGACCAGAAACTCCTGGACTATGTCGAGAAGAAAGTCAAGAAGCTTGAAAGGTTCTATGACGGAATCGTTAACGTTGACGTAAACCTAACCCTCCTTCAGGAACCGGACAACAAGGACGTAAAGCTCCACGTCCACGTTCCGGGAGAAGAGATGATCATCGAACGCAATGCCAAGTCCTTTGAGGAGGCAATCACGGACTGCGTAGATGCAATGAAAGAAAAGCTCACCAGGGCAAAGGAAAAACGAATTGAAGCATAAATAAAAAAAAGCGGTCTTCTGGACCGCTTTTTTTATATCCTGCAATGGATTCTAGTTCATTGAGATGGCTACGATAGAGCAAGGAGGAAGGGTAACCTCCACACCGTCCTTGGTAACCTTGTAAGCCTTGAACTCCTTCTCTGAAACCTTGTTGGCTGTTGTACCGAAGTTGTTGTAGTCGTGTACGTCGCCGGAGGTGAGAACGGAGGCCTTGATGACCTTGCTAACTGACTTCTGGTCAAAAGTTACAAGAACTTTCTTGCTGGCCTTGAGGTCTGTGTTCACCAGGTCGAAGTTCAGGACACCGTCCTTGCGGGAAGCGGTTGCGCTGACCTCGGGAACGTTTCCGCCACGGTTTGCGCGTACGCTCTTGGTGGTAACGTCAGACTCAACGAACTCTGCATCCTGGTGTACGTTGTACATCTTGAATACGTGGTAGGTAGGAGTGAGGACCATCTCTGTCTCGTTGGTGAGGATCATAGCCTGGAGCACGTTTACAACCTGTGCTATGTTGGCCATCTTGAGACGCCTGGTGTACTTGTGGAAGATGTTGAAGTTGAGGGCTGCAACGATGGCGTCCCTGAGGGTGTTCTGCTGATAGAGGTGGCCGCGAACGGTGCCGGGCTCCTCATCGAACCAGGTTCCCCACTCGTCAAGGAGAAGGCCTACGCGTCCTGAAGGATCGTATGAATCCATAATGGCGATGTGCCTCTTGAGGACGGGTTCGATTTCCAGGGTCTTGGAGAGAACGTCATAGTAGAGGTCGTCGTCAAATACGGTGGCCTTTCCCTTTGATCCGCTCCAGCTCATACAAGTGTAGTAGTGCAGGGAGATTCCGCTCATACTGTTGCCGATTGCCTTCATAAGGACTTCGGTCCAGTCATAGTCGTAGTCAGATGCACCGGAAGCGATCTTGTACAGGCGGTTTCCGCTGTAGTTGCGCAGATAGGTAGCATACCTCTTGTAGGTGTCTGAGTAGTACTGGGGAGTCATATTTCCACCGCAACCCCAGGCCTCGTTTCCAATTCCAAAGTATTTAACCTTCCAAGGCTCCTCGCGGCCGTTTGCACGGCGCAGGTTTGCCATTGTGCTCTGGCTGCCTGAAGTCATATACTCAACCCACTTTGCCATTTCCTCTACGGTTCCGCTTCCTACGTTACCGGAGATATAAGGCTCAATGTCAAGCATTTCGCAAAGGTTGAGGAATTCGTGGGTACCAAAGGAGTTGTCCTCCATTGTACCGCCCCAGTTGTTGTTGCTGATCTTGGCGCGGTTCTCAAGAGGGCCGATTCCGTCCATCCAGTGATAGTCGTCGGCGAAGCATCCGCCCGGCCAGCGCATTACAGGGACCTTGAGCTCTTTGAGAGCCTCGAAAACGTCCTTGCGGTAACCGTCGATGTTGGGTACGCTTGAGTCTTTGCCAACCCACAGACCGCCGTAGATACAGCGTCCGAGGTGTTCGGAGAACTGTCCATAGATCTCCCTTGGGATCTGGACACCGGTGCCGTCGTCATGGATTCTGACTGTAGCATCCTGGGCGAGGGCGCTGATGCTGAGCATAGCGGCCGCTACAAGGAAAAGTAATTTCTTCATATAAATGTTAGTATTGTGTTAGTGAAAAATGTGGTCAGCTACTGCTCCTTGGGCTGGAGGCGTATATCCTTGCTTTCGAACATAGCCTTATAGTCATCCTCCGCTACGCGCTTGCACATACCCTCGAAATTGGCTCCAATCTCAAGCTGGAGGCGGGTGTAGTACATATTGCCCTCAACTGTGGATGTTGCCTTGAGGGACAGCGTATCCTTTACGTATACGTCTCCCTTGATGTTACCCCACACGTCCAGGCTGGCGCAGATGATTGTGCCCAACACCCTGGCCTTCTCCCCCACTACGGCCTTGCCCTTTGTGAGGATGTCGCCCTCGAACGTGCCGTCTATGCGGATATCGTTGTCGGAGTAGAAATTGCCCTTATAATATGAATGCGCCGATACGCGGCTTACTTCATTAACGTTCTGGTTGTCTGATGATGCCATAACTATATAGTCAGTTTGATTTATACTAATCCTTTACCGTGACAGTTCTTGTACTTGAGGCCGCTGCCGCAAGGGCAGGGGTCGTTCCTTCCAACTTTCTTCTCCACTTTCACGGGGGTTTTTGCGCTCTGTTCCCCATTGGTGACCAGATCCGTGCGGCGGGTCTGGAGGTTGCTCATATCAGTCTTGCGAGGCTGAGCCTTGGCAGGCGCGGGGGTTGATGAGTCGCGCAGTGGAACGAAGCTGCGGAGCAGGAAGCTGAGCACGTCCTTGTACAGGCTCTCGAGCATCTCCGCAAAGAGGTTGTAGCTCTCGATCTTGTAAATGACGATAGGGTCTTTCTGTTCGTAGGTTGCGTTCTGGACGCTCTGCTTGAGGTCATCCAT
>CACWLD010000038.1 GCA_902761655.1 uncultured Bacteroidia bacterium | reverse complement strand
GCTGGAAAGCGGCCCTGCGGAATACGCCAACGTATGCATCGCGCATCAGATTGCGGAAATAGTTGACAAATACGACATTGACACCATATACAACCTTGCGGCCCTTCTTTCCGCTACTGCCGAGCGCTACCCGCTCAAGGCTTGGGACATCCAGATGAACGGCCTGCTGAACATCCTTGAGATTGCCCGCGAGAAGCACTGCGCAGTTTTTACACCTTCGTCCATAGGATCCTTCGGCCCGGACACTCCGCGTGACAACACCCCTCAGGACACTATCCAGAGGCCTACCTCAATGTACGGAGTCACCAAGGTGGCAACAGAGCTGCTCAGCGACTATTATTTTGAGAAATACGGCGTTGATACGCGTTCCGTTCGCTTCCCCGGCCTCATCTCATACAAGACCCTTCCGGGCGGAGGCACCACGGACTACGCCGTGGAGATGTACTACGCCGCCGTGAAAGGGGAGGAATTCGTATGCCCTATCGCTTACGGAACATACCTGGATATGATGTATATGCCGGATGCGCTCAAGGCTGCCATCAACCTTATGGAAGCCCGCCCCAGGTACCTGCATCACCGCAATTCCTTCAATATCGCCTCTATGAGCTTTGACCCGGAAGGTCTTTACAAGGCAATCTGCGCAGAGATTCCTGACTTCAAGATGCGTTACGAGGTGGACCCTGTCCGCCAGGCCATCGCGGACTCCTGGCCAAACAAGATGGACGATGTCTGCGCCCGTAAGGAATGGGGCTGGACACCGTCCTATAACCTGGAGTCTATGACTCACGATATGATCGCGCGTCTGCGCGAGAAACTTCTCTAGAGGAAGAGGTCGAAATAATCCGATATCTTCTGATACAGGTGCACCCTCTCGATGCCCCTCATATTGTGCTCCGCCGCAGGATACGGGAAGTAATCCACGGGGATGTTGTTTGATATGCACTTCTGGAGGAAACTGAGGCTGTGCTCCCATACCACGGTATTGTCAATTGCGCCCTGGCAGATCAGGAGCTTGGACTTGAGATTTGTGGCTTTCTCCACAAGGGAAGTCTTCTCGAATCCCTCAGGATTGGTCTCCGGATTGTCCATATACCTTTCTCCGTACATTATCTCATACCATTTCCAGTCTATTACCGGGCCGCCGGCAACACCCACCTTGAAGGTGTCAGGGTAGTTGGTGACCAGGGATATGGTCATAAATCCGCCGTAGCTCCAGCCGTGAACTCCAATGCGTGAAGAATCTACGTAGGGGAGGGTCTTGAGGTGGTTTACGCCAACCATCTGGTCCGCCATCTCCGCCTGGCCGCACTGCCTGTTTATGGCTTTTTCGAACTCCGCTCCGCGGTTGGAAGTGCCTCTGTTGTCCTGCACGTAAACAATGTATCCGCGCTGGGCCATATACATCTCCCACATCCGTATGCTTCCCAGCCAGCTGTCGTTAACCATCTGGGAATGAGGACCTCCGTAAACATAAACTATTACAGGATACTTCTTTGAAGGGTCGAAATCCACGGGGTAGAACAGGCGGTAGTAGTTGTCGAACTTGCCGTCGGCGCTTTTGATAGTTCCAAGTTCCACCTTGCCCGTACGGTATTCTGAAAGGGGGTCCTGGGCGGTGCTCAGGTTGCGCACCAGCTTGCCGTCTGCAGAGCGCAGGTCGCTCACTGCGGGAACGTTGAAGCTGGAGTAGCTGTCCACGAAGTACTTGCAGTCAGGGCTCATCGTTATGTTGTGCCATCCGCGTTCGGGCGTGAGCCTCTGAGGCTTGGCATTCCTGCCCTTGATGTCCAGGCGGAAGAGATGGTTCTCAATGGGTGAGACCTCCGCCGATGTGTAGTAAACGTATCGGCCGTCGTTGGCCACGTATTCCACGTCCGCGTCAACGGGAGTGATCCTTGTAACCGTTCCAAGCGTGTCGCAGAGGTACAGGTTCCTGTAGCCGTCGCGGTTGTCAGTGCGGTAGATGAACTGGTAGGAGTTCTTGATGAAGTACAGCGGGTCCAGGGGCTCCACCCACTGGTCGTTGTCTTCAGTGAGGATGGTCCTGACAAAGGAACCGTCGGAGGCGTCGTACATATTGAGCTTCATATGGTGCTGGCTTCGGTCCAGTACCTGTATGAAGACGAATTTGTCGTCCGGGCTCCAGCTTATGTTGGTGAGGTAGCGCTCCTCAGTGAAGTCAGTGACCTGGGCATATACGGTACGGCCTGTGGCAAGGTCGTGGATGCCAAGGGTTATGAGTTCGGAATCCATACCGTTCATAGGGTATTTTATCTTCCTGAGTTCTCCGGTGCGGGTGTTGATGTCCAGGAGAGGGAAGTCCGTGACACGGCTTTCGTCCTTGCGGTAGAAGGCGAGTTTCTTTTGGCTGGGGGACCAGAAGATGCCTCCGTTTATGCCAAACTCGTTGCGGCTGACGCTTTCTCCGTAGGTGATCTGGTCATTCTCGCTTATGGCCACGATGTGCTCTATGCCGTCCTCGCCGGAGTAGAAAAGGCTCTGGTGCTTGCTCTCCGCCTTGTATTTTGGGGTGGGGCGCTTTCCCATCTCCGGGATGTCCCCGCGGAAGCGCTCAGGCGCTAGGCTCACGCCGTAGCTGTTGGCGGCCTCCTGGCTTATCATTTTGCCCGTATTGTGGGCTGGATGGGTATCTAACACATTGAAGGACTGCGCATTCAGCAACATAGGCAGAAATGCGCAGCAAAGAAGCAGTGCCCTTTTCATATTATTCTTCTCCAACTATTGGGATTATGGTTGAGCTGTCGCTTTGGCGGACGGACAGGATTTCCGTAACTATGTATTTTTGCATACCCCTCCAGGGCAGCCTTCCGTTGTATTCCTTGTATTTGAGCTCCACTACCTTGCCTCCGCAGCGCATAAGGGAATCAGCCACGGTCTTGTCAACTACAGAGAAGTTGAACTCGTTGGACTGGATTGAACCGCCTCCCTTTGCTCCCTTGAATCCGGCCTGGATAAGGCGGCCTTCATAGGTCTTCCATATCCATCCTTTGTAGACTACCTGGTTGAGTTCTCCGGCCTTAACGCCTTCTCCAAGTACAAAGAAGAATTTGAAAAAGATAAAAATGGCCAGCGCGAGGGCTGCTATCACGCTGATGATTGTTATGACTTTGGTACTGGTTTTCATTGTTTTGGTTTTGATGTGGCAAATATACAAAAAAAAGGTCTGAAACCTTGTTCCAGACCTTTAATATCCTATTAAGGCACAAATGCTTCAACACCGTCAATGGTGATCTTCTCCTTTGTGTTGGCGCAGGAGCGGGTGATGAATACATCTTCGTTTGACATATCCTTGAAAGCTACAAGACGGTAGATTTCGGGATGGATTCCTGTTTTCATTTCACTAGTGTTTTTTGAATCGTGGGCGCAAAGGTAGCAATTTTATTTGATTCTGCAAGGAGAATCGTCATATAAAACATATCTTTTGGCCTTGCGGATCCACTTCTGCTCTTCCAGCTTAATGTGCTCACGCACAATGTCAAATGTTATCTCTCCCTTGAGGAAGGCTTCTATCACGGGATCCGCGATACGCGCCAACGCTTCCTCCCCAATTGTGAACATTGAATAATGCTGGCGGAAGAAGTCCATCATCTGCAGGGTGTGCAGAATTGAGTGGTATTCTTCTCCCGGAACCAGGATTATCTGCCAGCCGAAGCACTTTTCCCCGGCGTATTTGCCGAAGGCGGGGCTGAAGGTGCAGCTGCGCAGCACTGCGCCCTCCGCCTGAGGGATGTCCTGGCGCGGGGTGAGCCACGGCGCGCCTATGTATTCATACGGGCGCGCAGTGCCTATTCCCGGCGTCACGGACGTGCCTTCCCAGAAGGCGCCGCCGCTGTAGAGCTGGGAACTGAACATCCCCGGCAGGTTCCCCTGCGGGGGGATGCTCCAGGGCATCAGCACCCTTCCCGCGGCGCTCAGGCCCGCGGAAATGATGTGCAGCGCGTATGTGGCGCCAATCTCGTTGTGGTACAGGTTGCAGAGTTCTCCCAGGGTGAGGCCGTGCCTGTGGGCCACTTTAGGGGTGAACATATCGGCGCCTAGCGCGGGCATCGTGCCCTCCACAATCCTTCCGGAAGGGTTCACGTGGTCCACGATGTAAAGCGCCGGCGCCTCCTCCCCAAGTGTGTTCATTGCCGTCATAAGGCGCAGTACATCCAGGGTATGGCTGCTATAGCGCGTGCCGCAGTCCTGGATTTCCACCACAATGGCGTTGAGGCCCGCAAGATGGTCTATGTCAAACTCTATGTGGGACTCCCACTCGCTCAGTTCCGGCTCGTTGGGCAGGAACAGGGCCTTGAGATTGCCCCGCTGGCGGAAGATATCGTAAAGATATCCGCCCCTGGCTGGATCCCAGCAGTTCTGCGAGCAGAAAACGCCCACATTCCCGTTCATCAGAGCCTTGTCCAGCTGGTCTTCTATGGGAGTTGTCCTGAAACTAAACATTCAAAATATCCTTTGCTATTGAAACGATCTGTCCGGCAAGGGCGTCCGCCTGCTCTTCCGTCTGAGCCTCGGCATAAACCCTTATGATAGGCTCCGTATTGGACTTGCGCAGGTGCACCCACTGCTTCTTGCTCTCGAAATCAATGCGAACTCCGTCCACGGTGTTGATCTTTTCATCGGCGAACTTCTTCTTTATCTCCTCCAGGATGACGTCCACCTTTTCCGGACGGTCCAGGTCTATCCTGTTCTTTGATATGACGTACTGCGGCAAAGTGGCCTTGTACTGGCTTGCAGTCATCTTTTTGTGAGCCAGGTTGCTCAGGAACAGGGCGGTTCCCACCATTGCGTCGCGTCCGCTGTGCAGGGCGGGGAAGATAACGCCTCCGTTGCCTTCGCCGCCTATCAGGGCGCCAACCTGGTGCATCTTTGTGGTTACATTGACTTCGCCTACGGCCGATGCGTAGTAAGTGCCGCCGTGTGCCTCCGTAACGTCACGCAGTGCGCGTGAGGAGGACAGGTTGGACACGGTGCAGAGGTCCTTCAGGCCCTGCGCCTCCGCCAATGAGAGGATGTAGTCCGCAACGCTGACCAGCGTGTACTCCTCCACGAACGGCTCTCCGTTCTCGCATATGAAAGCGAGGCGGTCCACGTCGGGGTCGACGCTTATTCCAAGGTCCGCCTTGTATTTCTTTACGGCCTTGCTCAGGCCGATGAGGTTCTTTGGCAGCGGCTCTGGATTGTGCGCGAAGTTGCCGTTGGGCTCTCCGTTTATCTTTATGCACCTGACACCCATCAGCTGCAACAGTTTTGGCATTATTATGTTGCCCACGCTGTTAATGGCGTCCAGGACCACGGTGAAGCCGGCTTTGCGGACTGCTTCCGTGTCAACCTGCGGGAGTGCCAGCACCGCCGCTATGTGGTCAGGTGTAAAATCCCTGCGTTCCGTCTTTCCCAGCTGGTCTACCGGGGCAAAATTGAATTCTCCCTTCTCCGCGCAGTCCAGGATGGCCTGGCCTTCCTCCGCCGTCAGGAATTCTCCCTTCTCGTTGAGGAGCTTTAGCGCGTTCCATTCCTTTGGATTGTGGCTTGCCGTAAGGATGATGCCTCCGTCAGCGCCGGAGAAAACAACGGCCATCTCCGTTGTAGGAGTGCTTGCCTTTCCCGCCTTTATTACGTCGATGCCGCAGGCGCTTATTGTCCCGCACACCAGTTCTTCTACCATTTTGCCGGAAATGCGGGCGTCCTTGCCCACAACCACCTTGTACCGGCCTTGGTGCGGCCTCCTTACCCTAAGCATTTCGCAGTAAGCGCAGGTGTATTTGACTATGTCAAAAGGGGTGAGGCCGCTCCCGGCCGGGCCACCTATGGTACCCCTTATTCCGGATATAGATTTAATCAGTGTCATATGTTCCAAAATTACTAAAAATTAGTAAATTCGCGGCCGAAATTTAGGAATTATGAACATACAGGGTTTGTGGACCATCCTTCTGCTGATAGTGTCCAACGTTTTTATGACCATAGCCTGGTACGGCCAGCTAAAGCTGTCAGAGATGCACATTAACGACAACTGGCCCTTGATTCTTATCATCCTGTCATCCTGGGCTGTCGCCTTTTTCGAGTACTCTGCAATGGTTCCAGCAAACAGGATCGGCTCCAACATAAACGGAGGTCCCTTCAGCCTTATGCAGCTCAAAATTATCCAGGAGTGTGTTTCCCTGACGGTTTTCACTGTCATTTGCGCTGTCTTTTTCAAGAGCCAGCCAATTCATTGGAACCACCTTGCAGCCTTCGCCTGTATCATTTTGGCAGTTTTTTTCTGCTTCCTCAAGTCGTAAGGCCTAATATTTTTTGGAGAGAAAAAATTTTTGCATATATTTGCAGTCCAAACTAAACGCTGGGTTCGTATAACGGTTAGTACTCAAGATTCTCAATCTTGCAATAGGAGTTCGATTCTCCTACCCAGTACCACAAAGCCTCCCACTCCGGGAGGCTTTTTCATTTCCCCTCCTTCCGCTTTTCCTATCTCCTCTTCGTGTGCAATATCTCCCGGAAAGAGCCGTGGAGCGTAATTGTTTAGTAATCAGCGAAATAGCTATTCCAACGGTGCCGTTTCAGCGACCGTTGAAAAGCTTAATCAGCTGATTGACAATAATATACGCTCCACGCACAAACGGCCCTAAACCCAGTTCTAGCCAAAGTGCGCCTGACGTCCCGGATTCAGGGACGTCGGGAGCGAAAAAGGGTGTAAAATGCGCCTGACGTCCCGCTTTTAGGGACGTGGGGAGCACCTAGGCTTTCCCTCCGCCCCGTCAGGGTCCGGGCGAAGCGAATAGGCGGTGAATGAAGCAGCAAGTCTCTCCAGAGAGCGTGCGTTGCTCCGCACGACGGCGTGTGTTTGACGAGTGTTAGACGGGGTAGGGGCCCCGGCTAAAAGGGAGGAGTTAGCCGTTGAGCACGCGACTGCTGGACTTGCCATTCGCCGCCGTCAGCGGAGTCCGGGCCCTGACGGGTAGGGAGGTGTGCAGGAAAACCAAAAAGGCTTCGCGGGAGTGCGAAGCCTTTTTGTGTGTATGGAGTCCTAGAACTAGCGGACAGGGGTGATAACGATGGTGTGGTCGTAGACGGTTGGATAGGCGCGGTAGCCGGGGAGGGTGCCCCTGGAGGTGTCACCCAAACCGGTTGTGGCGTAATCCAGATTCATCGTTATGCTGTCGGACTTCTGAAGCTGATACTGGTAGACGGCCTTGGTAAGGTTGTCCGTTGTGAAAGGATAGGCGTTGAAGGCGAACGGGATGTCCATCTTGAACTCGAGTCCCTTTCCGGAGGCATCGGTCATCCTGACCCACCTGTTATCCATACGCAGGCCGTAATCCTGAGGGATCAAGTAAGGCTCATACATCTCGTCAAGGGTAGATGACCAGATGCCGAACCTGTAACCGGTCTTGCGGTCAGGATAAGAAGCCTGAGGTCCGCGTCCGTACCACTGGACATTGTCAAGTGATCCGGCAAGCGACAGGGTGACGCCAATGCGAGGCAGCCAGGCCGGCATATCTCCCTGAGGGCTCAGGCTGTTATGTACGGTAACCGTACCGTCCGCGTCAATCCTGTAGGTGAACAGGCTCTCCATACCGTTAAGGCGCCTGCCTACGATATAAGCGTCAAGCTGAGTCTCTTCACCCTGAACTCCAAACAGAACCAGTTCGCGCACGTCAATGAAGGCGCAGCCGTCCTGTGCGCGTGCGTTCACGTGGATAGGCAGGTTGGCTATGTTGTCAAGTCCGGCGGCATAATAGATTGCTGCGAGTACGGAACTGTGTCCCACTCCGCCGTAACCGGGATTGGAGCTTGAAACGGAACGAGCGCCCCAGTTGTTCCATCCGTCAACCTCGTTGGCGATAGGTGCGCGCCACAGATTGACCTTGAGAGGGGATTCAATCATCTCCTTGCCGTCCACTTCCATAGAAACCAGTTCTCCGCTCTTGGCGTCGAAAGCGTAACGGAATCCAGTTCCGGTAACCACTATGCGGTCTGCATTCTGGGAAAGCTGTACCTGTCCGGCAGGCTTTGCCTTAGGTGCGGCAGGAACGTTCCAGTCAGTGAGGTCGAACTGCTCCCAGGCAATTTCGTGACCGGCGGGAGCCCAGATCTTATCCTCTGCAAGCAAAGAGCTTACGGTAAGGCGATATTCCTTTCCAGGCTGGATTGCAGGCTTTGTGTAAGGAACCTTGACGATAACCGTCTGCTGAGGGGCGATGTCAAGGTTGAGGGTTCCGGATGCGATGGTCTCGCCATCGGCAGTAAGCGTCCAGACGGTCTTGTACTGCGATGCGTTGGTGAAGTAGTTGCGGTTGCGTACCTCAAGGACTCCGGAGCGGGGGTCGAGGAGCGCAAAGCGCATAGGCTGGGCGCTCTTCTTCATCTGCCACATTTCCGGCTGAGGGGTGCGGTCCGGCCAGATGCTTCCGTAAGTGCGGGCGCCAATGCCATATGTATAGAATGTGCCTCCGTTGGTCTCCTCCTCGAAATCTAGCCACAGGGCGGCTGCTGCCGGGTCGAAGCCGTCAGAAGGAAGGACTGCGGCGTTGAATACGCCGACGTTGTCGATGAGGGCGTCGCAGATGTATTCGTTGGTGTCCTGTCCGTTCCTTTCCTCATTCCTTCCAATACAGAGGGACAGAGGGAGGTTGCGGATATTGCCGGTGGCCTCTCCGGAAGCCACCTTGTCACCGTCAACGAAGATCATCATCTCCTTGCCGTCATAAACGGCGGTGACATTGTGCCAGTTGTACTCCCAGTTGGCGGGGAGCTTGCCGGAAATGGTCCTTACCTGTCCGTTGTCCAGGTAGAACTCAATTCCGTCCGCGCCTCTCTGCCTGAGGCCGAACTGACGGCTGCCCTTTGTGATCATATATCCGCCGCTCTTGTTGAACTGCCTTGGATAGATGTCCAGGGTAAGGGTCAGGTGGTCAGACGCAATCTCCACGTTGTCAGCCCTGTAAACCTGCACCCACTGGTCAACCTTGTCCATATCGATGGCCTTGCCGGTGCGGCCCTTTACAAGCTTTGCCTTGCCCATAATGTTGGCCATTGTTCCATAAGGAGACTTGTCAGTGAGTATGCGGACAGGCTCTGTGAGGCCGGGGCTTACGAAATCCCAGAGGGCTCCTCCAAGGAGTGACGGGTGGTCGTCAATTTCGCGCCAGAACTCGTCAATGTTGCCGCCGCCGTTTCCGGCTACGGAAACATACTCGTCCATAAATGAAGGGCGCTTGTCCGTACGGTCAATACCATATCCCAGCTCGTGCTCAAGAGGACTTGGATACCTTGGTCCCACAATGTCCTCTGCAGGGTGCTTGGCAGCGTTTCCGCCGTACATCCAGAAACGGGTAGGGTCATATTTGCGGCCTTCCTTGACGACTTCCGTGATGTCAGGACCCTCGCCGCTCTCGTTACCGGCGCTCCAGAAGATGACGCAGGCGTGGTTGCGGTCACGCAGTACCATCTGGCGTACGCGCTCCTGATACATAGGGATGAAGTCAGGGATGTTGGATACGTATTCCGTGGCGTGAGCCTCGTCCCCGGTCTCGTCAATGATGTACAGACCGTACTCGTCAGCCAGGTCAAGATATTCATTTACAGGAGGATAGTGCGATGTGCGCACAGCATTGAAGTTAAACTGCTTGAGGATTTCCATATCCCTGCGCACCGTAGCCTCGTCCATTGCGTGACCCAGTTCAGGATGCTGCATATGTGAGCACTGCGCGCTGATCTTGAGAGGCTGCCCGTTCAAATAGAACACGCCGTCTATGATTTCAGTTTTCTTGAAGCCGATGCGCTTTGTGACAGAATCCACCACGCGCCCGGAGGCATCCTTAAGGGTCATCTCCAGGTCATAGAGGTCCGGAGTCTCCGCAGTCCATTTCTTTGGAGCGGTTACCCTGGAACGCAGCTGTATGGTGCGGTTCTCTCCCGCGGCAATGGTTGGCACGGCCTGCTCCATAGAAGCGGCCCTGACACCATTGCGGGAGACTACCGCCTGCAGCGTGAGTCCCGTTGCGGGTACGTCATAAGCCTTGAGGTCGATGGCAACGCTCAGGTCGGAGTCAGTGAAGCTCTTGTCGAAGTCAGTGATGACCTGCCAGTCGCGGATGCGTGCCTTTGGCACCGCAAAGACTGTCACGTCATCAAAGATACCTGCAAGACGCCAGTAGTCCTGGCCTTCCAGATAGAAGCCGTCGCTGTACTTCAGTACCAGCACGGCTACCGTGTTGCGACCTGACTTCACATAAGGGGTGATGTCATATTCCGACGGCTCCTGCGCGCCCTCGTTGTAGCCAACCTGCTTTCCGTTCACCCATACGAAGCTTGCGGAAGCGACCTTCTCGAAGCGGAGGAACACGTGGTCTCCCTTCCAGGAAGAAGGCAGGTTGAACGTGGTGCGGTACGCTCCGGTAGGGTTGACATCCATAGGAACCTCAGGGATACCTACGCCAAAGAGCGGGATGACCGGCGCCGGCATTGGCCCTGCCGCTGCGGCAGGTGCCGGGCCGCGCCTCTGCGGCATAAACTGGTTTACGAATTCCGAACGGTACATAGGGAAAGGAGCCTGAACGTTGCGGAACAGCGCCTGGCCGAATCCTTCCATCTCCCAGTTGGAAGGAACGTTGATCAACGCCCATTTGCGGTCGTTGAACTCCGGGCGGAAGAATCCGTCAGGAACTTCCGATGGGTTGTCGGCAAAGAAGAATTTCCATTTGCCATTCAGGGATACGGACCTTTCAGGAATGTGGAAGGCGCGGCCTTCCTCCTGGTTAAGACCGAATACGGAGAGGTTCTCCACGTAGTACGGGAGGTCCTGCATAAATGGCTTGTCCTGTGCGCGGAGCATAAAGGTTGCGCTCAGTGCCAGGATAATTGCTGTGATTCTGTTTAACTTCATATAAGTGATTGATTGATAATTATCTAGTATTCCTCCTGCGGCTTCATTCCGCAACCTCCGATGAATTCGTCCACCAGGTTGATGGAGTAGGCTTCCTCGCGGGAGACCTCTGTCTTGGACCAGTCAATCTCGCCCTCGTGGCCGGCGTAGTCGCTTATGCGTACGGAGCAGAGGTAGCCGTCCTCGTTGCGCTGATAAGCGCTGCAGCCGGACATTGCAATGCGGTTGCGCTCCTCCTGGCCCTGCTTGGAAACTATGTGGCACCACTCTATAACGCAGGTGACGCCATCGTCAATGATTGTCTCGTAGCGCATTCCCACGCAGGCGGGGATGTACTTGGAGAGGCCGTAGCCAAAGGTGTGGGCGTTTTTGTTCATCTCCTCCTTGGAGAGTACCGGGGTGCCCCAGGGATCGTATCCGCCCACTATGCAATCCTCTGCAAACGCTGCGTGGATCTTGTCAGGGTTGCAGTATGGAGCGTGGTGGAGGGCTTCGTAATATGCCCTCATTGCACCGGTAAGCAGTCCGGGGTCTCCCATCTCATAGTGCGCAGGCTTGAAGATTGGCTTGCGGTAAGGGGTTTGGTCCGGAATGAAGGTATAGTGGGTGTACATACGGATTTCCTCAAGCAGTTTTGGAGTGCGGAGGTCTGCGATCACAAACATTGGCACTTCTTCAACCTCTCCGTCTACAACGAACTTGAACACACCCTCCAGAGCTACGCGTCCGCCTCCTATTGTCTGGAATATAGGCGTAAAGACAACCCTGTCAGCCTTGAACTTGGGGATGAAGCCCTGAGCGAACTCGCGTATGGCGTCAAGTCCCTCGAAGCGTCCGTAAGGGGTGTCCACTGCTGGGAGCTCGTCCCAGAAGAGTTTCTTCTCGCGGAAAAGGTCCACCACGCTCTGGGGGTTTCCGGAGCAGAGGGCATTTACAAACAGCATATCAGGGCTGTCTGCCTTGATCTCTCCCTTCATATCCTTGTACAGCCTTTCAAGGCTGCATTCTTTCCTTACTGGGAGATTGGAAATGTCATTCGGGTCTTCTTTTACAGCGGTTCCGCACGCTTGCATCGCCAAAGCGGCAAGGGCTATCAATAAATATTTAGCATTCATGTTCAGTAGGTTGTGGTTGTTAGCTTTCCAAATTTACACTTTTTTAATATATTTGGGAAACGTCGTGCAATTACTAATCTTTCAAACGATATGAGAAAATTGATATTATTGATTTCAGCCGTGCTGATAGCTACGGCCGGCCTTTCTGCGCGTGAGTATCACGTTGCCAAGACCGGCTCCGACAACAACGACGGTTCCGCCGCCGCCCCGTTCCTCACCATCTCCAAGGCTGCTATGATCCTCAAGACCGGCGATACCGTGACCGTACACCAGGGCGTGTACCGCGAGTGGGTTCAGCCGCGCAATTCCGGCGCCGACGTCTACCACCGCATCACCTACCGCGCCGCAGAAGGCGAGGAAGTATGGATCAAGGGATCCGAGGAAGTGAAGGGATGGGTCCGCCAGGGAAGGACCGACGTTTGGAAAGTAGTGCTTCCTAATTCTTTCTTCGGGGACTTCAACCCGTTTGCCGAGCCGCTGGTTGGAGACTGGCTCAGCCAGACCAACAGCGCATACGTAGTAGGCGATGTCTTCCTGAACAACGTATCCCTTTTCCAGGCTACCACTCTTGAGGGAGTCCAGGAGCCTGTAATCCCAAGGAACACACGCAAGCCGGAGGAGGCAAAGCGCACCTGGTATGTAGAGGTGACCGATACCCAGACCACCATCTGGGCCAACTTCGGTCCGGGAGTGAACCCCAACAACCAGCTTGTTGAGGTTACATCCCGTCCCGCAGTTTTCTTCCCGGCCCTCCCAGGTGTCAACTATATCACAGTCAAGGGATTCCACCTTTCCCAGGCAGCCCCCAACTGGGCTCCTCCAACCGCATTCCAGATGGGTTTGATAGGACCTCACTGGAGCAAGGGCTGGATCATAGAGGACAACGTAATAAGCAATTCAAAGTGCGTGGGCATATCCCTTGGAAAGGACCGCGCTTCCGGCCAGAACCGCTGGACCATTGAAAGGACCCTCTCCGGATTCAACCGTGAGCTTGAGGTTATCTTCCAGGCCGAAGATATGGGATGGAAGAAGGAGAACATTGGCTCCCACATCATCCGCAACAACGAGATATTCGACTGCGAGCAAGCCGGTATCGTAGGCCACCTTGGATGCGTATTCTCAATCATCGAGAACAACTACATCCACGACTGCAACGCCAAGAGGCAGTACTCCGGCGCCGAGGTTGGCTGCATCAAGCTGCACGCCGCCATTGATGTGATCATCCGCAACAACGTGCTCGAGAATGGCTACAACGGCCTCTGGCTTGACTGGCAGGGCATTGGAACCCGCGTATCCGGCAACGTCTTCTTCAACAACGACCACACTGACATCTGGACCGAGGTTACCCACGGCCCCTGCCTCATTGACAACAACGTGATGCTTTCTCCCGATGCGTTCCTCGAGTGGGGACAGGGCGCCGCGTTCGTGCACAACATCATCTCCGGATACATCACGTTCCATCCTGTTACAGAGCGCTATACGCCGTATCACGCCCCTCACTCCACAAAGATCGTGGGCATTATGAACTTCCCGGGAGGTGACGACCGCTACTACAACAACATCTTCACCATAGCCCCGGACTCCACCCTTGAGAACAAGGATGCAGGAACCTCCGTATACAACGAGCGTCCGCCATATTATGAGGGAGTATACAACGATATGAACACCCGCAACATCACCAACCCTCTGCTCCTGAGCTTCAACGAGCAGATGGCTGCCGGAAACAGCCAGCCTCCTCGTTTCCAGCTTGCAATGAGGGTGGGCAACAACGTATACTATAACGGAGTCAAGCACTACTCATTTGAGGAGAATCCCGTAAGCAGCGCTGCCGATGCAAAGGTATCCCTTGAGAAGAGGGCGGATGGCATTTACGTGAAGATTACCGTAGACAACGCCATTACCCGTGCCCAGACCAAACTGATGGGTACCGACAATCTTGGAAAGACCTATTACTCAAATGGTTACTATGAGAATCCGGACGGAACTCCGCTGGTGGTTGACAAAGATTTCTTTGGAAACGCCCGTTCCTCCAAGCCGGTTCCGGGACCGTTCGAGAATATCCGCCAGGGAGAGAACGAGTTCTGCGTTTGGAAGTTCTGATGGATCCCCGATCAGGTCGGGGATGACGGAATTCAATTACAGCGGGTCCACATCTGCATAGATGTGCCCGCTGTATTTGTATTGCTTCTCAATGGAGGCGATACGCCTGGCAATGTCCGCCTTGGCGGCGGCCAGCGAAGCGTCCTTTGGAAGGAAAACCTGGAGCGAACCGAACTCGCGGCAAAGCACTGACGTGAACTTTGCCTTGCGGGCCTCGTTCTTGTCTATCACCTTTATTTCTACAAGGCGCGTGAACGGGGGATAGCCAAAGTTGCGGCGCTCCTCCAGGAGCTTTTCAGGGGTAAGGCCCTGCAGCCTTGCAGGCAGGTCCGCCCCCTGGATTATGAGCGGGCAGGTGCACTCAGACGCCACGGCGCTGAGCGCCTGCAGGGCCCGCTCGTCAGAGCGGAAGTCCTGGCGGGAGAAGAGATAATCTGCGTTCAGGATGGCTACAAGCCCGTATTTGTCAAGATTGTCCGCTTTCCCCAAAGGACTGAAGCGAAGACGTGTGCGGGCCTCCGGGAAAAGGGCTCGGGCCTCTATTTCCGCATCGGAAGTATCGGCCCAGGGGAGCAGGACAAGGACGTGCTCCCTGTGCGCAAGAGAGTTGCTAATGGCATCGATGAGCTTTAGCGAATAGCCGCCGTTCATACCGCGCTTGCGCTTCTCCGCGGTGGTGTCTATTATGGTGGCGGCGTCCAGCCCCTGGGCGTATCCTGCCCCCTTGAGCCGGAATTTGCCGCTTAGGGCGTTGTACAGCGATTCCAGGGAGGGGCAGGATGAGCCCAGGACCACTTGCGCGCCGTGGATGCTGCCCAGCATCACGGCTACGTCCCTGGCGTTGTATCGCGGGGCGGGGGATTCCTGCTTGTACGCGGAATCCTGCTCCTGCTCCACAACTATCAGCCCCAGCTTGCAGTATGGCAGGAAAAGTATCTGCCTGCGGCCCTCGATGAGCTGCGCAGGGCTGTCAGGGCGCCTTACCTGCTGGGAGAGGTTGCGCAGCTCCGCGTATGAATGAAGCGGGGCGTCAGGACGCAGCAAAAGCACGTCCTTGCCCTGCTTCAGGGTCTTGCTTATGAGCTGGCGCATAAGGGAGTGGCGCTCCGCTCCCACGGCCAGCAGCGGCTTTCCGGACTCGAAGCCCAGTTCGCCGTTCACGGCCGCGCCGCCCAGGGCGGGAGGCGCCGCGCTTTTGCGCTTGCGCGCCTCCACCGCCTGTTTGCCGGCGGGGTAGGCCGTCTTGTACACCTCTCCAATTGTGCAGAGGTAGTATTCCGATATGAACCGCCAAAGCCTCAGCTCCGCCTCCGTTATTGGCTCCAGGCCCTGGGCCAGCCCCGTGACGGGGCGCACCTGGGCCGGATCCATATCCGGCTGCGCAGCTATACGGCTGACCACCGCAACGTACTCCCGCCCCGCAAGGTTAACCCTTACGCGCGAGCCCAAAACTACGTTTGCGGTGGTATAATACCAAGGCTCCCACTCAAGCTTGAGTGGGAGTATGGTCTGTATGTATTGGTGATTGTCCAATATTCTATATTACTGAAGCTGTCCGGCCTCTGCCTGCTTGATCATGTTCTCGTTAGCGGAAACATAGATCTCAACGCGGCGGTTCTGAGCACGTCCTTCCTCTGTAGCGTTGTCAGCAACAGGAAGATCGAAAGATTTGCCCACTGCATCCAGCCTTGTCTTTGCAATGCCGTTCTGCTGCAGGAATGCGGAAACTGCGTCAGCCCTCTGTCCGGAGATCCTCTGGTTAACAGCAGCTGTACCAATGTTGTCAGTGTGTCCCCAGATTGTGATGTTGGTCTCAGGAAGGTCCTTCATCTCTGTTGCGAACTGAGCAAGGGTAGCCTTTGACTGGTCGCTGAGGTTAACACCGTTGAACGGGAAAAGGATTCCGCTCTCGAAGGTAACCTTGATAGCCTCGAGTCCGTTGGCGTCGATGATAGTCTCAACGCTTGCGCCCTCAAGCTTTGCAAGCTCCTCAGCCTTCTGGTCCATTTTCTTTCCGATAACTGCACCAGCTGCAGTTCCAACGGCTGTTCCGATAGCTGCGCCAATGGCTGCGCTCTTACCGTCCTTTCCGAAAATAGCACCGAGTCCGGCACCTACTGCTGCACCTGCACCTGCTCCAATGAGGGAGCCTTTGCCGGTCTGGTTCATTGAAGCACATCCTGAAACGAGAAGTGCTCCAATAAGAAACATTGAAATGTACTTTTTCATATCCTTTTGGTATTAATGATTGTTCATTTGAACTTTCAAAGTTAATAAAAAATTTGGATGCAAAAGAATTTTCCGTATATTTGCAAACCCAAACAAAAAAATGGTGTTGTAGCTCAGGTGGTAGAGCAATGGACTGAAAATCCATGTGTCGCCGGTTCAACTCCTGCCAACACCACATAAAAATAGCTTCCAGATGTCCTGGAAGCTTTTTTTGTGGTGTTATGTAAATACGGGGGAACTCCCCCGAACCCCCTGGCCTCCCGGTCGTCGCATCGCTCCTCCCTCCCATACGTCCATTCTCTTTAGCTCGATACCAGCCTGGTATTATTCCCAGCAAACAGAGTTATTCGTGGGTGGCAAGACGCTGCTCGGCCAGGCGTTCGTACTTGGTGCCGGGGCGGCCGTAGTTGGCGTAGGGGTAAATGGAAATGCCTCCGCGGGGTACGAAGATTCCGGTTACCTCAATGTATTTGGGATCCATCAGCTTGATGAGGTCCTTCATTATCACATTGACGCAGTCCTCGTGGAAGCCGCCGTGGTTGCGGAAGCTGAAAAGGTATAGCTTGAGGCTCTTGCTCTCTACCATACGCTTGTCCGGGATGTAGGAAATGCGTATCTCGGCAAAGTCCGGCTGCCCGGTGATAGGGCACAGGGTAGTGAACTCCGGGCAGTTGAAACGAACCTTGCTCTTTGTTTTCTTTTTTCTTGATGATACGTACTATGAACGCTGTGAGCGGGAGCACTACAATCTCGTAAAGGGTCTTGCAGACAACCTGCGTGAACACCAGTGAAAGGATTCCCTTGAAAGGCATTATACCTGCGAAGACCATAGGGAAGAATATCAGCGAATCTACAGACTCTCCGCCAAGTGAAGAGAGGATGGCCCTCCAGCCGAAGCCCTTCTCCCCGGATTTCTCCTTCATCACGCTCATTATCCTTGCGTTGACGGTAGAGCCTGCGAAGAACGCCAGCAGGGAAGCGACGGCGGTGCGCGGCGCCAGCCCGAACAGGGAGTTGAAAGCGTCGGAAAGCGCCAGGTTGTCCTCATAGAGGGGAGCCGGTAGCTGTGTCACCAAGCCTGCCATAAGGCTTACGAACAGGCTCATCACAAAGCCCATTACAATGACCCTCATTGCGGCCTTATAGCCGTAAATTTCTGTGAGGCAGTCATTTACAATGTAAGAAATTGGGAAGATAAGTATTGCGCCCGAAAGCTGCAGCGGCAGGGATCCTACCTGCCAGGTCCGTGGTACGAACAGATTTGAGGATACAAGGCATACGCAGAATATCACTGCGAGCCATACATAAGTAGTGGTATGTTTCATAATTTCTTGTTTTTATAGTGGTACCAAGCACACTTGATCTGCAAATTGCAGAATCGCACTGCAAAAATAGCAATTACTTCCAAAATTTCTTTATTTTTGTTCATTCTTAAAGCATTATTCACTATGAGACTTGACGGAAGAAGAGAAAGTAGCAATGTAGACGACCGCAGAGGCCGTTCTACAGCCACCACCGTAGGTGGTATAGGATTGGGTGGATTGTTAATCATTGGAGTTATTTCCCTTCTCCTGGGAAAGAACCCCCTCCAGGCACTCCAGACTGTCCAGGAAATCCAGGAAACAATGGGCGGTGTAACTACTAGCCAGGATCCCAACTGGCAGCCAAGCGCACAGGAGCAGGAACTGGCCCAGTTCGCCAGCCGTATCCTTGCCGGAACGGAAGACGTTTGGACTGAGATATTCAGGCAGAACGGCAGGACATATGAGCCTCCAAAGCTCGTTCTTTTCTCCGGCGCCGTACAGTCAGGTTGCGGTGGCGCAACTTCTTCCTCAGGTCCATTCTACTGCAGTGCGGACAGGACGGTATATATTGACCTCTCGTTCTTTATGGATATGCGCCGCCAGATTGGCGCGGACGGAGATTTCGCATACGCGTACGTGATCGCCCACGAGGTTGGCCATCACGTCCAGAACCTGCTTGGAACGCTTTCCCAGGCCCATAACCAGATGGCCAGGTCAAGTGAGGCCCAGAGCAATCAGATCAGCGTCCGGCTTGAACTTCAGGCAGACTTCTATGCAGGTATCTGGGGCTACTATGACAACAAGATGTTCGGATCGCTTGAGGAGGGAGATATCCAGGAAGCCCTCAACGCCGCTTCCAAGATTGGCGATGACTATCTCCAGAAGAAGGCCCGCGGCTACACCGTTCCGGAGTCATTCAACCACGGAACATCCGCACAGAGGGAGAAATGGCTCAAGAAAGGCCTCACAACCGGAAACCTTTCACTTGGGGACACCTTCTCGCCCAACTACAGGGATCTTTAGCGGACAGGCTAGGCGCCAACGCGGAGCTTGTGCTCCACGTGCGTGATCAGTTCAACAAGACTATCGTCGTCCTTTGCAACAGTGTTTATGATGCAAAGGACGCCTTTTTTAATCTCTATGCACATTACGCGCATAGGTGAGCCGTCTTCGCAGTAAGCCTCGAAGCCGTACGCCTTGCGCCCGTTGAACGGCCATTCGTAGATGGGGTCCTCGTCTTCAGGGTCGTCATTGTCAAAGCCAACCATATCTGCATAGTTGGCAAAAGCCTGGTCCGCGGCGGTTGTGTCCTCCGGCATTGGACCTACATATACATCTACAAGGCCTTCGTCAGCCTCTTTTACGGGATTTGGGAGATATGCCTCAAAGTGGCTGACTTCTGCTCCGGATTCGTCCTTGAAGGTTTCCTGGCTGCATCTATGAGGGCTTTGAGCTCCGGATTGTCAAGGATGAATAAGATGTCCTGCTGTGTCATAGCTGTTTTATTTCTGTTAAGCTGTTGCAAAGGTATGCCCCAGTTTTGCCAACTCTTGACACAGAGACAGATTTTTATTCAAGTATCTGGGAAGCGGCGTTCTTGGTGTCCACCTTTTCTATGATGCGCTCAAGGATGCCGTTTTCATCAAAGATGAACGTGCGCCTGAGCGTGCCCATAGTTGTCTTGCCGTACATTTTCTTCTCTCCCCAGGCTCCAAAGTCCTGGAGCATCTGCAGGGAAGTGTCCGCCAGCAGCCTGAAAGGCAGTTCGTACTTTGCCCTGAATCCTGAATGGGACTTTGAGCTGTCCTTGCTCACGCCCACCACATTGTATCCAGCGGCAGTCAGTTCCGCATAATTGTCCCTGAAAGAACAGGCCTCGGCCGTGCAGCCTGACGTATTGTCCTTTGGATAGAAATAAACTATGGTCTTGCGGCCGTTACCAATGAAGTCGCTTGTACTTACCATATTGCCGTCCTGGTCCATAACCTGGAACTCCGGCATTTTGTCACCTATTTTAAGCATAATACAAATCTACTAAATTTGGCAAATAATTTGCGGCTATAAATCCCGTAAGAACTTAGAATGCTAAAAAAACTGCTAGTGCTATTATTGGCCGGACTAATTCCGACGGGTGCATTCTGCCAGGCGCAGAAATGCACCCTTAGCGGTTATGTAAAGGACGCCGGCTCCGGCGAGGTCATAATAGGCGCCGTTGTCAACCCCGTGGGCACAACAATGGGCGCAATCACAAACGCATACGGTTATTACGCACTGGAGGTGCCCCGGGGCACATATATCATATCCTGTTCATCCCTGGGGTTCGCCTCCGACACCCTCAGCCTGGACATCACATCCAACCTCCGCCACGACTTCCTCCTCCCTCAGGAGAGCCTTATGCTGGAAGGCGCGCGCGTCACGGCCGTGTCCAAGAAAGACCGCCTTCAGCGGCCTGAAATGGGCCTCGCGGCCGTGACCGGGGACCTTGCCAAGAAAATCCCCGTTATCTTTGGAGAGACAGACATCATAAAGGTCATCCAGATGATGCCGGGCGTCCAGTCTCCCAGCGAAGGCTCCACCGGATTCGTGGTGCGCGGTGGCGCCGTGGACCAGAACCTGATCCTTATGGACGAAGCCCCAGTCTACAACGTAGGCCACTTTATGGGCTTCTTCTCCGTCTTCAACAACGACGCCGTCAAGACCGCAGACCTTTTCAAGGGCGACATTGCCGCCAAATACGGCGGCAGGCTTTCCTCCCTGCTGGACGTCCACACCAAGGACGGCAATATGCAGCAGATCCGCGGCTCCCTGAGCGTGGGCCTCATCTCCTCAAAGGCAATGATAGAAGGCCCAATTGTCAAGGACAAGGCCAGCTTTATGATAGCTGCCAGGCGCACCTACCTGGATATGTTCTTCCCTCTGTTCAAGGGACTTAAGGGAGACAAACTGTTCTTCTACGACCTCAACGCCAAGGCCAACTGGGTAGTGGGGGAGAACGACCGCCTGTACCTGAGCGCCTTCAGCGGCCACGACATATTTGGAATGCACAACAGGGACGTTACGGACATAGATATGGAGGTGGATTTTGCCAACAACACCCAGTCCCTGCGCTGGAACCACGTCTTCAGCCCCAAGCTATTCTCCAACTTCACCCTGATCAATTCCCTGTACGACTACGGGATGAAACTGTTCTACTCCGCGGCCGACATTGACTTTATGTCATACCTCACCAGCCAGAGCGCCAAGGCGGATTTCTCCTGGTTTGCCAACGCCAACAACACCATCTCCTTTGGCCTCCAGGGCAGCTATTACGTGATAAGCCCCGCGGAACTGTCCCCGCGCTCAGAAGGAATCTTCAGCGAATACAAGTACCCCTCCACCAACGCCGTGGAGCCTGCCGCATACATCCAGAACGAACAGAAACTGACCGATGCCATATCCCTGCGCTACGGCCTCCGCTTCTCCTATTTCGAGACCATAGGCGCGCGCCAGCAGCGCTACTACAACTCCGAACACACCCTGGACTACACCAAGGACTTTGAAAAATGGGAGAAGATCAAGGACTGGTACGCGTTTGAGCCGCGTTTCTCATCGTCCTTCATCCTGAGCCCTTCAATGTCCATCAAGGCTGCCTACAGCCGCAACGTCCAGTACATACAGCAGGCCATCTTCAGTATCTCCGGCTCCCCAATGGACATCTGGTTCACCGCATCGCCAACCATAAAGCCCCAGATCTCCGACCAGTTCTCCGTTGGCGTCTTCAAGAATTTTGCGGACGATGCCTTTGAGACCAGCCTGGAGCTCTTCTACAAGAACAACAAGAATACCATAGACTTCAAGGACCACCCCAACGTCATTATGAACGAAGATATGGAGGCGGAACTGCGCTCCGGACGCTCCTACGCCTACGGCGCGGAAGTAATGGTAAAGTATGACAAGGACAAATTCAACGGCTGGGTGGGCTACACCTTGTCACAGGCCAAATATATCATCCCGGAGATTAACGACGGCAAGCCGTACGATTCCCCCACAAACCACAAGCACAGCGTTTCCGTGGTGGGCACCTATGACATCACAAACCGCGTTTCAGTATCCGCGGACTGGATTTATTACAGCGGCGCACCAACCACCTTCCCAACCGGAGTATATGAGGTGAACGGCACCCGCATCCCGCTCTATTCCAGCCGCAATTCGGACTATTTCCCGGATTATCACAGGATGGACCTGTCCCTGACGCTGCACAGCGGCCGCATCCCCAAGGGGGAGCGCTGGCACAGCGAGTGGAACCTGTCCGTCTACAATCTTTACGCAAGGCACAACGCCTGGTCCCTGGACTTCCAGTATGACCAGAGCGGAGAGCTGAACGCCAAGATGTACTACCTTTTCAAGATGGTTCCGTCAATTTCATACACTTTAACCTTCTAGCCAATGGACAGGATATCACGCATATTTGCTGCGGCGCTTGCAGCCATCCTGGCAGTTTCCTGCGTGGATGACTTCGCGCCTGACCTCAAGGACGCCCCGGAGCCCGAGCTGGTAATTGACGGCCTGCTCACGACCGAGCCCGCGGCGCACCTCGTGCGCCTGTCCAAGTCGGCGCCCTTCGGCACGCCTTCCTCTGAAATCCCCGTAGTCTCGGGCGCCGGCGTAAGCATCTGGGACGGAGAGAAGACAGTTACCCTCACAGAAGATCCCGGAACCGGCTGTTACTACACGCCGGAAGATTATTACGGCGAGGCTGGAAAAACCTACAGGCTGGACGTTGAAGTTGACCTTGACGGCGAGCGCAAGCACTTCAGCGCAGAGGACACAATGCCTCCTAAGGGCATCCGTGCGGACGCAATGGACTACTACCAAATGAGCGATTCCCTGTGGATGTTCACCATCTGGGGACAGGACCTTCCAGGAATCGCCAGCCATTACGCGGGCGAGCTGGTGGTTCACGACAACCGCCTCCCCGTGGGACAGTGGGTGTTCATTGACGGCCTTTCAATGTTCGACGGCAACTATCTGTTTGCTGGTGAATATCTTCCGTATATATGCTCTGAGTTTATTCCATCCAAGGAGCCACTCACCCCGCTCGTGGAGGGAGACAAGGTCACGCTGCGTTTCTATTCGCTGTCAGACTTCTTTTACACCTGGATCCTGGCAATGACCAACGAGACCAACGCCCGCATCCCAATGCTGTCATCGCAGCCTGCCAACCTGCCTTCCAACATACACGGCGACGGCGTCCGCGGCTGCTTTATGACAGCGGACCTCACAAAGGTTACAATAGAGATAGGGGACCCGGCAAGGACCCGCGAGCAGATGCTAAGAGACCACCTTCCTCCTGGTTATCCTATACCCGGCGGCGGCAACTAGTATTGACATCAGCGGGGAAATCAGATTGAAGAAACAGTAGGGCAGGTACTCCAGCGTGGGCACCTTGAGCACCGTGGACTGCGTCATACCGCAGGAATTCCAAGGTATGAGCACGGACGTAACGGTGGCGGAGTCCTCCGCGGAGCGGCTGAGCAGCCGCGATTCGAACCCCATATCGTCAAACAGTTTCTTGTACAGGCTGGTGGTGAGGATGATGGACAGGTACTGGTCTCCCGCCACAAGGTTTGAGAAGACTCCCGTTGCTATGGTTGAGGCCACAAGCGAAGTGCGGCCCTTGATGTGCCTTGTAAGGGCGTCGGTGAGGCTCTGGATCATTCCGCTGCCCTTGAGCGTGCCTCCGAAAGTGGCAGCGCAGAAAATCAGGAAAATTGTGCTCATCATTCCGTTCATTCCCTTTGTCTGGACAAGGGAATCCAGGGCTTCGAAGCCCGTTTCAATGGAAGTGCTTCCGTAAAGGGTTATGAAAGAACCCTTGAAAAGGCCCTGGAAATTGCTTCCGCCGCCAATTTGCGCAACTAGGTCAGGCTGCGCGATAAGCGCCGTCACCGCGGCCAGGAGGGCCGCTACTGAGAGCGTAATCATAGCGGGGAGCTTCTTTGCGATAAGCACTCCTATGATCACAGGCACAAGCAGAAGCCATCCCGATATGTTGAAAGTGCCCTTCAGCGCCTCGCTGAACTCCGCCGCCATCACAGAGCTCTCCGTGTGGTGCGTGAGGCTGGCTATGAGGAATATGATGCACGCTATAGTTATGGACGGCACCGTTGTGATGAGCATATAGCGGATATGCGTGAACAGGGGAGTTTCCGTAACGGACGATGCCAGCACCGTGGTATCGGAGCGCCATTCCAATGCCAATGAACGCCGTGCCTATGGTTGCCACAGTGGTCCAGGAACTACCGGTCATAAGCGAAACCAGGGCGCAAATGAGGCACACCGCAAGGAGGAATATCTTTGGGGAAAGGACCTTGAGGCCGTAATAGATAAGGGTTGGGACAATGCCGCTGACCATCCAGCTGCCGGCCACCGCTCCAATAAGGAGCAGCACTATAACGGCTGTGCCAATGGATTTGATGTTGTCTGCAATTGCGCCTTCCAGGCTGCTCCAGGGCACTTTGTAGCCCAGCATTGCAATGGCGATGACTACGCCCGAAGCCAACAGGAGGGCTACCTGGCTGCCTCCGTCAAGGGCATCGGCCTTGAAGGTACGCACTACTAAAAATAAGAGAGCAATGAGCACCAGAAGCGGTATCAGGGATACTCCGGCGCTTATCCGTTTCCTGTCCATAACCTTTAATTACCCTCAAATATAATTAATTCCTATCTTTGTAGCATCTAAACAACTAAAAGAATGCTCAATCTTCTTTATGTAATCCTTTGCGGTATTGCCCTGCCAATAGGCGGTGTCCAAATGCAGTATATGTGGAGGAACCAGCTTGGAGACATTTATTCCCTGGGACTTGGCAGCGCAGCCTGCCTTGGCGCTGCAACCGCCACAATGACCGGATGGTGCTCCCTGACCGTCGGAGCCTTCATCTGCCAGGCAATATGCACCCTGATAGTGGGAATAGTGACCCTGAAAATCAGCACAAGCCGCCTCATCACCTTTGGAATCATTTTCGGAACCTTCATCGGATCCCTGGGAACCATAGTTGTCACAAACGCACCAACAGGGGACCTGCTCAAGCAGTATTACCTTTGGGGCGCAGCCAATTTCAACCTGGAGGGAGTGACCACCCTTGACATCATTGTCAGCCTGGGCCTCTTTACGGGAGGAATCGTGACAGCCTTGGCCGCCGCAGGTCCTCTTACAAGGCATTTCAAGGAAGAGATAGAACTCTCCAACCTGGCAAAGTCCGGAATCCTGTGTATGATATCCCTCCTGGTAACTTCCGTGGTGAGCATCTGCGGAACCGTGGGCTTTGTCTCCCTGGCAATTCCAAACCTTTCCAGGGTAATTAGCAAGAGCAAGGATATCCGTACACATTATCTTCTCAGTTCCGCAATGGGTATAGCCCTGCTGCTAATCACATATGTGGTTGTAACCTATTGTAACTTTGGAGTTTACCTTCCTGTAAGTGCAACTATGAGCCTCATCGCCCTGCCGCTTGTGATTTTCCTATTTACCAGAAAATAGTTATATTTGCTTGATTATAAAAATAAAAAAGATGAAAAAAGTAATCGCAATCCTTATCGCAGTAATGGCTTTTACAGCCGTTGCAAACGCACAGTCACGTTCTATAGGTATCCGTGCAACATACGGAGGAGAACTTTCATATCAGCACAATATGGGCTCTGCAAGCTTCCTTGAGGCTGACCTTGGTTTCGCCGTTAAGAATGGATTTGTCCTTACCGGTATCTATGACTTCATCCTTGGCCAGTCTGGCGGATTCTCAATCTATGGAGGACCTGGCGCCCAGTTAGCATTCTGGGACACCGAGGACTACAGCGGATTAGGACTCGGAATTGCCGGCCAGCTTGGAGTTGAATACGTATTCCCTGCTCCAATTGGAATCTCTGTTGACTGGCGTCCGCGCTTTGACTTTATCCACGGAGGATTCGGCTACTCAAGCGTAGCGTTCTCCCTGAGATATATGTTCTAAAAAACAGTTAATCCCACTAAATTATCACAGATGAAGAAAGCCATTCTTTTTGCTTCATTGGGCCTTCTGGCCCTTGTTTGCAGCGGATGCAAGCAAAGGGCTGTAGCTCAGCAAAGCATTGAGGAGAAGCCCTTTGACAGCTCCCTTCCTACGGTTTACGTTACCCGCGGACTTGGCCCTCAGGACCTTGTGCGCATCTACGAGGCCCTTGGCGTTCCCGCCAAAGGCAACGTTGGCGTCAAGATAAGCACCGGAGAGATGGGTGGTGACAACTACCTCCATCCGGAGCTCATCGGAGACCTTGTGAAGAAGGTCAACGGAACCCTCGTGGAGTGCAACACCGCCTACGGCGGCAGCCGCGCCACTTTTGAGAAGCACTGGGAGACAATCAAGGCCCACGGTTTCCTTGACATTGCCAAGGTTGACCTTATGGACGAGGAAGGCGATATGGAAATCCCCGTAGTGGACAATTCCCATATCAAGTCCGACATTGTCGGGAAACACCTTGCTAACTATGACTTCATGATCAACCTGGCCCATTTCAAGGGCCACGAGATGGGTGGTTTCGGAGGCGTTCTCAAGAACCAGTCCATCGGCTTCGCTTCCCAGAAGGGCAAGCTCTACATCCACTCCGCCGGCCGCTCCACCTCAAGGTGGATCTCTGACGACCAGGACGGATTCCTTGAGAGTATGGCCGCAGCCGCACAGGCCGTGCACAATTTCTTTGGAGAGGGCAAGATCATCTATATTGACGTTATGAACAATATGTCAATTGACTGTGACTGCTCTTCACATCCTCAGGATCCAAAGCTCAAGGACTACGGCATCCTTGCTTCTACTGACCCTGTCGCCCTTGACCAGGCCTGCCTTGACATCATCTTCGGATGGGACAGCAAGCCCGGCGACACCGCCCAGCCGCTCATTGACCGTATCAACAAGCTCCACGGCATCCATACCGTAGAGCACGCCGCCGCCATCGGCCTTGGCTCACGCAAATACAACCTTGTGAGCATAGACTAGGAGACGGTTCCAATAAAGAAAAATCTCGGGATTCTCTATTTGAGGATCTCGAGATCTTTTTTAAGCATTACCTTGGGTTCCATCATAGCGACTTTCTGGAAGAGGAGGACCCTGTTTCCAAGGGAGAGGTGCACTTTGTCCTCGTGCTTGCCCTTGCGCCACCATTTGTAGAAACCTACGGGATCGTTCTCAATCCGCCCTGCGGAGCTTGCTCATCAGGGGCATATAAACTTCCAACTGATTGACCTGCAATACCTTATCCTTGATGATGAGCCTGTGGATGCGCACTGGATCGGCGTTAAGCCAAGCACCGACCCGCATAGTCTGTGGTCCGGTTTCAGTTTCCAGCGTCAGCTCGTCCATTGAGTAGTAGATTTTCTCAGGATCGAGCGGGAATGTCTCCTCTGAAGGCATCAAGTAAAGGTTAAAATTAAGGCTAAAACATACAAATGTAAAAATATTTTCTTAAATTAACGCCACTGTAGCGCCATTTTTTTAAATGCAGGTTATAAAGTGTAACTACTCCGGCATCTATTCCCAGGAGAATTTCCTGGACGGTACGGTGCTGGATTTCAGCGCCCTGGAGGGGACGGAATGCTATTGCAGCGCGGAGTCCGCCGCGGCAATACGCTCTGCCCTTGCGCCTTACGGCCCGGGCGGAATTCACTGGATTGACAGCGGAGATTACCATTACACGTCGCTGTTCATCCAGGAACTGATCACCGAACCCTATTCCCTGGTCCTGTTCGACAATCATCCGGACGACCAGCCCGGGGCTTTTGGCGGAGATCTGCTGAGCTGTGGCGGATGGGTGGCGGAGGTACGCCGCCTTCCCAACTGGCGCAGCGAGGCCCATTCCGTGTACATTTCAATTGATAAGGACGTTTTGAGCCGTGACTATGCCCGGACCAACTGGGACCAGGGGGATATGACGCTGGACGGACTTTTTGCTGCAATCAAGGATATATCATTGAAACACAGGATAATAGGCGTTGATGTATGCGGTGAGCTCACTTTGCTCAAGGGTGCCTGTTCAGAAGATGTTAGTATTAATTCAGAAACAAACCGCAGGATACAGGAATTTTTACTAAATTTACCCGGATTTGAATAACATACTTACAATCTATAATGGAATCAGAGAATATACTTAAAACTTGTTTGCACGACAGGCACGTTGCCCTTGGAGCTGTAATGAGTCCGTTCGCCGGCTTTGATATGCCAATCAGGTATACTGACATCACTGACGAGCATTTGGCCGTCCGTAACGCAGTGGGCGTCTTTGACGTATCCCATATGGGAGAGATCTTTGTAACCGGTCCTGACGCGGAGAAATTCGTAAACCACATCTTCACCAACGACATCCGCGGATACTATCCCGGAAAGATCCTTTACGGAATGATGCTATATCCGGATGGCGGCGTGGTTGACGACCTCCTGGTTTACAGGGAGTACAAGCCGGAGTCTTTCCTGCTGGTGGTAAATGCCTCCAACATTGACAAGGATTACAAGTACATCTGCGACAACGCCGCAGGTTTTGACGTAAAGATTGACAACCAGTCCGCACAGTGGGGACAGGTTGCAATCCAGGGCCCCAAGGCGGAGGAGACCGTTCAGAACGTCCTTGGCATTGCAGACGCATCGCACCTTGGCTTCTACGAGTTCTACAACTCCACCTGGAACGGCAACAGGCTTATAGTAAGCCGAACAGGCTATACCGGAGAAGATGGCTTTGAGCTTTACACCACCCTTGAGGGAACCTGCGAGATTTGGGACAAGCTCATCGCGGCGGGCGTGAAGCCTTGCGGCCTGGGCTGCAGGGACACCCTGCGCTTCGAGGCCGGCCTCCCGCTTTACGGCGACGAGCTCAGCGCTGAGATATCCCCCATAATGGCGGGCCTTGGAATGTTCTGCAAGCTTGACAAGGAGGAGTTCATCGGCCGTGAGGCCCTTGCCGAGCAGAAGGCAAACGGCACTGCAAAGAAGCTGGTGGGCATAGAGGTCCACGACAGGGCAATCCCGCGCGCAGGCTATCCTGTTGAGCTGGAAGACGGCACCCAGGTGGGCGTGGTTACCACCGGATACCATTCCATCTCCCTTGACAAGAGCATCTGCTTTGCGCTGGTGGACAGCAAGTGCGCAGCCCTTGGCACCCCGCTGTGGATCCGCATCCGCAAGAAAGTGTTCCCGGGAGAGGTTGTAAAGAAGAGGTTTTATCAGACAAACTATAAAAAATAATAAGATATGAGCAAAATCATTGAAGGACTCCTCTACAGCGAGTCTCACGAGTGGGTAAAGGTAGAAGGTGACATCGCAGTCATTGGCGTAACGGACTACGCCCAGGCCGAGATGGGAGACATCACCTATGTTGACGCTCCGTCAGAGGGCGACGAGTTTGGAAAAGGCGAAGAGTTTGGCGCCCTTGAGAGCGTAAAGGCCTCTTCCGATATGTACTGCCCTGTATCAGGCGAAGTGGTTGAGGTTAACGCGGACGTAGTTGACGCCCCTGAAAAAGTCAACGAGGACGCTTACGGCGCCTGGATTATCAAAGTGAAGATGAGCGACCCCGACGAGCTCTCAGCCCTGATGGACGCCGCCGCTTACAAAGCCTTAACAGACAAGTAATGCCAGGATTCTGCTATTTCCCCCACACAGAGGAAGATATCCGCGAGATGCTTCGCAAGATAGGAGTCGATTCGCTCGACGACCTTAACGCCGACATCCCTGCGGATTTCGTCTATAAAGGGGAGTACGACCTCCCGGACGCACTGAGCGAACAGCAGGTGCGTGAGTTCTTTGAAGGCCTTGCCGCAAAGAACACCACGCTCAAGGTGTTCGCCGGCGCCGGCGCGTACGACCATTACACCCCGTCGGTGATCCCTTACATCACCTCCCGTTCCGAATTCCTCACCGCGTACACCCCGTACCAGTGCGAGATTTCCCAGGGAACCCTCCGCTATATCTTTGAGTTCCAGAGCCTTGTATGCTCCCTGACCGGACTTGACGTTGCCAATGCTTCTATGTACGACGGCCCCACCGCAGCCGCGGAGGCAATGCGTATGTGCGTTGCAAGCGCCCGCAAGAAGAACACCGTGCTGCTTTCAGCCGGCCTTCTTCCAAACGTGCGCAAGGTTGTAGAGACCTATGCCAAGTATTCCGGAATCAACCTGGAGTACATTGCCCTGAAGGACTGCCGCACAAGCCTTGACAGCCTCAAGGCCCTGCTGGAAAGCGGCGACGTTGCCGGAGCCATCGTTCCGGGAATCAACCGCCTTGGAATCATAGAGGACCTTTCCGGCTTTGCCGATGCCCTTCACGGAGCAGGAGCGCTTCTTGCGGAGTACTGCGACCCTTCTGCGCTGGC
>CACWLD010000037.1 GCA_902761655.1 uncultured Bacteroidia bacterium | reverse complement strand
TCTACGACCAGTCTCCGCAGAAGAACCACCTCATCCAAGCTCCAAGCTGAGCGTTCCTCGGCCCTGCTATGGGAGGACTTAACAACATTCCTCTGGCCGATATGGCGCCCGCTTCGCTCAACGGCCACAAGGTTTACGGTGCGTTCATCATCCCCGGTATGGGACTCCGCTGGAACGACCCTACCGGCACTGCGGTTGACGACCAGGCAGAAGGCCAGTACTGGGTTATCAACGGCCACCATTACAACGACGGCTGCTGCTTTGACTACGGCAATGCCGAGACCGACTCCCGCGACGACGGCGACGGTACAATGGAGACCACCTATTTTGGAAACGCAACCAACTGGTACTATGGTTCACAGCCGGGTCCCTGGCTGATGACAGACCAGGAGAACAACCTTGTAGGATGCGTTACCGACTCTCCAAACAACAAGTACTGCGAGACTCTTGAGAGCATCAACTGGAGGTTCGTGACCGAAATGGTAGACGGCGAGCCCCACCACTGGCGCTCTATGGGCGGAAACGCACAGGAAGGCCCTCTGGGCACCCTGTACGACGGCATCCGCGTCCAGAACGACCGCAACAGCTACGATCCTATGCGCAAGCAGGGCGCCATCCTTCTGGGTAACGGAGGTGACAACGGAAACGTTTCTTCCGGTACTTTCTACGAGGGCGCGATGACCTTTGCCGGAACCTTCCCTTCAGAGGCTACCAACCAGGCAATCCAGGCCAACATTGTAGCCGCAAAGTATAACGTAGCCACCCTGGAAGTTGGAGCAGCCGGATCAATCGATACTCCTGACAGGATTCAGACCTGGGCTCCCAACACCACCCAGCACGTGACAGTCAAGTTCACCAACACCATTGGAGAGACCGTAGTTGGCCTCACCCTCACCGTTGTTCCTCCCAAGGGATGGAAATACAACGTTCTTGGCAGCACCGACAAGGTTCGCAGCATCCGCACAATCCTCCCCGGAGAGAGCGTATACGTAACCTTCGCAGTTACTTCAGACGCCAAGCCTTTCAACGGAGACATAACCGCAAGGGCCAACTGGAACAGCTTCGGCAAAACCTGGTCTGAGGTCGCTTACTCCAAGGTTCGCAACGTAAATCCTGTGAAACTCAACGAGTTCCGCATCGCTGACAACCTTGGCAACGCTTCCAACACCTTCATAGAGCTGTACAACCCTTCAGAGAAAGAAATAGACATCTCCAACTGGACCGTTACCGGCCACACAATGCACATTCCTTTCGCATCGTCCATCGTCATCCCTCAGGGAACCAAGATCGCTGCCAAGGGATTCTATCTGCTTGGCCTCGCCAACTCAGGTCTCGCAGTCCAGGCCGCCAAGGGAGACAAGACCATCTATGTCCGTGACATCACTGACATCAAGGAAGGCCACGAGATTGTGATCGGTACAGGCAAGAACGCAGAAAAGCGCAAGGTTGCAGCCGTGATCGATGCAGTTACAGATCCAAGGCAGTCCGGTTCCAACAACCGCGGCTGGGTTGCCCCTGGCTATCCTTCATTCATCTTCCAGCCGCTTCCTAACGGACCGGATGACAAGCAGTTCGAGATGTTCCCTGTAGGAACCAAGAAGCTCCCCGTCACATCCACCGCCAACTTCCAGGTGGGCCAGAAGATAGCCATAGGCTACGGCGCCCAGTATCCTGCAATTGGAGAGAGCAAGGAAAGCTATGAGGTTGTAACCGTTACAGCGGTTGGCAAGCCCGGAACACAGGCTTATACCTCATATCCCGCTAAGAAAGGCGACAGGGTCCTCAGGGTTTCCAACGTTACCAACATTTCAGAAGGTGACCAGATCCTGCTTGACATTGACAGCGAAGGCCACGGCAAGGAGCTCGTAACCGTACGCAAGGTGGGCACCGCATCCACCGCACGCCCGGGCAGCGGCCCTATGACCCTTGAGCAGGCAGGCACAGGCCTCACCCTGAGCAAGCCGCTCAAGTACGACCACGCCGCCAATGTTCCTTTCGCAGTAAACGGAACAGGTATCTCTTTCACTCCCGCAACCAGGTACGTTCACTGGAGCAACGAGCCTATCCTTGCCCTGGTATACGCAATAGAGCTTGACGAGCCTCTTGCATCCGATCACGACATTGACGACGTTGTCTTTGACGAGAGGGTGAAGACCGCAGGCTATCAGGGCGAAGTTCCTGCAGACCAGCTCTTTGGAGGTCCTGCGCTTCTGCCTCTTGGAGGAACTATCGTTCTGCGTGACGAGAATGGCCTCGTAGCTGATTCCTTCAACTACGGCCGTAACGTGGACACCCAGTACAGCGAGGGTTATCACGGCGAGTCCGGAATCCATATGATGGGTAACTTTGTGAATACCCCTGCAATCACGGACCAGTCATACTATTATACTCCTACCTTGAACGTGGCAACGCCTAACCTGAGTTCCGGACGTTTCCCTGACGGATACGATACTGACAACAACAAGTACGATTTCCGTACGCAGCCCAACTTCAGCCTTGCCGCAGACCTGAATGCAGGAGCGGACAACATCCTGTTCACTTCAGTGGACGGCCTCGTTCCCGGCCAGAGGATCTATATCGGTGACAAGAACAACCAGGAGGTTGTAATGGTCGCTACCGTAGGCACCCAGGGAAGCACAGTTCTCAGGGATGCCGTCAAGGTTGGCGATACCCAGGTCAAGGTTGCCAATTCCGGTGACTTCCGTCCGGGCCAGCTTGTCCTCATAGGAGGCAACAAGGTTACCATCGCTTCCATCCAGCCTGCACCGCGCTTCCGCGGCTTCGGCGGGCAGCAGGGACAGCAGGAACCACCGGCAGATACCATCACCCTTACCGCACCCGTCAAGTTCTCCGCCATCCCCGGATGTGAGTTCACCGGCACAGGTGTAGGTATTGCAACACCGCTCAAGTACGCCCACAAGGCAGGAGAGGCCGTTTCAGTAAACCTCCCTACCCCTGGACGTCCAAATAAATACTAATAGGTTAGTATACGACAGAGTCTGTGACTCAAAAGTGCCACAAAGCAGGCTTGACGCCGAAAGCACTTTTGAGTCACAGACTCTGTCGTATATGCACAATGCTACCTGTTGAAAACTTTTTGATATGTGCTGATAAGTTTTCTTCCGAATGATTTGCATTAGGAGTAAATTTGTTAGTAACTAGTCAAAATACGTGTATGACCACCGAAGAATTGATTGCCAATATCAGGGTTGTCCCGGATTTCCCTCAGAAAGGGATAATGTTCCAGGACATCACAACCCTCCTTCTTAATCCAAAATGCCTGAAAGAACTCTCGGACAGGCTTTACGAGACATATAAGGACAAAGGCATCACAAAGGTTGTGGGCCTTGAATCCAGGGGTTTCCTGCTGGGAACGGACCTGGCAATACGTCTGGGCGCAGGCTTCGTGCTCGTGCGCAAGAAGGGCAAGCTCCCTGCCGACGTGGTTTCCGAGACCTATATGAAGGAGTACGGCCCGGATACCATAGAGATCCACAAAGGGGCGATCACTGAGGATGACGTCTGCCTTATCCACGATGACCTGCTTGCCACTGGAGGCACCATTGCCGCCGCATACAGGCTTGTCAAGAAATTCAACCCCAAGGATATTTACATCAATTTCCTCATAGACCTTGTGGACTGTCCCAGGACCGTAGAGTTCTCCAAGGACGCCAAGATAGATTCCGTCCTCAAGGTTATGGAGTTTCCGGAGTAAGTTTTTATCATTCTAATTATATCTATGAAAAAGAAATTATTCATTGCAGCGATCGCTGTGTGCGCATTTGCCATTTCCGCAAGTGCCCAGACCAATTTCCAGACTTTCTACGACCTTGGCAGAAAGCACTTCACCACCACTCTGGAGGGTTTCCACCAGGATAACTGGGGAAACACTTTCTTCTTCATCGATTACGATTACAACTACCGCGAGGGCAACACCGTAGTTTCTCCCAACAACACCTACTTTGAGATTGCACGCTGCCTCAATTTCTGGGGCGACAGCGCACTCGCTCCTCTGAGCCTTCAGGTAGAGTACAACGGAGGATTCGGCGCAACCTCTGATCTGGGCTTTGCGTTCCCTGTGAACAGCGCGTTCCTCTTTGGTGTAGATTATTTCCTGCATTCAGGAGACTTCAAGAACACCCTCAATCTCAAGGCCCTCTACAAGAAGTTCGTGCATCTGCCTACAAACGTTCCCCTGCAGTTCACTGCAGTATGGGGTCTGCAGGATCTCTTTGGAGTTCCTAAACTCCGCTTCAGCGGCTTCGCAGATCTCTGGTGGGAGGTTGACCACACCGTATTCCTGTCCGAGCCTCAGCTCTGGTTTGGAATCGGCGACCACTTCAACCTTGGTGGCGAGGTTGAGTTCAGCTACAACTTTGCAGGTATGGCAGGCTTCAACGTTATGCCTTGCATCGGAACAAAATGGGTATTCTAAGTCTTAAACTAAAATCTAAACTATGTCACCGTTTTTCTCAAAGCTTTTCGGATTTGATCCCCAGAAGCACAATGTCCGGACAGAGATCATAGCGGGAATCACCACGTTCCTGACTATGGCCTATATCCTGGCCGTCAACCCCAGCATTTTCAGTGCTCTGGCTGACCAGGGTATGCCTACCAACGCCGTGTTCACGGCAACCGCACTGGCGGCCATCATAGGTACGCTGGTAATGGCTCTCTATGCCAAGAAGCCTTTCGCTCTTGCTCCGGGTATGGGTCTGAACGCCTTCTTCGTTTACACCGTATGCCTTACTATGGGATACAGCTGGCAGTTTGCCCTGACAGCCATCCTGCTTGAGGGTATCATCTTCATCATCCTTTCCGTAACCAAGGTCCGCGACCTCATTGTAAAGGCAATCCCTGACACACTTAAGAAAGCCATTGGAGCAGGTATAGGCCTTTACATCGCTTTCATCGGCCTGCAGAACGCAGGAATCATCGTCAACGATGACGCCACCCTGGTTACCCTCGGAGATCTCACCACCGCCAACAGCGTCCTCTTTACGATAGGCCTTCTGCTCACTTCCATCCTGGTAGTGCTCAAGGTCAAGGGAGGCGTCCTCATCGGCATCCTTGCAACCACCCTTATCGGTATTCCTTTCGGAATCACCCATCTGGACGGAATCATCTCCACACCTGCCTCCATCGCTCCTGTATTTATGAAGTTCGAGTGGAGCCAGATACTGTCCCTTGATATGCTCATCGTGGTGCTCACATTCCTCTGCATCGATATGTTCGATACAATTGGAACTGTAGTGGGCGTTGCGGAGAAGGCCAATATGATTGACAAGGACAGCAAGGTGGAGAGCTTTGACAAGATCTTCCTTGCCGATGCCATCGCCACCACCGCCGGCGCCTGCCTGGGATCTTCAACCACCACAACATATATCGAGAGCGCATCCGGAGTTACCGAGGGCGGCCGCACCGGCCTCACCTCTTTCACGGTAGTGGTTTGCTTCGTACTGGCCCTCTTCTTCTCTCCTCTGTTCCTGGCAATCCCTTCAGCCGCTACCGGAGCCGTTCTGGTAGTAGTAGGAGTTATGATGATGTCTCCTATCAGGGAAATTGACTGGTCAGACTACTCAGAGGCCATCCCTGCATTCATTACCGCCACAATGATGCCTCTTACCTACAGTATTGCCCACGGTATCCTCCTTGGTATCATCGTTTACGTTGTCATCAACGCCTGCACCAAGAACATCAAGAAGATATCCCCGGCAATGTGGGTTCTCTTTGTCCTGTTCGTCCTAAGGTATATCTTTATGTGATGACCTAGGCAAAGATCTCCCTCAGCACTTTGAGGGACTGGACGTTGAGGGAGCATTCACTATGATAGCCGATGTACTGCAAAAGTATGTCGGCTATCCTGTTTCTCTGCTCGCCGGTGAGGGGGAGGAGCAGGGTCTCCGTGAAGGAGCTTTGGAGGAGGGATTTTATCTGGGGGAGGGAGTCCCCGGCAAAGGGGAGGAGCGCCTCCAGCGAAGGCGCGAATCCCAGCGCCTGGGCGTACTCCAGCAGGAAGCGCAGGTGGAAGTTGGAGAAGTCCCTTTCCAGGGAGTCCAGGGTCAGGATGCTGCCGCGGCACCAGTCAAAGAGGCCTTCCTCGTAGAAGCCGTCGCGGATGCTGCGGTAGAGCACTTCGGACAGGAACATTGCTATGGAGTTCTTGTACATATCGCTCCGGAGGCTGTAGAGGGGGTAGAGGGCTGATATGTTCTTGGCGCGGGCAAGCTGGGACTTGGGATTCTCTATGATATCGGCTTCAAGGATGCTCAGGGGCAGGAACATTGCCATAGAGCCGCCCTTGCCCACGTTCACAATGAAACTGCGCCTGCCGTGCTCCCTGCTCAGGCAGTGGAGCACAATGGCGTTGTCCTTGAACTTGGTAAGGGAAAGGACAATGAGCTGGGTGTTGCCTGTCACTTGACGTTCTCTTTAAGCCAGTCCGCCATAAGGCGCAGGGACATCCCCCTGTGGGAGATGCTGTTCTTCAAGTCTTCCCCAAGTTCCGCCATGGTGTAGCGCGGAAAGGCGTCAGGGATGAATACGGCATCGTAGCCGAAGCCCATTGTGCCCATCTCCTGCGTGGCAATGCGGCCTTCAACCACGCCGTCAAAGAAGTGCTTCTGGCCGTCCTCCAGAATGAGGGTGACAACGCAGCGGAATCGGGCCGTGCGCTGCTCCTCCGGGACGTCCTTCATTGCGGCCAGGAGCTTGCGGCGGTTGGCGGCAAAGTCGTGCCCTTCGCCCGCATAGCGGGCACTGTGCACGCCCGGCGCCCCGCCAAGCGCATCCACCTCCAGGCCGGTGTCGTCCGCGAAGCAGGCGGCGTGTGCGATATTGAAAATATGTTCCGCCTTTAGTATGGAATTTGCTTTAAGAGTTTCTCCGGTTTCTTCAACGTCTTCCGTGATGCCCATATCGGCCGGACATACCAGCTGGTAGTCAGGACCAAGGATATCGGATGCTTCGCGCAGTTTGCCGCGATTGGAGGTGCCAAAAATAAGTTTCATAATACAAATTTATTATTTTTGCAGTAGATATGAGCAAGAAAATAATAATGTTGGCAGCCGCCGTGCTGTGTGGCACGGTTGCATTCGGACAGTCCAGGAATTTCAATCTGGGCAAATGGACGGAAATCCAGAAGGCGCTTCTCCAGGAACTCAATTATTCTTACGTAGACACACTCCCCGTAGACCGTATAGAAAGGGTGGGAGTGGACGCAATGCTTGAGGCGCTGGACCCATATACCGTATATATCCCTGAAGAGGAGAACGAAGACCTGCAGATGATGCTCAACCGTACTTACGGTGGAGTGGGCGCGGTTATCTACAAGCCGGACGTGAACGGTTACGTCTCCATCAACGAGCCGTACGAGGGCTCCCCGGCCCACAAGGCCGGCCTTGTCTGCGGAGACGAGGTTATGGAAATTGACGGCGTAAGCGTCATCGGCCTCACCACGCAGGAGTGCAGCGACCGTATGAAAGGCACTCCCGGAACCAAGCTCGTCCTCAAGGTAAAGAAACTCCGCACGGGCGCAATAGAGGATGTGAACATCACCCGCGAGCGCATACATCTCCCTGACGTAGAATACGTTGGAATGATCAACGACACCACCGGCTATATCTATCAGAGCGGCTTTACAGAGAACGTTTCCCAGGTGGTCAGGGAAGGCATCAAGAGCCTCAAGGAGCAGGGAATGAAGCAGCTTGTGTATGACCTCAGGGGCAACGGCGGCGGAATTCTCCAGGAGGCGGTGCAGATCGTAGGCCTCTTTGTTCCAAGGGGTTCGCTGGTGGTTACCGCCAAGGGCCGCAACCCGTCGGACAATCACGAATACAAGACAAACTCCGCTCCGCTGGATACGGAGCTCCCCATAATAGTGCTCACTGACGGAGGCACCGCTTCCGCATCGGAAATTGTTTCCGGAGCCCTCCAGGACTATGACAGGGCCACCATAATGGGAACCCGCACATACGGCAAGGGCCTTGTGCAGAGCATCCGCCCGTTGCCGTACAACGGCCAGCTCAAGGTGACCACGGCCAAGTATTATACGCCTTCCGGCCGATGCGTCCAGGCCATTGACTACAGCCATCGCAACGAGGACGGCAGCGTAGGAGCAATCCCTGATTCCCTTACAACTGAGTTCAAGACCGCAGGCGGCAGGACCGTGCGCGACGGCGGCGGCATCACGCCTGACGTCATTATCCGCTCGGACCCTTACAGCAGGCTTACGGTATCGCTGTCATACAGCGGAATCCTGGAGCAGTATGCGCTGGAGTTCGTCAAGAAGCACGCTTCCATCCCCGCGGTTGAGGACTTCCACCTTTCCGATGCGGACTACGAGGACTTCGTGGCCTTTGCAAAGAACAAGGAATTTGACTACCGCTCAAGCGCAAAGACCTACTTTGACCAGATGACGCGCGAGCTGGAGTCCGACGGCCTCAAGGAATCGATGGCAGACCAGCTGGAGGCCCTTAACAAGGCGCTGGACATAGACAAAGAAAACTATCTCCGCCTCAAGAAGGACGAGATTGTACCTTTGATAGAGGAAGAGATAGTTGTCAGATACTATTTCCAGGAGGCCGGGATCAAGCTTCGCATCCGTTACGACGACCAGCTCAAGAAAGCGCTGGAGTCACCACGGATATCACTGTGATCCCAGTACCAGGCAGACGATTCCAGCGAGCAGGATAGCCAGGTCCAGGCTCTTGGCCTTGAGGTTCTTCTCCTTGAAGACGATGGCCCCCACCACAAAAGTTACCACTACGGAGCAGCGGCGCATCAGTGAAATCACTGAGAGCAGCGCTCCGTCCTGTTTTAACGCAAAGAAGTAGAGCATATCCGCTCCCGTGATGAACACGGCAATCACCACCAGCATCCAATCCCATTTGAAGCGCTCGCGGTTCTCCTTGTCGCGCAATGACTTGACAAGGATGCAAAGCGCCAGGAGGACCGTGATGTAAAAGTTGCACCAGCTCTGCAGGAAAAGCGGATCCATACTGGCCACCACCTTCTTGTCATACAGTGCGCTTGCCACTCCGGCAAGGATTGACACCGCCATAGCGGCCACGCCCTTGCTCTTGGAGAAGTCAATGCCTTCCTTCTTGCTGGCGCCGCTGAGCAGCGTGAGGGCGAGCAGGGCCAGGGCTACGCCCGCCCACTGCCAGCCGTTCAGCTGCTCCCCGAACAGCACAATGGAGAAGAGCACCACAAAGAAAGGCCTGGAGGCCTTGAGAGTGCTCACCGTGGTGATGGGCAGGAGCTTGAGGCCGATGAGACCGCTGACCCAGGAGGTGGTGACAAGCACCGCCTTGAGAACCAGCCTCAGGTGGTCTTCCACCGGTCCTGAAGACAGGAAAGGGGAGAGGAACAGGGTGGAGAGGGCCGTAGCTGCCAGCAGCACCCACAGTACGCTGTTGTTCTTGAGCGCCTGTTTCTTGAAAACGTCATATATGCCCAGCATCAGGGCTGAGCCCAGGGTCATCCAAAGCCACATATCCTATAAAGTTTGTCCTCCTATGAATTCTCTCATTATTGAAGTTGGCGGAACGGCCGCAATCTCCTTAGGCTTGAGCGCCTTGACAGCCTCCAGGAATTTCAACAACTTGGTGGCCTTTTCATAGGCGGGGGAAGATTCCTTGATGTTTTCCAGCAGTGGCTCAGCATAATATTTGAGCAACGGCAGGTCGTAAAGGGTTGAGGAGTTGAACATTACGTCCGCATTCTCCTCGAACGGGAAAATGTTCTTGGTCTCTCCGGCGCGGACGCTTGGCCAGCGGAGGATGGTATCCTCCGGCCCGGCCCCGCGGGTGCGGTTGTCGCGCACGATGCGCCTCAGGAGGCGCTTGTCAGTGGTGGAGTTGTGCACCTTCTCTCCGCCGGGAAGGGCTGAGAGGGCTGATATGTAAATGCGGAATATCTTGTGCTGGTCCACCGTGGGGGTAAGGGCGGGATTCAGGGCGTGGATTCCTTCCATAAACAGGATGTCGTTGTCTCCCAGCTTAAGGGTGTTTCCAACCCAGGTCCTCTCTCCCTTGGTGAAGTCGAACTTGGGAATCTCCACCTCTTCTCCATTCAGGAGCCTGTTGAGGTGGTCGTTCAGCAGTTCTATGTCCATTGCCTCAAGGGCCTCGAAGTCATATTCTCCTTTCTCGTCTCTTGGGGTGTTCTCCCTGTTGTGGAAATAGTTGTCCATCTCCACCACCTTGGGGGTGATTCCAAGCACACGGCACTGCTGTGCTATGCGCAGGGACGATGAAGTTTTTCCGCTGGAAGACGGTCCTGATATCATTACAATGTGGACGTGGTCGCGAAGGAAATAGATCTGGTTGGCAATGCCGGCGTACTTGCGCTCCTGCCTGGCCTCGCACAGGTTTATCAGCTCAATTCCGCGGCCTTCTTCCAGAAGGGCGTTAAGATCGTCCAGCGTGCATACGCCAACGGCGGTACACCAGTTGCGATATTCATCGCGGGCTGCTTCAATCTTTGTCATATCTTGTTGTTAAGTACGGTTTTCAAATAAGGTCCGGTAACGGAAGCGGGATTCTCCGCCAGTTCCTCCGGCGTTCCGCTGGCCACTATCCGTCCGCCGCGTCCGCCTCCGTCAGGTCCCATATCAATTATATAGTCCACGCTCTTGAGTATGTCCAGGTTGTGTTCTATTATTATCACTGTATTTCCCTGGTCCACCAGCTTCTGGAGCACGTTCAGCAACACTTTTATGTCCTGGAAGTGCAGTCCGGTGGTGGGCTCGTCAAGTATGTACAGGGTATCTCCCGTAGCCTTGCGGAACAATTCTGCTGCAAGTTTCATGCGCTGGCTTTCTCCTCCGGAAAGAGTAACGGAAGACTGTCCCAGATGGACGTATCCCAGACCCACGTCCACCAGGGCCTTGAGCTTCTGGGATATCTTTGGAATGCTCTTGAAGAACTCATAAGCCTCGCTTATGGGCATCTCAAGGACGTCGTTAATGCTCTTGCCTTTATACTTCACGGCCAGCGTGTCTTCTTTGTATCGCTGTCCGCGGCACTCCTCGCATACAACGTTCACCGGCGGCAAAAAGTTCATTTCAATCACTTTTATGCCGGCTCCGTTGCACGCCTCGCACCTTCCTCCCGCCACATTGAAGGAGAAGCGCCCAGCCTTGAACCCCCTGACCTTAGCATCCGGGGTGTTCCCGAACAGGTCGCGAATGTCCGTGAACACGCCGGTGAAGGTAGCCGGATTGCTTCGCGGGGTCTTGCCTATGGGGCTCTGGTCTATCTCTATGAGCTTGTCTATGTTCTCTACGCCTACAACCTCCCTGTACGGCAGCGGCCGCAGCTTCGCGTGCTGTATGAGGTTCTTGAGCACCGGCATCAGCGTCTCGTTGATCAGCGAAGACTTGCCGCTGCCGCTCACTCCGCTCACGCCAATGAAGCAGCCCAGGGGGAAGTCCACGTCAAGGTCCTTGAGGTTGTTTCCGCTTGCTCCGCGAATCCCCACGAACTTGCCGTTCCCCTTGCGCCTGGTCTGCGGCACGTCTATGCTTTCCCTTCCCTGAAGGTAGTCCAGAGTAATGCTCTTCTTGATATCCTTGCCGGGATTTGCGGGCCCGTTGTAGCATATCCTTCCGCCCAGCTTTCCCGCTCCGGGGCCTACGTCCACAATCCAGTCCGCCTGGGCCATTGTCTCCTGGTCGTGCTCCACTACAATTATGCTGTTGCCCTCGTCGCGGAGTTTCTTGAGCGACGATATCAGCTTATGGTTGTCCCTCTGATGCAGGCCAATGGACGGTTCGTCCAGGATGTATAGCACGTTCACCAGCTTGGAGCCTATCTGCGTGGCCAGGCGGATGCGCTGCCCCTCTCCTCCGGAGAGCGATGCGGTTGCCCTGTCCAGCGTGAGGTACTCCAGCCCCACGTCAATGAGGAAGCCGACGCGCTCGTTGAGCTCCTTGAGGATGTCGTACGCTATGGCGTTCTCCCTGGAGTTCAGCTTTGCAGGGAGTGCTTTCAGCCACTCCTGCAGCTCGCTGATCTCCATCGCGGCCACCTGGTCGATGGATTTGCCGTCTATCTTGAAGAGCCTTGCGTTGGGGTTCAGGCGTGTGCCTCCGCATACGGGGCACACCACTTTCTGGTCTATGTCGTCCACTATGCCGCCAAAGTTCACCATTTCCGCATCGCGTCCGTCGCCAATGCGGAAGAAGTCGTCTGAACCGAAGATTATGTGGCTGAGCGCCTCGTCCGGAACCTCGGAGATTGGCTCATATATTGAGAAGTCATACTTGCGCGCAATTGCGCGGATGATGTCGTACTTGCGGTTCTCGCGCACTTTTCCCAGCGGGACGATGCCTCCGTCCGCAATGCTCACGCTCTTGTCCGGAACAATGCTGTCTATGTTCACGTCCACTATCATCCCAAGGCCCTTGCAGTGCGGGCAGTAGCCTTCCGGGGAATTGAACGAGAAAGTGTGCGGAGCCGGCTCCTGCAGGGAAATGCCGCTCTCCGGATCCACCAGGTGCTTGGAGAAATGCTCCAGCGTGCCCTTTTCAAGGTCATATACCGCAAGGGAGCCTTTTCCAAGGTTCAGGGTGGTCATCACGGAGTCCCGGATGCGCTTTTCATCGCCGTCACCCGGCTTGAGTTTGTCCACCACCAGTTCAATGAAGTGCGCCTTGTAGCGGTCTACGGACTCAACTTCCTGCAGGTTGGTGATCTCGGAGTCTATGCGCACCTGTGTGTACCCTTTCTTGCGAAGCTGCTCGAATAGGTCCCTGTAGTGGCCCTTTCGGCCGCGGATCAGCGGCGCCAGCAGCATACATTTGCGGCCGTGGTAGTTGGACAGGATCATTGAGACTATCTGCTCGTCAGAGTACTTGATCATCTCCTTGCCCGTGGCGGGGGAGTATGCGCGCGACGCCCTGGCGTAAAGCAGGCGCAGGAAGTCGTAGATTTCAGTGATGGTGCCAACCGTAGAGCGCGGGTTGTTTCCGGTGGTTTTCTGCTCAATGGCAATGATTGGGCTCAGGCCCTCGATGCTCTCCACCTGGGGCTTCTCCAGTATGCCCATAAAGTGCTTGGCATACGGGGAAAGGGTGTTCATATAGCGGCGCTGGCCTTCGGCATATATTGTGTCAAAGGCAAGCGATGATTTGCCGCTTCCGCTGAGGCCGGTGACCACCACATACTTGTCGCGCGGAATGTCTACGTCTATATTCTGCAGGTTGTGGGCCTTGGCGCCTCGTATTTTTATGAACTTATCCATTTGACAAAAACGGGTTGCGAGCCCTCTCTTCCCCTATGGTCGTGTCCCATCCGTGGCCCGGGTGTACGCTTGTGTCGCTGTCCAGGCCTATGAGCTTGACCGTGATAGATGCAATTTCCTTGTCATAATCCCCTCCAGGCAGGTCTGAACGGCCAATTGAGCCTGCAAACAGCGTGTCTCCGCTGAACAGGTCCCCGCTGGCAGGGCAAAGGAAGCATACGCTTCCGGGAGAGTGCCCCGGGGTAGAAATCACCTCCAGGCGCGTTTCTCCAAACTCAACTATTTGTCCGTCAAACAGGTCCACTGTGTCCCAGGAAGTGTCCGGGTTGGGCATACGCATCATCTGGGCCATCAGGTCAGCGTGGTCCTTGACAAATCTTTCCTCCGGACTCATATAAACCTTGATTCCGGGGAACTCCCTGAGACAGGCTGCCACCCCATAGATATGGTCTATATGGGCGTGTGTCAGAAGTATGCATTGGATGTCCAGGCCCAGTGTCCGGACTGTGGAGAAAAACTCCCGCCCCTCTTCCTCTTCCATAAACCCGGGATCGATGACAGCGCCCTTGAGGGAGCCGTCCCAGATTATGTATGACCTTTCCTGGAAAGGGTTAAAGAAGAAATGGCGGATATTTAACATTCCACAAAGGGATTAGAATACAAATTTAGCAAACCTTTGTTAAATTTGTGAAACTTACCGGACAATAATATATGCACATAGGAGTAGCAGGAAACATAGGCTGCGGCAAGACAACGCTCACCACAATGCTTGCGGAGCACTACGGATGGATACCCAAATTCGAGTCCGTGACATACAACCCTTATCTGGAAGATTACTACAAGGACATCAAGCGCTGGTCGTACAACCTTGAGACCAAGCGCTGGTCGTACAACCTTGAGACTTATTTCCTTGCCCAGAGGTTCCGCGACACCCTTGAGATTGCCAATTCCAAGGAAGTGATAATCCAGGACAGAACCATCCTGGAGGGCGTTTTCATATTCGTGGCCAACAACCGTGACCTGGGCAACCTTTCCCAGCGGGACTATGACACCTATATGCAGCTCTTCGACCTTATGATGTCAATGGTCAAGCTGCCGGACCTGCTCATATACATCCGCTCCTCCATACCCCGCCTGGTATCCCAGATCCAGAAGCGCGGCCGTGAATACGAGCAATCCATCAGCCTTGAATACCTCACCGGCCTCAACAACCGCTACGAGTCCTGGATAGCCAACTA
>CACWLD010000036.1:19062-20752 GCA_902761655.1 uncultured Bacteroidia bacterium | reverse complement strand
GACCTCAACTATCTTGACTTCCCTGGCGTACGTCTCACCGGAAAGAACCACGGCCAGGCCAACCAGGCCGATATGTGGCGTTCAGGAAACGGTGGATTCTGGGGCAAGGTGCTCCCGTCCAAGATCATCCAGTCCGAGGGCTGGGGCGGTGGCGGCAACCCTTCAAAGTCTTTCGTGGAGGCCATTATGAGCCACGAGCCTGACTCATACCGTAGGAAAGCTTGGATCATGTCCTATGACGAGATGATCGAGGAGCTTGACTGGAACGGTTACGAGAACCTGACCGTAGAAGAGAAGAGGATGAGTCCAAAGATCGGTATCCAGCCTGGTTACCACTACTTTGGAAGCGTTGGTTACTTCTCAATGAAGAGGGCTCCACGTAAAGCAGACCTCAACGCCAACACAGACTCCAACACCCACGAGAACCAGAACGTAATGCGTTACGCAGAAGTTCTCCTGCTCTATGCCGAGGCTTGCGCAATGACCAACGACAACGACGGTCTGCAGTACCTCAATATGGTAGCAGAGCGCGCAGGTGCTCCTACTTACAGCGCCCTTACAATGGATAACGTAAAGCAGGAGAAGCGCTTCGAGATGTTCGTAGAGGGATGCCGTTTCGCTGACCTCGTACGCTGGGGCGACGCCGCAACCGTTCTCAAGGATCAGGGCAAGGAAGTTCCTTCATTCTACGATGACTTCTACGATCCTAATACCGGAGAGCCTACCGGAAGACCTCACCACCTTGTTGTTGACTACAGCGACGCTTACTACAACACAGATTACGGCTTCAAGGCAGGAAAGAACGAGCGCATGCCGTTCCCTTACAACACCGTTGAGCAGAACGAGAACCTGAACCAGAACCCAGGTTGGAATTAATAGACAGATTGCCGGTCAATCCGGCAATGACATAAAAGAAAGGCTGCCGTTTGGCAGCCTTTCTTTATTTGATTACCAAGGCATCTATCGCAGCCCGTCCGGAATAACAGACAATCTGAATCCGGTGATCTCCCCTCTTCTTGCATCTATAGGAGAAGACTTTTTGCTGATGAGACAGATTTGCGCCGTTTTGCAGGTTTACAGCCCCGCAATCCATTCCGTCGAGGATTATCCTCATTGTACCGTATTCGGGCCCTGTAGGGGCTAAAACAGCCACTTTCCTGCCTTTGAAAGAAGTTTCCCAAACATCGCCTTCCGTAGAAGTGACATACAGGTCATTATTGAAATCCCCCTGTCCAAGGTTGCATACGCGATCCCAACCAATGGTTGACACTCCGGGGTCATCGTCATTGAACCAACCCTTAGTGTGGCTTATCTCCAACACCTTGAAGCCGGCGGCAAGGGTCTCGTCCTTGATTCCACTGTCGGTCTTGCCCAGACGGCGGACTTTTATCACCAGTCCTTCCGGAGTTTGCTTAAAACGGAAGCGGGCTTTCCTGTCGCCAAGAAGCCGTACCTTGCGGACTTTGCCCACGGACGGGGCGTTTGAAGAAAGAGGAGCAAGGGTAATGTCTTCCCCGTTCCAATCGATAAGGGTTACGTATATGCGACCGTCTTTCCTGGTGTACAGGACGTGCTCGTCTCCCCAGCAGTCAAAAGGCCTTGATCCGTATACAGCTGCACCGTTCACATCCAGCCAACGGCCAATGTCCTCGCAGATCTGACGGGCTTCCGGATCAATGTTTCCTCTCCC
>CACWLD010000036.1:0-19003 GCA_902761655.1 uncultured Bacteroidia bacterium | reverse complement strand
GACACGTTCTGCATAAGCCTCAGGATGATCTCAGATGCCGGACGATACGGAACCCCCGCCTTGTAATGCCATTCCTGGAGGCTTACTTCCGTCTGGAACGGGAAAGCCATTATGTCATCCTCCGTATAGAACTCCGTGCTCTTCACAAGGCTCCTGTCAACCAAAGGAAGAAGTTCTGGAGAATTCTGGAAACTGTCATACCTGCCTCCCACGCCCTTGAAAGTGGCCACAACCTGACGGTTTCCTTCAGTTCTCTTGTCAGCAATGTTGTAGAAGTTCTCCAGAATCTGGGGCGTCAGCCTGCCTATTCCCATATTGATTCCAAGATCGATCTGGGAATCTCCGGCGTGGTCGTCAAAGTAGATCATATCAGGCTGGTACTTCCTGATGGCATCGTCCACACGCCACATAAACTGGTCCGCGAACGGGGTGTCAAGGGAATTGCGTCCGTCGTGATGTTCCGGGCCATAAAGATCCTTCGGATCAAGGCCTTCCCACCACTTGCCTTTGCCGTCCTCCTTGGTCTGCATAGCATCGTATGGTACTCCTGCATATGGGCCGTTCCTGTCACTGCGGTAGCGGACTGTCATAAACTGGCCGTACGTCCTTGCGGGAGTGGCGTGGAAACCGATTCCAAAAGGCATATCGTATTTTGCCGCGACTTCCTTCCATATCCCCACGATATCCTTATGCGGCCCCACGTTCACGGAATTCCAGGGCTGATAGGCAGAATCCCAGCAGTCGAAATTGTCGTGATGGTTGCCCATTGCCACAAAATACCTTGCGCCCATTCGGATATAAAGCTGCATCAGGTCCTCAGGATCCCACAGATCTATGTTCCAGTCGTTGCAAATATCCTTATAACCATATTCGGATGGATGGCCGTAATGCTCCAGGTGGTACCTGTACTGTTCGCGCCCTTCCTGGTACATCCCGCGGGAATACCAGTCCCCGTCTTCCGGTGCGGACTGGGGATCCCAATGGGACCAGGCGCCAAATTTGGCTTCCCTCCACCACTCCGGAACATTATAGTTTCTGCTCAGATTGTTCCATTCCTGAGTATACCGGCCTGTCTCCGGTTTAAGAGGGGGCAGATTCCAGATGTCTCCGGTGGGAGCCGGAGACATCAGTAATAAAGCTATGATAAGGGATTTCATTAATCTACATCTGCACGGGCCATTGAATCCTTATAGTACTTCTGGTTGATGAAGACATCTTCCTTGTAAGGATTAATATGGCGCTTCTTGGAAACGTAAATGATGTATCCCAGGGCTATGATGTTGGTAATGAGGGCAAGTGCGCTGATTACAGTCATAGCTGTAGGGTTGACATTTGCGGCTCCGCCTTCTACTATTCCGTTAAGGGTTCCGTCGGCATAGGTTGTAGGGAGTACAACCCAGTTGAACTTGTGGAATCCGTCGTGGAATGTCTCCTGGAACAGAGGGAATACCTGTGCGAACATACACCAAATTGCAAGGGTGTTTGCACGGTTCTGGATCCAACCTCCGCGGTTCCAGCAAATGGCTGCGATTGTAGGTGCAAGAAGCAGTGCGATACCGCAGTACCAGGAGTGTGTAGGAAGGCAGTTGTAGGTGTATGCGAAGTTCCATATGTCGTAGATGACAATGTAAACCCAGGTCATATCGGCCCAGATCATATCCTTCTTGTCCTTGGAAGCGTATACGTTCCACCAGGCTGTCATACAGAGGATGTTAAGTATACCGGCAACGCCGTTCATCACATTGTGCCATCCGCCATACAGCCACACACCTTCGCTTGAAAGCCACCAGCTGTTCCAGCCGTTGATTGCGGACTCGAAGTCAGAAGCCACTGCAATGAGAATGTTGATGGCTACGATCACGAACGGGAATGGTTTGAACCAATGCTTGGCTCCGATTCCCCATTTGTACTTGATCATCATAAAGCCGATACAGCCCGTGAGCGCGGCATACAGCTTGGCATAATGGAACCATCCGTTCATATACATATACGTCTGGTTCTTAAGTGCCCACTCTGCTCCTGAAGCCGCTCCTATTGCAATTGCAAGGAAGTAAACTGTGAGGATTGCAGGGATTACAAAGAACATTATGCGTCCGCCGGTCTTGGTCCTGCGGGCGAATTCATTGAGGAGGATGAGGCCGATAAGAACTACCAGCAACATACCCCACTGAGCGAGCGCGTGCTCGCCATAAACGTGGAAAAACATTTTAAGTTAACAGTTAGGTTTATAGTTAATTATGATGTAGCAACTTTGCGGCGGTGCTCCTTGAGCAGGGCATAGACAGCCCAGCAGGCCGTAACTATTACGGACATTGGAACACCTACGGTGAGCATCTCCTTGAGCATCACTTCCCCGCCGCCTACTTTGCCAAGGGCAGTGAAGAACGGGAATCTCCAGGTGAGTTCTCCGTTGATGATGTGATCCACTATGAGCATTACTGAACCGCCCCAGAGCATTTTCTCCAAAGCCGGGACATTGCGCTTGAGCGCGGATGCATCAGGGCTGGAAATGCCCTTTGCGTTCAGTTTCCTGTAAAGGCTGGTGGCCGCAGCCTGTACCAGGGGAACAATAAAACAAGCCATAATTTATTGATTATTAATTATTTGGTACTTCAATTTCCTTTATTTCAACCTCATTTCCCTTAAGCAGGAAGGTATTTCCGCTGCCGCAGTGCGGACAGGTCTTGCCGTACTTGACGGTCTCGTATTCCTGTCCGCAATCCTGGCATTGGGTGACGGCTGGAATCATATTTATCTTGAGTTCGCTTCCTTTGAGCAGGGGCTCCTTGTCAGCAGCCCATCGCCAGCAGTCCGTCAAGTATTCAGGAACCACGGTGGACACCTCGCCAATGTTCATCACAACGGCGGAGATGCGCTGGACGCTGTTCTCCGCGGCGGCCGCCTTGACGTCCCTGATAATGTAGAATACGATTCCCAGTTCGTGCATTACTTCTTCTTAAAGAGGATCTTGCCGGTGCGCTTGACCATATACGGGAGGATGGCGCTGAACTTGTCCTCTGAGATGACCATATTGCTAGCGTCAGCGTTCTCGCGGTACAGGTGGATTGCGTCGAATGCGCACTTGGTTGTGCAGACGCCGCAACCTATGCATCGATTCTCATCAACCACGGAGGCGCCGCAGGAAAGGCATCGGGCCGTCTCCTTGCGAACCTGCTCTTCCGTCAGGGTGAGGTGATACTCGGTGAACTTGTCGTCCCGCTTGGCGCAGCCTTCTACCTGGCGTGAAGAATTGTCGTAGGATTCTACGGAGATGTTCTCCTTGTCCAGTTCTATGAAGTCGCGCCTGTTGCGGCCTATGGTCATATGTCCGTGCTGCACATAGCGGTGGATGGACTCTGCTCCTTCCTTGCCGGCGGCAATGGCGTCTATGGCGAATTTAGGCCCGGTGTAGACGTCTCCGCCCACAAAGATGTCTTCCTCTGCGGTCTGGTATGTAAGCTTGTCTGCAACGGGGTAAACGCCGCGGAAGAACTCAACCTTGGTGTCCTTGAGAAGGTCCTTGAGGATCACTGTCTGGCCGATGGCAAAGATGACCATATCGGCGTCAAGCGTAATGAGTTCAGAGTCGTCATAGGCAGGTGCGAAGCGTCCGTCCTTGTCATATACGGAGGTGCATTTCTTGAAGACGATGCCCTGTACCTTGTCCGTGCCAAGCACTTCCTTGGGGCCCCAGCCCGGGTTGATTACAACGCCGTCCTCGCGGGCTTCAGTCCTCTCTTCGAGGGATGCGGGCATAATGTCCTCCGTCTCAAGCGATAGCATTGTAACCTGTTCCGCACCACTGCGCTTTGCAACGCGGGCGGCGTCAATGGCAACGTTTCCGCCTCCCACTACGACCACCTTTCCGGACAGCTTCACGCTGCCGGTGTTGGCCTTGTGGAGGAAGTCGATGGCCGTAGTGGTGCCAGGGAGGGTTTCCCCGGTTATGCCGGGGAGTTTGCCTCCCTGGCATCCTATGGCCACGTAGAAGGCCTTGTAGCCCTCTTCACGCAGCTGCTGAATGGTAATGTCCTTTCCTACTTCCACGCCGGTGCGTATCTCAACGCCAATCTCGCGCATTATGTCAATCTCGGCCTTGATTACGTCCTTCTCCAGCTTATATGAAGGGATGCCGTAGCGGAGCATTCCGCCCGGTTCCTCGTCTTTCTCGAATACTGTAGGTGAATAACCCTGTGTAGCAAGGTAATATGCGCAACTGAGGCCTGCAGGGCCTGCGCCAATGATTGCGACCTTCTCCTTCCAGGGTCCCCTGTTGGAGGCTATCACTATCTCCGGAACGAAGCGGTTCTCCGCATTCAGGTCCTGGTCTGCGATGAACTTCTTGACAGCGTCAATTGCAATTGGCTGGTCTATGGTTCCGCGTGTGCAGGCGTCCTCGCAACGGCGGTTGCAGACGCGGCCGCACACTGCGGGGAACGGGTTCTCCCTCTTGATAAGCTCCAGGGCCTCTTTGTATTTGCCTTCGGCAGCCTTCTTGAGGTAGCCCTGTACGGCAATGTGAGCCGGGCAGGCGGTCTTTTGAAGCGTCAGGAAGCTCCTGCTTGGGGTACTGCACTTCCCCGCTCTTTGTGCAGAGCTTCTGGCCCAGTTTGACTGCACCTGCGGGGCAGTATTCTACGCATCGGCCGCAGGCCACACAGTTCTTGGGATCAACCTTGGCAACATATGCGCTGCGTGAAAGGTTTGGGGTATTGAACAGCTGTGAAGTACGAAGGGCGTTGCAGATCTTCACGTTGCAGTTGCATATGGCAAAGACCTTTCCCTCTCCGTCAATGTTGGTCACCTGGTGGACGTAGCCGTTATCTTCCGCGCGCTTGAGGATTTCCATTGCCTCGTCGTATGTGACAGCGCGGCCGCGCCTTGTCTCAACAAGGTATTCCGCCATATCGCCAACGCCAAGGCACCAGTCGTGGTAGTCATCGGCGCAGCCCTCGTCAAGCTTCTTGCGGCCATAGCGGCAGGAACAGATTCCTGCGGCGATATGGCCCTCGTAGCGCTTGAGCCAGTATGATATCTTCTCTATGTCGATGGCCTCGTTCTGCATTGAGATGGCTTTCTCCACCGGGATGACGTGCATTCCTATTCCTGCGCCGCCCATAGGGACGAAAGGCGTAACCTTCTCCAGCGGGAGGAATGTCATCCTCTCAAAGAACATTGCAAGCTCGGGATGGCGGTCCATCAGCTCCGTGTTCATATTGGTATACTCCGCTGATCCCGGAACAAAGAGGGGCACCCAGTATATGCGGTCTTCCCTGTTGTAGGTTGTACCGGGAACCGGGCCATCCTTGGTGTACTTGTCACCGTAGTCGTACTCCAGCATTCCATAGAATGCAAGGGTGTCCAGGAGTTCGTCAAAGGACTTGTCGTCCGGGGTGTAATGCTTTTCTGCGTTCCATTGGTGCAGGAGCTGATAAGTGCGGTGCTCGCGTACCTTGAGCATCTTCTTTGGAAGCATATCCAGCAGGAGGTCGAGGGCGGCTTCGCGTGTAGTTGCGTCCAGTTCGTCCTCGAAGATACAGGCCAGGCCCCAGTATTCAGGGGCGTCCGTGGTCATCTTGATCTTTCCGGGAACGCGGTCCGTTACCTTGCGGACAAACTTGATGAGTTTTGGGTTGGGGTTCTTGTCTCCCTTGTGCTTGGGGACAAATTTGCTTGACATTTCAGGCATATGCGTGGTTTCTTTAGTGTTTCAAGGTTTGTACTTGCTCAAGGAGCCATTGTGCGAAGGCTTCAACGCCCTCTCCCGTCTTTGCGCAGATGGGAATGACCTTGGCGTTGGGGTTGCGCATTGCTATATACTCCTTGCATTTCTCAAGGTCGAAGTCAAAATACGGGGCAACGTCCATCTTGTTGATGACCACGACGTCGCATACGGAGAACATAAGGGGGTACTTGAGAGGCTTGTCGTGGCCTTCAGGAACGGAGAGGATCATTGCGTTGCGTGCTGCTCCCGTATCGAACTCCGCAGGGCAGACAAGGTTTCCCACATTCTCAAGGATCACCAGGTCTACGCCGTCAAGGTCAAGGCCGTCAAGGCCCTGGCGGGTCATCTCCGCGTCCAGGTGGCACATACCTCCGGTATGCAGCTGAATGGACTGGATGCCCGTTGCTTCCTTTATCTTGACGGCATCCACGTCGCTGTCTATGTCAGCCTCCATAACCGCTATGCGCAGTTTATCCTTAAGGAGATTGATAGTCTTGATGAGGGTGGTTGTCTTGCCGCTTCCGGGAGCGGACATAAGATTCAGCAGATATACTCCCCTGTCCTTAAGCTCCTGCCTGAGGGCATTTGCGTCCTGTTCGTTCTCCGCAAAAACGCTCTTCTTAATCTCAATTACCCTGACTTTATCCATATTGAAATCTATTTCCTTAAATAAACTTTACAATATAGGCATTTTTAACGGATTTACGCAATTTTTGTAAGAGAGAATAAAAATTTCTTTAATTCAAAAAAAGGTCTTAAATTTACTTGATTTAATGATTGCTCTATCTAATCCAAGTAATATGAAAACTGTACGATTCCTTTTCCTTGCCTTGCTCGCAGGCGTATGCCTGTTCTCCTGCAAGGCTCCTGTCCAGAAAGTTGACAAATATGCCATTGACTGTTCCCAGATCCGTGGTTTCAACTACACCCCCGCTACCGTAAAGGACCCGCGTCATCACGTTGACACCTGGGTTGCTTACGATCCCGCCGAGGCTGAGTTCAACCTTGACCTTGCAAAGGGCCTTAACTTGAATATGGCCCGCGTGTTCGTTCCTTACCAGTGCTACACCGAACTTGGTGACGAACTGGCTCCAAGACTCCAGGACTTCGCCCACAAGCTCAACGAGCGTGGAATGGGCTTCGTCCCCGTAGTAGGAAGCGGCCGCTGGATGAGGGACACCACCCTGCTGTACCAGGCGGAAGAGTGGGTGGACTTCCTTGTGAACACCCTCAAGGACGAGCCCAACCTGATGATGTGGGACCTTATGAACGAGCCTGACCTTGCAATGTGGATGAAGGACCTGAACTTTGAGAACTGCAAGATGCTCTACAAACTCTTCAAGGAGAAAGACCCTGACACTCCCCTCACAATTGGAATGGAAAAGGTTTCCTGCACCATAGAGATGGCTGACTACGCCGACATCCTCCAGTTCCACAACTACTCCGAGACCCGCGAGATGGTACGCGACACCATTGCCAAGGCACAGGCATTCGCCAAGAGCGTCGGCAAGCAGATATTCAACGGAGAAATGGGATGCATAGCCCGTGCAAATCCTTACGACGTTACCCTCGAGGAGCATATGAAGGCCGGAATGGGCTGGACCATCTGGGAGCTTATGATAGTAAGGGAAGGCTGGGGAACCGTTCACGGAGTATTCTATGAGGACGGTACCGTACGTGATCCTGCCATCCCGGCAGCCATTATGGGTTATTTCCGCAACAGAGAGAATCCTATGCCTTACCTTCCTGACCGCGAGGACAAGATTGCAAGCGTCCTCACAAGGACCGAGCAGTGGAAGAAGGACGGCTCAAAGGACTTTGAGACAGGCATCCATATTGCCGAGGTAGGCGCCAATATGCTGGAATCAGCAATGCTCGCACCTATGTTCGATGCTCCTCTCGCCCAGGTCAACGCAATCCGCAAGAGCCAGGACCTCAATGCCCTCAAGGCTCTCATTGACAAGCAGTACAACCTTCTTAAACCATACAAGAAACAGCAGTAATCGTTGATGGACCGGCCCGTAAACTCTCCGGAAACAATGATTGCGGTAATCCGCAGATACGGTATATTGCCATTGTTCAGGAGCAGTATACCGGGCTGGTCCATTGAAGAAAAGACCGCCCCTGGGTGCTGGTTCGACACGGAAGGCGTACTGGGCCCCTGGGACTGGAAAATAGAGGCTGTGCAGCAGGGAGACATAGCCTACGGCCGGTTCATCGGCGGCAAGGCCGCCTTTGCAACTGTAGACTGGTACAGGCACCTGATGAACTGGCGCCGCAGCCTCCCAGTTTACCGAATGGCGGTAGGAGGCAGGTACAAGGCCTCCACCAAAAGCGACAAGCTAAACAAATCAATGGGCCCCGTCATCCTTGACGCCATAAACAAGAATGGAGAAATAAAGGCGGAAGGCATACACGGACTCTTCCCTTCCGTGAAGAAAAACACATACGACGGAGTGGTCAGATACCTTCAAATGGGCACCTGGGTGGTGGTTGGAGACATTGAAAGGGTTTACCGCGGTCCAAACCTTACTTACAGCGGCTGGCAGCGCACATCGCTGACTTCCCCAGACCAGCTTTTCGGAGCGGAGCGCCCGGAGGCATCCGCGCCAGCCTGGGCCAGGATGTTCGAGGCCCAGACCGGCTCAGGCCAGGACATCATTGACTGCACCCCGGAAGAGTCCAGGCAAAGGATCATCTCCCACATACTGGGAATGACTCCGGAAGCTTCCACAGACAAACTGATTAAACTAATCTGACAATATGGACAATAAAGAATTCGCTTACAAAGGCTTGGTGCTCAACGGCTTCATTATGTTGCTGTTCACCCTGGCCATCTTTGCAGGAGCTATCTGCTGCTTCATAAAGGCCCCCACCAACCCCATAATGCCGCTTTACGGAATCCTGCTGATGCTCCTGTTCATCTTATGTACGATGGGATTCATCAAGCAGGAGCCAAACGAGGCCAAGGTGCTTGTTTTCTTTGGCAAATACAGCGGCACTTTCACCCGCACCGGCTTCTACTGGGTCAACCCTTTCCTTAGCAAGAAGAGCGTAAGCCTTCGCGCCAGGAACCTCAATCCAGAGCCTATCAAGGTAAATGACAAGTCCGGAAACCCCGTCCTGATTGGAATGGTGCTGGTATGGAAGCTCGAGAACACCTACAAGGCACTGTTCGAGATTGACAGCCAGTCACTTGCCCCCGTTGTGACCAACTCCCGCGGAGGCGTCAGCAGCTCCCTTGCCAACGCATTCGAGAACTTCGTGCGCGTGCAGAGCGACGCCGCGCTGCGCCAGGTAGCGGGCAACTATGCCTATGACAATGCGGATTCCGCCGATGAGCTCACCCTCCGCAGCAACGCCGAGGAGATTAACGAGCAACTGGTCCGCACCCTTAACGAGCGCCTCTCAATGGCAGGAATTCACGTGACGGAAGCCAGGATCAACTATCTGGCTTACGCTCCGGAAATTGCCGCCGTGATGCTCCGCCGCCAGCAGGCCGACGCCATAATCGCAGCCCGCGAGAAGATTGTGGACGGCGCGGTAAGTATGGTAAAGATGGCGCTTGACAAGCTTGAGGACCAGGGAGTGGTTACCCTTGACCAGGACAAGAAAGCCGCAATGGTAAGCAACCTGCTGGTTGTTCTTTGCGGCGACGAACCGGCACAGCCAGTAGTTAACTCAGGTAATATTTAATATGTCTATCACCTTACAACTTCTTATCCGATTGCTCGTAGCGGGAGCGCTTGGCGCCCTGATAGGATACGAGCGTGAACTCCGCGCCAAGGGCGCCGGAGTGAGGACGCACGTGCTGGTGGCACTGGGCGCAGCGCTTTTTATGATAATCTCTCAGCACGGATTTGCCGGTGCGGAACGCTTTGACGCCGCCCGCGTGGCCGCCGGAGTTGTAACTGGCATAGGATTCCTCGGTGGAGGTATCATAATGAAAAAGAACCACGTAAGCGGCCTTACGACGGCGGCAGGCTTATGGGTTACAGGAGCCATAGGAATGGGCGTGGGATGCGGAATGTACCTGATGGCAGGTGCCTGCACCTTCCTTGTTCTCTTCTGCCTTGAAGTGCTTAACGCATATTCCATCAAGTTTGGGCAGAAGGAAGTTGCCATAGTATTCTCCTCTGAAGACGAGATTGCCCTTCTTGACGCAGTGGAGTCTTTGGGAAAACAGGCGGGAAACTTCAACCTGTACAGGGAAAACGGCCTTTACAAGGTAGCCCTTGATTTGAGGGTCTCAAAGAAGGAAAGCGCCCTGGACCTTATGAAGAGGTTGAGGAAGATACCCGGAGTTTTGCTTGAGAGTATGGAATAGGCTTTCAGCATTTATTGAAGAAGGCGGCCATTGCGTCGCGGATCTCAAAGAACCTTGGCGTAAAGTTGCCTTCGTTATCCAGATGAAGCCGGTGTCCGGTTTCTTGACAGGGATGGTGCTCGGACACCATCCCTTTTTCCGTTGCCCTGCGGTGTATGGCAAGGGTTCCGTACATCTTGTCTGAGAACAGCGCCATAAGGAACTGGAAAGCCCCGAGTTTGGCGCCAAAGGGGTAGCCCTTGTCATAGGGCATAATTGGGTCGTTTACGGACTGGAAAGAAAGGATTGGGGTACTTGCATAGTCAAGCACTTCAAGGCTGTGAACGGAGCCCCAAAAGGCGCCTACCGCCCGGATGCGGGGCTTTTCCGCGCCTTTCGGGCGGAAAGCCAGGCTGAGGGCGGTCATTGCGCCGGCGCTTGTGCCTGCGGCAAAGATGCGGCCGGGATCCACCTTCAGGTCTTCCCGGCCAAGCAGATACCGCAGCGCGGCGTCCGCATCCTCAATGGCGCGGAGCTCCGCTTTCTTCAAAGCACTTTTGAAAGGCAGGAAGCCCAGGCGGTAGTTGATGGATGCGGCCACATATCCCAGCGAAGCGAAATGGCGGCACCAGGCCGCCTGCCCCGCTTCTTCCTTGTGGCCTACATAGAAAGACCCGCCGTGCATTATCAGGAGCAGCGGCCGCTGGCCCTGATAATGCCCTGCGGGCTTGTAAATGTCCATTGTAAGGTCCAGAGTCCGTTTCCGGAAAGACTTTGGGATGAGCTTTAGCACGGTGCCCTTGACGCCAACGGGGGCGCTTGTCCAGTACCCTTCCGCCCTGGCGTACACCACATCGCGCTCAATGCCCGGCTCAGTCATCGTCACTCTCTCCCATTATTATGATAAGCCTGTCGCCGGGAAGCAGTTTCATACTTCCGTGCGGAACCAGGAACTTGTCTTCGCGGCGGACCATCATTACGCGTATGCCGTGAGGGAGATTAAGGTCGCGCAGCGTCTCCCCCAGCTTGAGGTCTTCCTCAGATACGGTATGGTCGCGGAGCATTCCCATCTCTTCCGGGATGTCCATTCCAAAGGTCTCCGCCTTGGCCTCTTCCTCATAACTGAGTTTCAGCCACTTGGCCATTGGAGACAGCGTCATTCCCTGCATCATCAGGGACAGCAGGGTTATGAAGAACACTATGTTGAAGATATCCGTGCTGCCTTCAAGGCCTGCCACTACGGGACAAAGGGCGAACAAGATTGGGCCCGCGCCCTTAAGGCCTACCCAGGACACGAAAAGTTTGGCCTTTGGCGTAATCTTCTTGAATGGAAGAAGGCAGAAGAAAACGCTTGCCGGTCGGGCCACAAGCATCATAAAAAGGCCAATTATTATGGCCGGGACCGCAATGCCGCCAAATTCCGAAGGCCTTGCCAGAAGGCCCAGCATAAGGAACATCAACAGCTGCATCAGCCAAGTCATTCCTTTGAAGAAGCTCAGTGTCTCTTTCTTGTACGGCATCTTGGCCCTGTTGCTTATAACTATGGCGCATACGTACAGGGCAAGGAGGCCGTTTCCGTAAAGGATGGAGGCAAGGCCGTTAGTCAGGAATCCAATGCTGAGGATGAGTATTGAATATAGCTGCTTGCCAGGCAGTTTAACCTTTTCCAGGAGGACCTTGGAAGCAAAACCAATTCCTACGCCAACTGCAAATCCCACTGCAAGCTGGAGCAGCAGCGTCCAGAATCCGGTCCACAACATACTGAGATGAGCCAGAGTCCCCTGCTGCTTTGTGGAGAGCATCTGCACCAAAAGGATGGTGAGCACGTACGCCATAGGGTCATTGCTTCCGGATTCAAGTTCCAGAAGCGGACCCAGATTCTGCCTCAGATGCATTTTCTTGCCCCTCAGCACTGAGAACACCGATGCCGAATCCGTAGAGGACATAACCGCCGCAAGAAGGAAGCAGCTCAGGAATGATGAACCCAGTACTCCTATGTAACTGCCTGCCAGGTAATAGATGAACACGCCCGTAAGTGCTGCTGTCATAAAAACGCCCAGCGTGGACAGCAGTATACCCTGTTTCATCACAGGCTTTGTCTCCGCCAAAGAAGTCTCCAGACCGCCGGCAAACAGGATTATGGTCATTGCAAAATGGCCTATGGACTCCGCAAGCTCAAAGTCTTCGAACTCCAGGCCAAGGCCGTCCTCCCCCGCCAGCATTCCCAACAGCAGGAACAGGAGCAAGGTTGGTGTGCCTATGCGCGTGCCCAGCTTGGTAATGAGGATTGCCGCGAACACCAGCAGGGATGCCAGCAGCAACAGATTGTCGGACAGCAGGTTAACTGAAAATATAGATAAAGGGAATGTCATCAGGCTTCAATCTCGAACAGGTTCAGGAATCCGGTCATCATAAACACAGTGCGGATATCGTCATTGATGCTCTTGACGATAACCTTTCCGCCCTTGACCGCCGACGCCTTGCGAAGGGCCAGGAAAATCCTGAGTCCGGAACTGGAAATGTAGTTCAGCTGTGAACAGTCAAGCACAATTGTCCTGTCCGCTTTTTCCTGCAGGGGAAGGAGTTTCTCGCTCACTTCCTGGGCGGCCGCAGTATCCAGTCTGCCAATAAGTTCCACCGTAATGACGGCATTGTTTTCCAAAATCTTTGCTTCCATATCTCAAATAATTTTAATCATTGTAAGAATGTTCCGTCCATCTTTCCTGGTATAATGTACTTCATCCATTATCTTGCGTACAAGATGGATTCCAAGGCCGCCTATCTTCCTCTCTTCCAGACTCTTTGTGGTGTCCACCTCCGGAGCGTGAGTTGGATCGAAAGGCTTTCCGCCGTCGGAAATGTTGAATTCTATGGCGTTTTCCTTGAGTTCCGACTCAATGTCTATGAGCCCTTCGGTATCCTTTGGATAGGCATACAGCATCACATTGGTGACCGCCTCTTCCAACGCCAGGTTCAGGTTCATTGCAAGAGACCTGCCAAGGTGCTTCTCTTCCGCTATGGCCAGGATGTATTCAGCCAGCAGCGGAATCTGCTGGATATCGTTGCGGAGCACAAGGCTGCGTCTGGTGACGGAGGACTTGTCCGCGCCCATATATCGGATAATGAGCATTGTGAGGTCGTCGCTGCGCTCGGCGTTGCCAACGAAATCGTCAATGCTGGAAAGCAGGCGCTCCTGATTCTCCTTGACTCCAAGGCTTGGGTCAAGGGCCTCCATCGTCCTGCGCTCGCCAAACTGCTCGCGGGAGGCGTTTTCGGCCTCCGTGATGCCATCGGTATAAAGCAGAAGGCTGCTTCCTGCCGGAAGATAGCATTCCTCTTCCACGTACTGCATCTCCGGCATCACCCCAAGCGGGAGGTTGGGCAGGACGGAGAGATGCTCCACGCTGTCTGAAAGCAGCATAGGAGCATTATGCCCGGCGTTGCAGAAGTGCAGGTGGCCGCTGCTCAGGTTGAGCACTCCGCAGAAGAAGGTCACGAACATATTGCTGTCGTTCATCTCAGACATACTCTCGTTCATAGAGGAAACTATGCGCTGAGGGCTTTTCTCGTGAGCCGATACCGAGCGGAAGAGGCTTCTTGTCACCGCCATCACAAGGGCGGCGGGAACGCCCTTTCCGCTGACGTCACCAATGCAGAAGAAGAGCTTGTCGTTGCGGATGAAGAAATCGTAAAGGTCTCCGCCCACTTCCCTTGCGGGAACGATGGTGGCGGAAAGGTCCACGTCTTTCCTTTCCGGGAACGGAGGGAACTGCTTGGGAACCATTGACATCTGGATTCCGCGTGCGATGCGAAGCTCGTTGTCCATCTTGTCCTTCTTTGAGCGTACAGTCTCCAGCTTGCTCTGGTCCCTGACGGACTTGAAGGATATCATTCCCAGAAGCATCAAGCCCATAAGCTGCAGGAAACCAAGCATCAGGGAGAGCTTGTTCACGGTCCTGAATATCTCGTTCCTGGGGATGACTATTGACATATCCCAGCCGGTGCTTTCAAGATGCATTGAGTACTTTTCTGATTTGTTGTCCATACGGTCTGCGGGCGGGCTTACGATCATCTGGCCTCCGGCGCTTTCAAGCGTACAGTATGTGTTGGGATAAAGCTGGAAGTCGTGAAGGAGATCCGACAGCCATTCCAGGGTGAGGTCCGCGGAAATCACTCCAACCAGTTTTCCTTCCCTGTCCTTCAGGGGTATTGCGTAGGAGACAACGGTTGTGCGGCCGGCGCTCTCGTCAAAATATGGCTCGCTCCAATACTTCTCCCCTGTCCTGGCGGGCATTGCATACCAGTCCATCTTGAAATAATCGTGTGAGGTGGAGCCAAGGATCATCTCCTCATACTCTCCGTTGGGCCTTCGGGCAACCACGGGCTCATACCAATAGCCCTTTTCTGGATAATAGTCAGCGACAAAGCCTATTGCGGCGTCCGCAAGAACGGGATTGCTATCCATAAGGTTCTTCAGGAGCGTATGGAGTGTGTCCGGCTTGGAGAGGTTCATCTGAGCAATCCAGGCGGTATTAACCAGGGCGGACTCAACAGGTCCGGTAACGTTCTCTATCCTCAGTTGGGTGATGGTCAGTTCACGCTGGGCGCGCTGTTCTGCCTCCGAGAGGAGGCCCTTGCGGGCGTAATAGCTCTGTATGACGCTGGTGGCGGCGAGCATTAAGGCTGCTACCACAATCATCATTATACCCTGGAGCGAAGCAAGATGCTTTATTGTATCCTGAACCTTTGCCATTGTTATAATATTGTCTGTTCCAATACTTTACGATATCTTGGGAATGGGCATCCCGCATCACGCTCAATGATAAGGGTCTTGAGCGCGGCGTACGGCCTTATCTCATCTTCTATCTCTTTAAGTGGTACGTCTTCTCCAAAATACGCCTTTGCAAAAGCTTCCCAGAATAAAGAGGCTGTTTTGCAGTCCATATGGAAGGTCTCCGCCGTGAATTCTTCTTCACCAAGCTTACAGGTCAGATAAACCATACCAAGGTCAAAGTACGGATGCCCGTAGCAGAAATCTCCAAGGTCTATGAAATAACGCCTGTCCTCAGTGAAAACCGCGTTCCCAAACTGCAGGTCCCCGTGTATGGCCGTGTCCGCTTCAGGAGCTTTTTCAATGAACGCAGCTATCTTGTCTTTCTGCTCCTTGGCAAAGAAGTCATTGAGTGCCAGTATTTTAAGATAGCGGTCCTTGACATTTTCAAACACAGTTACATCTACCTTAGTGGAATGCAGCTCCTTGCAGATCCTGGCGAATTCCGTGGCATACTCCTTAACCCTCCGGGGGTTTTTCCCAACGGCGCTTGCGAATGAGACCTTTCCTTCAATCCTCTTGAAAAGGATGCCGTAGCGCCCGTCATCGGTAACCACATACTCCCCCGGTTCCGGGACAGGGATTCCTGCCTGGTACACTTTGCGGGACAGCATCATCTCATCCAGCGGCTGTTGGACCTTGCCGGGAAAATACAGTTTCAGGAGAACGGAAGGATCGCTTTTCTTGATGAAGCTTTCCCCGTTCGCTCCGCCTCCGCTGAGGACGTAATCATCCATATGTATTTCCTTGGCCCGCATTCCTATATGCCGAAGACTTCTTCAATCAAATAAACGAGTTCCCTGTACGCCTGTGTCACTTCAAGGTCCTTGAGGGCGTGAGCCAGGCCGCGGTAGTGCCACTCGTGCTCAGACTTCTCAGTTACGTGGAACATTTTCCAGAGTCCATCCCCTATCTGGGCGTAATCCCTTGCTATTGCCCTCATATTGGAAAGCTTGTCGCCCAGGGCCACTATCTTCGCTTCCATTGGCGCAGCCGTAAGCCTGTCAATGGCTTCCTGCTTGCGCCTGTGCCAGCTCTCGTGCTCGCTTTCGCCCTCGTTGTGCACGTCGCTTTCCGCTTCCACTATGCTTGCTATCCTGTCGCCAAATTCCTTGCGCAGGTCAGCCACTGTCACGGGAGTATCCTCCACCGTATCGTGAAGCATAGCGGCGGACAGCAGTTCCTGGTCAGGGGTGATGGTTGCCACAATCTCCACGGCCTCCATCAGATGGATTATATATGGAAAGCCCTTTCCCCTGCGTTCCGTCCCGGAATGGGCTTTGACCGCAAAGTTGACCGCTCGGTCAAAGAGGCTTGTATCCAATGGTTGGTTTGCCATAAACTATTGATTCATAAATGGTAGGTCAGCCGCCTGCTCCATAAGCATATCTGCAATGGATGCATTGGATTCAGACTGGCCGTTAAGCAGGTCAAAGAAGTATTTCAGGCCAACGCGGCCTCCGCCTTTCTTAAGAACATATGCTATGCAAAGGTCCTGGGGGCCAAGTGAAGATGCAATTATGTCCAGGTCCGTGAGACCTATCTGGTAGCAGGCAATCTGGAATGCCGCTTCTGAGTACTCCTTTACCAAATCCGCAATGTCTCCAAGATTCTGGAACCCCAGGCCCTTGAACACCGTCAGGTACTGGCCAAGCGGGACTTCCTGGATCTCCGCTTGGTTCATCTTGGCTATACGCTTGTTCAGGGCGTCGAAAGGCTTCAGTTCAAGGTAGCTCCTGAAACTGTCTCCGTCAAGGGGCACGTCGGAAAGGTTGCCCGATGCCACCAGCGCCTGCACCCTGCGCCTGTAATCCGCCAGCTCCACGTGAATCTTGCTGAACTCCTCGTCCACAAGTTCCAGCAGGCCAGCCATCCGGCTCATTGAGCGCAGGTAGCGGGATGGGATTTCCACTCCGCTCTTGTAGCCCGTATCGTGGTCCATATTGGCCCACGCGTGCTGCAGGAGCGTACGCATCTGCACTTCGAATCGGTAAGGGAAAGAAGGGGTGGAGCATATGTAATGCAATGACAGGTAGCCGAAGCTGTCAATTTCCAGCAGCTTGCGCTTGTCCACGGAGTTTTCCCAATCCACGGTGAAAAGCCTTTCCACCAGGGACGCCACCCTGTCCACGTCATCCACGTAGTAGGTGATTACCCGGACGCCCATAATGTCGGTGATATCGGCCAGGGAATGGTACTTGGAGCCTTTCAGGCGCAATTTCCCTTCAAGGGATTCGTATGACTTTACGCGGGACTCGATTGCCGCCACGTGCAGCCCGGCCTTCTCGAAAGCGGCCGTCAGTTCCTGCTTGAGGATTTTCTCCTGCTCGTGGAACAACGGCAGTTTCTCCTTGTACTCTTTGAGTATTGCGTTAGCGGAATTAACCATCTCTAATAACTAATTATCAACAAATTTATGAATTTTTCCGCATTGCACGAAATTACTTATATTTGTGTATTACAGAAATGCACAGCACTATGATTATTCTTGGCAGCTTAACTCTGAATCAGGTTTTATCCTATGTTGCAGCCGTAATTGTTCCTATCCTTGCTTTTTTGTGGGCTGTGTTCAAGGACAGCTATACTATTATAAGCAAGAAAACGGAAGCAAAGGCCAAGCTAAAGGAGAATGACATCCTTTCAGAAGAGAATAAACCCACCAGAATCCCGTTCTTTGGCAATTCCGTTTTCAAGCGCCTGAGAATGCAGACGGCTGTCAAAAAGGCTGAAGAAATCGCCCAAAGAATGATAGCCGATAAGTATTCCCCTACCTTAATTCTTGGAATTGGCAGGGGCGGAGCCATCTTCGGGTCTCTCATTTCTTACCATCTTCATCATACTCCAATGATTGCCATTGACCGGTATTATGATTATCAGGAAAAGCGGTTAGTTTATCCGCTGTATGATTTTGACATTCCCAACTTCCTCAAGCGCAGCATACTGCTGGTGGCAGGAGAAATACACACCTCAGGAACTATGGAGAGATTCCGTAAGCATCTTCTGGAGAAAGGCGCAAAGGATATCAAGACGTGCGTATTTTACAAACAAAACACTTGCCCCATAGATGTCAATTATGTGGGTCTTGCCGGAGAAGAAAGAATCCTCATGCCGTGGCAGGACGGCGATTCAATCCGTGACAGCCTTAACAGCTCGGAGCAAAAGCGTCTGATGGCAGAACGTCAAAAATATAATCCAAGCCTGACTGTATACCTTGTCAGGCATGCGGAAACAGATTTAAATGCAGCCGATCGTTTCATAGGCAGTACAGAAGTTGGCCTAAGCGAAAAAGGAGCAGCTGACGCCCAGGCTCTTGGGCAACATTTCAAGGTTCTTGGAAAAATAGACCAAATCTACTCCAGCCCTTCGGGCCGATGCCTGCAAACCGCACAATGCATTGCCAATGCCGTTAATATCCAGCACATAAACAAGAACAACGATTTGAGAGAGATGGATTACGGAGACTGGGAAGGTGTTGAACGGAAAGAAATCAGAAAGAATAACAAGCAATTATACGAAAAGTATAAAAAGGATCCTTTCAACAATTATCCTGTCAAAGGAGAGTCGCCCACTTCGGTTAAAGAACGGATGAAGAAGTTCTGGGAATATGAAATTATTGACAGAGACATTAAAACCGGCCAGATTGTAATAGTAACCCATAAGACAGCAGGACGCATCCTCTTGAACAATATCATAGAAGGAAAAAACACTTCATTCCACGAAAAAGAGTTTGACAACGCCTCGATTACCAAAATAATAATCGAGTCCGGAGAGGCACGCATCGATTATGAGAATGACACCTCCTTCCTGCCTTTCTCTTCTACTAAAATATCTGCTCACTGATCCGCCGCGTGGTGCACAACTAATTGTAATTCAACGCTTTAAGCACTTTAATGGGGGTGGATTTGACGCCCATTGAAGTGGTTATTTTATTGATTATCAGCACCATACGCACCACCGCTAAATGGGGAAGATGCCCGGTCAAGCCGGGCATGACGGAGATGGGCCGGGCATAACGGGAGCAGAGGAGGAGTTGGGAGGTGGTGCGTGGAAAACCCGTGGCCGCCCGTGGCCTCGTGAACGGGTGGATGGCGCTTGCGCCAGACGGGATGGAGCGAAGCGGAAGGTTTTCCAGGTACCACCT
>CACWLD010000035.1 GCA_902761655.1 uncultured Bacteroidia bacterium | reverse complement strand
ATATGCATTGTAATATTCTGAGGTGTTTTATCAAACAGAATTGCCATCTGAGCCTGTGTCAGCCACACAGTCTCGTTCTCCAGACGGACATCAATCTTTGTCTGTCCGTCATCGGTCTGATATATCACTATTTTGTTCTCCTCCATAAATTCCGATTTACGAGATTTACTTGATTGAATAGCCAGCGGATTGAAGCAATCCGATAGCTCGTTCAAAGTTTTGTGATTTTGTTAGAATATAATCAGTGTTGAATGTGGAAATGGCGAAAATACCAATTCCCCCATCTGCAAGCACTTTGGAAATAGCTGCGAGAATGCCAATAAGGGAGAAATCCAGTGTTCCTTCTATACGGAAAGCTTTCCAGCCATCATCACGTTCTACAGTGTTGTCTGGCACTAACTGTATTGGACATACTAACGATTTTTCTTCGTCCGTTGAACCTATGAAAATATAGGGGGAAGACAAGTTGATTCCCTTATAGTCTGCTACTTTGCAGACGCTAAAATCTTCATTAATAATCTTCAGTACCATGTTGCTAAATTGGAATTTAGAGGACCTATATGGAGTGCCCTATGGGCAGAAATCTCACAAATCTATTCAAATCTTACAAATCTCTTTTACAACAACTTCACTTTGTCTATGGTGCCCGTCTTTGGGTCGCGGTGATACCATTCTGAGTAAAGTCCATCGGGACTGAAATTAATAAGCATACCAAATGGTAAATGTGTTAGATTCATGTAGTTCCAAAGTTGGCGGCGTTGTGGCGTGTCAATATGTGCTATGGCTTTCAGTTCGACGATGATGTTGCCGTCAATCACCAAATCCATCCTATAGGTCTGGTCAAGTTGCACGTCATCCCAGTAAATTGGTAGGAGCACTTGACGCTCAACCCTGTGTCCCTGTTGTTCCAGAAGATATTTAAGTGCTGCCTCGTATGCAGATTCCAAAAGGCCATATCGGTACTTGCTATGCACCTTCATAGCCTCTCCTGTTATTTTACGGAAAAACTCATATTTCTTGTTATATTCAGAAATCATATCCATTTGAAGGCACTTTTGAGAGCCCAAACGGAGAACGAAACAAGTGATTGATATCAATGACTCTATGAGCATTGTTTTGCGTGAGCAAGGATAAAAACGCATTTCTTGGAGCGCTGTTTTTAGTGACGTATGCTGTGATTAAGCCTTGATTGAGAATCTGCATCAAAAGGTTGACAGCAAGAACAGACTTGCCGGTTCCAGGTCCACCTTGAATAACAATTGTGCGTTTCTTCCTATCTTTTTGGCATTGCAGCATAGCTTTGAGACACATATCATAACATACTGCCTGCTCATCCAATAAGTCAAACATAGGGGTTCCTTTGACCATAGATGAGAGTGCATCTTGTAAAGACTTAGTGGGATGGAGTCGCCCATGGTCAATCAGATAGAGGAGGTCACCTTTGGAAGACCTCTTGGTCACATACTTCTTCACAAACTTAGCGAATTCCCTTGCCTCATCCCTGATAAAGAAAGGAGCTGCAGAATACCAATCTTTGTAGATATAATCAGTTAATGCTGACTTAAAGGCAGGCTGATAGTTGTGCAGATAGGCACAAGGTACAAGTCCCACCTCGCCTTGTTGAATGACTTCCGAGTAATTAGATAGGAATCTGGAATAAGAGTAAGCCTGATACGAAGGGTGGCAGACAATACGTTTGTCATTTGCGACATATGTCCTGACACTGAAATGCATATCGTCATCGACAACTTCTGCCTTGCTCCACTGCTTCAACTCAACTATCACAATATGATCCGCGGAAGCCTCGTCTGAACCAGCCAGAAGGAAATCTATACGCTTTGATGTTTGAGGGATGTTGTATTCAATTGCCACCTGGACTTCATCGTCAATATCCTGATCATCAACAATATTCCGCATAAATTGCATGGAATTATGCCATGACTCAAACTCTCTCTCTTGTCCGGCATTAAAGCCTTTTTCTCGGATTAAATTAAGGATTTTGTCCGCGATGATATTGTCCTTTACATCCTGAACAAACATCTTTTTGTTTTCGTTGTAGACTATCATACGGCCTCTTTTACAGTTCGTTATACTTATCAGCCCTACCCTTTGCTTTCTCCGCCGGGTACTTCAATGCATTAGCCTTAAGTTTCTCTAGCATAATCTCTTTAATGTCAAGATTATACTTGTCAGCCATCTGAAATGCATAATTCAGCACATCTGCCAATTCTTCCCTAATCTTTTCAATCTTAACCTCCTCCGGTTTTTTCCAGAGAAAAGACTCCAACAACTCATTGGCTTCGATAGAAATGGCAATGGCTAAATCTTTCCCATTGTGAAATTGATCCCAGTCGCGTTCTTGGTTGAATTCACGCAACTTCAATACGATTTCTTCAATATCAGTCATCGTAAAAGGTTAATTAAAAGTGGTTATTGCTTGCTACACAAATATACAACTATTAAATGAAATTAGAGGATAGGGCTATAACTCATAGGTGCTTAAGTTTCATTCATCTCGAGATACTTTTTCCACATCCGGCGGATTATTCTGATGTTGGGCCCAGTGATTCTACGGCCGGAGGGGCTGGGGTTCCAGTTGAATTCCGGCATTGCATTTTGGAGGGAGTAGATGCTGAGAGGACGGTATTTCTTTGGATTAACTATTTGGATATCTCTCAGATAGACTTTGGAGACTCCCCTTTCTGACCAATAAACGGGGGTTAGTATCTCGTCTGATTCAAAGTAGCCGTGCATATATATTCCGGGCTCGTCAACATCTTCTCTGTTTATTAAAAAGAATTCGTCTCCCTTGTGGACATTATTACAGTACGGCTTGTCCCAATCAAAATGACGGTAATAGTATATATCATTTCCGTCCTTATCCTTTTTTTGTTCTACTGAACTGATATAATTAGGCAGAATTTCCAGAAGTATTACATTCTTTCTCATTAGAGATTATACGGATTCAAGAATTCAAGGGCGTTCTCCCCTGTTATGGTCGTGACTTTCTTGCCGTCCCAGAGATAGACTTCGGGCTCGCCTATGGTCATAGCTTCGTCAAAGGCGCAAGTATAGACAGACTGGTCTTGGTATTGTCCTATGTAGATAATGTAGCCACCTAAATTGAGGCGTGATCTGGCAGCTCGACGCACAGCGGCAAGGCCGGGGGTAATGACTTGTTGCATTGTTTATAGATTTAGTTCTTACTGTCAAGGTTTGTTGTTAATCAACCATATAGATACTGACATTGATGCGGGGGTTGGAGGGGCCGGTTTTGGTGACGGAGACCACTTTGCAGTTGAAGAGTTTGCCGGCGTCCATAAGGCGGGCAATGACCAGGTTGTCTTTCATTGGGACCCAGCCTAATTGGGTTTGGTTGAAGTAGATTCCTATGGCGTATTGGTCTACTTCGTTGTGGGGCTGGCGGAGCATCGTGAGCTGGGTTGTGTCGGTGATTTGGTCCAGGATCTGGTCTATGTTATTGCAGTAGCTGGTGCCGGCAACGAAGACGTTGATGACAAAGATTTCCCGGTTGAAGGGGATGATGTCCTGTCTGTTGGCGTCGTGGAGGATGGACATCAACTGGGGGTTTAGCTTGATGAGTCCGGATTCCATAATTTGAGCATCATTAGATAGTCCTTGAGTTCTTTGAGTCTGTTGAGGGCGTTGGTTATGCGTTCTTTCATTGCTTCCTGCTGTTCCTTAATCCATTGGGGGTCAAGGATTTTGTCGCGGTAGATGAAGGGGAACTGGGCGTTCATAAGGTCAATGCGCTCCTGGAAGATGGCTATGGACTCTTTTGCCTTTTCTATGAGGGTGAGGAGGTCCTGGCCGGGGATGTCTTGTATGTTCTTGGTCTGGATGAGGATGGATATTTGCCGGAGGGTTTGGATGTCTCCCTTTCGGTAGGCGCTGGCGGCCTTGATGAAGAGGTCGCACTCTTCCCTGCCCTGGTCTGGATGGAGGTCAGGGTGGAGGGCTTTGGCAATGGTGCGGTAGAGGTTGCGCAGTTCTGTGGTTTCCACTTTGCTGAGGCAGGGGGCGTTGAGAAAGTCTTCGGCTTTCTTGAGTTCGGCTTCCTTTTGCTCTATTTTGGCTTGATAGTCCTGCTGGGCGGCCTTGACCTGTTCACTGATGCGGCGGTGGTCTATGGGGGCGTTGTGGTTGATGTAGGCCTGTGTTAGGTTGATCTCCAGCTGGGTTAGCTTGATCTGGATGAGAAGCTTGAACTCCTCCAGGAGGAGGATGCCTACGGAGGCTTCGTACAGGGAGTTGAGCATTGGGCGCTCTTCGAACTGCATATACTCCGCCTTGGCGAAGAGCCGGGCGGACTTCTCCTGCAGTTCCTTCAACTGGGCCTGGAGGGCCGCAACCTGCGGGTGCAGGGTGATGGATTGAGTGGTTGCGGTTGTCATATCCTGTATCTTTACTGCTAATTACAAGTGCGAAGATACAGGGCGGAATTGACAAGTTGTGACAATACAATTATTTGTTATGAAATGGTAATTATTCGTACATTTGGAGCAGATTAATGATCCTAATCTGACATCGTATGAAACGTTCCGGACTTGTAATACTGTTCCTTTCACTTCTGCTGGGGCTCACTGGGTGCAGCTTCAAGGTGACCAAGCCTATGCTTCAGGTGGCTTTGAGCAGGTCAATGAAGGTATCTACGAAGGTGGCGTATGCGGATTCGCTGGAGAAGAGGATAGGTCTCCCCTACGTCCAGGACGGGGATCCGGCGCAGGTGCTGGATATATATTACGCCAACGATTCTGTGCGCAAGGACGCCGTGCTGGTGGACATACACGGAGGGTTCTACGTTGCAGGCAGAAGGGAGAATAAGCGCCGCTTTGCGTCCTTCTTCCTCAAGGAAGGATTCGACGTGGTACTCATTGAGTATCGCCTCAACGACGGGACACGCGACGTGGCCGATGAACTTGCGGACTGCGCAGCAGGCCTGGACTATCTGGCCACACACGCCCGGGAGTTGGGGCTCAACCCTGACAGGATGTTCCTCACGGGCGATTCTGCAGGAGGGCACCTCGCCCTGTATATGGCCGAAGGCATTGAAAACAAGTCGATGCCAATACGCCCCAAGGTATTCCGTTCCCGCGGCGTCCTGCTAAATTGCCCCGCATATGATTTTGCGATGTTCCCGGAAGTGGAAGCCCTGTCCAAGAGCGCTATCGCCTGGTTCGTGGGGCCCCGGTACAAGGACAAGGAGTTGATGCAGACTCTCTCTCCGCGAACATACATTGGCACCTACTCAGGGCCGCTTTTCCTTTCTACTTGCAAGCGGGACTTTATTCGTTCAGAATCTATGCTCCTTAAGGCAGATTGCGACTCGCTGTCCCGTCCGCTGGATTTTGTGGACATAGACTCCAATGACAGGAGGGTCAGACACGTACATAACGTATCCAACCCTCATCTGCCAGAATCTCAGGAGGTTAACTCCCGGATGGCTGCATTTATGGACAAATACCTAAAGTAAAAGGTACTGCTATTTGTTCTTCTTGAAGTCGCGTACTACGTAGTATACGGGCTTGCGCTGGTAGTTGCTGTCATAGAGCAGCGGGTAGTTGTTTGCGCCAAGCCAGGAGTCGCGGTCGCTGACGTTCCAGAAGGTTACGCAAGAGATGTTCTTGCTGTACTTGCGCATAATCTCAAAGAGGTCTTTGTACTTCTTCTCCTGCTGCTTCTGGATCTCCTCTGTGTACTGCTGGCCCTCGCCACGGCTGAACTGGAGTCCACCGCCGGCCTCTTCGTTGATGCGGATGTCGAACTCGGTGATCTGAATGTCGTCTACGAGCTCAAGGTACATATTGATGGCTGTCTCAAAGTCCTCCAGGGTGGGGTTGTCAAAGATGTTGTAGTGGCCCTGCATACCGATTCCGGTGATAGGGGCGCCCTCTGACTGGAGTTTCTTGACCATATTGTAGATGTAGGTTCTCTTGGCGGGGGTCCAGGCGCTGTAGTCGTTGTAGAACAGGCCGCAGTTGGGGTCAGCCTCGTGAGCCCAGATGAAGGCGTTCTTGATGAACTCGTCGCCGCAGAGCTGGTAGGCCTGTGACTTGCGGAAGGAGTCCTCGTACGGTGCGTCGGGGTTGTTGGCGTCGCTCATTGCCTCGTTGACTACGTCCCAGCAGTAGATGACGTCCTTGTAGCGGTTGACAACGGTCTGGATGTGAACCTTGAGGGAGTCGTAGAACTCCTGCTTGCTGGCTGCCACGTACTTGGGGACTTTGGTCATTTCAATCTGGGGGGCTCCGCCGGGAGCGCCGGGGGCGCCAGCGGGACGCTGGCCGGGGCGGAAGCGACCGAATGCCGGCCTTTCTACCCATACGGTGTCGCCTTTCTCGTCAAGTTCAACTACGGGGTTGCCGTTCTCGTCGTGCTTGGTGAACATCCAGGTTGCGAACTGGCTGTGCCATACAAGGTTGTGGCCACGCATCTTGATGCCGTGCTCACGGCAGAAGTTGGCAATGATATCGGCCTTTTCAAAGTTCCATACGCCGGCTTCCGGATGGAGCTCGCCGGGTTTCATACAGTTCTCAGCGGTGATACTGTTGTACTCCTTGAGGATGATGGAGGAGATGAGGGAGTCAGTTACGTTACGCTCGGTAACTGCAACTCCAATCTTGAAATACTTTTTGTAAGCGTCCTTGAGGCCCGGATCCTTTGGGCCGCACGCGCTCATCATAACTACAGAAGCGATGAGTGCCAGAATAGAATACTTTTTCATTGATATAAATTGTTGTGAATTGCCTGGTAAGTACACGTGTTCGATTTTCAAAGATAATCAATTATTGACGTTTTGTTAATCCTTTCAGGGAAATAATGACATCTGAGGCGTCCTGGAGAAGGTCGTAGAGGCCGTCCTGGGAGAGGACTCCCCTCTTGAGTTCTGACGGGAGTTCGCCTTTCTCGTCCGTCTCATAGTCCTTGAGCCATTTGCCGGAATCCATATACTTTTTGAGAGCCTTGTAGTTGTCCCGGAAGTCCTGGGACTGCATTATGGCGTCCTCCAGGGCGCGGACGGACTGCCGGAGGGAATCGAATTTCTCCTCCATTTCCGTTATGCGTGATATGGCTCTTTTGGTCTTGATGCTGTTCATAGTTGTATGATATGCTTTAGTACAAAGTTATAAATAACTTCATTATTTGTTATATTTGTTGATATACCCAAAGAAAACACTCTGCTATGAAGAGATTATTTGCATTGATGGCTGTCTTATGCCTTTTGGCTGGCTGCGACAAACCTTTGCCAACCGTAACAAGTATCAGGATTGTTCCCGGCTCGCTTGACCTCAATGTAGGAGATTCCGCACCATTGAGCGCATCCATAGAGCCGGCCGAGGCTTCCAACGGAGCCTTTAACTGGAGTTCCGACGATTCCTCCATAGCCAGCGTAGACCAGAGCGGAAAGGTGACCGCCCTCAAGGAAGGCACCACTACCATCAAGGCAACTTTGGTTGACGGAAGCAGGTCTTCCAGCTGCAAGGTGGTTGTGACAGATCCTTCTGTCCTGAAAGGAATTTCCGTGGAACCGGGATCCATAACCTGCGGCGTGACCGATGTCAATCAGCTGGAAGTCAAGTTCTCGCCTGAGACTGCGGCCAACAAGAAGGTTACCTGGAAATCTTCCGACGAGTCAATTGCAAAGGTCTCCAGCAGCGGCCAGGTTACTGCCGTTGCAATAGGTTCGGCCACTCTTACGGCAACAAGCCAGGAAGGCGGCTACACTGCCACCTGCAAGGTCACGGTAAAGGCCTCCGATGTATATTACAGGGCTTATAGCGAGAACTTCCTTAATGGGACCCCGTACAAGAGTTCCAACGGCACAGTTACGTCCTTCTATTCCGATGGAAGCGATATGTACGAATACATCCTGCCAAGCGACGATTCCAAGACAGGAGTATACAAGAATGGATCTCTGCTTGCTCCGGTAAAGTTAGGTCCCAACGAGAACTTCAGAATGGCCAAGGGCAATTATCTGTATTTCTGGTGGTTCGGACCCTTGACAATTTATGATTACTCCAAGAAGACCTGGGTGTTCAAAAAAGCCCTCTCGGATAATGATGATATCCGTATCATAGATGTGGCGGCAGGTCCTGACGGAAAGACCTATGTGGTTGGAAGGACTCCTGACAGCTCTCTGGTGGGCAGATATGCTTCAACTATGTGGACCATTTCCAGCGATATGCAAACCGTCACTGAAACCAGATTGCATAATGGCAGCGAATATGATTTTACCGCCTTCTCCGTGGATGTGGATTCAGACGGGAATGTATGGGTGCTCTCCTACCGCCTTGGAGGTTTGAGCAACAGCGGCTTGAAGCTGTATAAGAACGGGGTTTATGTGCGCACGATCAACTATGACAATGACGCAAACGACGTTCATCATCTGATTGCCCGTGGGAAGGACCTGTACATATTTGCGAGCGGAGACAGTACCCAGGAGGTAAGGGTATACAAGAACAATTCTGTTTTTTATACAATACCCGGATACCGTTGCTCTCAGGCAAGTAAGCCTTGTTTCAGCAAGAGCGGGGACATTTATATCCCTGTATACGATTACACTACAAGGAAATCTGCAATCTACAAGAATGGCCAGTTGCTATACGGGAACATCACTGAATCTATCGATTTCCTGGCCGTAGTCCACTAGGTCAGTCTATGCTGATGGCGGGCCAGCCGTAGTCTTTGTAGAATTTTGCGGCTATATTGTTGGCCTTCACATATTTGCCCACGGCCTTGCGGCGGGTCTCCTGCTTGAGGGAGTCATTGCTCAGGGCCTGGGAGAATGCGTCGAACTTGGGTCCGAAGATGGCCTTTGCGGTGGGCAGGAAGGTAGAGCCGTCTCCAACCTGATCGAAAGCGGTAACCTGGTAGCCGCCTTGGGCGTCTTTGCTCAGGTGCATCTTGCCGGGGTGGTCGCCACCGGCGGTGAACATAAGGGTATCCGCCTGAAGGTTGTATTTCTCTACCCAGAAGTCTCCAAGAATCTGGATGTCACTGGGGTTGGATTCATCAATGTCAGTGTAGTTGCTGTAGGTGATGCAGTACTGGGCGTCAGGATAGTTTGAGCCGATCTGTTCTGCGAGGTATTTGTTGACGGCGGCAAGGCAGAGGTCTGCCGTTGTGGGCTGCGGAGCGGGCTCCTGCGCAGCCTCCTTGGAGGCTTTGCGCTGCCCGCAAGCGGCTGCGGCAACTGCCAGCGCGGCCGCCAGGATAATCTTGGTTATAAGTTTGATTGCTTTCATACGGCAAATATATCTATTTTTGTAATATGGAGAATTTAAAGAGCGCAATATATGCGGCGGCGGATCCGGCCCAGGTGCCGGGGCTGTCACGGTTTTTCAAGACCGGGCCCGGAGAGTACGGCTACGGCGACAAGTTCCTGGGAATCAAGGTTCCGGTGACGCGCAGCATAGTGAAACGATGCTGGCAAGGCACCAGCTTCCAGGAACTGGAAGAGTGCATTGCCAGCGAGTATCACGAGCTGCGGCTCGCCGCGCTGCTGGCGCTGGTCCAGATCTTCGCTCACGCGAAGAAGGACCCCGCGCTGCAGCGCCGCTGCGTTGACTTCTACCTCTCCCACACGGACCGCATAAACAACTGGGACCTTGTGGACCTGTCCTGCTACCCTCTCCTTGGCGAATGGCTCCTTGACAAGGACCGCTCCCTTCTCTATGAACTTGCCCGTAACGGAAAGACCATCTGGGAGCAGCGCATTGGCATTGTCAGCACTATGACCTTTGTCCGTCACGGCCAGCTGGACGATACCTTTGCCATTGCCGATATCCTCCTGCATCACCCTCACGACCTCATTCAGAAGGCCGTGGGCTGGCTGCTCAGGGAAGCCGGGAAGCGGGACCCGGAGGCCCTGAAGGCCTTCCTGGAGTCCCGCTTCCGTACTATGCCTCGCACCGCCCTCCGCTACGCCATTGAGCGTTTCCCGGAGACCACCCGCCAGGCCTACCTGAAAGGTTAGTGGTTACAGAGTGTCCTGCTTGAGGGATTCTACGTAGCGGTCTATGCGCTACAGAGTGTCCTGCTTGAGGGATTCTACGTAGCGGTCTATGCGCTGGAGCTCGTTGGGGATCTGGATGCTCTGCGGGCAGTGCGGCATACACTGGCGGCAGGCAATACAGTGGTCTGCCTGACGGAGTGTTGGAACCGCCTTGTCATAGTTGCGCAGATATTCCTTGCGGAGCTTCTTGTAGTTTTCCTGTTCCCTACTCTGGGGGTATTTCTCCTCAGTGACGCACTTGTTGTAGTATGCGAAGATTTCCGGAATGTTGATTCCGTAAGGGCAAGGCATACAGTAGTTGCAGTGCGTACAGTTGATCATAGGGAACTCTGAGTAGAGGACAGCCTGGTCGTTCATAAACTCGAGCTCTTCCTCTGTCATAGGATGGAATCCGCGGAAGGTCTTGAGGTTGTCCTCAAGGTGCTCCATATAGGTCATACCGCTGAGTGCGGTGAGCACGCGCGGATGGGATCCTACAAAGCGGAATGCCCAGGAGGATATGGAAGCGTCCGGGTCGCGCTCCTTGAACCTCCTTGCAACGTTCTCGGGAACGGTTGCAAGACGTCCGCCAAGGAGCGGCTCCATTACAGTGATGGGGATCTCAAGCTTGTCCAGCTGCTCGTACAGGTATTCAGCATCTGTGTTGCTGGCGTTTGCGTAGCGCCAGTCAATGTAGTTCATCTCAATCTGGACAAAGTCCCAGTGGTACTGGTCGTTTGTCTTGATGAGCTCGTCAAACTCCTCCTGCCTTCCGTGGAAGGAGAAGCCCATATTGCGGATGCGTCCGGATTCGCGCTCCTTGAGCAGGAAGTCCATCATTCCGTTGTCCACATAACGCTGGCTGAAAGCCCTGTATCCGCCACTGCCGATGCCGTGCATCAGGTAGTAGTCAAAGTAGTCCGTCTGCAGCTGATCAAAGGAATCGAAGTACATTTGCTTTGATGCCTCCGGAGTGGCGTTGTTGAAGTTGGAAAGCTTGGTGGCTATGTAGTATGACTTGCGGGGATAGCGGCTGAGGGCAATTCCGGCAGCCTTTTCGCTCTGTCCCTGGAGGTATGCGGGTGAGGTGTCGTAATAGTTCACTCCCCCGGCCATTGCCTTGTCCACAAGGGCGTTTACGGAATCCTGGTCAACTACCTGGCGGCCGGTACTCTCGTCACGCTTCATCTGCCAGCGCATACAGCCGTATCCAAGGAGGGATACCTTGTCTCCGTTCTTGTTGTTTATGCGGTATTCCATTTCTCCGTCACCGGTCTGATGTGCAGATGCGGTTACGGCAGGGGCCTTGGCCTTAGGTGCGCAGGCGGCTGCTCCCACAGCCAGCGCACCGGCGCCGGCCACCTTTATGAAATCTCTTCTGCTTATGTTTTTCTTGTCTTCCATCTCTTTCTAGTCTTTAATGTGTACCTGAAGTCCGTTGACGTGAATTGCGCTGAACGGGCGTGAAGGGCAGAGGTTCTCGCAGGCGCCGCAACCTATGCACTTGGTCTCGTCAACTGAAGGGATCTGAGGAGAACGCCTGTCCTGAGGGTCTTTGCGTACCATCATTATGGCGCCTACAGGGCAGTGGCGGGCGCAGTTGCCGCAGGTGACGCCGTCGCGCTCAACAACGCAGAGGCTGCGGTCTACGGTAGCCACACCAATATGGAACTGGGTCTTCTCCTGAGGGGTTATGGGCTTGATAGCGCCCGCGGGGCATACCTGCGAGCACTTGGTGCACTCCGGACGGCAGTAGCCGTTCTCGTAGCTCATTTCTGGCTGCATAAAGTGGGCAAGGTCCATAGACGGGCGAAGCACGTGGTTAGGACAGTTGGCCACGCACAGCTGGCAGGCGGTGCAATGGCGGTAGAAGTCCTTGATGCTGTCAGAGCCGAACGGGGTGAGCGGCGCTGTGCGCTCCGGAGCCTGCTTGTCTATGATCTCCGCCAGTCCGCCGTCCAGCTTCTTTTCCTGGGCGCCAAGCGTAGCGGCTGTCACGGCGATAGCCGAAGACGCTATGAACGCGCGGCGGCCCTCGTCAACCTTGGAGGTTTCAGATGCCCGGTCAAGCCGGGCATGACGGGTCTGGTCATTGCTGGCACCTGCGTCATTGCCGGCACCTGCGTCATTGCCGGCTTGACCGGCAATCTTGCTTCCCCAGGCCTTGCCATAGGTGAGGGCGCCGAACTTGCAGTTCTCAACGCAGTTGAAGCAGTCAACGCAGCGGCTGTAGTCTATCTTCTTGTTGGCGATGTCAATGCAGGAGGCCTTGCACTGCTTTTCGCAGGCGCGGCAGCCCTTGCACTTGTCAGCATCGATTATGGGGCGGAACATAGCGAAGCGAGAGAAGAAGCTGAGCGTTGTTCCAACCGGGCATACTGTGTTGCAGTATGTGCGGCCGCCAATCCAGGCCAGGATTGTGACTACCAGGAAGGTGACTATTGCAATGATTATGGTTCCGGTAGAAGCCGGGGCTACAAGGGTGCGGAGCATCCTTCCGTAGGCGCTGTACGGTGCCAGAAGGGCCACGAATACCTGGATTCCGGCTATGAGGGCAACTACAAAGAGAGCCCATATTCCATAGCGGAGCCACTTGATTTCTTTCTTGTAGGAGAAGCGCATCTTTTTGCCTTTGCGCTTGCTGCTAAGCCAGGAAACAATGTCCTGATATACGCCCATAGGACAGACTATGGAGCAGTAACAACGGCCGAAGAGAAGTGCCACCACAATCAAGAGCAGGATGACGCCCACGTTGACGGCGAGCACGGCCGGAAGGAACTGGAACTTTGGCATCCATCCGAACCATTTTGTCAATTCTCCGCTGATGCCCAGGAAGAGCAGGGAGATTGCAATGAAAAAGATGGCCGCCAAAGCGATACGGGATTTCTTTAGCATATTAATAATTTAGAATTTAATTATCAGTAAGGGTTTCTGTGGTCATTTTACACCATCTTCAAATATAATTAATTTTTGTTTATGGGCAAAAAGGCATAACTTTGTTTTGTATGGATTTAAAGGAACTGGGAGAATTTGGACTGATAGAGCGCATAAAGGAGGCGCTGGGGGGCCCTATGCCGGACGGAGTCCTTGGCATAGGGGACGACTGCGCCGTACTGCCGCAGGCCGGCGGGATGGAGACCCTGGTTAGCACCGATATGCTGCTTGAAGGCTCCCACTTCCTCAGGGGCGACATCCCCGCCCGCCTGCTGGGCTGGAAGAGCGCGGCAGTGAACTTCAGCGACATAGCAGCGATGGGCGGCCGGCCCGTGGGGTCTTTCCTGTCGCTGGGCCTGCCCGCAGGCCTGGACAGCGACTGGATGGACGCCTTCCTGGCCGGCTACAAGGAGTGCTCGCAGTACTGCGGCGCTCCCCTGCTCGGCGGTGACACCACCACCTCGCAGGACGGCATAGCAATCAACGTCACCGTGATTGGCCAGTGCCAGCGCGGCCGGTCACGCAAGCGCAGCAGCGCCGTTCCCGGCGACCTGGTCTGCGTGACCGGCCCCCTGGGCGACTCCGCCGCCGGCCTGAAACTAATCCTTGAACGTCATGCCCTCTCTGAACGTCATGCCCGACTCGATCGGGCATCTCAGATGGCCGGTCAAGCCGGCCATGACGCGGAGGCCGGCCAGGACGCGGAGGCCGGCCAGGACGCGGAGGCGCTGGTGGAGCGTCATTACAGGCCGGTGCCTCGCGTAAGCGAGGGCCAGGCCCTTGCCGCGACACCGGGCGTCCACGCAATGATGGACATATCGGACGGCGTTGCATCGGACCTGCGGCACATACTGAAGGCCTCAGGCGTAGGGGCGGCGGTGCGTACGCAGGACGTCCCTCTTTCCGCCGAGCTGCGCCGGGTGTGCGCCCAGCAGGGCTGGGACGCAACCACCCTGGCCCTCACCGGCGGCGAGGACTACGAACTCCTTTTCACAATGGCCCCCGGCACGGAGCCTCCCGTTCCGTACTTTGTCATCGGCACAATCACAAAAGAAAAAACCCTGGTCTGGGAAGGTTCCAGCCAGGATTTTATAGGGTTCAGGCATTTCTAGCCTGACGGTTTTCTATTATTTGGAGATTGCGATTCCTCCCAGTATGGTCATACCGGGCTCGGGGTATCCGAGCATTGTCTGGTAGTCCTGGTTCAGGAGGTTCAGGCCGCGTACGAATACCTGCAGCCAGTCGTTTACCTTGTAGCCTACGCGGGCTTTAAGGTCTACGTAGTTGCTGGTGACGGCGTTTTCGCCGGTGGACAGATAGAGGTCCTTGATGAGCATTGCACCTACGTTGGCGCTGAAGCGGCCGGGGGTCCAGTCAAGGCCGGCGTATGCCTTGTGGACGGGGGCGCCGGTATAGATGGTGTCCATATGCAGGTAGCTGTAGTTGGCGTTGAAGGCCAGCGACGGCGCTATGCGCCAGTCTGCTGCAAACTCAACGCCCTTGTTGGCGAATGCGCCCACGTTGCGGTTCTGCGGACGGCCGTTCTCGCGGACTACCTCTATGATGTTGGTTCCCTTGGTGTAGAACACGCTCAGTTCGGTATTGAGGGCTCCGCCAAAGAAATGGTTGCTAAGGGTCAGGTCGTAGCTCCAGGCCTCCTCCGGAAGGAGTTCGGCATTGGCTGATGCGTACATATAGAGCTCACGCATATTGGGCATCCTGAAGCCCTTGGAGGCCGATGCCTTGATGCTGGTGTGCGAAGCCGGCATAAAGGAAACGCCAAACTGGGGGATCCACTCTGCGCCGTATGCGCTATGATAGTCGAAACGGATTCCGGCGTTGAACATAAACATACCAACTGTCTGCTGGTCAAATACATAGACAGCCTCTTCGTTCAATCTCTTGTGGTCTGCGTAGATCTCTGTGACGGGGTTGCGGTATGCGTTTCCGCCGTAGTAGATCACGTCAGTTCCAAAGGTGAGGGCGTTGCCGGTGAAGGGCTTTACAACCTGGTATGCGGAGAGGCCGGCGGTGAAGTCAGTTCCGTGGAACATATACTTCTGGGAAGGCTTGCCGGCTTGATGGCCGTCGTTGATGGTGTGGTCTCCGTAGTTGAAATAGAGGTCTATGTTACCGGAAGTGTTCTCGTAATTGTTCTCCAGGGAAAGGGTGCCCATTCCGCGGATGATGTCGGACCAGGCCTCGAACATAGGGGCGTCGACGGTGCCGGGATTCTCAGAGTAGGCGTTCATAAGGCTGGCCCTCAGGCCGGTTTTCCAGGCGTCGGAGAGCTGGTAGCCAAGTGTTACCATTCCGTTTGTGGAGCGGAAGGCGGAATTGTCCCTGTGGCCTTTGGTGCCGTCGTGGCCAAGGGTTACGGAAGATGTGAAGCGGCCTTTCTTGTAGGTGTCTGCAACGTTTACCCTGTATGTGCCGTAGGAGCCTAACATCTCTTTGAAATCAATATGGTTGCCGTCCTTGGTGGGCTTGAGGGTTATGATGTTGATTGCGCCGCCCATAGCGTTGGATCCGTAAAGTACGGAGGCTGCGCCTCTGGAAACCTCAACCCTCTGGGCGCCGGTGGCCATATATTCGTCAGCTACCGGATGGCCGTAGATGGACTCGAACTGCGGGTGGCCGTCAATGAGGATTATGACGCGGCCGGCACCGGCGGCGAATCCGCGGAGGGAGATGGATCCGGCGGCTCCTCCGGAGACGCCGTATCCGGTCACTCCGCGGGAGGTGACGAACAGGCCGGGAACCTGCTCCATTACGGACGGCATCAAAGCGCTCTCATCGCTGTGGGCGATGGTTGCGCGGCCTACTACGGATACGGGAGCAGGGAGCGCGTCCCTGAGTACGGAGAGGCGTGTGCCGGTTACAACGGAAGCCGCAAGGGTGTCCGTCCTTTCCTGGGGGTCGTTGTCAGCGTAAAGGCTGGCTGTAGATATTGTTGCGGCTAGGAGTATGGCTGCCGCAAGCCTGAATTTATTAGTCATTTCTTGTATGATTTTATCATACAAATATACCCTGTTGCGGGGGCATTAACGAAAATTATACACGGAAAGGCAAAAATGTATAATTAATTATTTGGGATAATTATTTATTATTCAGGTAATTAGTGGTATATTTGCAGATACTGGTTTTTGTATCGCTAACTCATAAATGTATTATTTATAATGGCCAGGACATCCCATCCGGACAGTGTTTACCGGGTTTCAATCCATAAGAATGGAGGACATACATACGCAGCCACGCACCCATATACCGTTGACGGTAACGGTAAACGGAAATACAGCGTGGTGCATTGGGGAACTGTGACGGATGACTTTAGGTTTATCCCGGGGAAGCGGTTCCTCCAGGCGCCGGAAGAGGTCAGGCGAAGCCTGATATTTCCGGAAGCCTGGGACCTGTCCGCGATAGAAGGCGGCGCCAGCGCGAACGCCGCGCACGCCCTCCCCTTCAACGAAGGGGATGCGGGCAAGGCGTTCGGCGACATCTGGCTGCTGGAGCGCATCGGCGAAAGGTTCGCCCTGCGGGCGGATCTGGCCGAAGCCTTCGGCCCCGCGGCCGCGGACGACCTCCTTACGCTGGCGTATTTCCCGTTCCTCACGGGGATGTCGTTCCAGCGCTTCGGGAGGTGGCAGGCCACCTCCAAAGCGCCCTCCGACAGGCCCCTGGAGTCCCTGGTGAGCGAATCGCTGGCTGCTGTAAGCCGCGCTTCGTTCCATAGGTTTATGGAGCTCCGGCGCGGCAGGTTCGCATCGGACAACCTGTGTGCGGTAGATTCGGTGTTCAAGCACTCGTTCGGAAGCCTGGTTTCGGACCGAAGATGGGGACAGAAGACGGAACGCATACACTTCAACTCCACCGTGGAGGCGGTGGCGTACTCCCTGGACAGTCACGTTCCGGTGGAGTGTTCTTCGTTCCCGGAGGCGGTCTCTGACGCCCGCGGGCTGGGGATATTCAGGTCCGAACTGGAGAAGACCGGGCTGAAAGGCATCACGGTGGTCACGGACCGCGGGTACGATTCGCTGCAGGGGCTGGAGTCGTACTACGGACAGGGGCCCCTGGTGATGTGCGTGGACGTGAAGCAGGCGGCGGTGATGGAGCGGATAGAGGCCTTCGGCCGGTTCCGCTCCCACCCCGCCGGAATGCGCTACCACGCCGCCTCCCGTCGCTGGTACCGCCAGTATCTGCTTGACGGCCAGGGGTTGCGGCTCAACCTGTTCTTCAACCCGGAGCGGCGTGCGGCTGAGCTGGCGCAGATAGAATCCGGTATCGCATCCCAGCTAGAAGCCCTGCAGGAGATAACCGAGTATGGCGTTACCATCAGCGACCGCCGGAAACTCCGCCAGGATTTCTTCTTTTTCAAGACCGAATATGACCGGGACAACCAGAAGGTTGTGAGTTTCTCTCCGGACAAAAGCCGCATAACGGAATCCCGCGCGGCTGCCGGTTTTTATGCCAACGTGACTTCCGGACTGGATATAGACCCGCTGGAAGCTGTTTCCATATACAGCCTGAAGTATGACCAGGAGAAATTCCTGCGCCAGTTCCTGTCCCTGATGGAATTCCCGGCGAACATTGCTGTGACACACAGCCTTAGAATGGGAGTGCTGATACTGCAGTATATAGGCCTGTTGCTGAATACCTGGCTGCGTTATTCATTAGGAAAGGGGCTTCCCTATCGCAGCATTATGGAGCTCCTGGACGACTTTCACACCGTTCCCTGCACCCCTTCCGGCACCGGTACCTGCACCCCCGCTCCCTTCTCAGAATCTCAGAAAGCTACCCTTTCAGTTTTAGGTCTCCTTTAGGACGGCCGTAGATGCGGGCCACGATGGCGCCGCTGATGTTGTGCCAGACGCTGAAGATGGCACCGGGGATGGTGGCCATAGGGTATGCGGCAAAGTGGAGCGTGGCCAGCGATGAGGCAAGGCCGCTGTTCTGCATACCTACCTCCACGCTGATGGCGCGACGCTTTGCCGGCGTCAGCTTGAGGAGGTATCCGATAAGGTATCCGATGGCCAGGCCGCAGACATTGTGGAGGATTACCACAAGGACAATGATAAGGCCTCCGGAAAGGAGTTTGTGGGCGTTGGCGGCTATGACTATCATCACAATAAGGCAGATGGCAATGGAGGAGAGCGCGGGCAGATAGCTGGTGGCGCGGTCAGTGGCCTTTGGCCACAGGCGCTTCACCAGCAGCCCCAGCGCGATGGGCAGAATCACCACCCAGAGTATGCTCAGGAGCATTCCCCAGACGTTCACGTCTACGGTCTCCCCGGCAAAGAGCCATACCAGGAGAGGGGTCAGCACCGGGGCCAGGAGGGTGGACGTGGCCGTCATCCCCACGGATAAGGCCAGGTCTCCCTTGGCCAGGTAGGTGATGACGTTGGATGCCGTGCCGCCCGGGCAGCATCCTACAAGGATGACGCCCACGGCAAGGGCATCGTCAAGGGAGAATATCCGGGTAAGCGCAAAGGCCAGGAGCGGCATCACGGTGAACTGCGCCAGGCAGCCGATGAGTACGTCACGCGGACGGCTGAACACCACGCGGAAATCCTCCGCCTTGAGCGTCAGGCCCATTCCGAACATAATCACCCCCAGCAACGGATTGATGAGCGTGGGCTTCAGCAGCCCTATCGCTTCCGGCCACAGAAGTGCCGCCACTGCCGACAGCAGCACCAGTACTCCCATATAGTCCGATATCCATTTGCAAATCCGTTTCATATCCTATGCGCTTATAAGGCAAAGGTAACCATAATCTTTTGGAGGTGGGAAGGTATTTGGATATATTTGTACTGATGGATTACGTTCAGCATTACACTTCCCCGCTTGGCGGGATTACCCTATCCAGTGACGGAGAGGCGCTTACAGGCCTTTGGTTCGATGGCCAGAAACACTTTGGGTCCGTCCTGGGCCCGGAATGCCTGGAGGCGGACCTGCCGGTCTTTGGCCAGGCCCGGCGGTGGCTGGACGTCTATTTCAGTGGCCGAGAGCCGGACTTCACTCCCCCTCTGCGCCTTATAGGAACTCCGTTCCAGAAGGCCGTCTGGGAGGTCCTCCGGACCATCCCCTACGGCCGCACGGCCACCTACGGGGAGATTGCCGCCCTGGTGGGTGCCGGCTCCGCGACGGGGGCCAGGCCGTCCTGCCGGACTCTGGCCCGGGCCGTCGGCTCCGCCGTCGGCCGCAACCCCGTCTCCCTGATCGTCCCCTGCCACCGCGTGGTGGGCGCGGGCGGCCGCCTCACCGGCTACGCCGCCGGCCTCCCCACCAAATCCTCCCTCCTCCACCTGGAATCCCGCTAGTTTCCAGGTCTTGACTTCCTCCCTACCCCTCAGTCCTATCTACCTCTATATCACCCATAAAGCACCCCAATTGCCCGTGGAGCGCAACTCCCTGTAAATCAATGAGAAAAGCGTTTCAACGGTGTCCCAAAGGTGACCGTTAAAACGCTTTCTTCGCTGAAAATCAGCAAATTACGCTCCACGCGCTATTTTTCGTTCGGATGCAGTTTCTGGTAGAAATTGGCAGATGTCACCAGGCTGTTGAACTCGCTTCTGGCTATATGTGTTGCACGGATATATCCGTCTCTTTCAAGACTGAATTCCAGCAACTTGCTGAACAGGAACTGCCTGGTGGTTACCTTAACGGTTTCCCATTCGTCATTGGGATATGCAAGGCTCAGGCATCCCTGAATCTCTATGGTCTGTCCAACCGGTTGTTTCAGGTGTTCTTGAAGCTGTCTAAGTGTACCCATAGATTCCTCGAGGGTTTCCCCGAGGGGGATGAACAGTTCAAAAACCGGATCCACCTGGAACTGGATTATATCGTCACCAATCCCAAGGTGTCCTACAGAAAGGTAGTATCGGCCGTTGTCCGCCATCTGGAATACCTCCAGCATTGTTTCGCCGTCGTTTATTTCAACTTCTACAATTTCCAATCTCTGGCGCAGGGCGGTATTCTGGGCAAAAGAGAATAACGTTACACACGCAAGGCAGACTGTAACAAGTAACTTTTTCATATTCTAAACTGTATGATAATTCCAATATTCTTTACAAAGATATACATTTCCAAAGAACGTACCACTTGATGCTGTCACTTGAGCTGTTCCATATGGAGGAACTTGCAGACCAATCTTGGCGGCACTCCGGCCCAAAGGAACCTGTCTGCCAGTCTGGCCAATTGTTCTACATCCATCTTTTCAAAGTTGCACCGTTTAAGATCGACTCCCTGTTCAAGGGCAATCTTTGTCATAGTCCTGTACAGGCTGTAATCCTCAGAGTCCTCCTTGATGTCGTACTCAGTTCCGGAGTTGGCGCTAATTGCCAAAACTGCATTCTCAATACTATTGTTGTAGTATTTGGCTATCCTGTTATAATCCAAGCAGTTATGCATTGATATGATCCTATCAGTCAGTTGGGCTGTCTCTTTGGGATTCAGCCCTTGGAAAAGCACTCTTAAGGGGAATTCCGTTATCGAAGTAGTACTGCAGCCGGGTTAGGGAACGTCTGAGCCGGAAGGATGCCTTATTCAAGACTATCTTCTCAGAGAAGGGATGATCTGAATTCCTGTATGCCATCAGGGTCCATCTGTAGGAATCGATATCCTTGCACAGTCCCCCAACTACCGGATTGTTGACAATATAGGTTATGTTTTGCCTGATTGTTTTTCCTTTATACTTTGGAGCATACCCGAAAGGCTTTATAAAAACACGTCCTGACCTTTTATGTTCCTGGTTGTACTCCTTGGTAAAAATCCTGTTAATGTCCCTATGGAAACTGATGAAGGATTCCGTGGTCCTGGCCTGTTCGTTGGAATGCACGTGGTTGGGCATAATGGCAATGGCCCGGGTGACTATTCCGTACCTCCGGGCCAGATGATAGTAAAGGGTTAAATAAAATATGATGTCCCGGGATGAATAGAAAATGATATTTCCATTTACTGCCTTACAATAGACGTGACAGATGTTTCCATCCTGGTATTTCCTGTAACTTCTTCCCATAAGCCGTCCCTTCAATGATTACATTACAAAGTTATTGGAATAATTTGAACGGCAATGAAAAAAGTGCGTGGAGTGTAACGCGTTGATTATCAAGCAAAAGAAACTTTCAACGGTCGTCTGCAAGTTACCGTTGAAAGGTTTAATTTACTGATTTAGAGGTAGTTACACTCCATGGTCCAGAATGGGGCTTGACAGAAGAAAACGGAAAATGCCCCGGGAGGGTTATCTCCTGGGGCATTTGGGAGGTGCGTAGCGGAATCGAACCACTGTGACAGGTTTTGCAGACCTGCGCCTAGCCACTCGGCCAACGCACCGTTGGGAATGCAAATATAAGGGATTTTGCTCTAAATGCAAATTTATTTTAAAGGGGATTGGAAGAGGAGCGGCTCCCCCGTCACGGGGTGACGGAATTCCAGCCGCGAGGCGTGGAGGGCGAGCGGAGCGTCCGGGGTGGCGGGGTCGCCGCCGTAGAGCCGGTCTCCGGCTATGGGGCGGCCCAAGCCCAGCGCGTGAGCAGCGTGGACGCGGAGCTGGTGGGTCCGGCCGGTGAGCGGCTCGAACTCGATATCGGTGCTGCCGTCACGCCTGTGACGGAGCACCCGATAGCGTGTGAGAGCGGGCTTGCCGGACTCCCAATCGGCCATCTGTCGGGGGCGGTCGTAGTAGTCCAGCGAGAGCGGGATGCTGATTTCGCCCTGCTCCGCGGGGAGTTCGCGGCCGGGCTGGAGGCGCGCCTGATAGCGCTTGTGCACTTCCCCGGCCGCGAACTGCCGGTGGAGCGCTGCCTGGACGGCCGTGGTCTTGGCAAAGACCATCAGGCCGGAGGTATCCATATCCAGCCGATGGCAGGAGAAGACCTCCGCCCCTGTGAGTTTCTCAAGGGCGCTGACCATAGAGTGGGACACATAGCGTCCCGGGGCGGCGAGCATCCCGGAGGGCTTCTCCGCCACTATTATGTACTGGTCCTGAAAGACGATGCGCGGTTCGCGGGTGGAGAGTTGTGCGAGGGGGTTGGGCTCCACGTCCAAGCCCTGGAGCATAAACTCCAGGAGCGGGCCGCACTTGCCGGTGCAGGACGGATAGAAGCGGCCCTGCGTGCGGACTTCGCGGCGCGGGGAGGCTCCGTACCAGAACTCGCCCATCGCCAGTGGCTTCAGCCCGTGGCTATATGCATACTGGAGCAGCTTTGGCGCCGCGCAGTCCCCCGTGCCGCCCGGCGGCACCAACCCGCGCCTGGCGAACACCTCCTTTATGGAGAGGCTTTCGCCGCGCGCGTTGGACACGCGGTAGCGGCTGAAGATCCAGTCCTGCAGCTCCACCGACAGCGCGTGCCGCTCCCGCTCAAGCGCCTCCACGCTTTCGGCTCCGCCTGCTTTGTGGGTGCTGTCGGAGGACAGAGATGTCTGTTGGAAAGTGCTTTCGGCTCCGCCTGCTTTGTGGCACTTTCCAACAGACATCTCTGTCCGGAGCAACGCTAGCCGTTCATTGATCGCCGTTATCCGCGCTTCGGCGGCACGGTAGTAACCTCCCGGCTCTGTAAGGTCAAAGATGGGAGGAACGAAGCCCTCCACCAGGGCGGTGCCTCCAGCCACGCCGGAAAAGCCGTAGAGCACCCGGGTGTCTCCGGCGGCATCCTGCACCAGCAGGGCGCCCATCATCTTCCCTTCCCCAAAAAGCCCCCGCAGGTAATCGGAGGCGTCAATGCGCTCAATGAGAGCGGCCGCCGCCTCCCGGATAAGCGGGTGCGGAACATAGCAGAACGGATATGTGAACTTTTCCGGAAGCACGGCTACTCCACGTAAAGCAGAAGCCCCTTCAGATACTCCCCTTCCGGATGATAGATATTTACGGCGTGGTCTGCCGGCTGGTTGAGCCGGTCAAGGATACGGACACGGCGGCCGGTCTGGGCCGCGGCGGAGAATACCGCCAGGGCGAAGTCCTCCTTGGTAACCACCTGCGAACAGCTGAAGCAGAACACCAGCCCGCCGGGCGCCACCTTAGCGATGGCGGCCGCGTTGAGCCTCTGGTATGCCCGCAGGGCATTCCCCAGGGCTCCGCGGTGCTTGGCAAATGCCGGCGGATCCACTATTATAAGGTCATACTTATCCTGCGGCGAATTGCGCAGGAACTCTATTGCGTCCGTGCAGAAACTCTCGTTCATAGAAGCGTCAAAGCCGTTCAGCTCCACGTTCTTGTCCACCAGCGCCAGCGCCCGGGCCGAACTGTCCACGGAATCTACGTGCAGGGCGCCGCCGGCCAGCGCGTAAATGGAGAAGCCTCCGGTATAGCAGAACAGGTTGAGCACGCGCCTTCCGGCGGCCATCCTGCCCACCAGGGCCCTGTTCTCCCTCTGGTCCAGGAAGAACCCGGTCTTCTGCCCTTCCGTCCAGTTGACGATGAACTTGTGCCCGTTCTCCAGCACCACCTGGCTCTGGTCCTCGAAGCCGTCCGCCTTGTACAGGTAACCATCCACGAGTTCCAGACCCGCCTTGAACGGCGCCGTCCCGGAACTCTTGTCATAAACCGCCTTCAAGGCGTCCCCATACACCGCTCTCAGCGCATCGCAAATCTGCTTCTTAGCCCGAAACATCCCCACCGAATGCGCCTGCATCACGCACACCCCGTCGTAATAATCAATGATCAGCCCCGGCAGGTTATCCCCCTCCCCGTGCACCAGCCTGTAGCAATTGGTCACGGAGCTTTCGGCTTTGCCTGCTTTGTCAGTACTGTCGGAGGACAGAGGTGTCTGTTGGAAAGTGCTTTCGGCTTTGCCTGCTTTGTGGCACTTTCCAACAGACACCTCTGTCCGGAGCACTAACCCAGCCGCAACTCTAACAGAAAGTGCACGGCGGAGCGAAGTCTCCCAGAAATCTGCAGGAAGAGTGTCATACTCAAAGCTAAGGACACGCACGGCGATAGAGCCGATCTGGTAGTGCCCGATGGCCAGGAAAGAACCGTCGGCGGCATAGACGGCAACGACGTCGCCTTCCGCCGGAGAGCCCTGGATTTGGGCGATGGCTCCGGAGAAGACCCAAGGATGGAAACGCAGGAGCGACTCCTCCCTATTTCTTTTTAGGACGATTCTTACCATTTGTCTCAGGTTTGGCCTCAACTGCAGGCTGCGGCGGCTGTGGCGGCGGCATCAGCTCCTCCGCGTCCAGCGGATTCTTCTCGCTTGCAAGAAGCTTCAGATACATCTCCCGGCACACCCAGGCGTCGGTAGCTGCGTAGCGCTTCTGCGCTTCGGACAGCTCCTCCGCCTCCCAGTTGGAAAGCTGCTGGGTCTTGGAAATGCGGAAGCCCAAAATGATGCACGCCATCTTCTTGACGCTCTTGTCCTTGATGCCGTACTCCCACACAATCTTCTGAAGGTCAATGAAAGCGGCAGGCTTGAACTTGGCGTGGCGTTGGAGGCCGCGCACGTCATCGGCCGTTGCGGCGCCAACCTTGGCAATCTTCTCATTGGCCATAAGGCGGCACAGCCTGGGAGTCATTCCCAGCAACTTGACCCTGAAAAGGAACGCCTTGTCAGGACCGGACAGCTGAAGCAGGGACACTCCGTAGCTCTTCTGCGTTGGGGAGAAGGTGGGACGGGTCTCCGTATCAAAACCTATTACCTGCTGCCTGTTCAGATAATCCAGGGCCCTGAGATATTTCAGGCCCTTCTTATCTATCACCTGTATTTCACCCTGGAAACCTGCCAGCGGCAGTTTTTCCATCTCTTCAGGCTTGATGCTGACTTTATACATTTAAATTGCTGAGTACAGGTGCAAAGATACATAAAAATCCATTATCTTTGTTTTTAATAGCATTAGTAATATGGTTCAAATATCATCAAGGACTCAGCAATTACCTGCTTCCGCAATCAGAAAGTTAGTTCCATTCGCCGACGCCGCAAAGGCCTCCGGCGTAAAAGTGTATCACCTGAACGTTGGCGCCCCGGACATCAAGTCCCCTGACTGCGCCCTGGATGCCATAAAGGCAATCAATCTCCATCACGTATCCTACACAAACTCCGCAGGCCTCATTGAACTGCGCAGGGATATGATAGAGAAGTACTACAAGAAGATAGGCATTGATGTTGGAATAGATGAGATAGTCATCAACGTGGCCGGCAGCGAGGGCGTAGAATTCGCAATCCAGATCACCTGCGACCCCGGAGATGAAATCCTCCTCATTGAGCCTTACTACACCAATTACTACACCCTTGCCTTCAAGTACGGCGTTGGCGTGAACGTAGTGCGCACCAACATCCGCGAAGGCTTCCGCGTACCGGGAATAGAGGAATTCGAGAAAGCCCTCACACCACGCACCAAGGCCCTTATGATAAGCAATCCGGGCAACCCTACCGGCGTGGTCTACACCAAGGCAGAAATGGAAATCCTTGGAGAATTCTGCCGCAGGCACAACCTCTTCCTCATTTCTGACGAGGTCTACCGCGAATTCTGCTACACGGACGAGCCCCACTACTCTGCAATGAACCTCAAGGGCCTGGAGCAGAACGTAATCCTGGTTGACTCAGTATCAAAGCGTTACAACCTGTGCGGATGCCGTATAGGCTGTACCATATCACATAACAAAGAAGTGATGGCCGCAGTGGTCAAGCTGGCGCAGGCGCGCCTCTGCCCTCCTGTGCTGGGCCAGTACACCGCGCTGGGCGCCCTTGACGCCCCGCAGGAGTACTTTGACCAGACAAAGGAGGAGTACATAGCCCGCAGGGACTGCGCCATAGAGTGCCTCAACAAGATCCCCGGCGTCTTCACTCCAAAGCCGGACGGAGCCTTCTACACCATAGCGGAACTTCCCGTGGACGATGCAGAAGCCTTCGCCAAATGGCTCCTCACTGAATTCCGCCTTGACGGAGAAACCGTAATGGTAACCCCCGCCGCTTCGTTCTACCTTGACAAGAGTCTGGGCAAGCGGCACGTGAGGGTGGCCTACGTGCTTGAGGTTCCAAAGCTCAGGCGCGCCCTTCACATCCTGGAGAAAGCACTGGAAGCATATCCCAATAAATTGTGATTGATTGATAACGGAAACAAGCCTAACTTTGTTTCCGTTATTTGATTTGTCTTCTTATGGAACACAGTCATCACCACCACGATCATTCACACGTCGGTCAGCTTGAGTCACTGAACGGCGTTTACATATTCTCCATCGTCCTGAATTTAGTTTTCGTAGCCGTGGAGGTTACAATGGGTTTCTTTAGCAATTCCCTGGGTCTGATTTCGGACGCGGGTCACAACTTGGGCGATGTTTTCAGCCTGCTGCTTGCTATGATAGCGTTCAAGCTGTCAATGAGCCATTCCACCAGGAGATATACTTATGGATATAAGAAAAGCTCCGTTCTTATATCCCTGCTGAATGCCATAATACTCCTGGTGGCAGTGGGCGCCATTATCATTGAGAGTATCCACAAGTTCTCCAACCTTGACACCCTGTCCGTGAACGGCGCCGCCGTCTCCTGGACCGCGGGCGTGGGCATATTGGTGAACGGCCTCACGGCGTGGTTGCTGTCGCGCAATTCCAAGCACGACATCAACACGCGCGGCGCCTTCCTCCATATGCTTGCAGACACCCTTGTCTCCGTTGGCGTTGTCATCTCCGGAATAATCATCAGCCTTACCGGCTGGAACGTCATAGACCCTATCGTCAGCCTTATTATTGCCGCAGTTATACTTGTAAGCACCTGGGAACTGCTTTCAGAGAGCCTGCGTCTTAGCATAGACGCCGTGCCTGAAGGAATTGACCCTGACCAGGTAAAGGAAGCCATCTGCGGATGCGAAGGTGTGAGCAGCGTGCATCACGTCCACATCTGGCCCATCAGCACCACTGAAAACGCCCTCACGGCCCACGTGGTAATCAATGACGTCTCCCGTATGCACCAGATTGGCGAAGCCATAAAAGAAGAGCTGACCCACAGAGGGATCAGCCATTCTACTCTTGAGATGGAAAGTGAGGGTTCAGAGTGCGACGAGCAGGAATGCGGCGAGCACCACCATCACCATCACGACCACGACGACGACTAAACTTTCAGCGCCGCCAGAATCAGATTCATAACTACGTAGGTAACCAGGCCCAGCAGGATCACCATTGACCAGTTGAGTCCGGTTGCGGCTACTATTGCCACTATCAGGACCAGGTCCACCGCAAAGGCTATGCGCTTGCGGTTGACGCTCACCGGATCCTTCAGGGAGAACTTTGCGCTGAACATTGGCACCCTGCTCACCAGAAGGGCGCAGAGGACCACTGTAAGCGCCGGGATGAACCAGTCGTTCAGAACCCACAGGGACAGGAACGATGCCGGCTCAAAGGAGATGAAATAGCAAAGCGAGCCGCAGATCAGTCCGCAGGACGGTGCCGGCAGGCCGGCAAAGTACTGCGGCCCTGATTCCTCAACGTTGTACCTGGCAAGACGCAGCGCCGTAAAGAGCACCAGGATTGCAGGTACCCACGCTATGGGCGGGAAGCCGAAACTTACGGCGGCTTTCAGGTTCACCAGCATCATTGCAGGCAGAACGCCAAAGCTCACCAGGTCCGCCAGGGAGTCCAGCTCCTTCCCCATAGGGGAATATGCGTGGAGCAGGCGGGCTGCAAAGCCGTCCAGGAAGTCGCAGGACGCTGCCGCCAGCATAAGGTAGAAGGCCCTGTCAAGCCTTCCGGAAAAAGCGAAAATAACCCCCGCCGCCCCGCAAAGGAGGCTGACGGAGGTGATTATGTTTGGAATATGCTTCCTAAGACTCATTACCTGATTCCAAGTTTAGCCTTGATAGCTGCAGGAACGGCGTCCTTGTGGAATACAAGGTCAAGGGTCTGGGCTTTTACGTATGCCTCGGATGCATACCAGATACCGTCGTATTTGCCGGTAACGCCCCAGGAATTCTTTACCATATAGTACTTGTTGCCCCACTGGTCCTTTGCAATTCCAAAGATCTGCATTCCGTGGTCGTCGGTCATTGTCTTGTTGTCGAAGTCAATCTGACGGGTCTCCTGAGTGACTTTCTTCTCTACGGGAACAATGACAGGCTGGTTGCTGTTGTCAACGCCAACCCAGTGTGCCTGGTCAGATCCGGCAGCGGCTGTGGCCTGGGTGTCCACCCAGATTGCAAGGCCGTCGCGGGTGAATCCGGCATCGGAGACGTCAGCTCCCCAGGCGACGGTGTAGCCGGCGTCAAGGGCTGCGTCAAGAGCCTGCATAAGCTCGTCGATAGGAACGTTGTATGCCTTGTCCCAGCGCCAGTTGTCGCAGATCTCTATTGCGAACTGTGTGTAGAACGGGTGATGGCTGAAGGAGGTAAGGGATACGTAGTCGTCCGGGTTGATCTTGAGGGCGTCGCGGTAAGACTCCGGTGTGTAGGTCTTTCCGTCAACTGTGAAGGTCTCGGGCCACTTGCCGAGGTATTCGTCCAGGATGGCCTTGAAACCGCGCTTCCAGGCGGTTGAAAGGGTGTTGTTGGGGTTGCGTACCACTGCGCCTACATATGCCTTGAGAACGGCGTCAAGCTCGGACTGGCGGGGCAGTTCGGTTCCGTAGTTCATTCCGGTCATTGCGGCGTTTGGAACGATACCGTAGTCACGGATTACGTGAAGCACGTCGTCAGCCTCGCTTCCTGCACCAAAGGTGAGGTTTCCGTCCAGGCGGATGTATTTGTCAGCCCTGTCAAGGTATGAGTGGCTAACGATAAAGAATTCTGAAAGGTCAGGATACTTTGCAGGATCCTTGATTCCGTTTATGCGGATTACCTCTGACTCAAGGAATCCAATTGCGGAGAAAGCCCAGCAGGTTCCGCTGCTGGCCTGGTTCTTAACTGAAGTGATAGGGTTGGCCTTTACGGTCTCGAACTTGTAGTCCGGCCAGGCGATTCTTGCTTGCTGTGCGTAGAGCGATGCGCTGAGGCAGAGCGCTGCGGCAAGGATAAAGAGTACTTTCTTCATATGGTATAGTTCTAAAAATAACGGAGGGTGGCTCTAAGGCAGAACGCACCCTCCGGTATAATGTGGTTTCAAATTACTTTGTGATGACCTTGATCATCTCAAGAACCTTGTTTGAATAACCCCACTCGTTGTCGTACCAAGCGCAAACCTTAACGAAGGTAGGATCCAGCTGGATACCGGCCTTTGCGTCAAAGATGGAGGTGCGAGGATCGGTGCGGAAGTCGGTAGAAACTACGGACTCGTCTGTGTATCCGAGAACTCCCTTGAGCTCACCCTCGGAAGCCTTCTTCATAGCTGCGCAGATGTCCTCGTAAGCAACAGGCTTTGCGAGCTCGCAGGTAAGGTCAACGAAGGAAACGTCAGATGTAGGAACGCGGAGTGACATACCGGTAAGTTTGCCGTTGAGTGCAGGAAGAACCTTACCTACAGCCTTTGCAGCACCTGTGGATGAAGGGATAATGTTCTCAAGGATTCCACGGCCGCCTCTCCAGTCCTTCTTGGAAGGTCCGTCAACGGTCTTCTGGGTAGCTGTTGCAGCGTGAACGGTGGTCATAAGTCCACGAACGATGCCAAAGTTGTCGTTGAGCACCTTTGAAAGAGGTGCAAGGCAGTTGGTGGTGCAGGATGCGTTGGAGATGATGTCCTGGCCTGCATATGTCTTATCGTTTACACCGTAAACGAACATAGGGGTAGAATCCTTTGAAGGAGCTGACATAACGACTTTCTTTGCGCCAGCCTCGATGTGCTTGCGAGCTTTCTCGTCAGTGAGGAAGAGACCTGTAGACTCAACTACAACCTCTGCTCCAACCTCGTCCCACTTGAGGTTTGCAGGATCCATCTCAGCGGTGAGGCGGATCTTCTTTCCGTTAACGGTCATGCAGTTGCCCTCAACTTTGATGTCGCCCTCGAACTTGCCGTGTACTGAATCGTACTTGAGCATATATGCGAGATACTCAGGATCGAGAAGGTCATTGATACCTACTACCTCGAAGTCATTGGGGAAATTCTCAACTGCTGCACGGAATACCATACGGCCGATACGGCCAAATCCGTTAATACCGATCTTTACCATTTTGAAAGTGATTTTTGTTTAAAAAATATTGAATAATAATTTGTTACTCTTGTAATCAGGGAGCGGTCCCTAAATCCTCGCAAAATTACTAAATAAAATACTTATTTCATATATTTGCATAAATAAATCTTCTATGAAAATACTTATCACCAACGATGACGGTTACAAGGCCCGCGGACTGGAGGCTCTGATTGAGATTATGCGTCCGTTCGGGGAGATAACGGTTGTCGCCCCCAAATACCACCAGTCAGGAATGTCAATGGCCATATCGCTGGGATTCAAGCGGATAGCGGTTAAGCAGACGGCGCCCGGGCGCTGGTACCTTGACGGTACCCCGGCCAGTTGCGTGAAGTTTGGAATTGACAACATCCTGCTTGGCGACAAGCGTCCGGACGTGGTGGTGTGCGGCATCAACCACGGCTCCAACGCAGCCACCGCGTCGCTGTACTCCGGCACCCTGGGCGCAGCACAGGAAGCCGCAGTGAACGGCATTGTGGGGATAGGCGTTTCCCTGGACGATTTCAGCCCGGAAGGGGACTTCAGCGCCGTCAAGGCGCTCTTCCCCGGCATCTTCAGCAAGATTATGGAGGAGAACCCCCGCAGGAAAGGCGTGTACTACAACATCAATTTTCCCAAGGCTTCGCTGGAAGATATAAAGGGCATAAAGGTGGCCGGACTGGGAGAGATACACTGGGAGGAAGAGTACCAGGCCTTCGACCCGGACATCTACCGCAAGAGGGGCATATACCTCCAGGATATGGGAATCTTCAATATGGAAGAGCCTGAGGAGGGCGAGGAACTCTATATGATGACAGGCTACCCCGTGGAGAACCCGGGCAACAATGATATGTGCGACCACCGCCTCCTGAAGGAGGGCTACGTTGCAATAGTGGCCCATAACATATACAACCAGGACCACCTGGAAAGCGAGCGGCTAAGGTCGCTGCAGGTAGAGGACCTTCACAAGAAATAGGATGAAGTACTACATAATAGCAGGCGAGGCTTCCGGAGACCTTCACGGAAGCAATCTCATAAAGGGGCTCAGGGCCTCGGACCCGCAGGCGGCTTTCCGCTTCTGGGGCGGCGACCTGATGTCCGCCGCCTGCGGGGAGCGTCCCGCCCGCCATTACGCGGATACCGCTGTAATGGGGCTTACGGACGTCCTGGGCAAGGCCGGGAAGATCCTTGGCAACCTGCGATTCTGCAAGAGCGACATCCTTGCCTGGAATCCTGACGTAGTCATCCTGATAGACTACCCCGGCTTCAACTTCAAGATTGCTAAGTTCGCCCACCAAAAGGGCTTCAAGGTATACTATTACATTGCCCCCAAGACCTGGGCGTCGCGCGAAGGACGCAACCGCAAGCTCAAGAAGTACGTGGACAAGCTGTACATAGTTTTCCCGTTCGAAATCCCCTACTTCCAGAAAGCCGGCATCGACTTCGTATACAAGGGCAATCCCCTTTTGGACTCAGTGGACAATCACCGTTACTCCCCCGCCAGCCACACGCCATACGTGGCGCTGCTGCCGGGCTCCCGCAAGGGAGAGATCAAGCGTATGATGCCCGTGTGTATGGAGGTGGCGGACAAGCTTGGATGCAAGATGGTGGTTGCGGGAGCCCCGTCACGCTCCCCCGCCGACTACGCTCCGTTCATTGGCGGGCGCAGCAACGTTGAACTGATCTTCGGGCGCACTTATGACATCCTCAAATACGCGCAGGCCGCCATCATCAATTCCGGCACGGCTTCGTTGGAGGCAGCCCTGATTGGCACTCCGCAGGTAGTCTGCTGGAGCACATCGGCAGTCACCGCTTTCGTGGCAAGGCATATCTTCAAGGTGATGGACCACATCTCTTACATCTCCCTGGGCAACCTGATATTAAACAAGGAAGCCTTCAAGGAACTGATCCAAGAAGACTTCACTGCCGACAATGTCGTTGCTGAAATCCGCGCCCTAGATTTGAAGGCACGCCGCAACCGTATGCTGGACGATTACGCCGCCATCCGCCAGGCCCTTGGAGGCAGCGGCGCATCGCTAGCGATCGCAGAGTCTATTTACAATTCACTCCTTCAAGGAGAGCGTTAGAGGCGTTGGGGCCGGAGCCCAGGATTTCCATCTTCAGTTTATCCCCGTCAAAGGTGAAGCGGAAGTTTTCCGTTGCGCCTGCGTTGAAGAATGACAGGGACTGAGCGGACAGCTGGTCCTTTCCGGTCCAACTGCAAATTCCCGCTGAGTAATAAGGAGTTACGTCCGCAGTATTGGGATAGGAAGAGCGTGTCAGGGCCATCTTGCGGTCCGTCTGGCGGATCTTCCAGTCAGTTACGCCAAAATCAAGGTTGGTGTTGCTGGCCGCGGTTTCGAAAGTAACCTGGCAGTTGCCCTGGGCGTCAAAGCGGAAGTCAACCTTCTCAATGCCGTATTGGTTCTGGAACATACGGAACTTGCGGGTCTCGGACTTGGCCTGGGGAGCCGAAGGCTCGAAAGGCTTCTTGAGGGCGTAGCCGGCAATTGCCTGATCCAGATTGGTCTTGGAAGCCTTGAGTTTCTTGTCCCCAACTCCTGGAAGCATTGCATAGCAAAGGTCGTTGAATGTGGTCTCATCCCTTACGGCTCCGGTAGATATTACTGCAAAGTCCTTGTCCGGGAACACCAGGATAACCTGGTTCATAGCGCCAATGGCCCTATAAGAGCCGTTACGGCCCATCCAGCACTGGTAGCCGTATCCTTGGCCTCCGTCGTCCTTGGCGTCCTTCTCAGGGCCGTTTGGATCCTTCTGGTAGATATGCGGCCTGGTTCCGGTCTCGATCCACTCCGGGTTCAGGAGCTGCTTGCCGTTATACTTGCCCTTGTTCATCAGGAATATGCCAAACTTGGCCATATCCGATGTACGCAGATGCGATCCGCCGTTGCCCATATTGTGGCCGTCATCGTCCATCTCCCAGACTATGTCCTTTATTCCCAGAGGCTCGAAGAGCCTTGGCTCAAGGTATTCCTTGATGGAAAGGCCGGTCACCCTTGTGATGATGTTGGACAGCATATGGGATGCGGAGATGTTGTATGCGAAATGGGTCCCGGGATGATACTGGAACTCCGCGGCAAGGAAAGACTTAACCTGCGGAAGGCCGGATCCCGCATAGGAGGTGGACTTGTGGCCCACGCTCATTGACAGCAGGTGCTCTACTGTAAGGTTTGCCAGGTCCTCCGAAATCACGTCCGGAAGGAGGTCCGGGAAGAAGGAGATCACCTTGTCGCTCACCTTGAGCAGGCCCTCCTGCACTGCAAAGCCAATTGCGGTTGCGGTGAAAGTCTTTGTGCAGGAATACATTGCGTGCGTGTATTCCGGTGCGTACGGCGCCCACCAGTGCTCGGCAATGACCTTTCCGTGGCGGATGATCATTATGCTGTGCACTTCCAGCCCGCTCTTGTCCAGGTCAGAGAAGAACTTGGCAATGTACTCGCTGTTTACGCCTTCGGCCTCCGGAGTGCTGCGCGGAAGGCCGTCGTTATATGCGTGGGCGCAAGCGAAAGCTGTCAGCAGCACCGCTGCCGACAGCCAAAATTTTCTTAATGAAACTGATTTCATCTTTATTTAACTTTACCCTTGAGCATTGTGATGGAGTGGGCCGGGAAGGAGTACCTCAGGTTGGCGTTGCCGGGGTTCTTGAGGTCAGCCTTCTTCTGGGTGGTCACCGTGGTCTTGTTTACGGTGTTCTCCGCCTTGATGTCAGGTCCGTTGATCTCGTATACCTCCACGGGGCCGCTGAACTTGGCCTGCTGGCAGATGATGTCTGTGGCAATAGCCTTGTCCTTGTTGCGGTTGACTACGCACACGATGAGCTCGTCTCCGTCAAGGGCTGCGGTAACGTCAAGGTAAGGAACGTCGGTGATGGAGGCGCTAACCTCGTTGCGGCCAAGGGAGAAGTCCTCTGAGGTGTCATACTTCTCACAGTCTACGAATACGTCCAAGGACTCGCCCTTCATATTGTTGGCAAAGAGCTGCAGAGGATAGTAAATGGTCTGGAGGTACATCTTGTCGTCCTCAACAAAGATGGGGGCGATTACGTTAACCAGCTGGGCCATATTGGCCATTTTCACGATGTCAGCGTTGCGCACGAAGCAGTTCAGGAAGCCCGCGATAACAAGGGCGTCCTCAAGGTTGTAGTGCTCCTCAAGGGCGTGGATGCCCACGGAGCTTGCGTCGTCGCGCGCGCGATACCATACATTGTATTCGTCCCAGGCTATCTTTATGGGGCGGTCGCTCTTGTTGTATTCACGGATCATACCCTTTACAAGCTGGGTACGCTGGTCCATAATCATAGGGGTTGCCAGGAAGTCGTAGTAGTTGTTGTTGGCATTGCCCACGTACATATGCAGGGCAATGTAGTCTACGAATCCGTCAAGGTAGTCAAGCACGGTGCGGTTCCACTCGTCAGGGTTGGCGCCCGGGGTGTAGTTTGAAGAGCCGGAGGCGATGAGCTTGATTGAAGGATCTGTGTAGGTCATAATCTTTGCGGCCTCGCGGGCTTTCTTGGCATAGTCCATAGGAGAGAGCTGGCCCATCTGCCAGTCACCGTCCATCTCGTTGCCAAGGCCCCAGTACTTGATGTTGTAGGGCTCCTCGTGGCCGTATTTGCGGCGCAGTTCGGCGTAGTAAGGGCCTTCCTTGATGTTGCAGTACTCAACCCACCACTGGGCCTCCTCAATGGTTCCAGTTCCCAGGTTGATTGCGAAATACGGCTCGGTGCCAACCTTGCGGGCGAAGTCCATAAATTCATCGGTACCGAACTCGTTGGACTCCATCCTCTGCCAGGCAAGTTCCAGGCGGGGCTTGCGGTTTGGGCCTACGCCGTCCAGCCAGTGGTAGTTGGAAACGAAGTTTCCTCCCGGATAGCGGGTGATGGAAACGTTAAGGTCCCTGATGGCCTGCAGGACGTCCTTGCGGAGTCCGGCCTCGTCGGCCTGGGAAGATTCCGGGTCATAGAGTCCGCCATAGATGCAGCGGCCAAGGTGCTCGGTGAAGTTGCTGTAGAGATTCTTGTCAATCTCCCCTATCTTGCGGTCGGTGTCAATCTTGATCCTTGCAGTCTGGGCAAAGGCGGGCAGTGCCAGGAGTGCGGCCAAGAGAATTACATAAAGCCTTTTCATAATGGTATTAGTTTTAATTAGTGGTTATTATTCTGCGAAAATGGCGGTGCCTATGCGCACCATTGTTGCTCCGTGGCGCAAGGCGATCTTGTAGTCTCCGGACATTCCAATGGATAGCTGGTCAAAGGCTTCCAGTTCCGGGAACAGGTCCTTGACATACGCCATAAAGGTGTCTATGCGGGCGAAGTCCGCGTCTATGACGCTTTCATCATCTGTGTTCGTGGCCATTGCCATAAGGCCGCGGAAGCGCACGTGGGGGAACTTGTCGGCATTGAAGAGGATTTCAAGAGCCTCCTCTTCTGCAAAGCCCTGCTTTGTCTGCTCGGCGCCGATGTGAATTTCTAGGAGAATGTCCGTGATGTGGTCATTGGCCTTGCCCCATTTCTCAATCTCGTCCAGGAGATGGCGGGTGTCCACGCTCTGCACAAGCGACGCATAAGGGAGGACCAGTTTAAGCTTATTGGTCTGAAGATGGCCTATGAAGTGCCATTCTATGTCTTTGGGGAGGATCTCCACCTTTGCGGCGAAGTCCTGCGGACGGCTCTCCGCAAAGACTCTCTGGCCGGCCTTGTAAGCCCTCTCGATGGCTTCGGCCGGGTAATATTTGGAAACTGCCACCAATTTTACATCCGGCGGCAGTTCCTTCCATAGATTATTTAAATTACTCTCTATCAATTATTTCTTCTTGTTGTTCTGTTGTGCGCGCATTTGCTGCTGCTGCATTCTCTGGGCCTCCTCCAGCCTCTGCTGGAACTTGGACTTTGGAACAGGCTTTCCTTCCGATGCCTTTACCTTTGCAACCACTTCCTCCGGCTTCACGATGAACTTGCGGATGATCCAGATCTCAAGCATTGCTAT
>CACWLD010000034.1 GCA_902761655.1 uncultured Bacteroidia bacterium | reverse complement strand
GTGATGTTGAAGAACAGGTAGCCGTTGTCGCGGTAGAGCTTGGAAATGTCAAGGTCGCTTTCCTTGCCGCCGCCGTAGAGCCTCTTCTCAAGGGTTACGATATCGTAGATGTCTCCCTTGCCTATGTTCAGTATCTGGTTGAGCTGGTCTGCGGAATACACGGAGTTTCCGGTCCACGTGATGTCCCTGAAATAATACTTCTGTCCCTGGTCAAGGTAGAAGTCTATGGCCAGCTTGTTGGGCTCCACGTAGTAGATGGTATCCTTGAGGATTCGGGCGTCGCGGAATCCGGCTTCGTTCAGGGCGCTTACAAGGCCCTGCTTGTCGTTGGGATATTCCTTCTCGTTGAATTTCTTGGAATGGAAGAAGTTGTACCATTTGTTGGACTTGGTCTTCTTCATTGACTTTGCAAGCTTGTATTCCTTGACCTCGTCACTTCCGTAGAAATTGATGTCCCTGATCCTGACCTTGTTACCCTTGTCTATGGCGTAGTTGACCCTGATGGCGTTCTGGATCACGGAATCCGCCTGGGTCTCTATCTTGACATCAGCGTTCAGGTAGCCTTTCTCTGAGAAATAGCGCTTGATGATGTCAGTGGAGGTCTGGGCCACGTAGTCTGAAAATTCTCCTCCCCTCCTGAAATTGAGCCTCTCCTGAAGGTCGGTCTGCTCGCTCTTGCGGATGCCGCTGAAGGTCCAGCGAGAAACCCTTGGCCTTTCCTTGAGGGCGATCTTCAGATAAACTGAATCCCTGTTGGAACTGAGGCTGTCAACCTTGAGGGCAACGTCCTCGAAGTATCTCTGGAGATAGAGGCGGTCCACTACGGCGTTGAGATCGTCACTGGGGACGGTAACCTCCATACCCTTTTTAAGGCCGGTCTGCTGGATAACCTGCTGGGCGCTGAAATAGTGGTTTCCCTCTACTGTTATGTCTCCAAGGAGGAATTTCCTTGGGTTATTATAGTCTACCTCAAAGCCTGTCTGCTGGGCAGCCGCAAAAAGAGGCATTGCCAGCGCGATGACAGAGAATATGAGTTTAGATAGCTTCATCTAGTTCGGTTTTCCAAATAAGTCTACAAATATAAGTCAATTATTTGACTTTTCCATATCGGCGGTCCCTCTTAGCGTATTCTTCAAGCGCTTTGTCAAACTGCTCCTCCCTGAAGTCCGGCCAGAGGGTCTCCGGGAAATACCACTCGGAGTATGCGGCCTGCCAGAGCATAAAATTGCTTATGCGCTGTTCTCCGGAGGTGCGGATAATCAGGTCAGGATCAGGTATTCCGTTGGTAACCAGGTACTTCTCAAGGTTGGTATCCCCAGCGGCGGCCATCTTTAAAGCCGCCTGGGAGATATCCCATTTACCGCTGTAACTCAGGAAAACTATCAGTGTAAGGACCGTGTTGTCCTTTGTGGTGGCTTCCAGGGAGGCGATGGCCGCCTGAAGCGGCTTGGAGAGCCTTTCCCTGTTGCCCAGGACCAGGAAACGGACACCGTTGTCGCGGAGGTTGTTCACCTCTTCGCGTATGGAACTCATCATCATATCCATCAGGGTGTTGACCTCATCCTTGGGGCGTTCCCAGTTCTCCTCGGAGAAAGCGAAGAGGGAAAGATACTTGACTCCCCTGCGGCCGGCCTGCTCAACGCACGCCTTGACGCTCCGGACTCCGTTTTTGTGGCCGAAAACCCGTTCCTGTCCCCTCTCCTTGGCCCATCTGCCGTTTCCATCCATTATGATGGATACGTGAACGGGGATTTTGCTTTGATCTTGCATAAAAAATGATTCAGTTTTCGTTGCGGACATCTTCTCCCCAGAACAGTTTTGAACGGAGAGCTCCAATAAAATTGGACTTGCCGAGACGGACTCGTTTGAGCGAAAATTGTGCCACTGAGATGTCTATGTGAGCCTTGTCGTCTATGACTTCTGTAGAATTGTCAGCCGTAAGTATCAGGCCCTGCTCCCTGCTGTGGAAATCCATCCCGATCTTGGTGCCGGAGGGCACGATGAGCGGGCGCATATTGAGGTTATGCGGCGCTATTGGGGATATTATCAGGACTTTGCTTTCCGGGAGGCAGATAGGTCCGCCCACGCTCAGGGAATAAGCCGTGGAGCCGGAACTGGTGGCCACCAGAAGGCCGTCGGCCCAGTATGTAGGCAGGCTCTGGCCGTCAAGCGAAACGCTTACGCCAATGAGCACGGCGCCCCTGCGGGACACGGTCACCTCATTGAAGGCGTAGCGCGGCTCGCCGCCGTTGACGGATACCTGCAGCAGGTCCCTGTCTTCTACCACGAATTCCTTTGAAAGGAGCGGCGCGGCAATTGAGTCAGGAGCATTTTCCGACAGGAATCCAAGCCGCCCGAAATTGACTCCCAGGATGGGTATTCCGCAGGCTGCGCTGATCTGGGCTGCAGACAGGTAGGTGCCGTCTCCGCCAACGCTCAGGAGCATATCCGTATCCGGTTCAACATCTTCCCGGGAGGTTACGTAATACAAAATGTGGCTGGCGGAAAGTTCTTTGTACAAGCTTGTCCACTGCCTGTTTTGCCTGAGCCCGGGATTGGCTATATAAATTGCGAGTCTCATCGGTTGTTTTGAATGTCAAAAGTAATCAATATTTATAATAAATCCCTATTTTTGCGGAAGTTATTATGACAAGACTTAGCGTAAATATCAACAAGATAGCCACCCTGCGCAACGCCAGGGGAGGCAATATGCCCGACGTGGAAAAAGCCGCGGTAGACTGCGAGCGTTTCGGCGCCCAGGGCATCACCGTACACCCCCGCCCGGACGAGAGGCACATCCGCTACAGCGACGTCCTTGCACTCCGCCCGCTGGTCACTACTGAATTCAACATTGAGGGGAACCCAATCCCCAGCTTCATAGACCTTGTCTGCAAGGTCAAGCCGGAGCAGGTCACACTGGTCCCGGACGCCCACGACGCCATCACATCCAACGCCGGATGGGACACCCTGGCCAACAGGGAGTTCCTTACAAAGGTCACCGGGCTGTTCCACAGTTGCGGTATCCGCACTTCCATTTTCATAGATCCTGACCCTATAATGGCCCAGGGAGCGTTCGACTGCGGCGCGGACAGGGTGGAACTTTACACCGCAGGATACGCCCAGGATTTTCCCAATGGCAAGGAAATTGCGATAGAGCCGTACCTGAGGACAGCAAGGAAGGCAAAGGAACTTGGCCTTGGGCTGAACGCCGGACACGACCTTAACCTGGACAACCTGGGTTATTTCATCCGGACCATCCCCTGGACCGATGAGGTGTCCATAGGCCACGCCATCATTTGCGATGCGCTGTATATGGGGCTGGAGAAAACTATTGAGGCCTATTTACTGAAGATAAAGAATTTTTGACTACCTTTGTCGTTCCTTGAATAATAATTAAAAACAGAAATATTTAAAATGAAAAAGACTCCACTTATTCTCAGCATCATCGCTCTCGCCGGTGTAATCGCGCTTGCTGTCCTCCAGTTCGCGTCATCCTCAAAGGCTAAGGCTCCGGTTGTTGCAGAGACAGATGCTTCAGGCCCCCAGAAAGGTGCCATCGTTTATTTCAACCTTGACAGGGTATTAAATGAATACGATATGGCAAACGACCTCAGCAGCGTGGTTCAGACCAAGATTCAGAGCATCTCTGAAGAGCTGAACAGGCGCCAGAACAGGCTGCAGAGCGACGCAAACTCCTTCCAGGAGAAGATCAACAAGGGCCTTCTTACCAGTTCAGTGGCTGAGGTTCAGTATCAGAAACTGCAGCAGCAGGATCAGGAATTCCAGCAGTATGCAGCACAGAAGCAGCAGGAGATGGACGAGGAGCAGTCCGTAATGATCAACCAGATCGCAGACGCCATCAACACATACCTCCAGAAATACAATGAGGTTAAGCAGTATGCGATGATCGTTTCCACCCAGGGCAACATCCTCTCCGCACCTATCGCTTCAGGAGACGCAGCTCTCGATATCACTGACGAGCTCATCGCCGGCCTGAACGAAGACTATATCAAAACCAAAAACGCAAAATAATTGAAAAGGTTCCGCCGCATACTTATCTTGGTGCTGTGCGTTCTGCCTCTGGCATTGTCCGCACAGGAACAGGAGTATACCACCCACACCGTGAAGTGGTATGAAGATCTGAACTCAATTGCCAAGACGTACAATGTGGACCCGCAGGACATCATTGACCTGAACGGGCTAAAGAGCACTGTACTCAAAAGGCGGCAGGAACTCAAGATACCCCTCAAGAAAGCCAAGGAAAAGCTTTCGAACGTAGGGGACGCCGTAAAGGACATTGAGACAGACCGGGTAAAGGCCACGCTCATACTTCCTTTCAGCACGGCCAACGGCATCAACGGATCCAACTATGACTTCTACAGCGGAGTGCTGCTGGCAGTCAGGGACCTTGCGGACCAGGGAATCAATACTGACCTGCAGGTATTTGATATGCGTACCAACAGCAATCCCGCAAGTGCTTCAGAACTTTCGGAATCCGATGTCATAATCGGTCCCCTCTCAACGGCCAACATATCAACCGTCCTTGAGGACTGCCCCTGGGGCAAATATGTAGTGTCTCCGCTGGACTCCAGGGCCGCTTCGCTGGCTGAATCGGGAATGAGGGTCATCCAGGCCCCTTCTTCAGCTGATATGCAGCTGTCGGAGATAGTTTCCTGGATTGCGGAGGAGCGCAAGCCTTCTGACAAGCTCATCCTGTTCACTGAGAACAACGCCACTCCAACCGCCCTGGCATCCAAGCTGGCCGCATCGGGAATGCAGTACAATACAATCAATTACGGAATCCTCCAGGGACGCAACGTAATAAACAACCTGCAGAGCCTGATGAACCCCAACGCGGTCAATCACGTAGTGATAGCTTCAGACAACGAGGCTTTTGTCAACGACGTGGTCAGGAACCTGAACCTGATGGCTTTCAGGGACTATAACGTGGTGCTTTACGGACCTTCCCGCATAAGGAACTTCGAGACTATTGATGTCGAGAACTTCCACAATACCCATCTGCATCTGTGCTCCTCCTACTTCATTGATTACGATGACCCCGCCGTCAAGCATTTCCTTATGGCGTACAGGGCTCTGTTCAATGCGGAACCGGGACCGTATGCATTCCAGGGATATGACACGGCCAAGTACTTCATAAGTATGTTTGCTGACTACGGCTCTGAGTGGACACGCCATCTGTCAGACCGTAACGTACGCGGCCTTCAGTCAGACTTCTATTTCACCCACACGGGTATGGGAGGATACCTCAACCAGGCGGTGAGGCGTGTGGTCTACGATAAGGACCTCTCTATCAAATTACTCAAATAGAAGGGATTTGGCATTTGCTATGGCGGCCTCCGTTACAGAAGAGCCGCTGAGCATCCGTGCCAGTTCGCGGATGCGGCCTTCCCTGTCCAGGAGGCTGACCGTGGAAACGGCGTCAGGGCCGCTGCCCTTGCTGACAAGATAATGGGCCTTGCCCTTGGCCGCAACCTGCGGCAGATGGGTTATAGCAAACACCTGCATTTCGGAGCCCATATCGCAGATCATAGAGCCCATCTTGTCCGCTACGCTTCCGGACACGCCGGAATCTATCTCGTCAAAGATCATAGTGGGCATCTTGGTGTATTTTGCCATCAATGCCTTGAGGCAGAGCATTATGCGGGAGATTTCTCCGCCGGAGGCGCACTTGGCCAGTTCCACGGGATTACGGCCGTTGGCGCTGAATGTGAACACTATGCTGTCAGTGCCAGTAAATGAAGGGGATGACGGAAGGACTTCCGCCCTGAAGATGGCGTTCTCCAGTTCAAGATAGCGTATGGATTTTTCTATTACGGAAGCGAAACCGCCACAGGCCTTTACACGCTTGCCGTGAAGGTCCTGGCATACGCCTTGGTATTCTTTCTCCTTGAGGGCAAGGTCTGCCTTGAGGGCTTCCGCCTTTTCCTCGAGGGAGGCGGAGTCGAAAAGGGCTCCGGAAAGGGAGTCGCGCACGGCGATCAACTCATCCAAAGATGAGCAGCCGTGCTTGCGCATAAGGGTGTACAGCAGCGACATCCTGTCTTCCACAGCCTGCAGGCGGTCAGGAGACACATCCACCGTGGAGTATACGTCAGAGACCTCCTCCAGTATATCCTCAAGCTCTATGCGGCTGCTTTCCATCCTTTCCGAAAGCTGTTCGGCAGAAGGGACGAAGTCCTTGATGCGGGACAGCAGGCGGCCGGCTTCCTTCAGGGAAGCGGCAATGGAGAGGCCTTCTGCGCCGTCCTGCTCCCAAAGGGAGCGGACCGCCGCAAGGTTCTCCTTTATCTGCTCGGCGTTGGCCAGCTGCTTCTGCTCGGCTTCCAGTTCCTCCAGCTCGCCGCTGCGCAGGCGCGCGGCATCCAGCTGTTCGAACTGCGCCTGGGTGTAGTCCCTTTCGGCGGCAAGCCTTTCAAGTTTGGAAGTAAGCGTGGAGAGTTCCGCGCGGGTGTACTGCAGTTCCTTGAAGAGGGACTTGCAGTGCTCAAGAAGCGCGGAATTGCCCGCGTACCGGTCCAGGATTGACAGTTGGAACGCACGGTCAGTAAGCAGCAGGCTCTGATGCTGGGAATGGATGTCCACCAGATGGGTGGAAAGTCCTGACAGCACCCCTACCTGCACCGGAAGGTCGTTGATGAAACTCCGGCTGCGCCCGCTGGCGTTTACAATTCGGCGTATGATCAGATTTGAGCCGTCCCAATCCACGTCGTTTTCAGCGAGCAGGGCGTCAATGAAATCGTCAGCACCGCCCATCTGGAATTCCGCCTCAACAACACAGGAATCCGCACCGTCCTTTATCACCGAAGCGTCCGCCTTTGCCCCAAGCAAAAGGGACAGCGCGCCCAGCAGGATGGACTTACCAGCTCCCGTCTGTCCGGTAATAATGACGAGACCCTCCGGAAATGAAACGTCCAGAGAGTCTATCAATACGTAATTCTTGATATGAAGGGCGCTGAGCATAGAGATTATTCTCCTTTGCCGTCCTGAGCCTTCCTGTAAAAGAGTTCGTTGTTCTCGAATTCAGCAATTGCAACCAGATCCGGCTTTGGCTGACGCTCGTAGTACTTGGAGATTTCTATCTGCTCCTTGTTCTCGAAAACTTCTTCCATTGTGTCGCGCTCGTTCTTGAAGTCCTCAAGTTTCTTGTTGAGTTCCTTCTTCTCTGCAAGCGCAATCTGGTTTGCCCTCTTATAGAGGATTACTACTGATTCATAGATGTTGCCCGTAGGGGCTGCGATGTTTTTCACGTCCCTGGTGATGGTGTTACCGGGAACTTTCTTCTGTTTATTTTCCATTGAATGATATTGTTGTCAATAATAATACAGAGCGTCGCGTGCGGAAAGTTTCAAAATTATTGTTTCCGCAGGAGCATCTCCCTTTCGCGCTCGAATTCCTTCTCCTTTCCAGCAAGTTCCTCTTCGGTCCCGGTGAAGCGTCCAAGAGCCTTGAGGGCGCGCTTGTACAAAGTATCAAGTTCCCTGCGGTAGGAAGACTCCGGATACTCGCCTATGAAATTGAAATAATCGTCCACGAAGGAAAGATATCTGTCTTTCTGCCTGGCCTCAACGCTGTTCAAGGCATATTTGTAAGAAGCCATTGCGGTATAATAAAGGATATCCTCACGGTAAACGTTGTCAGAATCATCCCTCAGAACATTGTGGAATGCGGTATTGGCGGCCAGGTAGTCTTCCATTGTGTAATACAGCTTGGCATTCTCGAAAGCCTTGCGGTCAAGCCTCTCTCCAAGGTCATCCATCATTGCCATACACTCCTTGAGGTGCTCCGTCTCCGGATATTCTATGATGTACTCGCTTATGGCGGTTATTGCGGTGTTGGTAGGAACCTGGTCCAGTTCATAACGGAGGGTGAAATCGTACAGGCAGTTGAGCCTGAGATATGTTGCGTTCTCCGTGAAGGGACTTCCCTTGAAGTTGGTGATGAAGTTCTTGAGGTTTGCCTCCGCGGTATCGTAATCCCCGTACATATAGTTGCTCAGGCCCCAGTAATACTGGACGGTGTCGTCCCTCTCGGTTCCGTTGTAGGCAAAGGCCATAGATTCGAAAAGGGTGGCTGCCCTGCGGTAATCCCCCGCCTCAAAGTACTTGAAGGCGGCGTCATATTTTGCGTCGTTATCTCCACCGGCAAGCAACATATCATACTCCGTCTTGCATCCAGCCAGAAGGGCAAGGACGGCAACCAGGGGTAACAATTTCTTTATTCTCATACTATTCTAAAAAGTTCTTAGCGTCAATGGCGGCCTTGCAGCCCGATGCGGCGGCTGCGATCGCCTGTCTGTAATGAGGGTCCTGGACATCTCCCGCGGCAAAAACTCCGGGAATGTTTGTGGCGGATGTCTTTCCCTTTGTGACAATGTAACCTTCCTGGTCCGTCTCTATCCACTCACGGAAGATATCCGAGTTTGGATGATGGCCGATGGCCAGGAAAAAGCCATCCACGTTGATATCAAAAACGGTACCATCTTTCCGCAGCAGGCGCGCTCCGGTGACCCCCGAAGCATCCCCCAGGATCTCCTGAGTATTACAGTTCCAAAGTACTTCTATGTTAGGGGTTTCAAGCACTTTTTTCTGCATAGCCTCCGATGCGCGGAACACGTCCCTGCGCACTATCATATACACCTTGCGGCAGAGACTCGCAAGGTAGGTGGCCTCCTCGCACGCGGTGTCTCCACCGCCCACTACGGCCACGTCCTTCTTGCGGTAAAAGAAGCCGTCGCAGGTGGCGCAGGCAGAAACTCCCATACCGCGGAACTTGCTTTCAGAAGGCAGCCCAAGATACTTTGCGGTGGCGCCGGTTGCAATGATTACGGTATCCGCAAGGATCTGGTCCTTCCTGTCCGTCACAAGCTTGAACGGGCGCTCTGAAAAGTCCACTTCCTTGATGCTCCCCCTGCGGATGTCGGCGCCCAGGCCTGCGGCCTGCGCGCGCATCGCATCCATAAGGGCGTTGGCATCCACGCCGTCCTTGAATCCGGGATAATTCTCAACCAGGGTGGTTGTGGTCAGCTGTCCGCCGGGCTGGTTGCCTTCGTACAGGACAGGATCCATAGCGGCCCTGGCCGCATAGATAGCAGCCGTGTAGCCTGCAGGGCCTCCGCCTATTATGAGACACTTTACATTTTCCATAAGGGAGTATCTATTGAATTACAAATATAACGAGTTTTCTTGAATTATTTAATTGTTATATTTGTCACGGACTAACATTATGCACCTATGAGCCAGCCGCTCTCTCCTGTAACAGAGGAAAGGTTCAGGACCCTCCTCAAATCACACGGGCTGAAAGTCACCCCGCAGAGGCTGGCTGTGCACAATGCAATGCTCAGCCTGGTGCACGCCAGCGCAGAAGCCGTCTCCCAATTCATTGTATCTTCCGGAGGGAAACGGATCTCCGTATCCTCCGTTTACAATATCCTCAACCAGATGGCTGAACTTGGAATATACCGCAAAAGGCTGACTGCGGACAGCACCCTGTACTTTGACGCGATTCCCATCAACCACATCCATCTATACAACTATGTCAGCAACGAATTCAAGGACATCCAGGATCAGGAACTGCTGGCACAGGTGGAAGAGACAATCAAGAGGCACAGATACCGCGGCCTCAAGGTTGAACGTGTAGAAGTCAACATAATCTGCCACCCTTCACGAAAGAAAAAACAAAAACAGATATGATTATGAAAAGAATCTTAGCCTTGCTTGCCCTGGTGCTCTGCATCACAGCCTGCAACAAAAACAACGCTGACCTGATAACTATCAACGAGATAGTCAATGTCCAGAACGGCTTTCTGGTCAATGATGCCGGTGTACGGTACAGCCTGTCCGACCACGATATGCTGTCCCAGCTTATGTCACTGAAACGCGTTTTCATCATTGGACAGATAGAACCCGTTTCCAACCAATCATATGATTACAAGCTCTATCTGATGCAGTTTATAGGCGTCAATGTCAAGGATTGCGTAAAGAGCAGCGAGATAACGGACGACGACAAGCTTGGGCACGATCCCGTCCACCTTTCAACCTGCTGGCTTGACGGAGGTTACATCAACGCTTCCCTGGCCTTCTCCTACAACACTTACAACGGATATCAGGGCGTGGCAAACATTGTCTTCGACCAGACACGCAGCACAGCAAAGGACCTCTACTTTATCCTTAGGAACAACCAGGAAGGCAAGACCTGGGAGAACGAGAGCCTTTCCCCCGGCGAACTTGAATTTGGAACGGGCATCTATTCATTCGAATACACCTCCCTGCTGGACCCTTCATACAAGGGAGACATCAACTTCCACTTTGAGTGGGTGTGGTTCCAGGCTGATCCCGCAAATGAAAATGTCCCACTCCGGACAACTGAGCCACGGAGTGAGACATTCACTTTAAAGGCGCAATAAGCGCTATTCCACGAAGGCTACAATCTCGCCCTTAGCCACGGTCTCGCCCTGGCGTCCGAGAGTTGCAACGACCCTGCCGCTGACGGCGGGGTTGATTTCTTCCAGTCCGTAGTAAGTCTGGACATAACCCATAGGGCAGCCTGCCTTGACCTCTGTTCCAGCGACAGGAGCCTTGGAAGCGTCCTTGACGTCAACCTCCCAGAGGAGCTGTCCCCTTGCGGGAGCCTGGACTGCAGTAGCCTTTGGATACTTCTTGACGAGGGCGTCAACATCGAACTTGGGAACCTCTACGACAGGGCGTACAATCTCCTTTGGTGCGCCTGCCTTTGCCTTGAGGTCCTCGAGCTCCTTGTAGAAACGCTCCTTGGCCACGCCGCTCTTGTAGTCGCGGTACTGGCGCTCGTGCATTGCGAACTCGAAGAGTTCCTCCTGGTCCTGTCCTTCGTCCCAGCCTTCTTCCTTCATCATCTGGCGGAAGTGAGGCAGAGCGTTAGGATAGTTGTCCTGAGGATTCTCAGTATGGAACTCGTAGCCGTTCTTCTTTGCAAGTTCTATGATCTCCGGTGCCAGAGGGCCAGGAAGGTTGCCCATCTTGCCCTGGATCATTCCCCAGGTATCCTTGTCTATGTTGCTGAAGCGCTCCTTGCCCTGGCTCATTGCAAAGATGTTCATAAGTGCGGTGTTCTTGGTATACTGGCTGAAAGGAGTAACGAGCGGTGGATAACCGAGCTTTGGCCATACATACTCAACCTCCTTGAAGAGTTTCACGAGGAGCTCGTCAATTGTGCTCTCGTGCTCTCCGTGAGCGCGCTCTGCAGCGTTGATGGCACCCTTGAACACTTCCAGGTCCGCCATCATTGAGCCCATCATTCCTCCAGGAAGTCCGCAGCCTACCAGCAGGGATGTCATCTTTGAGTTGGTAGGGTTGATCCAGTAGCCAAGGAAGTCGTCGATGAAGCTCTGGGTGAGCTTGCGCACCTCCATATATGCGTCCATATTCACGTCCTTTACAAGGAATCCGTCAGCCTTGAGCATCTGCTGGATGGTGATCACATCCGGATGAACCTTTCCCCAGGAAAGCGGCTCAACTGCAACGTCAAGGTATTCGGCGCCTGCGCGGGCAACTTCCAGCATTGAAGCTACTGAGAATCCAGGGCCCGTATGTCCGTGGTACTGAACCTTGATGTGAGGATATTTCTTCTTGATGTCGGCGACGAGCTCTCCAAGGACGTTGGGGCGGCCTACGCCTGCCATATCCTTGAGGGCGATCTCGTCAGTTCCGTATTCCACCAGCTTGTCAACTACGCCCATATAATACTCTACGGTATGTACGGGAGAGTGGGTGATGGAAAGGGCTGCCTGTGAGATCATTCCAGCCTTCTTTGCATACTCTACGGAAAGCTTGAGGTTGCGGTGGTCGTTAAGGCCGCAGAAAGAGCGGGCGATTTCAGTACCCTGGGCTTTCTTCACCTTGAACATAAGTTCGCGCACGTCTGCAGGAACAGGGTTCATTCTCAAGCCGTTGAGACCTCTTTCCAGCATATGTGTCTGGATGCCGGCCTTGAGGAATGGTGCGGTCCACTTCCTTACCGCAACATTAGGATTCTCTCCAAAAAGGAGATTAACCTGCTCGAAAGCTCCTCCATTGGACTCGATTCTGTCAAAACAACCCATTTCAATGATTGCAGGGGCCACCTGCACAAGCTGATCCACCCTTGGAACGTACTTGCCGGAGGACTGCCACATATCCCTGTAGACGAGGGAGAATTTTATTTCACGTGCCATATATTTTAAAAAAGATTTAATTTTAAGTCAAAACATCCAAAGTTAACATTTTTTTATATATTTTTACGAGTTTCCGTTTACAAGAGTTATGAAAAAAGTTTTTCACATACTGTTATTTCTGATTATTTGTCTTGGTGCTGCCGCGCAGGAGATTGTTTCCGTGAGCGGCAGAGTGATAGATACAGACACATCCCGCCCTCTGGCTTCCGCTTCCATCAACCTTGACGGGACCAACATCTCAATCATCACCAACAGGGACGGTGACTTCACCCTCAAGATGCCCGCCAACCAGGCAGAAGGAGGAAAGATTGTCATCAGTTTCCTCGGATACGTGATAAGGGAGGTTCCTGTGGCCAGTTTCCCTCAGGATGGTTCCCCGCTTTCCATCAGAATGACCCCTATATCCCTTGAGCTGGACCCGGCCGTCATCCGCTCCATAGACCCTCAGGTACTGTTCCGCACGGTATTCGGCCGAATCAAGGACAACTACCCCAATGAGCACGTAGGAATGACCACCTTCTACAGGGAGCTCATCCGCAAGGACAGCAACAAGTACCTTGTCCTCAACGAGGCCGTCGTAGATGTTGACAAGGCTCCTTACAACAACTACGCATCGGACAGGGCAGCCATATACAAAGGCAGGGGCAGCGTGAACGTAAGCCCTTCGGACACACTGTTCGTTAAATTCCAGGGAGGAATCCTCAGCGCCCTGGCCATCGATATGGCAAAGCATCCTTTCGCGGGACTCGACGTATTCACCGCATCGGACGCCTACCAGTTCTCTATGGGAGAGATAGCCAACATTGACGACCAGCCCTTCTACACCCTCAACTTCATTGGCAAGCGCCAGCTTGAGGACTTTATGTTCAAGGGTACTATGTACATCGACACTGAAAGCTACGCAATTGCCCGCATCGAGTTCCAGATGGACATCAGCGACCTCAACCGTGACGAAGCCGCCAAGCTGTTCATAATCCGTATGCCTCCAACAATGCGCTTCACAATGGACCACGCGGAATACATTGTAAACTACAAGAAGGTGGACGGAAAGTGGTACTTTGACTACTCCAAGACCGATATGGGATTCTACGTGCGCAAGGTCCGCTCCCTCTTCCGCCATTACTACGGAATCACTTCCGAGATGGCCGTGACTGACCATAAGGACGAAGCCCTTATCATTGACAGCCACGACAGGGTGCGCACAAACCAGATCCTCACGGACAACATCAGCGACTTCGAGGACCCGGATTTCTGGGAGGACTACAACATCATCCAGCCTGACCAGACCATCCAGGCCGCCATCCAGAGGATCATCAGGCAGCTTAACAGAAGGCGTTAAGCCTTGGGTATAAGAAAATACCCGCTTGCATATTGCAAGGTTCAAAAGTTTTTGTACCTTTGCAACTCCAACACGGTGCGATTAGTTCAGTTGGTAGAGCACCAGATTGTGGTTCTGGGTGTCGTGGGTTCGAGCCCCACATCGCACCCCAACTGAAAAAGCCTGCGAGAAATCGCGGGCTTTTTCAGTTGGGGTGCGATGCCGCCTGCGGCGGATCGCCCCTGAACTCAAATGGAATAGCGTATTATGACAAGTCCGTCTTTTTCGCTCCCCTGCTCCGAGGGCAGGTATCGGCCCAGATGGGAGGAAGGACAGCAATAATAGTTGATTCCGTCATATATGACACCTAGCGGGAATGCAGCCCCTTCCTTTGTCTGCCGGACGGCCTTGTAACCCTTTCTATCCAGATTATATACCAGCACGTGGTCAGCCCCTTCCAATTCAAAGGCAAGGTATATCCTGTCCGTTGTTTTCTGGACGTTGGTGACAGACAGGTCGCATCCCCCGAAATCAAAGACAAATGCCGGCCATATGAAATCATCTTTGGTGTATCCGTAAATCTCTCCTGAATGGGACTGGAAACTATAAACGGAATCATCACATCGGAAAAACCGGCTGTTCTGAACTTCAGACGCAGGAGTATAACTGTGCGTAGTCAGATAATCCGGTCCAGGACGCGCAACGGAAGAAAACCTCTTCTTGCCAATATTATAGCCGCAGTCATACGCATCTCCGCTCTGAAAGCCAATGATACTTATCGTGTCATCATTCACCCTTCCTAAACATTTCAAGGTAATATCATTATCCTGAATCATATATACTTCCGAAAGGGAGCAATCTTCAATGACATATTCGAGAATGGCTTTTTCCGTCAGGACCTCAAGTAACTGGTCCTGATACACATAGAAATCAATGATTGGTCCATCACTCTTCAGGGATGTCAGGAAGGAGCCGTTCCAGTCAAAGACCAGTATTTCATCCTTCTCCTTGTCCAGAAGGAAGAATCGGTCCGTGGCTACATCCATTACTACACGCCCTTCCTGTCCGAGGCTGGTCTCGCCCGGGTAATGGAGAGGAATGACATCAGCCTTGGAGTACAGGTCCTGGCTGCTGACAGGACTTTTCAATGCCTTGCGGACATCAACCTTCAACTGGTTTGAATCGCCCTGCCGACAGGAGCAAACCGCCAGACAGGCCAGCAACACAGAAAAGAGCAGTCTCATATTGGAGAATCTACAGGCGGGGTTTCTTGATTACTCTCAAGACGAGGGAGACCATATAGATGATCACTCCATAAAAGACCGGGATCAAGGCTATCTTCAAGCCGCCGAAGAAAACGCCCGGGGATATCAGGTCGAAAAGGCCGGTGACACTTTCTCCCAAAGCGTCCGAAACCTGCTGAAGCGCGACGAACATCTGACGGATGCCTATCATAAGCGTAAAGAATCCAAATACCAATGCAAAGGTCCCGATTTCCTTAATCCAACGGGGAGCTTTCCAAGCGGCGAAGAAAAGGGCAACTAGAAGAATTGTGAGGATGGTCATATAACCGGCTCCTCCTTGCATAAATAGTTTGAACATAGTGCGATGTGTTTTTCTGGTTTGAAATTCTGTCGTAAATGTAAGGGAAGGACTTCCTTTATCAAAACCGAAACCCCACGTACGGCAGTTAAAACCCCAATGTGGCTTTTTTAATTGGCAGAACCCCTGTTCGTTTGCTATATTTGTGTTGGAAATGAAACGGCTTTTGATCATATCCTACTGGATAATCGCCATTCTTCTGATGGCGGTTGTACTCAGCAGTCTTGATTACAGCTTCCTTGAAGCGCTGTTCATCGGGTCGCTGTTCCTCCCCGGCGCCCTGGCAGCCAGATACTTTTTCCCAAAGGTCAACTATAAAAACAGGTGGTCCGGCATTGGGGAAACTATCTTCATAGTATTGGGAATCTTGTTTGGAGAAATCCTTCTTTTTATGATCGCCCACTTTTGCATCCTTTCCTTCAGGGGGAATCTTCCCGGGGCAATGATTAACATACCAGACCTTCCTAGCATATTGTCGAATCCTGTTTTCATTGCCATCATCCTGACTTCCCTTGCCGCCGGCAGTCATTTCTTTGAAGCGTGGCTGGACAAAAAGCTCCCCAGCCAGCCTGGCTCCATTTCTTTTACCTCAGAGAGGAAAGCGGTGACGCTGCCTATAGACGATATCCTTTACGTAGAATCCAATGACGATGCCACCACCATCGTCGCGTCAGGCGGCCGGCGTTTCAAGAACTACACCCCCATCTCCCAATGGGAAGCGACCCTAAAGCCCTATTTCATCAGGATCCACCGCTCTTATCTCGTGAACAAGTCTGCAGTAACCCGGATAGATGTCGACCTTCTATACATAGACGACATTCAGCTGCCCATTTCCAGAAAGTACAAGGAAGTTGTCTCCGATATTTTCCAATAGACTTCAATTAAACGTTTAACATACCGCTTGTTAGGAAAGGTTTCGCAATCTTTGCAGAAAACTTGAACTATGAAGATAAAGGAACTGTGCGAGAGCGAAAGGCCTCGCGAGAAGATGCTTTCCGGCGGAGCGGAGGTGCTGAGCAGCGGCGAGCTGCTCGCCGTGCTGCTGCGCACCGGAAGCTCCGGCAAGAACGTGCTGGAACTGTCACAGGAGATTCTGTCCTGCGCCAATGGCAGCCTGATAACCCTGAGCGGAATGTCCCTTGGGCACCTGCTTGAAATTGACGGTATGGGAAAGGGCAAGGCCGCCACGCTTATGGCCTGCTTCGAACTAGGCAGGCGGCTCTTTGCGGAGCGGTCTGCCATCAACAAGACACCAATAACCTCCCCCAAGAAGGTATTTGAACTGATTATCCCCACTATGCTTGGCCTGGACCACGAAGAGTGCTGGGTCATTTTCCTGAACACGGCGCAGTATTGCACTGGTATGCAGAGGCTATCGTCCGGAGGACAAAGTGCCACAATTGTGGATGTAAAGGAGGTAATCCGGCTCGCGTTGGAGCGGAAGGCCGCCCATATTGTACTGACGCACAACCATCCCTCCGGAAACCCGCGTCCCAGCCAGGAGGACCTCAGGCAGACGGCGGCGCTGAAAAAAGCCCTCACGCCAATGGGCATAGGGCTGATAGACCACGTAATTGTATGCGACGACTGCTATTTCAGTTTCTCTGACGATACCACCTCTTCCGCATTCAGCTAAAGTTCCTTGCGGAGGCGGGCCATTGGGATTCCCAGCTGGTCCCTGTACTTTGCTATGGTGCGGCGGGCTACCTTGTAGCCGCGGGCGGACATCTGCTCCACGAGCTGGTCGTCCGTGAGCGGGCGGCGCTTGTCCTCGTGCTCCACGCACTCAGTGAGCGCCTTCTTGAGCTCGCGCGTGGACACCTCCTCGCCCTCCTTGTTCTCAAGGCCTTCGGAGAAGAAGTATTTCAGGGGGAAGACCCCGAAGTGGGTCTCTATGTATTTGCTGTTCACCACGCGGGAGATGGTGGAAATGTCAAAGCCGGTACGCTCCGCAATGTCTTTGAGCACCATAGGGCGCAGCTTGGTTTCGTCCCCGTCTATGAAATAGTCGTGCTGGAACTCTATGATGGCGTTCATAGTGGTCTCAAGGGTGTTGAAACGCTGCTTGAGGGCCTCTACGAATCGCTTTGCGGAGTCAATCTTCTGCTTGACGAAGCTTGCCGCCTCCTTGTCCTCCTTGCTGTCGGAATACTTGGCGGTCTGGAGCATATCTGAATACTTGCGCTTCACCTTCACTTCCGGAATGTTGAAGCGCGGCATTGTCATAACAAGCTGTCCGTCAACAAGGTCCAGCATAAAGTCAGGGACTATCTGCTGAGCCTGGTCGCTGTAGGAATCGTCAATCTGGCCGCCCGGAGACGGGTTCAACTTGATAATTCGCGCCACGGCGGCTTTCAGCTGCTCCGCGCTCATCTTGGACCTGGTCAGGATCTTCTGGAAATGCTTGTTGGCAAATTCGTCAAAGTATTTTTCAAGGATGAGGATGGCTGCGTTGTTCTCCGGCGATGGCTTTGCCGCCTTGAGCTGAAGCAGCAGGCACTCCCTCAGGTCCCTGGCGCCAACGCCCGCGGGATCGAATTCCTGGATTATCTTGAGCATTGACTCAACCTCTTCATAATCAGTCTCTATGCCGGCGCGGAAGGCCATATCGTCCACAAGGGAGTCAAGGTCGCGGCGCAGGTATCCGTCTTCGTCCAGGCTGCCAATTATGAACATTGCCACCTCTCTCTGATGCGGGGTAAGGTGGCGGAAGCCCAGCTGCTCTTCCAGGCTCTGGTGGAAACTTTCCTTTACGGAGAAGGTGTTGTATTCAGGGCGCTCGTCATTGCCCCAGTTCTTAACGGAGAGGCGGTAGCCGGGGATGGGATCGTCGTCCTTCATCTCGTCAAGGGAGACATCCTTTGGCTGGTCGTCATCGTCACTGTCACGGCCGTCTGAAGAGTGGTCGTCGTCCAGCACAGGATTGTTGTCAAACTCATCTTTGACTTTCTGGCTCAGTTCAAGGAGCGGAGTCTCGATAAGCTTGATTGTCTGAATTTGCAGCGGCGAAAGTTTCTGCTGCTGCTTCTGTGCCAGTTCCTGTTTAATCATCAGTTACGGTGCGTCCTAGAAGGATGCCGTTTCAGGGGTGATAGGGCGGACAAGATGCAGGGTATCAATAATATACGAGTTGTTCTTGTCCACTATCGGGTAGTTGATATTCTCTTTTACTATGAAGGCCGTTGGGAATTCCGAAGAGATTTCCTGAAGCAGTTTCATTGCTTCCGAGCGGGTGCGGAAGTCACCCACGGTAACCTTGAAGAATGGATTCACGAAACTCCTGTATGCGAAGATTCCGGGATGGGCGGCCTCGAAGCGCCTTTGGGCGGCTTCTGACTCTCCGCGGGCGTTCTGGGTGTTGTTGAAGTAGATGCGTACCCTGAAGCCGGAAATGACTTCTGACTTGTTGTCCTCTATGTGCTTTGCCAAACCTGCGCGGATGCTTTCCGGCTGCTTGACCGTGACGGTGGCGTCACGGCCGTCCAGCACGCGGAAAATATCCTTGCCCATAAGGGAAGTGTCCATCTGTGCGGAAGGGCGGATAACAAGCGAATCCACAACCTGATAGCCCTGCGGGACCACTATATCCTGTGCGCGCAGGCAGAAAGCGCCTGCGGCCAAAACAATCAAAACTGCCAATAATTTCTTCATCTTCCTATAATCCTTGATAGTTTTCAAGCAGGTCTGAGAGGCTGATGTCATCCAGCTTTATCTCCCTGCTGATGCCGTTCTTCAGCTGCACGGTGAGCACCAGGTCCAGGTCATAGCCCGAATAATTGCCGGCGGAAACCGTGTTGATAAGTGTCATCAGGTCCATTGAAGGACCCAGGGTAGCGGTGCAAGGAACCTGGTAGGTCTTTACGCTCTTGCGGCTGACTTCAACCGGGCCTCCCTTGATTACTATGGCCGTGTCCGCGGCTTCGTTCAGGACGGCTCCGTCAATGTCAGAGATGGTAAATGCCATAGCCGGATTGTCTATTTCCACATCCAGCACGGCATCCACCGCAGTGAAGCCCCTCAAGGACACCGATCCCAACTTGCAGGAGTTGATCTTGATATCCTTGAAATTGCCGCAGGCGGTTGCTGCAATCAGCATCAGAGCTAAGGCTAAAAGCCTGACCTGGCGTATTCCTTTCATCTTTTCCATTTAGGCAAAGATAAAGATATTCACGTAAAAATCCTATCTTTGCCCCACGATTCCCCTCAAGGGTCGTGCCAAAAGGATGAAAGTGTACATAGAGACATACGGATGCCAGATGAATGTGAATGACACTGAGGTTGTCTTCTCCATTCTTGCAGGCGAAGGTTACGAGCGCACGGAGGACATCTCCCAGGCGGATCTCATAATGGCCAACACCTGCTCCGTCCGCGACAATGCGGAGCAGCGCATATGGGGCCGCATAGACCAGTTTATGATCCAGAAGCGGGCCCGCGCCGGCGTCCTCATTGGCATACTTGGATGTATGGCGGAAAGGCTCAAGGACCAGCTCCTGGATACCGGAAAAGTTGACATCGTGGCAGGGCCGGATGCATATCGCAGCCTGCCGCAGCTGGTGGCCGCCGCCCGCGAAGGCCACCCCCAGATCAACGTCCTCCTTTCCCGCGAGGAAACCTATGGAGACATCTCCCCCGTCCGCATTGACAAGAACGGCGTATCCGCCTTCATCTCCATTATGCGCGGATGCAACAACGTCTGCTCCTACTGCGTGGTGCCTTACACCCGCGGAACGGAGCGCAGCCGCGACCCCCGAACCATTGTCAGGGAGGCCTGCGACGTCTTCAACGCCGGTTACAAGGAGGTAACCCTCCTGGGACAGAACGTTGATTCCTACCGCTTTGGGGACACCTCCTTTGCCGATTTGCTTGCAATGGTGGCGGACATAAGCCCCCTTCTGCGCGTGCGCTTCTCCACCTCCAACCCGCAGGATATTTCTGACGATGTCATCTACACGATGGCCCGCTACCCCAACATCTGCAAGCACATACACCTCCCCGTGCAGTCCGGTTCGGACCGGATGCTCCAGAAAATGCGCCGCCGCTACACCCGCGAATGGTACCTTCAGCGCGTCGCCTTCATCCGCAGCGTCATCCCTGACTGCGGCCTCACCACGGACGTGATCGCGGGCTTCTGTTCCGAAACCCTCGAGGACCATCTCCAGACCCTCTCCCTCTTTGAGGAAGTGGTCTTTGACGCCGCCTTTATGTTCTATTATTCCGAACGCCCCGGCACAATTGCCGCCCGCAATTATCCTGACGATGTTCCCCTGGACGAGAAGACCCGCCGCCTGAACGAAATCATCGCCCTGCAGGGGCGTATGAGCCTCAAGAGCTACAGCGCAGACGTGGGCAAGACCTTCGAGGTCCTTGTGGAAGGCCCTTCCAAGAAGAATCCCGATGAGCTCTGCGGCCGCGCTTCCAACAACAAGATGTGCGTCTTCCCGGACACCATCCACAAGGCCGGCGACTACGTCACCGTAAAAGTGCTTTCCTGCACTCCCGCCACCCTTATATGCGAACTCGTCTGAACGCTTCGAAAGCGCTGCTGGTAATGCGGCGCGCAGCGCCCGGATGAGCGGCAGCGACAATCAGGAAATCCTCAAGAGCGCTCTCCTTGGCCTCTTCAACCAGGCCCAGTTCTCCCTGGGAATTACCCCCGGATACATTATTGGAGGTTCTTCCTCAGTAGGCTATAGCCGTATCGGCCAGCTGACACGGGAAGAATTCTGGACAGAGCGGAAATCTCCCCTCTTTCTTTCCCTTGACGCCGGCATTTCCTTTAACCTCAATATCTGGCGTTTTGACTTAAAGCTCCAGCCTGCCGTACACTACTGGCTTACCGACAGCCTCGTACCCCACTCTTCGGTGGTGGACGAAATCTCCGGCCCCCTGTCAGACAAAGCCTCCCCCGCCAGATGGTTCTTCTCCTTCTCCGGCGGCCTCTCCTTCAGATTCTAACAACCCCCTCCGCCCTCACTGCTCACTGCTCCCTGCTCCCCACGTCCCCAAATCCCGGACGTCAGGCGCGTTTTACCCCCTTTTTCGCTCCCGTCGTCCCCCAATCCCGGACGTCGGGCGCACCCCTGTAGATCAGATGCCCATCAGACCGCAGCAGGTACGGGACTCCGCTGACGGCGGCGAATGGCAAGTCCAGCAGTCGCGTGCTCGACGGCTAACTGCTTCGCAGTTGCTATACCCCCCTCCGGCTATGCCGGTG
>CACWLD010000033.1 GCA_902761655.1 uncultured Bacteroidia bacterium | reverse complement strand
ATTGATGCTGTAACCAAGCTCACCTATTGTATCCTTCCAGCCAAGTTCGAACTCAAGACCGGTATTGAGGACATTTCCAGCATTGCTGGTAACAGTTGACACTCCGTATTCCGGGGTAGGAGAATAGTTCACAAGCAAATCCCTGGTTTCTTTGCGGAACCAGTCGAAGGTGAAAGAAAGCCTGTTATTGAAGAAGCGCGCATCCAAACCTGCGTCAACCTGATTGGAAGTCTCCCAGGTGAGGTTAGGGTTGGCAAGTCCGTCAGGAGCGGATCCATATGAGTTTCCAGTCTCATCAACGTGATACTGATACCACTGGCTGTTGAGAGAAATGGATGTAGAGTATGGATATCCGCTCAGTACGTTGACGTTACCGTTGATACCCCAGGATGCACGTACTTTCAAGAATGAAAGGGCGTTGTCGGAGATTGCCCCCTTGAACCAAGGCTCGTTGCTGATTGTCCATCCTGCAGATACTGAAGGGAAGTAACCCCAGCGGTTCTTTGCGGAGAGTTTTGAAGAGTCAAAGGCATCTGCGCGGAAGTTTGCCTGGATGCTGTAACGGTTGTCATAGCTATAGCCCAGACGGCCGAAATATGAAAGGCTCGCAGATTCACTTGGAGAGTTGTAGAATTTCTTTGTAGCATCATCCTTCACATAGTCCAGATAACGGAAGTTGGAATCGTATCCCTTAAGGATGTCCGAACCGGTAGCTTGACCTCTTACATTATCCGATTTGTTCTTGATGAAGGACATACCGGCCATCACGTTGATACTGTGCTTGTTAGCAATGGTCTTGGTGTAGTTGGCAAAATTTTCCCACTGATAATAGAGCCCTGTGTTGGCACGGGCATCGAGGGTGTATGTCTTGACATCTGCCTTACCATTTGAGAAAAAAGGAGCCTGATAACTGTGAACGTTGCTCTGGGTGATACGGAAGCCGAAGCGGCTGGTGATAACCAGGCCTGCAATAGGCTTGAGATTCGCAAACAGTGTTCCATTGACATTGATGCCTTCGTTTGTGCCATCGGTGGCGTCCCTCTGTACGAACGGGCTGCCTCCTCTGGTTTCGTCTATTGCAGAAGTGGCAAACCAGCCATTCTTGTCACCAAGGAAACTGTACGGGTACTCGGAAGTACCGGCCTGAACCGCATTGTATTTATTCCTGTAATCCTGGTTGAACTGACTTGGATCTGTCCAATATACAGGAGTGCAAGGGTCAATTGTCATAAGAGACTCAAAGGCAGAGCCATAACCCTGCTGGGAAACAGACTTGGTTGAGTATTGTTCCAAAGATATGTTGTTTCCTACCTCAAGCCAATCTGTAAGATTGTAGTCGGCATTCAACTGTGCAGAAAGCCTCTTGTAAAGGTCCTTGTCACCCTTGATGATACCATCTTCGTTGACATAATTGAGCGCTGCGAAATAATGGCCCATATCGTTACCTCCCTGGAAAGTAAGTGTGTGCTGGGTACTCCAAGAAGGATTGAAATATTCATTGAACCAGTCCGTATCAAGACCATTGTAATTTGCATTCTTCAGCATATCCTGAATTGCATAACCCTGCATTTCTTTGAAGTCGATAAACTGCTGGGCGTTCAACATTTCAGGCTTATGCGCAAGTGACTGATTGATGAATTTGCCAGAATAAGAAATTGATGCCTGTCCTTTTCCGCCCTGCTTTGTGGTGATGAGAACCACACCGTTTCCTGCTTCTGCACCATAGATTGCTGCGGAAGCAGCATCCTTGAGGACCTCCATTGACTCTATCAATGAAGGATCCAGATACTGGATACTCTTGACCTTGAGGCCGTCAACAATGAGGAGTGGTCCAATATTACCACTGTTGGATGATACACCACGTACGTTGATTTGAGAGGCGCTTCCAGGAGCTCCGGAATTGGAGATGATCTGAACGCCGGCAACCTTTCCCTGGAGGGCCGCGGCGGCATCTGCAGTTGAACGGTTCTTGAGGTCATCCTGACGCACTGAAGCGACAGCGCCGGTGAGGTCTGATTTCCTCTGGACACCGTAACCGATGACCACAGTCTCATCAAGGAAAGTGGTATCTTCCTCGAGGGTGATAGTGATGGCATTCTGGTTGCCAACTTGGATCTGCTTCTCGGCATAACCGAGGCAGCTCACGATAAGCGTTGCATTTGCAGGGACTGTCAGCCTGAACTGTCCCTCAAAGTCAGTGACGGTACCATTGCTGGTTTGACCAGCTACCATAACCGCCGCTCCGATAATGGGAGCACCGGTGCCGTCAACAACCTTTCCGCTCAGGGAGCGGTTCTGTGCAAAGGCATTGCCTGAACACAGCGCGAGTGCTGCAGCCACCATAATGGAGGCAGCAAACTTTAAGAATAGTTTTAACATTGATTTGATAGGTTAATAAAAAGTATTGGAATAGTACTGTTATTTTCAAAATACACTCTTTGAGAACAAATATAATAAAATAATTTAGAATCTACCATTCCCGACCAGCCATCATCCGGCTCCATTCACAGGCGGAGCCTCGCTTTGATAGAAGCTTTTATTAAAATAATTGCTATCTTTGTTGCGTTTTAACACTGAAAGATATGAATCTCAGAGACATCAAGAAAGACATCGAGTATGTAATGGGCGCCTTCATCGAGGACTGCTATGTATTTACCGTTATTAATCCCGACGCTTCAGACGAGAAGCTGGGCGTTCTCTACGAAGAGGCCGTAGACCTTTACAACAACCTTATGGACAAGGTGAATGCAAAGGAAATAGAGGGAAGCAAGAAGGCCTACTTCAACAATCTCAGGAAGGAAATCCTGGAAAAGACCGATGACCTTTACCAGAAGCTCAGCGACATAGTCAAGGAGACCGTTCAGTAACGTTTCTCCTATACATAAGTTACCCGTTTTATTGCATGCAGGCTAAAATTTGCCTGCGTGCAATTTTTTTTATGGCATATTTGTTACATATTTGTACCATAAAATTGTGTGCTGTTATATTGCCTTATCTAGTTTTATATATACCAATAGCGGCATATTGCTGCCTATAAATGATTGATACTTATGCCCGGCCGATTAATTATTGAAAATATCAGCGAGAATTGCGAGGCGGAATTCAGAAAGATTGCCGAACTGCAAATGCGCCCCTATCTCAGTGTTTCCGAGGCTTCCCGTCTGTATGGAATCTCCCCGGACACCCTGCGTCGCCTTATAGCCAAAGGGAAGATCCCGGCAATAAATCTTGGGGACCGCCTGACAAGGATAGACCGCAAAGCGCTGGAAAAAACACTATATAACAATTCCCTTCCCAGGGTCGCTGATCAAGTAAAACGGACCAAGGCGCCCAAGAAGACGGACTCTCCTACCCTTGAAGGCTACTGCACTGTCTCTGACATTGTGAACAAATATGGCATAGACCAGCCCCGCGTGAGTGCCATAATAAAGAAATACAAGCTTACAAAAGTAAGGATTGGCCGATACACCTTTGTCCCAAAGGAGCAGGCCGAGGAATTATTCGACAAGTACAACAGCCTATACAGCAACAATGAAAAAACTCTCCAAAACAAAAGTAACAGTACATCTGCGCAAGAACCCCTCCCACGATGAGTGGTACCTGTACCTGGAATCCTATCCGGTTTACCTTAAGGGGCACAGCAACCCCCAACGCATCCGTGAATACCTGAACAGGACCGTGAGTACCGTTATCTGGGACAAGAAACGTACTGCCCGCACGTCTGCGGACGGCAAGCAGTCCTTCAAGCCCAAACGGGACGACAACGGAATTATCTTATGCCGAAGCGAAGCTGACCAGCAGACCTGCATCTATGCAAACAACGTCCGCAATATGCGCCAGAAGGAGTATGACAATGCGGACCTCTACTCTGACCAGGACAAGAAACTGCTGGAACAGAAACGCAGGAACGGGTACGACTTCATCTCCTTTATGCAAAAATACAACGAGAATCGCAACCGCATCCTGAGCACGGAAAAGTACAAGAGATGGGCGCGTACCATCAAAATTCTCAAGCTCCATACCGGAGGCGAACTCCTCTTTGGAGATATCACGGAAGGCTTCTGCGAGGATTTCCGCCTTGCACTGCTCACCAAATCCAAAGGACTAGCACTCAAAGGCGAAACCATATCCCAGAACACTGCCTCCTATTTGTTCGACAACCTGAGGGCAGCCTTGCACCAAGCTTTCCTGGAGGGATATATGGAAGAAGATATAACCACACGCGTCAAGCCCCTGCGCCGCCTGGAGGTAAGGCGCGAATACCTTACCAACGACGAACTGAACAAACTTGCCAATACACCCTGCTCAGTGGACGTCATAAAAAGGGCCGCACTGTTCTCAGCCCTGACCGGTCTTCGCCACTGTGACATTCACAAACTGAGATGGTCGGAAATTGACGACAGCACGGATCCTCCGCGGCTCAACTTCACACAGCAGAAAACCAAGGGAGTGGAATACGAGCCCTTCTCCAGGCAGGCGTTGGAACTGTGCGGCCAGCGTAAAGGAGCGGAAGAACTGGTTTTCCAAGGCCTACCGGAAGTAAAGCGGATGTCCGATGTCATCAGGCCCTGGCTGAAGGAGGCAGGTATAGATAAGAATATCACTTTCCACAACTTCCGCCATACGTTCGCAACCTTGCAACTGGCCAACGGAACTGATATATATACAGTTTCAAAGATGCTTGGACACACGAACGTAACCACCACCCAGATATATGCCAAGGTGGTTGACAAGAAAAAAGAGGCAGCGGCAAATGCAATTGTAATTGATTTGCCAACAATAAGTTAACATCTTTAACTTGTATCTTTTTTGTACCAATAAATCATAATTGACTGATTGCCAATGTAAGGGAAAGCCCGTATTATTCTTTCGATGATGCTCCTTACATTGGCGACAGCCGTGTTCGCTCAGAACATTTCCGTATCCGGAACTGTTACTGACGCTTCCAACGGCGAGTCCGTTCCCGGAGCATCTGTAATTTTAAGAGGGACGACAACAGGTACAGTGACCAACCTTGACGGTAGGTTCGCTCTCACAGCACCTTCTAATGCTGCCCTTATCATCTCTTCAATCGGTTACAAGACTGTTGAGGTTCCTATCAACGGAAGGTCAACCATCAACGTAGCCCTTGAAGTTGATAATGAATTGCTGGAAGAGGTAGTCGTTACCGCAATGGGTATTTCCCGTGAAAAGAAGGCCCTTGGATACGCTGTCCAGGATGTTAAGGGCGAGGCCCTTACACACGCTGCCAGCGCTTCACTCAGCAGCGCCCTGCAGGGAAAGGTTTCCGGTCTGGAAATCAGCTCCTCTTCAGGTATGCCTGGTGCATCATCCAAGATTGTCATCCGTGGTGCCCGTTCACTTGACGGAAACAACCAGCCTCTGTACGTTATCGACGGTATGCCGGTTTCATCCTCTCCTGACCGTTCCACCGGAAACTCAGTTACCGGTTCTGACTATTCAGGACGTGCAATCGATATCGACCCTAACGACATCGAGAGCGTGAACGTGCTTAAGGGACAGGCTGCTGCCGCCCTTTACGGAATGCGCGCTTCCAACGGTGTTATCGTTATCACCACTAAGAAGGGATCTTCTGCACAGGCAGGAAGGACTTCCGTTAACTTCACCACCAATTATTCTTATAACAAGGTGGCCGTCTTACCTGAGATCAACGATGAGTTCGCTCAGGGAAGCAACGGTAAATTCAACCCTAACACATCTCTTGCTTGGGGTCCGCTTATCACCGACCTTCCTAAGGACGCAACCTATGGTGGAGACGCCAACGGCCATCCGGGAATGTATCGCGTTCCTCAGAGGGAGCAGGCTGGTGTAGATCCTTGGGTAACCCCTCAGGCTTATTACAACATCCGCGATTACTTCAAGGCTGGACACACCTTTGGAACATCTGCAAGCGTAGCTCACAACTCCGGAACCGGTAGCTTCATCATCTCTCTTGGTAACACCACTGAGACCGGTATCATCCGCAACACAGGACTTAAGCGTTACAACGCACGTGTTGCCGCAGACCAGAAGCTCAACCCTTGGTTCACCGCCGGATTCAACGCAAATTACATCCAGTCTACCCTCAGCAAGCAGACCGGTGCCAACGACGGTATCGTAGCAGCCCTTTACGGAGCTCCAGCAAGTTATGACCTCAAGGGCATCCCTTGCCACTATGAGGGCGATCCTTACAAGCAGACCCTGTTCCGCTCCCTTACTTTCAACAACCCTTATTGGGCACCGGACAACAACCGCTTCACTGAGGACACACAGCGTTTCTTTGGAAATGCATACCTTGATTTCAAGACTGATTTCAGCGCAAGCGCACACACTCTTGATGTCAAGTACCAGATTGGTATAGATGCTTATACGACCATCTATGAGAACATGTACGGTTACAACAGCAAGGGAGGCCTTGGAAGTGACTCAATGTCAACACTTTCAAAGAACACTCTCAACTCCCTGCTCACCGCAAACTACAACTGGGACATCAATGAGGACTGGAACTTCTCTGCATTGGTAGGTAATGAAATTGTCTATGCCAATTCCAGGAGCCTTTCAGCCGGTGGAAGCAACTATGTATTCAAGGGCTTCAACCATATGAACAACCTTTCAGTTTACAGCGCTGGCGCCGGTGAGGGACACTCCCTTACATTCGGTACCTTCGCCGAGGTTTCCGCAGACTACAGGAGCATGCTCTTCCTCAACGCTACAGTCAGGACAGACTATGTATCTTCAATGCCTCACGGCAACCGTATGTTCACCTACCCTTCAGTAGGTCTCGGCTTCATCTTCACAGAGCTTGAAGGCCTTAAGAACGACGTTCTCACTTACGGTAAGCTCCGTGCTTCCTACGCTGAGGTAGGACAGGCCGGAACATTCGTAGAGGCATTCTACGACATCCCTGGCTTCGGAGGTGGTTTCTCAAGCGGAACCCCTGCAATGTATCCTACCAACAGTGTTGTAGCATACACTCCGTACAGCGTTATCTATGACGCCAACCTCCGTCCTCAGAACACCAAGTCTATCGAAGGTGGTATCGACCTCGCTTTCTTTGACGGAAGGATTACAATGGAGTACACATTCTCACGCCAGAATGTAAAAGACCAGATCTTTGGAGTTCCTATGGCATCTTCTACCGGATACGGCACAAAGGTTACCAACGCCGGTAGGGTTCACACCAATGCACACGAGCTCACTGTTGGATTCATCCCAGTCCAGACAAAGGACTTCACCTGGGATATGAACTTCAACTTCACCAAGATCGACAACTATGTTGACGAACTCGCAGAGGGCGTAAGCTCCATTATGCTGGGTGGATTCGTAGAGCCTCAGGTTCGCGCCGGTATCGGTGACAAGTATCCTGTTATCTACGGTAACGACTATCTCCGCAATGACGAGGGTAAGGTAATCGTTGGTGACAACGGTATTCCTGAGCTCGGAGACCTTGCAGTACTCGGTGAGGTTTCACCTGACTTCATCCTTGGCTTCAGCACCGGATTCGACTGGAAGGGCCTAAGGCTCAACGCCGTATTCGATTGGAAGAAGGGTGGAAATATGTACGCTGGTACATACACCATGATGGACTACTACGGAACCTCCAAGAGGTCCGAGGATTACAGGAAGATGGATTCCTTCGTATTCGACTGGGAGCCTTCAGTTAAAGTTACCGCCCGCGACGCAGACGGCAACCCTACCGCTTTCGCTCCTAACGACATCGCCATCCCTGGATCCAGCGCCCAGAAGTTCTTCTCTGATATGAACGACATTTCCAAGGCATTCGTAAATGACGCTTCATACCTCAAGCTCAGGGAGATCTCCCTCAGCTATCCTGTTGTAAAGGCAAACTGGGGTTCTATCACCGCCAGCGCATTCGCCCGCAACATTCTTCTTTGGACTGCAATCCCAGGATTCGATCCTGAGGCTTCACAGGGTAACAACAATATGGGAGGAGGCTTTGAGAGGTTCTCACTCCCTGGTACCTCAAGCTTCGGTGGAGGTCTTACACTTAATTTCTAGGAGGATTTGATTATGAAAAAGATATTTAGACTTTTAAGCTCCGCTCTTGTCCTTTCAATCGTCGCTTTCTCGTTTGCTTCTTGCTCCGAGGATAAGATGGACGAAATCAATTTTGACAAGGATACTCCAAAGGATGTACAGGCCAGGTTCATCATCCCTGATATTGAGCTCAGAACTGCTCAGAACATAATTGGAGGAGATTTCAATACTTACATAGGTTCTTATATCGAGTATTGGGCAGGAACCCACAACCAGCTTTACCAGGCTGAGCTCCGCAATGCTGAAGTTAGGGTTTCCTCTACTTTCAACAATAACTGGGGAACTATCTTCGAGAACATCCGTAACGCCAAGATAGTCATTGCAAAGACTGATCCTTCTACTGGCACAGAGCTTGCCGAGGCTACTACGCCTCAGTGCCATGCCATCGGAGAGGTATTGCTTGCAGTAAATCTTGCTGTTGCTACCGATATGTTCGGTGATGTCCCTTATACAGAGGTAGGCTCTCCTTATGAGATTCCTTTCCCTAAGGCAGATTCTCAGCAGAGCATCTATACTGAGATCTTGCGTCTCCTTGATGCAGCCGCTTCAGAATTTGCTGCATCCCCATCATCAGTTGGTCAATATGATTTCATCTATAATGGAAGCAACGCAAAATGGCTTAAGCTTGCCAACGGCCTCAGGGCCCGTTATACAATGAGGCTTCTCAACCGCTCAGGCAGCAAGAACGCTGACCTTCAGAAGGTGATTGATTATGTTGATGCTTCCTTCGCCTCAGAGGCGGACAACGCTTCAATTCAGTATGCCAACACTGACAACCAGAACCCTATGTTCGACTTTGAGTGGAGCCGTGACGCCATCTCTTCTTGCACCAGTATGTGGGGCAAGCTGTGGGAGCGTGAGGATCCACGTATGGACAGGGTTTACTGGCATTCAGGTGCTTGGGTTCACCTTGACGGAGAATCATCTTTTGACTATCTTGCCCCTACAGGAGAGCCTGAGGAGGGTCAGGGTGGTTATATGTATGACATCTTCGCATTCTCTGAGTGGGCACCAGTTCATTTCATGAGCTACCACGAGGCTCAGTACCTCAAGGCTGAAGCTCAGGCCAGGCTTGGCAAGACCGCTGAAGCAAAGGAGACCCTCAAAGAGGCTGTCAAGGGTGCTTTCGAGAACCTTGAGGTCAGCATCGATGGCGCAATGAATTCTCCTTCCCTCAACAACTACGGCGGACTCGATCCTATCGATGTTCTCTCTCCTGCAGAGAGTGACGCTCTTGCAGAGGAATACTTCGATGCTACGGTTTCTGACCTCTTCGACGAAAACCCTCTTAAGGAGGTTATGATCCAGAAGTACATCGGTCTCTGGGGCGCCAACGGCGAATCACTTGAGACCTATGCTGACATCCGTCGTCTTAAGGCAGAAGGAAAGGATTTTTACGAGCTCATCAACCCAGGTAAGTTCCCTCTGAGGTGCCCTTACGGAAACGATGATGTAGTATCTAATCCTAACATCAGCCCTCTCTATACCGATCAGGGAAATTACATCTTCACTGAGAACGTATGGTGGGCCGGTGGAAGCCGTTAAACCATCAATTCCATAAACAAAAAGAACGGAGGCCGTTAGGTCTCCGTTCTTTTTTTGTCATTCCCGGCTTGACCGGGAATCTGGAAGACTAGCGTGAACCGCCTGCCCACCAAACATTCTCTGTGAAGACGTAGTTACCAGCGTCTGTGTAGAGTTTCTCGATGTTTGGATTGGCAGTAACATCGTCATTTCCGTAAGGGCACCTCAGAGGGAACTTACCAGGGTTGATAAGTCCATAGATGTCACCCTTTCCTTCAGCCTTAAGACGGCGGATGTCAGCGTAGGTCTCAACAGCTTCGCCATTACCACCCCAGAGGCCGATGTACTTCTGAAGCATAACCTCCTTGAGAGGATTAGCATCGAAGAGAGCCTCAACGGTGTCATCGAAGTATTCCTCGGCAAGAGCCTCGCTTTCATTAGGTTTAAGAACCGTGATAGGCTCGATTCCGTCATATGCAAGAACTGAAGGAGCGTTGATTCCGGCGTCAACACTGATCTCAAGGTTGACGAAAGCTGCCATAATAGCCTCTTTGAGAGACTCCTTTGCTTCAGCAGTCTTTCCAAGCCTGGCCTGGGCCTCGGCCTTGATGAACATAAGCTCGTGATAGCTAAGGAAGTGAACAGGAGCTTTTTCTGCGAACATAAATACATCATACAGATACTGGCCCTGGCTCTCGGTAGGAGATCCGGTAGGAGCAAGAACACCCTCAGCATCTACGCCGTCATAGTGAGCCCAGGTATTTGAATGCCAGTAAACCCTGTCAGCCCTGGGATCATTGCGCTCCATAAGCTTATTCCACATACTTGTGCAGGATGAGATACCGTCACGGCTCCACTCGAAGTCGAAGAGAGGGTTCTGGTTGTTGGTTCCGGAATAAGGCATTGAAGCCTGCTCGGCAGCCGATGAGAAGGAAGCGTCTACGTACTCGATAACCTTGGCAAGATTGCTTGAACGGTTGTTGAGCCTGAGGGTATAACGTGCCTTAAGTCCGTTGATGAACTTGATCCAGGCAGTATTGCTTCCGCCGTAGATGAAATCCTGGCCACCAACTGAAGCAGGATTGGTTGCGAAAGTAGCAGCTGCATCGTCCAGAAGGCGGAATACTTCGGTATAGATGCTCTCCTGGGAATCTGCATTAGGATACGGGGTGTCCCAAGCGTTTCCTACCTCGGTGTAAGGAATATCTCCGAAAAGGTCAGTAGCCTCTGCGAGGATGTATGCAAGCATTGTCTCAGCGATAGCGCGTGCCTGAACGGCCTCAGGAACCTCACTCTTACTCTTATCAATGGTAAGTTTGGCGTTGCGGATAAGATAGAAGATATCTCCCCAGCCATTGTTGAAAGTAGAAGAAAGGCGGACTTCTGCGTTACGCTTCTCAGCCTGGTAAAGCTGGTTGTGTGTACCTGCCCAATACTCAACATAAGAGCCGATATAGGTGTTGAAGTCTCCTCCAATCACGTTCTGGGCAGTACGAAGCATAAGGTCAGGGATGATGAACTTGGAAGCTGCGTCTTTTGCAGAATCCTTGTCCTCATTGATTTTGTCCATATAATCTTCAGAGCACGCAGTGAATGAGAAAGCGAGAGCTGAAAGGACAAGACCGGATGTTAAAAGTCTAAATATTTTTTTCATATAGTAACCCTCCTAGAAATTAATTGTAAGACCGCATCCGTAGCTAGAGGTAGCAGGCAGTGAGAACCTTTCGAATCCTCCAGCCATATTGTTGTTACCCTGTGAAGCCTCAGGATCGAATCCAGGGATTGCTGTCCACAGAAGAATGTTACGTCCAAAGGCGTTTGCGGTTATTGAACCCCAGTTGGCCTTGACAATAGGATAGCTGAGGGAAACCTCCCTGAGCTTGAGGTATGAAGCGTCATTGATGAAGTACTTGGAAATGTCGTTCATTACAGAGAAGAAATCACCTGCATCTGCACCGGAAATCTTGATGTCATTAGGTGCGAAAGCTGTAGGATTGCCGTCTGCGTCGCGGGCGGTAACCTTTACTGCAGGCTCCCAGTCGAATACGAAGGAGTCCATCTTCCTGTAATCCTCGGACCTCTTGGAGGTTCCGTAGTAGTCCATCATAGTGTATGTACCAGCGTACATATTTCCACCCTTCTTCCAGTCGAATACTGCGCTGAGCCTGAGGCCTCTCCAGGTGAATCCTGTGCTGACAGCAAGGATGAAGTCAGGAGAAACGGCACCAAGGACGGCGAGGTCGCCAGGGATAGGGAAACCATCTTCGTCAACGATTACCTTACCCTCTGGATTACGGGCGTAATCGATACCGTAGATAACAGGATACTTGTCACCGATACCGGCGCGAACCTGAGGCTCTACGAATCCACCGAGCATAATGTTGGGAACTCCTTCTGCAAGATCGTCAACATAGTTGTCAATCTTGGTGAAGTTGATGTCCATATCCCAAGTGAAGTCCCTTGTCTGAACGGGGATGAATCCAACTGTGAGCTCGTGGGCGTCAGTGTGAACCCTACCGGCGTTGACAACCTTCTGTCCATAACCTGTAGATGCTGCCAGAGGAACTCCAAAGATCTGGTCCTTCACGTTCTGGCGAGAATAGGTGTAATTGAGGGTGATCCTTCCGTTGAAGAATGCGAGGTCGAGACCACCTTCGATAGACTTGGTGTTCTGAGGACGGAGGTTAGGGTCATAAAGGGTGCTGGTTGGAGAAAGGGCAACGATACCGCTTACAGGATACATTGCAGGTGTTCCGGTAGAGAATCCTCCGCCGTAACCAGGCACTGAATAGTAAGGCTCAGTGTATGAACCGGCCTGTCCTACCTCAGCATATGAACCCCTGATCTTACCATAGGTGAGAACATCGTTCTTGAGAGCGTCAAGCTCTGTGAAGATGAAGCCAAGGGAAACTGAAGGATAGGTAAAGGTACGGTTGCCGTGAGGCATTGAAGAAACATAGTCGGACCTGATGGTTGCATTGAGGAAGAGCATATTCCTGTAGTCTGCTGCAACCTCGGCAAAGGTACCGAATGTGAGGGACTGGCTTTCGCCCTTGCCTGCATCGTAAGAAGCTACGTTGTTCAGGTGGTTGAATCCGGCAAAGTTGAAGGTGTTACCGTATGCGTAAAGGCTCTTGCTTTTTGCGTAAACGATTTCGTTACCAACCATTGCTGAGAAGTTCCAATCCTCGTTGATGTCCCAGTTGTAGTTTGCGGTGGCAAGTGAGTTCAGGGTGTTCTTGGAAAGTGACCTTTCGGTAACCTCTCCGGTGGTATTCTTACTGTTGAAACCGAACATATCCTGATATGTGGTGGTGTATGCGTCAACTCCAATCTGATACTTGACGTCAAGGGTGTGTGCGCTTGCGCTGAAATCAGTCTTGAAATCTACATAGGCATTACCGAAGAAACGCTGTGAATCCTCTGTGAAGGCGTTGTTCTTGGTAGCCCAGTAAGGGTTGTTGAAGTTGGTGGCACGGTAGAGGGTCTGCTTGTAAGGATCACCCTCATAGTGGTCAGGAATACCAGCAAGGTCATAGTTGGCAGGAGCGCCATAGATGGTGGCTACGATACCGTCGTTTGCTCCGGACTGCTTGCTGATCCAAGTCTGGACGTAGTTTCCGTTGAATCCGGCGGTGAACCAAGGATTGAGCTTCTGGTCTGCGCCGATACGTGCGTTGTAACGCTTCATTCCGGTGTTGGGAACGATACCTGTAGAGTTGGCGTTACCAAGGGAAACTATGAAGCTTCCGGTTCCGCTGTTGTGAGCAACGCTGATGTTGTTGCTGAATGTATGTCCTGTCTTGAAGTAGCTTCCGATGTTGTCAAAAGCCTGAGGCTTCTGCCAAGGATCAAGACCGGCATAAGCCCTCTGGGGAACATAGTACATTCCCTGGTGCATACCGTACTGCTTTGTATAAGCATTGTCTGTATTTCCACCATAGGTAGGGTCGTTGGGGAGATCTACAATCTTAGGACCCCAAGCAAGAGAGGTGTTAGGGTTGAATCTTGCGATGCTTGAACCCTGAGCGAACTCGTCGTTTACTTCAGGAAGGATTGCAGGGCGGTCGAAGGTGTAGTTGGTTGTCAAGGTGACATTGGTCCTACCTGCCTGTGCGGTTGAACCCTTCTTTGTGGTGATGATGATTACACCATTGGAAGCGCGCATTCCGTAAAGGGCGGCAGCAGCCTGTCCCTTGAGGACGTTCACACTCTCGATGTCGTTAGGGTCGATATCGATAGAACGGCCAGCCATATCGGCTCCGGTAACGGAGTTTCCGGTGGAACGGTCAGGTGTAGATGCAACCGGCATACCGTCGATAACGTACAAAGGCTGGTTGTTTCCGTCAAGCGAACGGGCACCACGGATGACAATCCTTGAGGATGCACCAGGCATACCTGAAGAGGAGCTGATTTCCAGACCGGAAACCTTACCCTGCAGGGCGCCGCTGAGTGAAGCGCTGGCAGCCTGTGTAAGGGCCTCTCCCTTAACGTCCTGGACAGCGTATCCAAGTGCCTTCTTTTCACGGGAGATACCGAGAGCGGTAACAACTACCTCCTCGAGCATTTCGTTGTCAACCTCCAGGGCTACGTTGATGGTTGACCTTCCGTTAACGGAAACCTCAACTGTCTTGTAACCGATAGAAGAGAAAATGAGGGAAGCATTTGAAGGTACTGTAATTGCGAACCTACCGTCAAGGTTGGTCACTGTACCTGTGGTAGTCCCTCTTAAAATTACAGATGCTCCGGGAACGGACTCGCCGTTGGAAGCGTCAGTAACGATTCCGGATACGGAAATGTTCTGCGCGAACAGGGCTGTTGCCATTAAAAGGAGCACCATGGAAAGTGTAATACGGACTTTCTTCATAGGTCGATGATTAATTAATAAAAACTGTATACTAACTACTATAGTTTTGTCCTATTAAGGAATATAATTGCAAATATACGCATAAAATTACATTATCTCCAAATTTCTGCAAAAAAGTGAAACCCGGAGAAATGCGTCATTATCAATGCCAAAAGGCGAGTTTGATGGTATTTTACTAATAATTTAAAACTTTTTAATATTAAACTGTAAGTAAAGGTTGCGGTTTTAGTTTTAAATTATTACTTATGGGCTATGAATAATTCCCAAGTCCAAGCGGCCTTGAGCGTCTCTTCTATGGTTCTTTGAGCCTTCCAACCAAGCTCTTTGTTGGCTTTTGAAGGATCCGCCCACACAGCCGTGACGTCTCCGGCGCGGCGGGGGGCTATCTTATAGTTGAGCTTGACGCCGTTCACTTTCTGGAACGCGTTGACCAGCTCCATTACGGACACGGGCTTTCCCGTACCTATATTAAATATTTCGTAAGGCTCTTTCATTTTGTCCGCCATCATACGGTCTACCGCGCATACGTGTGCCTTTGCCAGGTCGACGATGTCAATGTAGTCCCTGAGGCAGGTGCCATCAGGCGTTGGATAGTCGTTTCCGAAAATTGAGAGACATTCCCTCTTGCCTATAGCCGTCTGCGTGATGAACGGCACCAGGTTGTTGGGCACTCCCCTTGGCAGCTCTCCCATTAGCGCGGATGGATGGGCGCCGATAGGATTGAAATACCTCAACGCTATACCCCTGATGTTCCCGTAAGCCTTGACGGAGTCCCTGAGCACATCTTCACAGATCTGCTTTGTGTTGCCGTAAGGCGATGTGGCCTCCTGGCGCGGAGATTCTTCCGTCACCGGAAGCTTCTCCGGCTGACCGTATACGGTAGCCGATGAGGAGAACAGGATGTTGGGGCATCCGTATGTCCTGGCGGCATCCACAATGTTCAGGAAAGAATCCAGATTGTTGCGGTAGTACATTACCGGCTGGGCCACGGACTCCCCCACCGCCTTGAAGGCGGCAAAATGGATGACGGCGTCAATCTTGTTGGTCTGGAAGAGTTTCTCCACCGCCCTGCGGTTGCAGAAATCCATCTTGAAGAACGGGATTTTGCGGCCGGTGATCTTCTGGGCCCCATTGTAGCAGGTCTTGTCACAATTGGACATATTGTCCGCCACAATAACATTGTAGCCGGCCTGTATGAGTTCAACCGTCACGTGGCTGCCAATGAATCCGGCGCCTCCTGAAACTAATACCGTAGGGGTCATCTTTTGTTTTAAATCTTGCCAAATATAGATAAATTTGCGGGAGTATGAAAAGATTCTGCTTTTATTTGTGGCTGTGCGCCGCTGCCTTCGCGGGCAGCGCCCGCGCCCAGGAGACCCTTGACGGGGCCGTCTGGGGCGCCCTGGCGGTGCGCGCGGACGGAGACACCCTGCTTGACGTGCGCAGCGGCAACCTTATGGTTCCCGCCTCCAACGTCAAGATAATAACCGCGGGAACCGCCCTGGAAACCCTTGGCAGGACCTTCCGCTGGGACACCAACCTGGCATACAGCGGCACCATAGAGGACGGCGTCCTCAAAGGGGACATATATATAATAGGTGGAGGAGACCCCACTATTGCCGCCGGAGGAGATGCTGACGCCGTCTTTGCCCAATGGCGTGAAATGATGCTTGCTAAGGGCATCACCGCCGTTGACGGCAACATCATTGGCGACCCCCGCTACTACGACGGCCTCCCCGAGGCCACAAGCTGGCAGTACGAGGACATTGGCTTCTACTACGGCAAAGGCCCCGAAGCCCTCAACTGGTACAAGAACTCCCAGGACCTCAAGGTTGAAGCCGGAAAAGAGGTGGGAGACCCCGTAAAGATAAGTGTAACCGGGCCCCAGCTGCCCTGGATGCGTTTTTTCCACAACAGCGTCACCGCCGCCACCGGCACCGGAGACAAACTCTACTATTACAACAGCGACCTTGCCCCTGTAGGCTCTATGCGCGGTACCCTTGGCCTTGACATAAAGAGCAAGAACGAGCAGACCTCCAACCGTTTCCCCGCCTACACCTGCGCTTACTTCTTCCACAAATACCTCCAGCAGAACCAGATCAATGTCACCGGCTGCTACGGAGACATCTCCCCTGACGGACTCATCCGCACGGACCTTGACACGCCCGGCACCGCAAAAGCCGCGGAGTGGATTGAGATGAAGAACATTGGCAGCAGCTACTCCATACCCCTGTCCCAGGTGATTGTGGAGATGCTGCACACCAGCGATAATTTCTATGCCGAAGCCACACTGCAGGCAATAGCCCTTGCAGTCCGCGGCCACACAGATTTCGCCTCCGGAACCGGAGCAATCGAAGAGTTCGTGGAAAATATGGGCATTGACACCAGCGGAATGCGCCTCAAGGACGGCAGCGGCCTTTCCCGCGCCAACTACGTCTCTCCCGCATTCCTCGTATCCTTCCTGAACAAAATGAGGGAAACCCCTTCCTACGATGTGCTCCTTGAAGCGCTGCCTCAGCCTGGATACGGCACCCTTGCCTCCTATATGAGCGGTGCGCCGCAGAGCGTCAAGGCTCGCGTTCGGATGAAAACCGGATCAATGGACGGTGTACGCTGCCTCAGTGGCTACATCCTCCCTGCCGACGGCAAAAAAGAGAACACCATAATCTTCTCGATTATGGTGAACAACTCTACTGCCGCTTCCCGCAGCATCATAGCCGAACTGGACAGGATAATCCTGAACCTCGCCCGTTAGAAGGCGAGGGGCTGGCCGCGGTAGAAATCCAGAAGCTTTTCCTGATAAACGGCCTCGTAGCGGGCCTGGAGATAGTTTGACTGGGCCTCCAGGTAACGGGCACGCGAGTCGTTGTACTCAGTGACATTGGCTTTGCCGTTGTCATACTTCTCGCGTGTGAGCACAAAGGCCTGCTCCGCGCTTTGCGCTGCCGCAAGGCTGCTCTTGCACTTTGCCTGCGCCGCCACGGCGTTATAATAAGCCTGCTGTATCTCCTTGTAAAGGCTCTTGCGGGCGTTTTCGAGCTGCAGTTCCTGGTTAATGAGGCCTATCCTGGCATTCTTCACATTGTTGCGTACTGAGAAACGCTGGAAGATTGGCACCCTGAGCGAAAGCCCAACATACTGGCTGAAGTTCTTTTCCAGCTGGCTGCCGAACGATGCGCTCTGCCCAAGGCTGTTCGTATAGAAATTGGTGCCTATGCCCCCGCTGAGCGAAAGGCTTGGAAGACCTGCGCCTTTAGCCCTGTCTATGGTAATCTTGGCCTGTTCCACGGCCAGTTCTCCAGAAAGGATGACCGGCTTGATGGTAACCGCCTGCTCGTAAACGGCTTCAGGAGACATCAGAAGCCCCGGCTGGAGCATAGACTCCGAAGGAGAGACCACGTCAAAGCCCTCCGGAGATTCCAGTTCCAGCAGCTGGGACAGGTCCAGCAACGCCATATTGAGGTTGTTGCGGGCCTGGACGCTGCTCAGGCGCGTCTGCTCCAGCGAAGCCTGCTGCGCGGCCACCTCGGCGGAGCTGACCTTGCCGGTAGCCTCCATCGCCTTTATGCGCTCAGTCTGCACGGAATCGCGCGCCACCTGCTCCAGG
>CACWLD010000032.1 GCA_902761655.1 uncultured Bacteroidia bacterium | reverse complement strand
GGGCACGGTTCATATACCGGCCAGGCGGCGCCTGCGGGCGGCGGGAAGGCCATAGCCTTCCACCGCGAGCGCAACGCCGCCGTCTACCACGTGGAGAACCCTGACGGCATTGTACCTGCTGATGACAAAGGCGTCACAACCTACAGATATACAGGCAACAACGTTCCTGCAGCCGTCCAGTTCACGGCTAAGGGATACAAAGTGGCATCGTTCGGATTCCCTCTGGAAACCGTCACGGATTATTCAGATATGGAGATGCTTATCCGGGACGCTCTTACCTTCTTTGGCAATTAGCCAATCACCCATCTGCTTCCTGGAATAAGGGAGATCAGCTTGCAGCTGAGGTAGCTCACTATGTAAGTGGCAAGCGCAATGCACGGAATTGCCAGCGATATGTGCATAAGCGGGGTAATTACGGGTGCCAGCAGCCACAGCCAGAACATATGTATCAAGAACATTCCGTAGCTTACCTTTGAGATGTCATATACCAGTTTGTAGCCCTTTCCAGGCTTGTGAATGGTTGTGAACAGCAGGAATGCTCCAAAGGTATATACCACGCAGTTTATGGTGCAGAAACACCAGCCAATTTCCATATCCACAACGGACTGCTCGGTTCCCGGAACTATCTGGAGGTAGAAACTCAGGATTGTGGCAACTGCTCCAACAAGGAGGCAGGCAAGGCCTACCGCACGCCGTTTTGCATCGTCCCAATGTATATGAGTCTTGATATAATGGGCCATTATGAGGTATCCCGGATAGCCGGCGAAATTATACAGCATATCGTACTGGTTCCACCAGCACTGGCCCCATACTTCCCCAACCCATCTGTTGATGTACGGCAGGCAGGTTGACAAAGCCCACAGGATAAGGAACAGGCGTTCCTGACGTTCTGTAGCCACCCTGAGCCAGGGAGATATGAAAGGGATGAACAGATACAGGCCTATGAGCGGATACATAAACCACAGATGTCCGGCGGCGTGAGGGAAATTCAGCGGGATATATGAAATTGCACGCCAGGCTTCCGGCCAGGTGGATGCACCCCACAGAACCGGTAGAACGGAGTAGAGGATAAAGAATATGAACATTGGAGGAAGTATCCTCTTTGCCCTGCGGCGGAAGAACTCTCCCCAGGACTGATCCTCTCTAAGAGGTGCCAGCAGATATGCGGAGCATACCATAAACAACGGTACAGACACCCTTGCAATTCCATCCCAAATGCCCAGCCAAAGGCGGACATCCTGGTTGGCTACCAGTATCTTATCTCCGTAAAAAGTCTCCGATGCGTGCACCACCAATACCAGGAATAACGCAATAACCCTCAAGTAATCAAGGAAATATACTCTTTCTGCTTTCTGTTCCATACCCCTAATATAGCAATAATTCCCCAACCCACGCCTTCCCACTCTCGTCAAGCCCGGCCTGACCGGGCATCTCCGGAGAGAGGGTGCTGGCACTCAGGATGACAGAGGGGACGGAGAGCGGAAGGAGCGCGGGAGGGGGTGGAAAGTGATTTGGGCGGAGCCTCTTGTTACTACACTTTTCACCCCCTCCCGCGGACTGGAGCGTCTGAGGGAAGAGATCCTTCGCTAACGCTCAGGATGACATACGAAAAGGATAAAAAGAAAAAGGCCGCATTGCTGCGGCCTTTGTGCACTCTTAGGGACTCGAACCCTAGACCCGCTGATTAAGAGTCAGCTGCTCTACCAGCTGAGCTAAGAGTGCTGGTAACTCTTTTGTGACCTGTTCGGGGCTCGAACCCGAGACCCCCACATTAAAAGTGTGATGCTCTACCAACTGAGCTAACAAGTCCTCCTCCCGATTAGGGTTTGCAAAGGTACTTCTTAGTTCTTAAAAATCCAAATTAATTCGGAGAAATTTAGAACAAGTAACCAATGTTAATGTACATAGCGCCATTTCCGTCCTGATTATACACCGGACTGTTCTTCTTGAAATGGCTCAGAGGGGTACCATATTCGAACGCCACAATGAAATTCTCGTTCATAATGAAACGGAATCCCGCTCCCATTGTCACGTGCATAGAATCCTTATCCGTTCCCTTTGCAGACATTGTCAGGTTTGAAAGATCCCTTCCGCGCGTAACGGTAGAACCGTCGCTGAAAGCGCTCAGGCCAAGGGCAATGTTCTGGTTGAAAGCACGGAACTGCAGGAAACGCCAACGCAGTTCTGCGGTATATGTGAACATATCAAGGCCCACTACCCTGTCACGGAGCATTCCTCTCACGTTACGGTATCCGCCCATTCCGTCACGGTCATAGTTCTCGCCCATAACGGTAATGTATGGAAGCACGTAATACGGAGCGTTCTTTCCAAACGTACCTTCGTAGTTCAGACGGTATGCGAAAGTCAGCACATCGTTCTTGACCAAAGGAAGGTACTGCCTGAACGTGAGAGAGTAACGGTAGAACGGGTTCTTTGTTCCCAGCCACTTGGGTGCGGCGTGGATGTGGCCTTCGGCCCAGATTCCACGGGTAGGGGCACCCTCCTTGTCGCGGGAGTCATATACAAGTCCAAGGCGGATACCGCTGGAGAATCCTCCGTCAGCCTCAGCATCATTGATGATACCGGCATCCCTGTAAAGCTGGAACAGAGTAGGCATTGAATCCGGATACTTCTCGGAATCTTCCTTTCCCTTGTTTATGCTTTCGCGGTCAATTGCGCCCTCCTTGAACCAGCTGGCGTGATATCCAACTTCCCATTTGAAGTTATCTGTGATATCTCCTATGAAATCAGTCTTGGCAAGAAGCTGCTTGCGGGCCACCTTGTAGAATGGAGTGAAGATGAATGATTCTCCAGCCTTGCCGGCGGCCACTGCTTTATAGTCATAATAGCTCTGATATCCGTTGAAGCCATAGAAGTCCATCGCTTTGTCCATTGCAAGGGAAACAGCTGATGACCAGCGGATTCCCGGGATAAGCTCCTTGTCATCATATGACAGGTTGAACAGAGAAGAGCCCTTTGTGAAGAAAGAAACCTCCGCATAGAGCTTGGAGTTATAATTGGGATAGTTGGTTCCGTCCCCAAAATTGTATATGTTCAGCAGTGCGCCATACTGGAGGCCCTTGTCCGCATCGAATGCTACAACGGGAAGAGGGCCGAAGTTAAGGCCGGTCTTGACAATGTCCTGGGCTGCCACGGTAAGGCAGGCAAGGGACACCATAAGTGAAATGATAAGTCGTTTCATCGCTTGATGTCAGCTATAATGTCTTGATAATAATTCAGAAGTAAAAAGAACAGGCTGTGGAATGGCCAGTGTATAGGGAAAAGGAGGCTGGAAGCATACCGTACGGTATTGTTCCAGGCCGGATCCTTGAAATTGGGCAGGAATATAGCACTGAGGATAAGGATTGGGAGGCTCAGTACCGCAAATGCCGAAAACAAAGGCAGTGTCAGGATTGCAAGCAGGGAGCGAAGGAAAATGTTTCCGTGGTTGCGCTCAGGCACTTCCCTGTCCACGAGGTCCTGAATCCTGTCGCCCAGCAGTTCGAGCCTTTCCTTGGAATTCATATCGCGGACCTCATCCAGCAGCATCGGCTTTCCAAAGCGGACCTTGACCGGCTTGAAAAAGCGGAAAAAGTCTCCATATGTGAGGCCGACAGGCATAATGTATATCTTCTTGCCAGTTTCCTGTTCGGCGAGCTCAGCGAGGCGGAAAACGCCCTTCTTGATAGGACGCTGGATTTCTCTCTGCGGCCTGTGAGTGCCTTCTACATAAAGGCAGAACGGAACCTGATGGTCAAGGCATTCCACTATCTCCTCGAAGATCTGCTGGTTACCGCTCACGGCAGACAATCCGTCGCGCTCGCGCGCCAGAGGCACAATGCGCAGCCATCGCAGCGCCTTGTTGGCCTTGGGCTTGCGGAAGATATCGGCCCTGGCCCCAAATGCAGTGGTGTCCCTGCGGGCGTAAAGCAGGAGCAGAGGGTCCATCATTGTACAGCAGTGATTGGAGGCGAAGATGACCGCTCCGTCATCAGGGAACAGGTCCCTGCCCTCTACTTTAATTGTACTGTAGCAATGTTTGATACAAATATGTGAATACCACCTGAGGATGTTGTACCCGGTGCTCTTTTCCCAAAGTTTATGCATTCTTGACTAATTTTAATTCCCTGCGGTTGAATACTACGCTTACGGCAAGTCCGCTGATAATATGCCAAACGCCCCACCAGGCTGTGATTACCAGCATTCCTCCGTGAGGCGGAAGGTTTGTAAAAATCTGTGTTCCAAGAAGGAGCACCAATCCCAGGCCGCTGTTCTGGATACCTGTCTCTATGGTAAGTGTACGGCGGTCTTTATAAGGCACCTTGAAGATGCTTCCCACGCTGAATCCTATTGCAAGTGCAAGGAAGTTATGCAGGAGAACCACCAGGAAGATGTACTTGATGCACTTGAGGAAGGCTTCCATATTTCCTACAAATGAAAGGACAACCATAACCAGGAAGAACAGTATGCTGGCATACTGGAATGGCTTCTTGAGCTTCTCCGCCAGTTTGGGCAGATAGTGAGAAGTAAGGATTCCCAGCGTGAGGGGAATTCCAAGGAGGATGAAGATGGTCTTGAATACGTCCCAGAGAGGGATCTTCAAGGCCGGAACCTCCCCCGCTATGTTGGCGAGTTTGAGGTAAAGGTTGCCGTACTGCCAGAAATTGAACGGGGTCATAAGCACCGCCAGGGCCGTGCTTATTGCCGTAAGGGAAACGCTCAGTTCAATGTTTCCCTTAGAGAGGGAACTCATAAAATTGGAGATGTTGCCTCCCGGGCAGGATGCCACCAGTATCATTCCCAAGGCCATACTCCAGGAAATGGAGGGACCCAGCACAAGGGTCAGCAGGAAGGTGAACAACGGGAGGATGACCAATTGGCAAACGACTCCCAGTATTACTGATTTAGGATTTGCGAAAACTTCTACAAACATCCTTGGCTTTATTCCAAGGGCTACACCAAACATCACAAAAGCCAAAACGATGTTTATGGTGTTCATTCCACCGGCATTGAGAGTAACCTGTATACTGTCAATTGCCTGTTCTACAGCTTGTGTCATAATCTAGGTTAAATGCACAATTTTTTGAAAAATAGTGTTAAAAAATCGTGCTAAGTTACTAATTTTGATAGTTAAACAAAAATTGAGTTCTCAAATGAAAGACATAAAGACAATTGGAGTGCTTACTTCAGGTGGGGATTCCCCGGGAATGAACGCCGCCATAAGGGCCGTCACACGCTCTGCCATCTATGCCGGATGGAAAGTCTATGGCATTTACAGGGGCTGGGAAGGCCTGATCAACGGAGAGATCAAAGAACTCACCAACGAGAGCGTGAGCAGCACCATTCAAAGGGGCGGAACAATCCTTAAGACTGCCCGCAGCGAAGAGTTCCGCACTCCGGAAGGACGCACAAAAGCCTATGAGCACCTGCGCAAGTATAAGATTGACGCGCTCATAGTGATTGGAGGCAACGGCTCCCTGTCCGGGGCCCAGGAACTTGCACGCGAGCACGAGATAGCCATAGTGGGACTGCCGGGAACAATTGACAACGACCTGTACGGCACTGACTACACCATAGGCTACGACACCGCCCTCAACACCATTATGGACTGCGTGGACAAGATACGCGACACCGCCACCAGCCACGACCGCATCTTCTTTGTGGAAGTGATGGGGCGCGACGCCGGCTTCCTGGCGCAGAACAGCGCCATAGCCGCCGGCGCGGAAGCCGCCATCATCCCGGAAGCCAACACTGACATAGACCAGCTTGCCTCATTCATTGGCAGAGGCATCCGCAAGAGCAAGAACAGCAGCATTGTGCTTGTTTCAGAGAAGGACGGAGGTGCAATGCACTACGCGGAACGCGTACGTGCTGAATATCCCCAGTACGACGTGCGAGTTTCCATCCTCGGGCACCTGCAGCGCGGAGGCTCCCCTTCCGCCTTCGACCGCATCCTTGCAAGCCGAATGGGCGTAGCCGCAATTGAGGCCCTCAAGGAAGGCCAGCGCAACATTATGATCGGAATCAAGGATGACACGATTGTCTATATACCAATCTCAAAGGCAGTCAAGATAGACAAGCCGATCGATTCCGAATTACGGAATGTACTAGACATCCTGTCAACATAGAAAAATGGCCCGGATCAATTCCCGGGCCATTCCATTTTCAGTCTTATTATATCCTCTTCCGTCAGGAGGTCTCCAGACTGGACCTCTATGAAGGTCAGGTCCGAAATGGCCTTGACCGCGTGTTTCTGACCCTGTCGGATATGTACCACGTCTCCCCTGCTGACGGCTTTTACCTGGTCATCCACCATTACCAGGCCGTTGCCGTCCACAAATGTCCAGACTTCTGAACGATGGAGGTGGTACTGATAACTGATGTTCCTGCCCGCCTTGAGGGTGATGGATTTTGTAAGGGATTTGTAGCCGTCGCTGTAAGTGACATCGTCTATCACACGGTATGTACCCCAGCGGCGCTCTTCGTACATTGGACGGCTCTCAAGGCTGTCCACGTGTTTCTTGATAAATTCAGAACGTCCCTTTGAGCAGACCAGGATACCGTCAGGGCTTGCCGCCACCACCATATCCTTGAGTCCGTCGCAGAATATTGGCAGGGACAGCTCGTTGACAATATGTGTATTGTCATTCTGGGGCCCCAGGTGAGAATTGCCAATTGTATTTGACGGGAGTTCACTGCAGAGGGCGTTCCAGGTTCCAAGGTCCTCCCACTGGCCCGTGAAAGGAACCACGGCCACGCTGGCAGCCTTCTCCGCCACCTCATAGTCAAAGCTTATCTTGGGGAAATCTGAATACCTGTCGCGGACTGCGGAGAAACTGTCTTCCTTCACGTACTTTTCCGCTATGTCAAGGACATAGCCCAGCCTGAAGGCGAAGACTCCGCCGTTCCACAGCGCTCCCTCCTTGAGAAGGAGCTCCGCCTTTGCGGTGTCAGGCTTCTCCGTGAAGCGCTCCACCGGCAAGGCTCCGCATACGGCCTGCGCACCCTTGCGGGGAACCACATAGCCGAATTTCTCCGACGGACAGTCAGGAGTGATGCCCATAAGCACCAGGCTGGCGACATCGTTCTCCACGGCCTCCACCATACGTGACACGGTATGGAAATAACCTGTCTCCGTATAAGGGTCGCAAGGCATTACCACAACCACCTCATCCCTGCCGCAGCCCTTTTCCTTGGCAAGATAACTTACCGCAAGGGCTATGGCCGGGAAGGTGTCCCTGCGCATAGGTTCCAGGACCGTTTCTATGTTGTCTCCCAGCTGGTTCTGTATGATATCCTTTTGCGAAGCGTTGGTGGCAAGCACTACCTCACCTCCCAAACCTGCTTCCGATACCTGGCGCAGAACCCTCTGGACCATAGATTCCCTGTTCCCGTCGGGGCCCTGGAGCAACGGCAGGAACTGTTTTGAACGGGCTTCGTTGGAAAGAGGCCAGAGCCTCTTTCCAGAACCGCCCGATAGTAATATAAGCCTCATTTATTTCTTTCCGAGAATTGAGCCAAGGATGCTCTTGCCTACACTGCCCAGGATTGAGCCAGCTGCTGACTGCTGCTTCTGGCCGCCACCCTTGAGGGTGATGAGGATGTCGTTGAGATCTACGTCTCCGTCTCCGTCCTGATCCTTAAGGATTCCTGAGAGTTTAGAGAACACCAGTGGAATGGCAGCAAGAAGAGAACCCTTGAGCACATTGTTGAGGTTGAGCTTGCTGAGAATGTTGTTAGAGAACAGTTTGCCAGCAAGGGCTGTGATAGGGCTGGACTCTGCTGAAGTCTTGCCGGTAAGAAGGCTCTTTACCAAATCAATTCCACCGGGTTTGGTGGCTGTCTGGGTCAGGGATCCGAGGATGGAGTCAGAAAGTCCTCCGAGAACATTCTGCTTTACCTCTGCAGGGATCTGAAGATTGCCTGCGGAAGCAAGCACCTGCTTGGTAATAAGGTCTGCAATTGATGCCATAGTAGTAAAAAATTAAAAGTGATTATAGCTATAATGTTAACAAATGTAGTAAAAATTATCTTCCCTTGTACATAGATTCATAATATGCCTGGTAGTCACCAGAGGTGACATTGTCAAGCCAGGCCTGGTTGTCAAGGTACCATTTTACCGTCTTCTCTATGCCCTCCGGGAACTGGAGGGAAGGTTCCCAACCCAGCTGCTCCTTGAGTTTGGTGGAATCTATGGCATAGCGGAGGTCGTGGCCGGCGCGGTCAGTGACAAAGGTAATCAGATCCTTGTCTGCTCCTTCGGGGCGTCCTAGCAGACGGTCCACGGTCTCTATGAGGACATTGATGAGGTCAATGTTCCTCCATTCATTGAAGCCGCCAATGTTGTAGGTCTCCCCCACCTCTCCTTTATGGAAGATGACGTCAATTGCCCTGGCGTGGTCCTCTACATAGAGCCAGTCACGCACATTGAGGCCCTTTCCGTATACGGGGAGCGGCTTGCGGTTGCGTATATTATTGATAAACAAGGGAATAAGCTTTTCCGGGAACTGATACGGACCATAGTTGTTACTGCAGTTGGTCACTATGGTGGGAAGGCCGTACGTATCGTGGAACGAACGGACAAAGTGGTCGCTGGAAGCCTTGGAGGCGCTGTAAGGGCTGTGCGGCTCGTACTTGTTGGTCTCCTTGAAAAGCGGGGAATCCATCTGCAGGGAGCCGTACACTTCGTCCGTGGAAATATGATAGAAGAGGCGGCGGGGAGCGCCTTCCTCCGCAGCACACTCTTCCCAGTACAGGCGGGCGGCCTGCAGCAGGGACAGCGTTCCAATTACATTGGTACGGGCAAAGGTGAACGGATCCTTTATGGACCGGTCAACGTGGCTTTCCGCGGCAAGGTGGATCACTCCGTCCACCTTCCTCTCCTTCATAAGGGCATAGACAGTGTCAAAGTCCGCTATGTCCGCCTTGACGAAGGAGTAATTGGGCCTGTCCTCTATATCCTTGAGGTTGGCAAGGTTACCCGCATAGGTAAGCTTGTCAAGGTTTATGATATCATACTCCGGATATTTGTTCACGAACAGACGGACAACGTGGCTTCCAATGAAGCCCGCACCGCCCGTTATAAGGATACATCTTCTCATTCAGACGCCAGTTTTAACAGATATTGTCCGTATTGGTTCTTTATCATTGGCTGGGCCATCCGCTTAAGGTCTTCCTTGGTAATCCAGCCGTTCTCCAGGGCGATGCTCTCCAGACAGGCAATCTTGAGACCGGTCCTCTTCTCGATTGTTTCCACAAAGATGGAGGCCTCCGCAAGGGAATCGTGCGTACCGGTATCCAGCCAGGCGAAACCGCGGCTGAACGTGTGCACAAGCAGGTTTTTCTCCGCGAGGAAAGCCTGGTTCACGGAAGTGATCTCAAGTTCCCCCCTTGCCGATGGCTTTATTGTCCGGGCAATGTCTACCACCTTGTTAGGATAGAAATAGAGGCCCACGACGGCATAATCGCTCTTTGGATTCGCGGGTTTCTCCTCAATTGAGAGGCAGTTGCCCTGTGCGTCGAACTCTGCCACGCCGTACCTCTGCGGATCGCTTACCTTATATCCGAAGACCGATGCCTTTCCATCCTGCTCCGCCGATGCCACTGCCGCCTTAAGCAGCGAGCGGAAGCCGCTTCCATAGAAGATGTTGTCTCCAAGGACGAGGCAGGCGGAATCTGAGCCGATGAAGTCGGCTCCTATGATGAACGCCTGTGCCAGTCCGTCCGGCGAGGGCTGCTCCGCATACTGGAAGTTCACCCCGTAATCCGATCCGTCCCCCAGCAGGCGGCGGAATGCCGGAAGGTCCTGCGGAGTGCTTATAATGAGTATGTCACGGATTCCGGCAAGCATCAGCACGCTTATCGGATAATAAACCATTGGCTTATCATAAATGGGGAGCAGTTGCTTTGAAACCCCCTTTGTAATGGGATACAGGCGGGTGCCGCTACCACCGGCCAGAACAATACCTTTCATCACTAATTATTCTTATATCTACAAATATAACTATTTTTGCGATTATGAAATTCAAACTGGTCTTATTCGATTTGGACGGGACGGTACTGGATACCCTACAGGACCTTGGCGACGCCGTCAACTACGCAATGTCAATGCACGGATTCCCTCTCCACACACTGGACGAGTTCCGCTATATGGTGGGCAACGGTGTAAGGAAACTTGTCCGCAGGGCTATGCCGGACGAGTTCAAGGCAGACGAAGAGCTGCATCAGGAATGCCTCGGCCAGTTCTGGAAGTATTATTCTGACCATATCATAGTCAACACAAAGCCCTACCCTGGAATCCCTGGACTCATCAGGGACCTTCAGGCAAAAGGGGTAATAGTTGCCATTGCATCCAATAAATTCCAGGAAGGAGCCGACACGCTCATCCATCATTTCTATCCAACCATAGAGACAATAGTAGGAGACCGTCCGGACGTACCAATGAAACCGGACCCCACGATGGTCAACCTGATCCTGGAAAAATACGGAAACAGCGCCGACCTCCGCAGGCATACCGCCCTTGTTGGTGACGCTGTTACCGATATCCAGGCAGCCGCAAACGCCGGGGTCACCGGGATTGGGGTCAGCTGGGGTCTGAGGCCTGTCTCAGCTCTCCTTGACGAAGGCTTCGATCCGGCAATGATTGCCAGGGACGCCGCCCATCTTGGAGAACTCCTCGGCCTTTAGCCTATGGCTTGAGAGGCTGTCCTACGAACGATGCCTCCGCATCGTTCTCGTCCAGACGGAATACCATAAAGTCAGGCTTTGCCGCCGTGCACGGGGTCCAGTCGAATCCCGGATCGCTGTACTTTGCAAAATTGCTCCAGGCGCTGATCATCTTCTCCGAAAGGTCCCAGTCTCCCTGTGTCCAAGGCCTCCAGCAGTGCTTGAGGGACTTGAAGACGAACCAAAGGTCAGAAGAGTGGAACGCTCCGCGGAGCCTCTGGGTTACCTCAGGGTGCTTGCCGTCGTCCGGGAGAGGACGGGCGAACTGATAGGCGTAAGCCTTTCCGCCCTTCTCCTCGCGGTCAAGGCAGAAAGCCTTGATTCCGGGAGCCATATCGCCTGCATCGTTCAGGGTGAATCCGATCATATAAGGAACATTGGCCAGGTTGCCGGTCTTTGCAGCGGTGTCAAAATCCTGCTTGCAGACATAACCGTCAATGATGGGGGCGAACATTCCAGCAGCCCTGAGGCCGTGAACGCGGTTGTAGATATTCACTACGGAGAAGATTTCCTCAGTAGAGGCTGCACGCATCTTCTGGAGGTCGTCAAGTCCTGCCCAGTCCATTATCTCCTTGTAATTCTGGGCGGTTTCCTCAAGGGTAACTGCAGATGCGGAATATGCGGGAGCGGTTGAGAAACCGTTGGCGCTCATTATCACCGCCTTGTGGAAAAGTCCCCTTGCAATTGGCGACTCGCTAAGGGTGCGGGTGCTTCTTCCGCCGCCGCTCTGGCCGAATATCATTACGTTGTCAGGGTCTCCACCAAACTGGGCAATGTTCTTCTGGATCCACTTGAGAGCCTCAACCTGGTCCATAATTCCATAGTTTCCGGATGAACCGTGGGGATCCTCTGCGATAAGGTCTGGATGCGACATAAAACCGAACATTCCAAGACGGTAGTTGATGGTGACAAGGACTATGTCCTTGGCAGCGAACTCCTCGCCGTCGAACTCGGGCTCGAAGCCCCAGCCTTCGCGGAGGCCGCCGCCGTGAATCCACATTGCCACAGGCAGTTTCTTGTCAGTCTGGCCAGGGCACTTTGTATATACATTCAGGTAAAGGCAGTCCTCACTGTAGGCAGGCTCGTCGCCGTAACCCCACTCAGTTGTGTATCCGCCGGGATAGTGAACTACCTGGTAACCAGGATGTCCGAATGTGTCGCAAACCTTCACTCCCTCCCAGGGAACTACCGGCTGCGGGGCCTTCCACCGCAACTGTCCGATAGGAGGTGCGGCGTAAGGAATTCCCTTGTATACATATACACCCTTGAGTTCTCCCTTCACTCCCTGCACCTGTCCTCCTTCAATTGTCAGGACGGGGTTGTACTCCTTGGCGCAGGCGGCCAGCAGGACGGCCGAAAACAAAAACAAAATGACTTTTTTCATAAGATAAGCAGGTTATTTGACAGGTGTTAGACGGTATGCCACTACATCGTGAACCGGAACGGTTACGTTAACAACGTTGGTGACCATCTGTCCGCGCTGTTTGCCCTTGCCCTTTACCAGGGTGTTGAAGGGCTTCTCCTTGGGGTTCCAGATGCTCTTTGCGGTGTAGTTGATGGTGTCGAAGGATGTCTTGCGGCCGCTTACTTCCTGGTCGTCAACCTCAAGCTGAGACCAGTCAAGGGCAATGTTCGCAGGCTCCTCGCCGGTGTTCATTACGCAGAATGCCCAATCTCCGTTAACGAGAGGCTTGAACCAGTACTGGAGGGTCTCGGTGTTGATGAGACGGAGTCCCTGTACACCAAGGGGATCCTGGTCAATTGCTATCATATCCTTGTTGGTGATGGTTGCAAGAGCCTCGGGGGTGATCTTGGTAAGGTCGTTTCCAAGGATGAGCGGAGCCGCCATCATACACCACATTGTGAAGTGTGCGCGGTCCTCGCTGTCTGTCATTTCGTAGTAAACGCCGTTTACGGTAATGTTGTTTCCAACCTCAAGCATATCGGGGTCGTTCCAGTGGCCGGGGCCTGCGTACTTGCGCAGTGGCTCGTTCTGGTTGATGATGTCTATGATGCTCTGCGGCCTCCAGTTAGGTCTTCCCTGTGCATTATAAGTGATTGGTACGGGAAGGAAAGCAGGGCCGATGTCTCCGGTTGTACGCCAGGAGTGGCCTACGTCAGCAGCCCATTCCCAAGGCTTGTTGGATCCCCATTCGCACATACTGAAAAGGATGGGGCGGCCGGCCTTTGCAAGGGCGTTGCGCATAAGGATGTAAGAGCCCTTGGGGTTTGCGTTCTGGGTGGCGCACCAGTCATATTTGAGGTAGTCTACTCCCCAGGATGCGTATGTGAGGGCGTCCTGATACTCGTGTCCGCGGCTTCCGGAATATCCGGCGCAGGTGAAGTCTCCGGCATCGCTGTAAATGCCAAGTTTCATTCCCTTGCTATGGACATAGTCCGCAAGGGCTTTGATTCCGGACGGGAATTTTACGGGATCGCAGGTGATGAATCCAAGCTCATCCCTATCTCCGTGCCATCCGTCGTCAAGGTTCAGGTAAACATAGCCTGCATCTACAAGGCCCAGTTCAACCATAGCGTCAGCCGTGGCCTTGATGAGGTCCTCGTTGATCTCGGTCATAAAGCAGTTCCAGGAGTTCCAACCCATCTGGGGGGTGTCGGCAAGGCCTTCGAATTTGGGAAGGTCCGCAGTGCGGCGCTGGGCGTTTGCCACGGTCGCCGGCAATGCAATGAGGATTGCCGCAATAAAGATTGCCAGTTTTTTCATATTGGTATTATTAGGATTAAAAATCTTGTGTTATTAATTTACTTTCAATATTACGAATAATTAAGCGATAAAGCAAAAAAACACAATCAACTATTTCCTATCTTTGCAAAGATGGACGCCCTTCTGAAAGACCGTCTCCGCCAATGGGCGGACACGTACAACAACCCGGAATATTTTCGGGAAGACCCCATAGCATTCCCCAGGGAGTTTGCGTCAAGGGGCGCCGGCCTCAAGGACATTGAGATAGCGGCGGTTTTCGCCGCGCACTTTGCCTGGGGGCGCCGGAGTATGATAGTGCGTGACTGCACCCGCCTCTTTGACGAGATGGAATGGCGGCCGTACGACTATGTGATGAAGGGATGCTGGCGCTGCGACGCCGCCTCCGCGCACCGCACGGTGCGCTGGAGCGAGGTGGCGTCAATCTGCGCCAGGCTCAAGGAGTACTACTCCGGATACGACTCGCTGGAGCGCCTGGACGCGGGGCAGATACGCACGGGCGTTTACGGCCAGAAGGAAGACCCCAAGGCCGCCAACAAGAAGATTAATATGATGCGCCGGTGGATGGTCCGCAGGGACGGAAAGGTGGACCTGGGCCTCTGGAAAGGCACTGACCCCGCCACGCTGGTGATACCGCTGGACGTGCACGTTTACCAGGAGGCGGAAGCGCTGGGGCTTACTGACCGAAGGCAGAAAGACCTGCGCACCGCCGTGCAGATAACGGACGCCTTCAGGGAAATATGGCCTGCAGACCCCTGCCTTGGGGATTTTGCCCTGTTCGGGTACGGGATAAACAAATAGGACGCTATGCCAAAGCTTTATATAATATCAGGATGCAACGGTTCAGGCAAGACCACCGCCAGCTATTCACTGCTGCCGGAGATCCTCAACTGCTACCAGTTCGTGAACTCAGACGAGTTTGCCAAGAGCCTGTCGCCCTTCGATCCGGCAGCGGCATCCGTCTCCGCCAGCCGGTATATGCTGCTCAAATGCAGGTACCTGCTGGACAGAAGGCAGAATTTCTGCATTGAGACAACCTTGGCTACGCGTTCCCTGCTCAAGACCATCCAGGAGGCCCAGTCCCACGGGTATGAGATCACCCTGCTGTACTTCTGGCTGGACTCCCCGGACCTTGCTGTCCAGAGGGTCAAGAGAAGGGTTGAAGCAGGCGGACACAGCATCCCGGAAGACGTTATCCGCCGCCGCTATGTAATGGGACTGAAATACTTTTTCAAGGACTATATGCCGGCCTGCGACTACTGGCTGCTGGCGGACAATTCAAAGTCTCCGTTCACAACCGTAGCGGAGGGTTCCCGTTCCGGAACCACCATCTACGACCCCGTGAAATATGACATAATCTGGAGACAGGCACACTGATTTAGAATGATTTACGGCAAACAATACTATCTTGACACTTTCCGCGTCACGGAAAATGCACTGGAGAGCCTTATCCAGTGCGCAAGGCATTCCGGAGGAGATTACGCGGACCTGTTTTTTGAGAACACCGTCTATTCCGACCTCCTGCTGCGCGACGGCCAGGTGGCATCCGGAGGCCTTCACACGGACTTCGGCGTGGGCATAAGGGTGCTTAAGGGCGACAAGACGGGATACGCTTACACGGAAAGCACGGACCCGGAAGCGATGATGCAGGCCGCAAAGGCGGCCGCCACCATATCGCTTCAAGGGAACGTGGGCGCGCCTGGCACCCAGGCTTCCGCCGGGCGCCACGGCGGCCGGCCCAATCCCGCCGCAGACCGCTATCCAATGGAACAGGACTGGCGCGACGCAAGGGCATCGGCATTCGTGCCAATGCTGGAGAAGTTGCAGAGGCTGATCGAACAGAAAGAGAGCCGCGTGATCAAGGTAATCGCAATGCTGAGTTCCCAAGTAAGCGACATCCTTATGTTCAATTCCCTTGGAGAGTTGAAATACGACACCAGGCCTATGGGCAGCATCACCGTATCGGTAATTTTCAAGCAGGGGGACATAGTGGAGAACAAATCCGCTTCACGCAGCTGGCGAATGGGTGCAGAAATGATAACTGACGCGCTGCTGGAGGAGATAGCGTCCGAGGCGGTCGCAGACATTGACGCGCGCTTCCAGGCCATCCGCCCAAAGGGCGGGAAAATGAGCGTTGTGATGGGTGCAGGGGCATCGGGAATACTGCTTCACGAAGCAATGGGACACGCATTCGAGGCTGATTTCAACCGCAAGGGGCAGTCCGTGTTCAGCGACAAGATGGGCAAGCGCATCTGCGGCAAAGGCATCACAATTGTGGACGATGGCACCATCCGTGGTAACCGCGGCTCCATAAACTTCGATGACGAACTGGTTGCAGGACAGCGCACCGCAATGGTGGAGGACGGCGTGCTCACTTCCTATCTGCACGACCGCATAAGCGCAAAGTATTACGGCGTACCGCCCACGGGCAACGGCCGCCGCGAATCCTTCCGCTACCACCCCATCCCGCGTATGCGCTGCACCTATATGGAAAGCGGCTATGCAAAGCCGCAGGACATAATAGCCTCCGTGAAGAAAGGCATATTTGTGGACCAGTTCTCCAACGGGCAGGTCAAGATTGGAGAAGGAGACTTCACATTCTATGTAAAGAGCGGATACCTCATTGAAAACGGCCGCCTGAGCGCTCCGGTAAAGGATATCAACATCATTGGCAACGGACCGGCGGCGCTTGCGGACCTCAAGATGGTCGCGGACGACCTTATAATAGACCCCGGAACCTGGACCTGCGGAAAAGAGCAGAGCGTGCCGGTTTCCTGCGGAATCCCTACGGTACTTGTAGAGAACTTAACGGTGGGAGGAGAATAAGATGATAGACAGCAAAGAGATAGCACTGGCGCGCAAATGCCTTGAATCCGCCCTTCAGAAAGGGGCCCAGAAGGTACGCGTAACCCTGAACAAGAGCATAATGGACCTGGCCGGCACCCTGAACGGGGAGCTGGACAAGACCAGCCACTGCCTGGACCGTTCCCTTTCCATTAACCTCATAGTGGACGGCCGCTTTGGCAGTTTCTCCACAAACCGCATAGAGGACACGGACAGTTTCCTTGACAAGGCAATTGACAAGGCCAGGATGCTGGCACCCGACCAGTTCCGCGACCTCCCCGCCCCGGAACGCACCGCCAAGGACGCCAAAGAAGGCACTGAACTTGGCCTTTACGACCCGGAATACTCAAATACCGATGCTCAGGCCCGCATTGAAACCGCCCTTGCCGCCTCTATTTTCAAGAGTGCCCCGGAGGGACTGATATCTGAAGAGGCGGAGTACACTGAAAGCATCACCGACACACTGATAATGGACTCCAACGGGCTATACTGCCGCCACACGGAAACAAGTTTCGACTACGGAGTGGAGATGACCGTACAGGATGCGCAAGGCAACAAGTTCAGCGGTTATTGGTGGGACTCTTCCAACGTACGCAAAGAACTGGATACCAGTACGATATGTCCTATTGCCCTGGAACGCGCAAGGGCCCAGATGGGCCCTGTGCCCCACCCCGGCGGCAAGACCTGCCTGGTACTTGACCCTGAGGTCTCTTCCCGCGTGGTTAGCCCCGTGCTCAAGGCCCTGAGCGCATATTCCATCCAACAGAACAACTCTTTCCTGACCGGGAAACTTGGGGAGAAGGTATTCCCTGACTCCCTTACCATAATTGACGATTGCCGTGTCCCTCTCAAGCGAGGCAGTTACCTCTTTGACTCGGAAGGAGTGGCGACCAAAACGGTTCCCATCATTGAGAAAGGCGTGGTAAAAGAGTACTTCGTGAACACCTATATGGCAGGCAAGATGGGAATTGAGCCCACCATAGAGTCCGCCACCCGGCCAAAGGTCCAGGCCTGGCCCCGCCCCGGCCTCACTCAGGCTGACATCCTTGAAATGTGCGGCAGCGGCATACTTGTGACCGGCTTCAACGGAGGCAACTCTAACAGTTCCACCGGAGATTTCTCCTACGGAATAGAGGGCTTCGCCTTTGAGAACGGCAAGATAACCCACCCGGTCAGGGAAATGCTCATCACCGGCAATTTCATAACTCTTTGGAACAACCTTATAGCCGCTGGAGAGGACGCGCGCGGCTGTATGTCAAAAGTTATTCCTACCTTAGCGTTCTCAAATGTAGATTTCAGCGCATAGAACAATATGAAAATTCAGAAAGATCACGTAGTGGCACTTGCCTACGAACTTACAGTAGACGGAAAAGTAGTGGATTCCGCAACGGAAAACCAGCCTTTGGAATACATCCACGGAAAGAATATGCTCATCCCCCGCTTCGAGGAAGAAGTGGAGGGTAAGGAGCCCGGAGAGGAATATGCATTCACCCTCAGCCCGGAAGAGGGATATGGGGAGCACAACCCCAAACTCAGTTTTGACATCCCCAAGGAATCATTCGCAATTGACGGAGTGATCAGGGAGGACCTTCTTGTGGTGGGACGCATCATTCCAATGCTCAATTCAGCGGGAGAAGTCTGCCACGCCAAGATAGTGGAAGTCAAAGACAATGACGTCACGGTAGATTTCAATCACCCTATGGCGGGATGCACCCTCAATTTCAAGGGCAAAGTAGTTTCCGTACGCGAAGCCACGGAGAAAGAGCTCCGCTTTGGCGTTCACGGAGAGCTGGCTCCAGAGGAGGAGTGCGGCTGCTGCGGCCACCATCACGAGGACGGCGAATGCTGCCACGAAGGCCACCATCACGAGGACGGCGAATGCTGCCACGAAGGCCACCATCACGAGGATGGTGAGTGCTGTGGCAAGGGACGTCACGGTGACGGCGAGTGCTGCCACCACCACGATTCCTAGGAACG
>CACWLD010000031.1 GCA_902761655.1 uncultured Bacteroidia bacterium | reverse complement strand
AAGCAGGGAGTGTGTACTCCAAGGGGGCCACAAAGCAGGCAAAGCCGAAAGCCCCCTTGGAGTACACACTCCCTGCTTCCGAACTATGGGTCCGAGTGAGTGATGTCTTCAAGGAAGCTTTCGGCTTTGCCTGCTTTGTGGCTTCCTTGAAGACATCACTCACTTGGAGCATCTCCCTGCTTCCGGTTAGATACGTGCAGGATTTTGCAATGGTTCTTGTTATAGAATTGGTAGATTTGTAAAAAGAATTGGTACTATGGGTAGAGGAATGATCAGATTGGCAATGGTATTGGCGGTGATCCTGATGGGGGCTGTGTCCGTCAGGGCCCAGGAAGCGGGAAGCGGAGATTATATCCTGGACGGATTCCTGGAGGCGTTCACCAAGGAAGGAGTCAAAGCCTGGAGGCCGGAGGTGATGGTACGGCAGGTGGCAACAATGGGTTATTGCCCGGAGTTGGTATCCGTGGGAGTACGTCTGAACAAGAAGATTGCTTTGGGCCTGGGAGCGGGGTATAATAATTTCCGGAACTCGTATTCAATACCGTTCCATCTGTACAAACGCACATATTTCCCCATCGGTACCAAAGACAGATTTTCCTTCTGCAGCGATGTGATCCTGGGCTACGAGTATAACTACAAAGTCTATGGACTGGATTACGAAACCGGAGCCACTACCGCCCAAAGAGGAACGGATACTATATGGCTTTCCTGGCAGCCGGGAATAGCCCTGCGCCTTTTTGGCAAGTCCAATCTCTTTCTTGGCCCGGCAGTCTATCTGTCATTGAAAGAACTGATTCTTCCTTCTATAGGCCTGCATCTGGGCCTTGCCCTCTAGTCCGAAGGGCGTTCCGCCACGGCAATGGCATCTATTTCCACCAGGGAGCCCTTAGGGAGAGCCGCTACCTGGCAGCAAACCCTTGCCGGTTTGGTAGAAGGAAAGTACTCTGCGTATACGGCGTTCATCTGGCCAAAGTGCCCAAGGTCCTGAAGCAGGACGGTTGTCTTGACCACGTTGTTATAGTCCAGACCGGCTTCTTTCAGGATTGCTCCTATGTTGTTCATACTCTGGCGGGTCTGCGCCTCTATGCCTTCCGGAATGCTTCCGTCAGCGGGATTTACCGGAATCTGTCCGGAAATATAAAGTGTTCCATCTACAAAAATAGCCTGTGAATACGGGCCTATGGCAGCCGGTGCAGCCGGGCTTGCAATAATCTTTTTCATATTCCCAAATATAGCAACATTTCCCAATATTCCCTCTTTATCGCTCCCCACGTCCCGGATTAAGGGACGACAGGCGCGTTTTACTCACCTTTTCGCTCCCCACGTCCGGTATTCTGGGACGACAGGCGCACTTGCTCCAACTTTCAGATTCCGATTAGACAGTCCGGATGGGTGGTGGGGTGAAAAGTGCCACAAAGCAGGCTCCGCCGAAAGCACTTTCCACCCCACCACCGCATCCTCCCTTTACCCAAAGGTTGTAAGGGTATGACATTATTGGAAAAATGTTTAACTTTAGGGTATGAAAAAGTTAATTGTAATCCTGACGATGGCGCTGATAGGCGCATCGCTTTCATATGCTCAGCAAACGACCAATGCTCCTAGGGTGGAGCCGGACTATATCATAGACCTTTGGCCGGACGGAGCACCTACGGACAACGGCATCACCGCACCGGAAAGGGATATGGGCAATTTTGCCAGCAATATCACAAAGCCCACGCTGTCATTTTTCATCCCCAAGAAACCTAACGGGATGGCAGTGATCATCTGCGCCGGCGGCGGATACAGTTCCGTCTGGTACGGAACGGAAGGCTATGCCAACACCCCTGTATTCACGGAGAGGGGAGTGACCGTGGTGGTTCTCAAATACAGACTGCCAAACGGCCATCCGGAAGTTCCGCTGGATGATGTCCAGGAGGCATTCCGTGTGGTCAGGTCCAAGGCCGATGAACTGGGAATAAAGAAGGTAGGAGTTGTTGGCTGCTCTGCCGGCGGACACCTTGCCACAATGGCGGCAACCAAGTATAAGAACGCCGTCCAGCGCCCTGACTTCCAGATCCTATACTACCCTGTAGTCACCGCAGAGCCGGACTTCTCACACGAGGGCTCAATAATGAACCTTGTTGGCAGGAACAATATGAACAAGCGTAACATTATTGAATATAGCAACGAGAAGCACGTTACCCCTGACACTCCACCTGCATTCATAATGGCCAATACGGACGATAACGTTGTTCCGGTGCGCAACAGCATCGAATACTACAATGCCCTCATAGCCAACGGCGTTCCTGCTTCCCTGAACATCTACCAGGAAGGCGGCCACGGATGGACGGACCATCTGGACTTCCCTTACAGGGATGAAAGCATAGCAGCCCTCCGGAAGTGGCTGGAGAGGCTCCAGGAGAGTTTCGGACTTTAGCAAGACCATAATATGAAAAAGAGATTTGCAGCGGCGGCGGTAACACTGGCCGCCGCGCTTTCTGCCGTTTCCGCATTCGCTCAGGTAGGAAGCCCTTTCATCCACGACCCTTCCACAATCGTGGAATGTGACGGGAAGTACTATACCTTTGGAACCGGAGGCGGAGGTTTGATCTCCGCCGACGGCTGGACCTGGGAGAGCGGGGCGGTAAGGCCCGGTGGTGGCGCCGCCCCGGACGCGATGAAGATTGGCGACAGGTACCTTGTGGCGTACAGCGCCACCGGAGGCGGACTTGGCGGCGGCCACGCCGGGCGCATCCTCACAATGTGGAACAAGACCCTTGACCCCAATTCGCCGGACTTCGAATATACGGAAGCCGTTGAAGTGGCGCACTCGGTGGCGGACGAAGACTGCGACGCCATTGACGTAGGCCTCTTCCTGGACCCTGTCACCGGCCGTCTCTGGTGCACCTACGGCACCTATTACGGCTTCATCCGCCAGGTGGAGCTGGACCCCAGGACCGGATTCAGGGTAGAAGGCAACCAGGCCATAGACGTAGCCATCGACTGCGAAGCAACAACAATGATCTACCGCGACGGATGGTATTACCTGCTTGGAACCCACGGCAGCTGCTGTGACGGTGCAAATTCCACTTATACCATCTATGTGGGCCGTTCCAGGAGCGTCAACGGTCCTTTCTACGACAACGTGGGCAGGACTATGCTTGAAGGCGGCGGCAAGAAGGTAATCTCTTCCGAGCGACGCCGCATAGGCCCCGGCCACTTCGGACGCGTCGTCCTGGAAGAAGGAATAGAAAAGATGTCCTTCCACTTTGAGGCGGACCTTGACCAGAGCGGACGCAGCGTACTGGCCATCCGTCCAATCCTCTGGGTTGACGGCTGGCCGGTAGCGGGGGAGCTCCTCGCCCAGGGCTCATACGAGATAGAGTCCCAGCGCAACGGCTACGCCCTTGAGGCCAAGGTGGACTTTGTCCGCACGCAGGGCGGAATGGGCGGCGCTTCCCGCAACGCGTCGGGCCAGGCTGTAGTCAAGGTAGAAAGCCAGAAGCTGGAGGACGTCCAGGGAGACTGGCCGCAGGGGACAATAGGCGCAGCGGCCAACTACTACGTGGACCGTCCCTGGCAGCGCTGGACCATCGAGGCCGTGCCGGAGGCCGGCGGATACCTCGGAGGCCCCTATTACAAAATTGTTTTATCCGGTACAGACCGTGCACTTACGGCTAACGCCGATGCCGAGGTGGAAATTGCCCCGTCCTTCACCGGTGCGGACTGCCAGCTCTGGCGGATTGACCAGCTCACGGACGGAAACTACCGCATAATGCCCAAGGAAGTTCCCGGCCACCCCGGCTGCAACTACGCCCTCACCGCCATAGGCGACGTCACCCCGTCCCTGGCCAAATTCGATTTCAATTCCGACAACTCCAAATGGAAGTTCAGACTGTACGACCCTGAAAGATAACATTATGCGAAAGATATCAGCCATCATATACATAGCTTTTGCGGCAATGCTGTTGTGCGCTCCTGCCGATGCGCAGAAGAAACCAAGCCAAAAGGAGATCGCCGCCGCGCTTCAGGGCTACTTCACTCCCGTTCAGTCGCCGGAAGCGCGCCCGGATTCACGCGGCTTCATTCGCCGCTGGCTCCTGCTTGATCCCATCAGCAAGCCCAACCGTACCAACAGGGTGTTCACGGACAGCTACACACGCGAAGCCATCCTCCACGAATACTTTCCCAGCCAGCTGACCAAGATCCCAAAGGACGGGGAGCGCGAAAGGGTTGAGATGGAGGTCCAGCCACCAGTAAACCTGACCGCCGGACGCCCCTCAGCGGAGACTCCCGCCCCGCAGTTCAAGAAAGTGAACCTGTACTGGCACGCCCTGGACAGCGATATGTACTACGTGAAACTGTTCCGTATGGCCGCCAACCTAGGCAACACGCGCTACGGAGTCCTTTTCTGGGCCGTGACCGTGATTGACTGTGAAGAGGACATTCCCAATGTCCGTCTGGCCATAGGAGCCAATAACGCGGCAATGTGGTGGGTAAACGGAGAGGAGCTGCTCCTTGTAACCGGAGACCGCCATATGAACATAGACAATGCCCTTTCCAAGAGGATCACTCTTAAAAAGGGCAGGAACGTGATCCGGGCCGCCATTATGAACGGTCCCGGTATGAGTGAATTCTGCGCCCGCTTCGTAGACGAGGAGGGCAGGCCGGTAACCAACTTTACGGTAACCTTGGAATAGTCCTGGAAGCGTTTGCAGGAACGTTAAGAACGGCGTCCAAAGCCTTGTGAGGAGAATAATCGCGCTTGAAAAGAAGCGGATAATTTGTCCTGCGGGCAACTGGATAGCCGTTTTTCCAAGAATTGGCATCCTGAAGGCCCCACAGGGTAACGCGGTCAATCTTGTCGCGGTATTTGTAGAAGATGGAGAAGAAACGCTCATAGGCGCGGGCCTGCTCCTCTTCAACCTCGTCAGGAAGGCCGGCGCGGTAAGGGTCAAGATACTCCTTGAACTCCTCAAGCTGGTACATAGGGTCTGACATTGACTGGCCGAATATCTGGCCCTCCCTTGTAACGGGGAGAACGTCCACGTCAAGTTCTGTGATCATAACCTTGAGGCCAAGGGCGGAGTAACGCTCTATGGCCTGCTCAACGTATTCTGTCTTGGGGTAGTTGAGGCCCCAGTGACCCTGGAGTCCTATTCCGTCTATGCGGATGCCGTTGGCCCTGAGCATCTCCACCATCTTGCAGATGCCGTCTACCTTGGCAGGGCGCCAGGCGTTGAAATCATTGTAATACAGTTCGATGTCCGGGTCGCAGTACTGCTGCGCGAACTGGAAAGCCAGTTTTGCCACAAGCTCTCCGTCTCCGCCAAAGGCGTGGATCCAGCCCTTGTCGCGGTACTCGCCATATTCGCCTATCACTTCGTTCAGGACGTCCCAGGAATCTACCTTGCCGTTGAAATGCTTGCATACTGTCTCTATGTAGCTGCGCATAGTCTCAACCAGTTCATCGTGGGACTTAGGCGTTCCGTCCGCATTGTTCCAGAAGAAGTCCGGAGTCTGGTTATGCCATACAAGGGTATGTGCGTGCACGTGCATTCCGTGGTCGCGTCCAAACTGGCAGTACTCGTCGGCCGGGCCAAAGTTCCAGGTATCCGGCCTGGGGTGGAGAACCTCCGGCTTAAGGTCGTTTTCAGGGGAGATTGAATTGAAATGCTTGAGGACAAGGTCGGTTGCCTGCGGAATCCTGCCGCTGGTCTGCATACGGCCAATTGCCACGCCAATCTTGAAGGCGTCTTTGTAGGCTTCCTTGAGGGTTGTCTGAGCGTATGAAGCAATGGCGCAGGACAGGGCTGCGAGAGCGATGAGCAATAAACGGAAACGTTTCATATTGGATATCAGTTTTAGTGTTGGCAAGATAATGAAATAATTGATATTTTTGCCCCGATGAAAGCGAAAAGCATAATAAAGTCAATGCGCCTGAGGACGCTTCCGCTGTCCCTTTCGGGCATAATTCTGGGTATTTTTCTTGCAAGTGATACTTTTAGTATAAAGCCATTATCAGTTGTATTCCTTATACTTACAGCAGTTTTCCTACAGATTCTCTCTAACTTATCAAACGAGCTTGGAGATTCAATCAACGGCCTTGACACCAAGGCAAGGAAAGGTATGCATTATTCCATACAGGACGGTGAAATGACCGTTGACCAGATGCGTACGCTCATTGCCGTGATCATCCTTGCCTGCTGCGCCAGCGGCCTTCTGATGATCTGGTCCTGCTTTGGAAACCTGATGCGCCCGGAGGCCCTGCTGTTCGTGGCCCTGGGGGCCTGCGCAATCGCTGCGGCGATGCGCTACACCCTGGGCCGCAACCCCTACGGCTACCGAGGCCTCGGCGATATCTTCGTATTCATATTCTTTGGCCTGGTAACCGTGTGCGGGGCATATATACTCCTGACACAAAGCCTCCCGGAAGCCACTATCCTACTACCTGCGGCATCCATCGGCTGCTTGAGCGTTGCTGTGCTAAACGTGAACAACATACGCGATATGAAAACCGATGCGGGCAAGCGCATCACCACAGCCATTAGGCTGGGTGAAAAGCGCGCGCGCATCTACCAGACCTGCCTCATCTCAGCGGCCTGGATACTTATGGCTGTCTTTTTCATACTGAGCAAGGCCAAGCCGGCCGCGGCACTGTTCGTACTCACGATGCCGTTCTTCATAATCCATTTGAAAGGGGTGTGGACCAAATCCGGCAAGGCGCTGGATCCAATGCTGCCCATCCTTGTGATTGGAACTTTCTTCTTCGCCCTCCTTTCCGGTATAGCAGTTACTCTTTGATGCCGATGTACATCCGGCAAATGCCAAGACTGAACGCCCTGTGAGTTACGGAGGTATAGCCGCAATCCCTCATAAAGGCCGTCCATTCCTCTTTGCCGGGGAAGGCGGACACTGATGCCGGCAGATACTTATAGGCCGCTTTATTGCCGGAAAAACGGCCTCCAACGAGGGGAGCGACTGTCTTGAATCCCAGGCTGTAGAACCAGCGGAGAATTGGGTTGGACGGCATTGACAGTTCAAGGACCATCAGCTTGCCGCCTTTGTCCAGGACTCTGAAGATTTCTCGCAGGGCGGCGCCCCTGTCCTGGAAATTCCTGATGCCAAACGCAATAGTCACGCAGTCGAAACTGGAGTCCGGAAAAGGGAGATCTAAGGCATCAGCATTAATTACGGTAATCTTATCTTCAAGATTGTTCTTCAATACTTTGCGTTTCATTATCTCCAGCATTCCTTGGGAGATGTCAACGCCAGTGATGCGGCTGTCCGGATGCATAGCCCTGGCCAAGGCCAGGCTGTAGTCTCCGGTGCCGCAGGCAAGATCCAGGAAACGCCGCGGCCTGTCTGGGTAGGCTACGGCGTTTACGGATCTTTTTCTCCAGGAGCGGTCCGCTCCAAGGGAGAGGATATGGTTCAGGCGGTCATAGTCCGGAGCTATGCTGTCGAACATTCCGCGAATCTGTTCTTTCTGAGGCATCAGCCTAGTCTACGTGGATTACTTCCTTTCCAAGGGTGATGCCGCTCTCGTTGTAAGCGTCTACCGTGAAGTAGTAGTCAGTGTCTGAGGAGAAGAGTCCAAGGCTTATCTGGGGCTCTTTTGTCTCGCAGGAGTAGTACAGCTCGTCCGGTTCCGTGCTCCAGCGGAGGAAGTATCCTGTGGCGCCTGGAACGGGATTCCAGCTGATTGTCATATCACGCCTGTCGCCGGTGCGGTCCGCCTTGAGGCCTGTTGCCTTCTTGGGGGCCTTTCCGGGCGCGAATCCGAACACTCTGAGGTCGAACAGGGAGAACTTGCCATCCAGTTGTCCGCAGTTGGTTATGCGGATGTAACGGGCCTTTACGGGCTTGTCGCAGACGAGCAGCTCGTGAGGGAAGTCCTCTGCGTTGGCGGCCTTGTTGAACATCACAGTCCAGTTGTCGCCGTCTGCAGAATACTCTATCATATAGCGGTAAGGAGACTTGGCCTTTTCCGGGTCAAAGAACCCGAAGTCCTGGTCAGCGAAGTTCACCTGGACGGCGTAAACTTTGTCTTTCTTTCCCAGGTCAATCTGCAGCCATTCTCCAGCATCACCTGAAGCGGCACTCCATAAAGTCTTGATAATGTTATCGGTAGCAAATTCTGCAGGGTGTCCGCTCAGTGCGGAGGAAGCCGTAGCGGCCTTGTCTGCGGAAAGAACTCTCCAGCCGGTCCAAGGGGCCTTCTTCTGGAAGTTCACCTTCTTGTCAGGGAGTACGTACGGATAGTCTGACTGGCCTGTGAGGGCGTACATATTGCCCTTCTTGGTGAAGAATACCGGGAAGAATCCAACGCGGCGCTCAAAGTCCATTCTCTGGCTGATGACGGTGGTTGCCACGTGCCAGAAGTTGCCGTATTTGTCCTTGAAGGTGTAGCCGTGTCCGGCTCCTGTCATCCATCCGCCCGGCTTTACGCTCATAGGGGATGCGTCCATATGCGTGTAAGGGCCCAGAGGGTTGTCACTTACATAAACGCCGGTTCCGTAGGTTTCGAACTCAGTGCCGGGTGCAGCGTACTGCAGATAGTATTTTCCCTTGTATTTGAACATTGTGGCGCCTTCGTTCCAGCCGGGTTTGTCCTGCTCGTTCTTGTCTCCTGGACGCTCCCAGCCATATACGCTCTCGCCGTGGCCAAGGAGCGATACGGATTCAGGGCTGAGGGTTGCGAAATTGTTCTTTGGATCCAGTTCCACGCCCCTGATGTCTGTGACGTTGCTGCAGCCGTAGTAGAAATATACGCGGCCGTCTTCGTCAACAAAGAGTTCCGGGTCGTGCGCAGTGGCGCCTGGCCTCTCGGGATAGGGCATCAGCTGGTCGGTAACAAGCTGCCAGGAGCTGCCGTCCTCGGGGTTGGAGGTCTTGTACAGCACATTTACGTCCGATACGGCCCAGTAAAGCTCGTTCTCATATACCATTAACGCGGGCGCGTAAAGGTCTATGGGCAGGACGTCGGTTTTGATGTGGTGCCAGTGCTGCATATCCTTGGAGGAGTAGTAGCCTTCTGACTTGGAAGGGAAGAGGTAGTAGTTGTCGCCAAAGAGGAGGCATACGGGATCTGCGCCTTCGCGGGCGCCGCTGGTGCGGCGTGCCGCCTCCGCCTGACGGCGTGCGCTTTCCTCCATACGGGTCCTTTGCTCGGGCGTCATACGGGCGAGCATCTCGGCGGGAATCTCCCTTGGAGCGGCCTGACGGTGGAAGGCGTACTGGACGTTGACCGGATTGGCAACTACCCTTGACGGGTCAATCTTTTGACCGCAGGATGCCAGTGCAAGGCACAGCGGAATAACCCAAAACAGTATCTTTTTCATAAGTAAAACGGTTGGTTTCTGTATTTACACGTATAAAATTAGGAATAATAAGGCAATTTTCAAAAATTAAAAGTAAAACACTGAAAATCAGTATAAATAACAAATTTGTTGTATTTATTAACATTTTTGTTATACCGCCATTTTACCTCTCGAAGTGCTGAAAATCCTTGGTTCTGGAGGCCCAGCCGCCGCCCCAGTAGAAGCCGTGCTCGCGGAACAGGGTGCAGCACAGATCGTCCCTTTCTATCTTGTAAGGGAAGTCTGCTGAACGGTCAAGATATGCCCCGGCGGAGGCGGGTTCCACTATGCGGTAGCCGTTCTCCGTGGTGAGGACGTAAGGGTTGTAAAGAGGGTTGATGTCAATGGCCAATCCAAGGGCGTGCTTGGAGATTGCGGTCTGGTGAGCGCGCGGGCGGAAGTTGAAAGCGGAGGAATTGTTGTCCTCCATCGAGGCCTGGTCGTCCGCGCCGTAATGGTCAATGAGGCGCATCTTCTCAATGGGGTAGGAGGCGTCGTACAGGGAGCGCAGGATTTCAAGGACGTCCTGCGCTATGGAGGCGTTCACTACCATCTCGCCCAGGAAAGTCCGGCCCTGGCCGTCCTTGTGCAGGGCGGTGAGGTAGCGCAGCTCCTCCCGCGTCACGGGGCAGCCTTCCTTGAAGGAGTTGCCGTCCATAAGGGCAAAGATATCGTCGCTGATTGGTGAGGCGCTGAAGAAACTGGAGGCGCCCAGCTTTTCAACCCAGACATCCGGAACCTGGTTCCCAGGCTGGAAGCGAGGCGCGGAAAGAGGCTCCTGGCCCGCAGGGCCAATAGTGGTTTCCTTTACTATATTGGTCTGATTACCAGATGATTTTGCGTTTTTATTAAAGCAGGAGTTTAAGCAAATAACAGCCGTGCACAGCAGGGCGGCTTCAGTGTTTTTCAGGAGGCGGCTGTTCATAGAGCGGCTTCTTGGGGAGCGCTTTCTTCCGGCTCCGGCTCCGGGATGGACAGTATTTCCTTGATCTGGGCGAATTTCACGAAGTCAGAATTCTGGCCTTCCTCCAGCGATGGCACTTCCGCATCGTCCGGAAGGAGTATTACATTGACGCCCGGCTTTCCTATCATCAGCTTGAGTACGTCGCATACCTGGGAGGAAATCATAGGGGAGAGCCAGTCGAATTCCTCTATCTTGCGCTCGTCAATTTCTATTTCAAGGTCGCGGCGGAGTTCGTCGGAGGTGGTTTTGGCGTAGGCGTCGGCGGGGAGGTAGACCTGCTTGCCCAGTATGTTCACGTTCTTGTAGGCATTGGCAAAGTCCCAGTTCAGCTGCTTGCGTGAGTAGGATATGAGCCCGGGGTGGAAGTTCTTGAGGAAGAGCGAGTTGGAGTCCCTGTCGTACTTGAAGAGGACATCCTCCATCTTGATGCCGTATTCAGCGCTGATTTCCGCGCGGAGGGCTCCAAAGAAGGAGATGTTGTCCTTTTGGCGGATATATGGCCTTGTGAACGATGAATCTATGTTAAGGACTGCCAGGTGAAGGATTGGGTTGAGTCCCACAACGTTGATCTTGCTGTTGTTCTTCTCCTCCAGTTCCCGGTTGAGCAGGTCTATTGTCTGCTTGAGGGAACTGATCTGCTCTGAAAGCATACTTTCCCGGCGGGCGCTCTGCCTGAGTTCTTCCTTGCTGTTCTTGACGAAGGCCTTCCAGATAAGATAGGCCAGTGCTATTCCAGCCAGAAGGAAAGCGCCAAAGGGCAGGGTGTTGCGGGTGAACATAAGCCTTATGGCTATGAGGGTCAGCACCACGGCGCCGGAGATTATCAATATTTTACGAGTCTTTGCTTTCATTGTCCAATTGGTTCAGCAAGGCAAATTTAAATATATGTTTTGAAATTGTCGCAATAAGTACTTATCTTTATTACATCTACAATTCTACGCTTATGAGAAAAATAGCATTATTACTGATGGCATCCCTGAGCTTTCTGCTTGCAAATGCCCAGAATCCTTATCTTCCGCTGTGGGAGCATATCCCTGACGGCGAGCCGCGCGTATTCGAGGATCCGGACAATCCGGGCCATTACCGCGCATATATTATCGGCTCACACGACGTGGCCTTCACCCAGTACTGCGGTCCGGACGTACGCATCTGGTCCGCTCCGGTAGAAGACCTCAGCCAGTGGGTTGACGAAGGCTCCGCTTTCAAGTGGTATGTCAACGGCCGCTGGGACACAATGTATGCCCCGGACCTGGTAGAGGTGAAAGACAAGGCAACAGGAAAGAAGACATACTACCTGTATCCTCACAGCCGCGGAGCGGGCCGTATAGCAACTGTGTGCAAGAGCGACAGGCCGGACGGACCGTTCGTACCCATCAATGTTACAGAAGACGGCAGGGGCGTGCTTGAAGGCAGCCTTATAGACTTTGACCCTTCCGTATTCATTGAGGAGATCACTGACAAGAAAGACCCTGACTACAACATTGGCTACAGAGCCTATGTATACTACGGATTCCAGCGTTCGACGGCCGTCGAGCTTGACCAGAACACTATGTACAGCAAGCGTCCCGGCACTGAGATCCACGACTACTTTATCCCGGCCAGCTCCCGCTACGGCGTGGTACGCGACCCTGAAGGAACCACATATCCGGCATTGTATGCAGACCAGAACCCCGGAGAATTCAACTTCTTTGAGGCTTCTTCCATCCGCAAGGTGGGCAACAAGTACGTGATGGTATTCTCCGGCTATTCAGGCCCTGACTACGGCCTCGGAAGCACCAATTCAGCGCTCCGCTATGCGTTTGGAGACTCTCCTCTTGGCCCTTGGCGCTCCGGTGGAGTCCTTGTGGATTCCCGCGGCGTTGTTCCAAATGAGAACGGAACAGAACTGATCACCACCAATTCCGCACACAATACACACGGATCCCTGCAGGAGATCAACGGACAGTGGTACGTGTTCTATCACAGGCCGCCGCGTGGATTCGGCAATGCGCGCCAGTCTATGGTGGCACCTGTCAAGATTGAGATGGACAACAAGTCCGTTGCAAAGGGCGGAGTTGTAAAGATCACAGGTTATGACCCGTACGCAAAGGACGAGAAGTGGGTTGCAGCCGCATCCAACGGTATGACCTATACCGGAGCGGAGGTTACTTCCGAGGGCTTCCAGATCTTCGGCCTCCCTCCTTATAAGTATTATTCTGCAGGTTATGCCTGCTATATGTCCAATGACCAGCTTATGCAGGATACCTGGGACAACTGGGACAACAATATGGACATCGCCGGTCTTACCAACGGTGTCATTGTGGGCTTCAAGTATTTTGGCTTTGGCGGACTTGACAAGGACACCAAGGGCGTGAAGGCTTTTGCCGGCGCAAAGCCGGGCAACGGAACCAAGATCAATCTGTTCCTTACCCCTACTTACAACCAGGCTTTCAAGATTCACGTGATGCTTGACGGTCCTTATGCCAACTCCACCTGGAACGGCAAGGAGATAGCTGTAATTGAGGTTCCTGAAGGCGCTGCGCGCGAGGCCGCCTGCTTCAGCGCAGACGTTTCCAAGTATGTGGAAGGCCTCAGCGGCAAGCACGCCATCTACCTGGTTGTAGATGGCCCTGAGATGCCGCAGATGCCAACCCGCCCCGGCGCACCCGCCCAGAACAGGAACAACGTACGCCCAAGGGGCCTGTTTGATTTCCACGGCCTTGGATTCAGCTCCAACAGCGTTTCCATCAAGAGGCAGGTTGCTCCAACAGTACGCATCCTGGTTGACGGTCAGGACATCGTTATGCCAACCGAGCCTATCCGCTCTACCGGCCTCAACGGCTACACTGACGTAAGCCACTATCAGGCTTACGGACCGCTCAAGGAGAACTCCAAGATCAGGGTCATCCCTTCAGATCCGGAGATCACCTATGAGATTTCCCGCGTTGAGTGGGGCCGCGCTACCGTAAAGTGCACATACCGCGGTCAGGACAAAGTTTACCTTATCAATTAATTTTTTGTATTGCAGGGGTTTGTTTCAAAGGTGCGACAAAGCAGGCTAAGGCCGAAAGCACCTTTGAAACAAACCCCTGCAATACAGACTATGACATTAATCAACGTATGAAGTGTTTTAAATCAGTGGCCATAGGGCTGATGATGGTTGCGCTGTGTGTTTCGGCAAGGGCGCAGTCTGCGGAGAACCTGAACCTGAACCGGGTGGTGCAGCCGCCGTACAACAGCTACGGACGCCTTGCGGACGGCTGCCCCAATGCGGAGCGCCTGGGCTTCAAGGTTGGTATACAGGGTTATACCTTCAACAAGTATACGTTCTTCGAGGCAATAGACCTGACACGCGCGCTGGGGCTTCATTACATAGAGGCATCGGCGGGAACCCGCCTCAGTCCGGACGGCAACCAGCGCATCAACGCCGGAATGTCCCAGGAGATGAAGGACCAGCTCAAGCGCAAGCTGGCGGAGAGCGGCGTTGTGTGCACGTCCATCTATTACGGAATGAATGGCAGCGGCGACGGCTTCGAAGACATTGTCAAGTTTGCCAAGGAGATGGGATGGACCATTGTCACGGACCCAAAGAGGGCTGAGGATGGCGGAAAGCCGGTATCGTTCTATGAGAATATCCTGAACAAGTATGGAGTGAAGATGGTGTTTACCAACCACCCCAAGGCTGGCGGAGCCGCATATTGGAACCCTGAATGCACTATAGCGGACACCAAGGGCTATGGCCCCAACATTGGCGCTTCGGTGGATATCGGACACTATATGCGCGGAGGCTTTGACCCTTATGTGATTACCAAGGACTACATTGAAATAGGGAAGATGTACCACTTCCATATGCGCGACGTGAGCGAACTGGGCCCGCACGGCCTTGACGTGCCCTGCGGCACGGGTCAGGCCCGCGTGGAAGGCATCTTCAATATGCTCAACGACGCCAAGCTCAAACCGCTCATAATGCTGGAATACGAGCACGACTTTGACAATCCGCTCCCTTACCTGATCCAGAGCGTAAACTATATCAACAGGATTTGCGGAGACATTATCAAGGCCAATGAGGAGAAAGCCCAGATGGGCGATCCCATCCCTCTGTACGCAGGCACTGCACAACTTTCAGAGGGCCTTCGCCTTCAGGACAGCGGCGACAAGGCTACCATCCACGACTGGAGCAAGCCCGATCAGAGCATCAGCTGGACTGTTGCCCTTAAGCCGGGCAACTACCAGGTGCTGATGCGCTACACCCAGCCGTACGCCGGCTCAGCGGTCACCTTGACTGCCGACGGCGAAGAGCTGGCCTCGCTCATCCCTGCCACCTTCACCTGGTTCGACACTACGGAGCAGCCCCTGGGCGTCATACGCATCGCCAATGGGGGAGAGACCACCCTCACCCTTAAAGGCATCCAGAACAGCGTAAAACGCAACCAGAACGGCAGGCTCAGGCAGGACGAAGTGCTGCCTGACGTTGCCGCCCTGGTGCTCATCCCCACAAGTCTGGACGCCACCTCGCAGCCCGTTGACATCATCGGCCGCTTCCGCGGCACGCAGATTTTCAACGGCCGCAACTTCGATGGCTGGGAAGCCAACAGCGAGCACGCGCTGGAGCACTTCCGCGTGGAGAACGGCGCCATCATTGGAGGCAACCTCCAGGACAACCTGGAGCACAACCAGTTCCTCAGGACAACAAAGACATACGGCAACTTCGAACTCCACCTCAAGTATAAGATCGTGGCCAGCCACAACACTTACAACGGTGGCGTTCAGTTCCGCAGCGTACCTTATCCTGGTGCTGACAAGCCTTACGAAATGGTTGGTTATCAGGCCGATATCATTTCCTACAGGCAGGGTGCCCTCTATGACGAGAGCCGCCGCGACACCTTCCTTGCAATGACCCTGAGCACGGAGCGCCTCCAGAAACCCGATGACTGGAACGATATGGTAATCCGATGCGAAGGCCCCCGCGTACGCATCTGGCTCAACGGTGTAAAGACCACCGACTACATAGAGCCATATACCCAGGAGCCGTTCGAAGGCGTCGGGGCCATAGCGCAGGACGGCTACATAGCCGTCCAGATACACGAAGGCCCCGCCGCAGAGGTTTGGTACAAAGATATTTACATCCAGGAACTGGATTAGAACACCATATTCCAGGCGGCCTGCTGGGCACGCTGGCTATGGGCGGCATTCATCTTGCCAAAGTTCCATTTGATCCCAAAGAGTACGTATCGTCCCAATCTGAGGCGGTACGTACTTTCTTCATAGTTCTCGTTGACCGTGTAGCTGCGGTTGCGGGTTTGGTTGAGGATGTCGTTCACCTTGATGCTCAGGTTGAAGGCGCCAATGTTCTTGGAGATATCGGCATTCCATTGAAGTTCCGGCTGATTGTAACCGGCAGGGTAGCCCTTGTAGAGGTTGTAGGATGCGTAAGTGTTGAACTCGTACTGGTTCTTTGTGAGGTAATTGAGCCGCACGGAGAACTTGGCATCCATAGTGTTCATATTTGCCTTGGGATCAAGGGAGTAGCGTGCAATACGGCCCTGCAGGGTGCTTCCCAGTTCGGCGGAGAAGCTGTCTTTGTTATACCTGAAAGACAGATTGCCGGATGGGGAGATGCTCCTGGTCCTGCTTTCGCTGAAGCCGCTCTTGCCTCCGTAGAATCGGTCTCCGGAGTCATCGCCCCAGAAATCGGCCATAAAGGCGGCGTAGTCAAAGCTGTCCTTGTCCAGGGCAGGCAGGATGGTCCTGGCCTGGTAACTTGCTGAGGAGGAATAATCCACGTAGGCGGAAAGGGCCAGGGACCAGACCTTATCCTTGTCCAGAGGAGTCATATAGCTCATTGTCAACGAGCCGCTTACGCTTGGTTTGCGAGTGTTGACCGGTATTGAGTACATTACTCCGGAAGCGTCATACCACTGGGCATTCCTTACAGGGGTGGAGGTTATCTGTCCATAGAGATACATCATCAAGGTGGAGAACTTCTCCCTGTTGTTCCGTGACCATTGAGCCTGGACGTACGTCTGGCTGTTCTGCTTGAGGTATATGTTTCCCATACTCAGGCGGGAAGGATTGCCGATGTTCAGAACAGGCAGCATCCTGGAAGGACTCGGACGCATATTGTAGCTGGAGAAATATAACATATACCGGTCGTTTCCCTTGCTGTGTTGGATTTCAAAACTTGGGAGGAAGAACCAGGTCCATTCATCCTTGCCGGTGGTGGTCTCTATGCCGTAGCTCTTTGAGAAGGTCTCGTTGAGGTTTCCGTTCATCTTGCCGCTGAAAGAGACATAACTGCCTTCGCCAAAGCTGTACTGGGCACCTACGCCGTATACCTGGTTCATATAGTTGGTCTTGCTTACAGAGGAGTAGAATTCGTTCCTGCCGGCTGCATCGAAGGCATCCCGTATGTCATTCCTCTTTGAACTGGAAATGTCCAGGTCTACGTTGGTCTTCCATTTTTCTCCAAATGGCTCGGCCCACCGGAGGGATCCGGACAACTGGGAGTTGTTGCCGTTGGAGTCGTAATGCATAGTCCGGACGTCCTCTCCGGAGACCATCCTGAGGATGGAGGTCTCGTCGCTCAGTCCGGAGTTCCAGTCCAATCCGGAGTTGAATCCAAGTCTCAGGGTCCGGCCGTCCTTGCCGCCTATTTCGCGCAATGTGGCATCGGCTGAAAAGCCGGTGGAGGTGGATTTGCTGCTTCCGTTGGTGTTGTTCTCGGAACTGTTAACAAAGGTTCCTTCACGCAATGTTTCAGAGTTGTTGGAAGTGCGGGTTACATCCTTGCTGAAGCGGAAAGAAGGGCGGACGTGGAACCATACCTTGCCGGCCTCTTTCTTGAATTCCATATTGGCCGTGACGGTGTCCCAGTACTGTTTTCCTGCGTCTGTGGTGCTGGAAGCCAGGTTGCCGTCCTCCTGGTATGTGGTGCGGTCGGACTGGGTCCCGGAATCCGTATCGGAGTATTTGTAATTCACGCTCACGGTAGATTCAACGTCCTTGATGCGCGATGTGTTGGCGTTGAGGCCAAGCTGCGCTGCAGTGGAGAGGCCCTGGTTGAGCATTGTCACTTCTCCATCGTCGCCCATGGCGGCAATTACCACATTGGAGTCATCCACGTTCTGGGTGTTGGCTATTATGGTGAGCTGGTCCTTCTTGGTATATGCGGATATCAGGGCGTTGCCGCTGTAAAGGAAGCCCCGGTTGTCGCGGAGCGGCTCATCGGCCCTGTCACCGCTGAGGGTGGTGCCTCCCTTGAAGCCGGCGTTTCCAAACCAGCCTTCCTCGTATTCCTGCTTGAGCCCTACGTCCAGGACTTTCTCGCGGTCTCCGCTCTGTATGCCGGATGCCCTGGCTTCCTCGGACTCCCTGTCAATGACGCGGATTTTGTCCACCACCGATGCGGGGAGGTTGTTGAGAGCGGTGGACTGGTCGCCAAAGAAGAACGTGCGGCCGCCCACGGTGAGCTTGTCTATGGCTTCGCCATTGAACCTCACCGTGCCGTCTTCCGATATCTCCATTCCAGGCATTCGCTGCAGCAGGTCCTTGAGCATTGCGTTGGCTCCCACGCGGAAGGACGATGCGTTGAACTCTACCGTGTCCTTTTTTATGACGATGGGATTGCCCACGGCGGTAACCGTGGCGGCTTCCAGGAAGTATTCGTCTTCCTGCAGTTTTATTGTGCCCATCTCCTCCGTCGAGTTGCGGAAATAGCGTTCCGTGACGAATGGCTTGTAGCCCATCATCTCTACGTGGAAAGTGTAGCTCCCGTAGGGGATCTCCTCCAGCTTGGCCTCGCCCTTGGCGTCAGACAGCGTCAGGTTTGTAATCACCGTGTCCCTTGATGGAATGATATATACCGATGCGAATGGGATGGGTTCGTTGCTGAGCGAATCAACCACCGTGGCGGTTACCTCGCTCATCCTTCCCGTCATAATGTTATCGTTTATGATGAACTGTGCCCTGCACACCAGATCCGTACAAAGACATATTAGAACTGCAATCAGGATTTTTTTCATAGGCATAATATAGACGTTAAACCACTCCTCCACAATCAAGCCACCTACATACAGGACATCTTTCCCCGCGTCTCAAATACCGTCTTTCGTAGTAAAGACGCAGATATTCCTAAAAGTTAATCTTCCTCTCCTGTCATCCTGAGCGACAGCGAAGGATCTCCCTAAATCTTATAACAGTGGGGAGAGGTACCTCCTCCGGAAACCACAGTCCAAAGGTTTTCAAGGTACCACCTCTGGA
>CACWLD010000030.1 GCA_902761655.1 uncultured Bacteroidia bacterium | reverse complement strand
GGGGACACCGGCATAGCCGGAGGGGGGTATAGCAACTGCGAAGCAGTTAGCCGTCGAGCACGCGACTGCTGGACTTGCCATTCGCCGCCGTCAGCGGAGACCCGTACCTGCCGCGGTCTGTGGAGTTTGGTTCAGGAGAAGGGCCTCTGGTGTACCAATTGGAGGAGAGATCCTTCGCTACGCTCAGGATGACATACGGGGAGGAGATTGGAGGTGGCGCGTGGAAAACCCGTGGCCGCCCGTGGCCTCGTGAACGGGTGGATGGCGCTTGCGCCATACGGGATGGAGCGAAGCGGAAGGTTTTCCAGGTACCACCTCCAATCTCCGGAATAGCGCGGACTGGAACGTCTGTTGGGGACGTTAGGGGTTAGAAGACGAGGGTGTAGCCGATGCCGAGGAGGTTGCAGGCGTTGGGGGCCACTGGGGTGTTGTAAAGGTGGAACATATAGAAGAAGTCCAGGGAGTGGCCGCCGCCAAGGCTGATCTCAGTGCCGGCGTAGTGGAGGGAACGGACCCATTTGCCAGTGTTGAGATTGGTGAAGAACTCGTACATCAGGTACGGGGTGAATATGCTGTCCGGAGCCTTGTACTGGCCGCGGAGACGGGTTCTGAGGGTGTTGCTGAAAGATTCGGCGGCAGGATTGTAGGCAAGTTCGTACTTCTCCCTGAGAGCCAGGGCGAGGCCATCGCGCTTGAGGGTCTCGGTGAAACAGAGGACGGCCTTGTGCTGGATCATATTACCAGCCGAAGGGATGTTCCAATACTCATAGCTGAGGTCTCCCTTGAGCCAGCTGTTGAAATTGTAGCCACCGCCGGCCATAAGGAACCAACATTCAGTGGCGCCGACGTTTTCAAAGGAACGGTGCTCGGCACGGGCCATAAGGTAAGGGGCGCCAAGGGATTTTACAAGCTGGATGCTGCTCCAGGTTCCAAAGTCTGACTGGTTCTGGGCGAAAGCGGAAGCGCCGCAAAGGGAAAGGGCGCAAAGGATGCTAAGGAATAACTTTTTCATACACTACTATCTAATTGATTAATAATCAGTTTTGCTGCGACAGCGGGCAGTCTGCCCGGCGCAGTTGCGGGTCGTGGATCATTGTCTGCGGGAGCGTTCCCACTACTCCCTGGGGCACTTCCTTGCCAAGTAGGCCGAAGAGCCAGGTCCAGTAATCCGGCATATTGCCTTCACGGTCACGGAAGTCCATAGGGCCTTCTTCAAAGAGAGGCCGGCCTTTCCTGTCCACATAACTGTCACGTACCAGTTCAGTGCAATACAGGGCAGTGTCGCAAGGCGTGAAATTGAGGTTGTAACTCTTTCCCAAATGCTTCTTGGCGTTGGCTACATAACGGTTTACATCTTTGTCATTGGCCAGGCGCATTACAATGTAGGAGCAACTGTGGCCTTCTTTCAGGGCGAAGTCTTTGAGCATAGTGTCCAGGGGGTGCCGGTCGACCCCGTGGGCCAGCGTGGCGTCTATGACCCAGATTCCTTCCTTATCCACGTCAGCTATTGCGGTGTGGATTATAAGGTCTTCGAAAGAATCAGGCTTGTCAGGGGAAGCGACATAGTCCTTGTTGTAAAGGTGATAACCGGCCGGAAGGGCGATGAAAACAAGATCTCCTGTCTGGATGCCATCTTGAGTGGCCGGACGGCTGCAGGACAGTAGGGCCAGGAGGGTAATGCAAAACAGGACAATCCTTTTCATATCGGAAACAAATATAGGAAAAATCAGCATATATGAGACAGTTTGCGGGCAATTCCTATGGCTGCCATATAGCCGGTGCTCCAGGCGGCCTGGAGATTGAATCCTCCGGTGATGGCGTCAATGTCCAGGACCTCTCCGGAAAAGAACAGCCCGGGGAAGTCGCGGCTCTCGAGGGTCCTGGGGTTGATGGCATCCAGGCTGACGCCGCCGCAGGTGACGAACTCCTCCTTGAAGCGGGCGCGGCCGGAGATGGGGTAGAGGTCGCGGGTGAGCGCATTTTCAATGCGCGCCCGCTCCTCTTTGCCAATCTCCGCCCAGCGCCGGGTCCTGTCCACGCCCGCCCTGCCAAGGATGTGCTCCCAGAGGCGGTCGCTGAGGCCGTCGGGGCGGTAGCCCGACAGCTGCCTGCGACCCTGCCTGGAAGACGCCTGCAGGGTCCACTCGTGTACGGAAGGACCCTGGGAGCCGAGCCAATTGATGGAAAGCTCTCCTTTGTATGCCGATAGGGCCAGTTCACGCGCAGCGTAGGAGCTCAGCTTGAGCGTTGCCGGGCCGCTGACGCCCCAGTCCGTGAGCAACAGGATGCCTTGGGCGGAAATGCCGCTTCCTGCGAGTTCCAAGCGGGCGTCCGGGACCACGGTGCCCATAAGGGCGTTAAGCTCCGGATCGGGCACTTTAAGGGTAAATAACGACGGGACGGTGGGGGTTATGGAAACCTGCGGGGGAAGGAGCTGCCGCAGGGCATCTTCCTTGAGGCCGCCGGCTGCGAGCAGCACGGCATCGGCCCGGAAGGGCTCATCGCTCCCTTCTATATCCAGTAGGAAACCGGGGCGGATGCGGGATACACGCTGGCCGCAGCGCAGTTCCACGCCGCTGACGCGCATCAGGCGCTCCAGCGTGCGGACAACCTGCATTGCGTCCTGGCTCTCCGGGAACACGCAGCCGTCTGGCTGCACAGTGAGCGCAACGCCGGCGTTCTCCCACCATTGGAATGTCTGCTCCGGGCTCAGCGCCTTGAACGCGTTCTTCACCACGGCTGCGCCGCGGGGATACGCTTCCTCAAGCCGCGATACGCCCTTGAAGCTGTTGGTAAGGTTGCATCGGCCGCCGCCGGTCACGGCAACCTTGGCCAGGGCCTTAGGCCCGGCCTCGAACACCGTGACCCCCGCGGACGGCAGGCGCCGCCGGATTTCCGCTGCGCAGAAACACCCGGCGGCGCCGGCACCTATGACTGCAACCTGCATCAGGCAAGTCTATTTCAGGTTGTATACCACTGAGTTGAGCCAGGCGTCAAGCTCGGCGCCAAACTCGTCCTTGTAGCGGAAGTTCTCGCCCCAGCCAAAGCCGTGGCCGCCGCTGGGATACATATGCAGGGTGGCGTTTACGTGATTGTCCACCAAGGCCTGATAGTAAGCGAGGCTGTTCTTTACCGGAACAAGAAAATCGTCCGAGGCTGCTATGATGAAAGCAGGGGGAGTGTCAGATGTGACGTGCTTGTCACAGGAATAACGGTCTACAAGTTCCTGGCTTGGATTCTGCCCAAGAAGGCCGTCATAGGACCCCTTATGGGTATATGACAGGTCCATTGTTGTCACAGGATAAACCAGGATCTGGAAATCCGGACGGGTAACGGCATCTGTGTAAAGCGTAGATGCCGTAGCGGCAAGGTGTCCGCCGGCAGAAGTACCCATAATACCCAGTTTTGTAACTCCAAGGTCAGTACGGCTGCGGATGATGCGCATCGCTTCCTGGACGTCGCTCAGCGGAACGTCGTGATGTCCGCGGGGAAGCCTGTACTGCAGCACGCAGAAAGAAATGCCCCTGTTGTTGAACCAGGTATGGAAATCGCGTGCCTCGTGGGTAAGTGAAAGCATAGCATAACCGCCACCCGGGCAAATAAGGACGCACAGTCCGTTAGGATTCCTGGCAGGGTAAATCTCCAGAACTGCCTCTGAATAATCCTTTCCGTCAGAACTCTTCTGGGCAGGGAATGCGTTTGGAGCGCCGTTAGGCCAAACCTTTACGGTGTCTACGCGTGAACCAAAGAAACGAGACATTCCTGCCGGCATCTGCGGACCGGCACCGCCGCCTTGCGGACGCATTCCGGCTCCCTGCGGGAACGCCGGCTGTGCCGCCAGGCTCAATGCAAACGCTGCTAAAGCGCCAAGCAAAAACAACTTTCTCATATCAATAAATATAACTACTGTTCATTTGGGATGACCTTCCAGCGGACACGCCACGTGCCGTCGTTGAAATCGTGGCTCAATATCTTGAAAGTGCCTATCTGCGAGGTATTTGACACGTGTGCCCCAATGCACGCGCACGCATCGTAATCCCCAATCCGCACAATCCTCAGGGTCTCCGAAACATCTTCCGGCAACTTGTCCAGATTCACTATCAAGGCGGCCTGTTCACGCGGCATAAACTCAATTGTCACATCCAGGTTCTGCGCAATGACCGCGTTCACCGCCGCCTCTATCTGAGCCACCTGCTCCTCACTTGGGCTCTGCTCCAAGATGTAGTCGCATTTGCTCTTCTTGCGCTCGATATGCGCATTCATAGACCTTGGACAGCCGAACATCCTGACCATTGTTGCATTGAGTATATGCTCCGCGCTGTGCGCCGGCTCATACTCCTGCTTGTTATGTGCATTGAGAACGGGCTCTTCCATATTCCTTCAAATATCGGATAACAAATATATGAATTTACAGCAAGAAGAACAACGCGGCGCCGGTGACTGTTATTATGGCGCCAAGGATTTCCTTAGGGAAGATCTTCTGGTGGTTGATTATGGAGTAGGGGACAATGATCAGCACCGGCGTCAGGGCCATAAGGGTGGAGGCGACACCTGCGTTGGCGTACTGCACTGCCATCAGCGACAGCGACACTCCCAGGAAAGGCCCGAAGAAGGTAGTGAGCACCGCAAACTTCATCCCCTGGCGGTCATTCACCGCTGTCCTCAATTGGGAGGCCTTGCCCATTATTGCCAGAATCAGGAAGAAGCCCAGAAAGCCCGTAACAGCCCTGATCAGCGTGCCTGCGAAAGGCATCATAAACGTCACTCCGCTCGATACGTCATCCGGAAGCGCCGCCGCGTAGTTTTCCAGGCCGATCTTGCTGAGCACCAATCCTACGCCCTGGCCTATTCCGGCGCCGATTCCAAGGAGGACGCCCTTCCACGGGAGCTTGATTTCCAGCTTGTGCGTAGCGCCTCCGCGCCCAAGGATACATATGGCGATACCCGTAAGCGTCACAAGCATTGCCAGCCAGGAGTGCCAGGAAAGCTTCTCGCCCAGCATCAGCCATCCGGCGATGCCTGCCACCGGCGGCGCCAGCGTCATCAGTATCTGCCCGAATTTGGAGCCTATGAGTACATAGCAGCTGAACAGGCACATATCCCCGAAGACATAGCCTACGAGTCCGGAGAGCGCAAGCCAGAAGTATGTGGCGCCATCGGCATAAAGAGGAATGGGGGAGCCTGTGACAATCACCAGCAGGACGCTGAGGAATACTATGGAGAACCCCATCCTTATCAGGTTGAGGGGAAGGGCTCCAAGGCGGTGACTGGCAATGTCGGCAAAGATTGCGGTGGCCGTCCAGCTCAGGGCCACTATCAAGGATATTATCTCGCCAAGGTGTTGCATTTAAGAATACGCAGGCTACTCGCTGCGGTGGCTGTAGAAGAGTTGGAGAATTTCGAAGATTTCCAATCGGCCAAGGAACATAAGCATTATGCCCACCGCTTTGGTGGCAGCGTTCAGGGTTGCGTAGTTGTTCATAGAGCCAACCTTGCTGAAACCGGGTCCCACGTTGCCCAGGCAGGCTACGGCGGCGGAGAAACTGGTCTGCAGGTCGTTCCCGAATCCGGTGAAGCAGAGGCATCCTACGGCAACAAGAAGCATATATACGGCGATGAAGTTAAGCGCGTCTTCCACTTTGTCCTGGCTGACGCTTCGGCCGTCAATGCGTACGGAGTAGAAGCGGTTGGGGTTCCTTTGCTGGAGGATCCTCACCTGGACGGACTTGGCCATAATGACCATCCTGTCAATCTTGATACCTCCCGTGGTGGAGCCGCTGCAGGCGCAGATCAGGGAACATATAGTGAGCAGGACTACGCAGAAAGCCGGCCAGATGTTCGTATCCGTTATTGCGAATCCGGTTGTGGTGGTCAGGGATATTACGTGGAAGAATCCGCGGCGCAGGCTGCCTACAAAGCTATGATAGATGCCCTCGTACCACAGATTTACTGATATTGCCAGGCCCACGACCAGCATAAACAGCAAGTATGTCTTGAGAGACGATGAGAGCCCCCGTACGGAGCCTCTTCCGGTGAGGGCGGACAAGAATACTCCAAAGTGGATACCCGCACATACCATAAACACCATAATGACGCACTCCACGGCGGGGGAGTTGAACGCCGCTATGCTGGCGTTCTTTGTGGAGAAGCCGCAGGATGAGCAGGCGGACATTGCGTGGCAGATGGCATCGAACCAGTCCATTCCGGCAAAATGCAGTGACACTGCCGCAACGGATGTGAGCACACAGTAAGTTATGATGAGCAGCTGGACAATTGACCTGCGCTTGGTAGTGTGGTAGTTGTCCTTGGCTATGGCGGACATTTCCATATCCGACAGGGTGCTTCCAACGCCGCGCATAGATGGAAGGATAAGGAGGGCGAACATCACTACGCCTATACCTCCAATCCAGCTGGTTGACATCCTCCAGAACAGTAGGCCGTCCGGCAGCGCCTCAATGTCATCTATGATGGACGCTCCGGTAGTGGTGAAGCCTGATACGCTCTCGAACAGGGAGTTTATCAAGTTGAAATCCTCACTGAAAAGCAAGTATGGAAGGCATCCGAAAATACAGGCCACAAGCCACGCGAACACCACTATGGCGTATCCTTCGCGCCTGGTTATACTTGGCACTCCCTTTATGAAAAGAAGGGGGAAGATTCCTACAAGCAGGCCTATGAATGCGGAGAAGAAGAGCGGCAGGGTGGACTGGTCAGCACCTCCATAGCAGGATACTATGCCGGCCACGACAAGGAAGCCTACTATAATAAGCAGGATCATTCCAACATATCGTATCACTACCAGTGGCCGCATAATACGGCAAAAATAGGTGTTATGTTTGTTATATCCAAGTTATTCCACCCTAAGCTTGACTCCGGCTTTCAGCCAGAGGCCCGGCTGGGGTATATTGGCGTGGTCGTAGTAAGTGCGGTCAAGGAGATTTTCCGCAGTCAGGAAGATGCTCCAGGAAGGCTCGTCCCAGGATAACTTGGCATCTATGACCGTGTACGGTTCATATTCTACGATGCGTCCGGTGTCCACTCCGTCCTGGTAAAGGCGGTAGCTTCCGGAGCGGTCGTGCCAGCGGCCGGAAAGGTCAAGGTTCAGCTTGCCGAACAGCTGTAGGTCAAGCTGTACAACAAACTTGTTGCGGAGGTATTCCAGGGAGTAATAGGACTCGAATCCCTTGTCGGCCTTCTTGTCCTGGTCTATGTGTGCATAGCTTATGTTGAAGCTGCGGACGGGGAACTCAGGCCTGCCCAGGAGCAGCTGGGGCTCCAGCCTCAGGGTGAACTCTTCGCCAATGGAATTGATCACGGAGTGGTTCACGGAAGTCCAGGGGGCGTCGGGAACAGATGTGTCCTTGATCCAGTCTATGAGGTCCGTTCCGTGATGGTAGTATACCGTTGCTATCGCGCGGATTCCGGTGTTCAAGTACTTGAGGCCCACTTCGGTGGCCTTCATCTTTTCCGCTTTCAGGTTCTTGTCTGCCAGGTGTCCGCCAACGGAGTAGTAGAGTTCCGTGAAGGTTGGCATACGAAGGGAACTGTTGTACGATGCGTAGGCTTTCCAGTGGTCTGAGATCCTGAAGCTGGCATCTGCGCCGGGGTATAGGCGGAGGCCTTCGTCGTTGCCTGTATTCTTGGCTGCTGTGACGCCTGCGGAGAAAGTGAAGCGGTTCAGGATTACGTTGTGCTCCAGATATACGTTGATGTCTGTGCGGTTGAGCCCCACTTTGTAGGCGGCGTCGTATCCTTTGACGGCGATGGGGTTCTGGAGAGGTTCGCCAAGGTTGGTGCTGATGATGCCCTCGTTCCTGACTTCGGCGCCAAAGGCTGTCCTTCCTGCGTTGGACTCCACCCATCCGCCAAGGTTGGCGCCCACCACGTTGGTGCGGTGGAAGTTGAAGGGATATTTGTCAATTCGGCCGCGGAAAAGTTCGAAGCGGTCCTCTGTGTGGTTCCAGAAGATGGATGGCTTGAAGTGCAGTCTGCCATACGTTTCCGCCTGGATGGCGGTGTATGTCTTGAGCACGTGTTCAAACTGGTCGTCAAAGCGGGGGCTGTAGAAGGTGTTTGAGCCGAAGTCCTTGACGGACAGGCCGGTATGCCACTTGATTCCGATTCTGGCGCCGTCATAATTGCCTTGGTAGAAGGCTTTTGCCGCGGCGAAATCCGTATTGTTGGTGCCTTGGCGGCTAAGGGTGTAGCCGTCGGTGCGTGTGTAGCTTACAGACAGTTGGTTGCTGAATTTTCCGGTATTGATGTTTCCTCCCACTGAGGCGTTGAGGTATTTGTGGGAGCCGCCTTCCACCCTTGCGGAAACACCGCTTTTCTCGTGCGTCTTGGTTACTATGTTAACCGCGCCAAGGAGGGAAGAGGTGCCGTATGCCCTTGCCGCAGGACCTTCCAGGATCTCAATGCGGTCAATCTCGCTGATGTCCACGGGGAAATCGCCGGCATTGTGGCCGGTCTGGGGGTCGCTTATGCTTACGCCGTTCAGGAGGATGGCTATCTGGTCAAAGGTGCCTCCGCGTATGCTTATGTCGGTCTGCATTCCCATTACGCCCCTCTGGCGGACGTCAACGCCCACGGCAAATTTGAGCAGGTCGTTTATGCTGTTTGCGGGCATTGTGGACAGGGCTACGCTGTCCAGGACGGTTACCATCCTGGCGCTTTGGTTAAGCGTAAGGGGGACTCTGCTGCCTGTTACTGAAATACTCTCAAGGGTATATACCGTGTCCTGCGGGGAAGTGGGGGTGCCGGCCGATGCATTTATGGCTGAAACGGCAAATAAAGCTGCTGTAGCTATATATAGGAAGTGTTTTCTCATAGTGTTTTATAAGGGTTGCAAAGGTAGGGATTTTTTAGTTATTTTGTAAAAATTTATATAATGCCTGTAGTTCAGAGGGGAGCGATATCCCAAATAGCCAAGTGGATTCCCACAGACCGCAAGATAATGGTGGTGACTGACAGCGGAGTGCCTTTCAATTATGTCCAGGAAGTGCTCTCGGCCTGCCCTCAAGGATATTGCTATGTCTTTGAGCAGGGGGAGAAGAACAAGACGCTTGACACCGTGCGCGGCATCCTGGCGGAACTGCTTTCAGCAGGATTCACCAGGACTGACGCTGTTGTCGCGGTGGGTGGCGGCGTAGTGGGTGATACCGCGGGTTTTGCGGCATCGTGCTATATGCGCGGCATTGACTTCTACAACGTGCCAACTACGCTGCTCTCTCAGGTTGATTCCTCCATTGGAGGGAAGACCGGGGTAGACTTTGGCGGAGTCAAGAACATTGTGGGAGCCTTCCATATGCCCAAGGCAGTGGTGATAGACCCGGACTGCCTTAGGACGCTGGATCCGCGCCTTCTTCACGAAGGGCTGGCGGAAGCCATCAAGATGGCCGCGACCAGCGACGCGGACCTCTTTTCCTTGATAGAGGAAGATGGCCCGCTGGAGCCCAGGCTGGACGGGATTATCTCCGGAGCCCTGGCCATAAAGGGCGCGGTGGTGGATGCGGATCCCACTGAGAAGGGCCTCAGGAAGGTGCTCAATTTTGGCCATACCATTGGCCACGCAATTGAGGCGGCGGGCGCAGGCTCGCTTTTCCACGGGGAAAGCGTGGCGGCGGGAATGCTGTATATGTGTTCCGACGCCGTCCGCGCAAGGCTTGAGCCGCTGCTGCGGCGATATGCGCTTCCGGTGTCGGATCCCTTTGACACGGAGACCCTAATGGGCTACATAGGCCACGACAAGAAGAAACAGGGAGACGCTGTGACCGCTGTTTACGTAGACACCATAGGAAGCTTTGAATTCCGGAAGATGGATATGGAACAGATAAGGCAGTGCATCCAGAATCATAAAAACGCCCGCATATGAAGAACAGCATAGGAACCAACGTGATACTCACATTGTTCGGCGAATCACACGGACCCGCAATAGGAGCCGTGATAGACGGCCTGGCCGCGGGGATACCCGTGGACGAGGCGTTCATCGCAGCGCAGCTGGCCAAGAGGAGGCCGCAGGGGCTCGTTGACACCGCCCGCCGTGAACAGGACCGTTTCCAGGTCCTGAGCGGCGTATTCAACGGTTTTACAACGGGATCGCCAATATGCATAGTAATCCCCAACGAGGATGTCCGAAGTGCGGATTACGAGCAGGACAAGGGCCTTGCGCGCCCTTCCCACGCTGATTACGTGGCGCAGGTCAAATACGGTGGATTCCAGGATTACCGCGGCGGCGGGCACTTCAGCGGGCGCGTGACCGCGGCAATAGTTGCCGCAGGCGCCATTGCGCTGAAAGCCCTCGCAGCCAAGGGAATCCATATAGGCACCCATATCCTTGAGTGCGGTGGTGTCCGCGACACTGATTTCAACTCCCTGTGCAGCCCTGACGGCCTGGCCTTGCTGGATTCATACCTCAATGTCTTGAACGATAAGAACTTCCCTGTGGTCGAAGACCTGGAAGAAGCCATTACGGCAAAGATACTTGACGCCAAGGCCGACAACGATTCCATAGGAGGAATAATCCAGACCGCCATAACAGGCTTGGAGCCCGGTTTGGGAGAGCCCTGGTTCGATTCCTTGGAAGGAGTCCTTTCAAAGGCGCTGTTTGCCATTGGCGGCATAAAGGGAGTGGAGTTCGGAAGCGGATTTGGCTTTGCGGCGATGCGCGGATCGGAAGCCAACGACACCTTCTGCGTGGAGGATGGGCGCGTGCTCACCCGCACGAACCACAACGGCGGCATAAACGGCGGTATTTCCAACGGAATGCCCGTTGTGTTCAACTGCGCAGTCAAGCCCACTCCGTCAATTGCAAAGGAGCAGCAGACGGTCAATTACATTACTGGGCAGAACCAGGCCCTGAACCTCAAGGGCCGCCACGATCCTGCAATTATCCGCAGGATTTGCATAGTGGTCAGCAGCCTTATGGCAATAGTTCTCTGCGATGTGCTGGCAGGCGCCCGCGGAACAGATTATCTGAAATAAAATGAAGTACGGACTTATAGGAGAGCGTCTGGGACACAGTTTCTCAAAGGACATACACGGTATGCTCTCCGGAGATCCGTATGAACTGGTGGAAATTGAAAGGTCCGCCCTGGATGCATTTATGCATAAGGCAGATTTCAAGGGAATAAATGTCACCATCCCCTATAAGGAGGCTGTGATGCCGTATCTGGATACCATCTCCGGTCCAGCATTGAAGATTGGGGCTGTCAATACTATCGTGAACAAAGACGGCAGGTTGTTCGGATACAACACGGACTTTGGTGGCCTTCTGGAGATGGCCCGCAATACGGGAATAGATTTCAAGGGCCGCGGCGTGCTGGTCCTTGGCGCCGGAGGCGCGGCAAAGACTGCCGCAGCGGTTGCGCAGGAGCTGGGCGCATCGTCCGTGACACAGTCATCCAGGCATCCTGCTCCGGGGCAGCTGTCGCTGCTGACGCTGGCGCAGGAAAGCCACCCCGGCATCCACATAATAATCAATGCCACCCCGGTAGGGATGTATCCGCACAACGACGGCAGGATCGCGCCCCTGGACCTGTTCCCTGACTTGCAGGGCGTCCTGGACTGCGTGTACAACCCTTTGCGTACCAACCTTGTGCTGGACGCGCTGGAAAGGGGCATTCCGGCCGCAGGCGGCCTTTCAATGCTTGTTTACCAGGCTTGCCTTGCACGCGAGTACTTCACTGGTGAAACCGTGGAAAAGGAAGTGTGGGACAGGATACTGCGCAGCATATCGGCATCTAAGGAAAACATAGTACTTTGTGGGATGCCTTCCAGCGGCAAGACAACGATGGGAAAGTTGCTGGCGCAGCAGATGGGCAGGGAAGTGGTTGACACTGACCAGCTTATAAGGCAGAAGGCGGGCGTTGAGATAGCGGAGATATTCCGCACTCAGGGCGAGGCCGCCTTCAGGAAGATGGAGACGGAGGCAATAGCCTCCATTGCTCCGTCACAGGGATTGATAGTTTCAGTGGGAGGGGGAGCCGTGATGAACTCCCTGAACGTTCATCTGCTCAAGATGAACGGAAAGGTAGTGTTCATTGACAGGCCCCTGGAGCTGCTGGTCCCCACCAGTGACCGCCCCCTTTCTTCTGACATAGATAAACTCAAGGCAATGTACGGGGTACGCCGTCCGGTATACCAAAAGGCAGCGGACTTCACCGTGGTCAATGACGGGACCCCTGGGCAGTGCGTACAAAAGATTAGTAGTGTATTTAAAGGATAGATTATGAATATGACTTACAAAAGGGCTTTGCTGGAGCCTAAGAAGATTAAGGAAATGTACCCTGTTTCCGCTTCTGGAAAAGAGGCCAAGGAACAGAATGACAAGCAGATAAGCGATGTCTTGTGCGGCCGTTCGGACAAGCTTATCCTGGTCATCGGCCCCTGCTCCGCAGACCACGAGGACCCTGTTATAGATTATATCAGCCGCCTCCGTCCGGTACAGGACAAGGTAAAGGACAAACTTGTCATAATACCGCGTATCTATACCAACAAGCCGCGTACAACCGGTGCCGGTTACAAGGGAATGCTCCACCAGCCGGATCCGGACGCAAGTCCTGACATCCTCAAGGGCCTTATCTCCATCAGGAAACTGCATATGAGGGCCCTCAACGAGACCGGTTTCTCCTGCGCGGACGAGATGCTCTATCCTGAGAACCACAACTATCTGTCAGACCTTCTCTCCTATGTAGCCGTGGGAGCCCGAAGCGTAGAAGACCAGCAGCACCGCCTCACCGCAAGCGGCCTTGACATTCCCGCCGGAATGAAGAACCCTACCAGTGGCGACCTTTCCGTTATGATGAACTCCATCCGCGCCGCGCAGAGCGGTCATACCTTCATCTACCGCAACTGGGAGGTAGAGAGCAAGGGCAACCCTATGGCCCACGCCATCCTCAGGGGATTCGTTGACAGTTACGGCAAGAGCCATCCAAACTACCATTACGAAGACCTTCTCCGCCTTTACGAGATGTTCCAGGCTTCGCCCGATATAGTCAATCCTTCCGTAATAGTGGACTGCAACCACTCCAATTCAGGGAAGCAGTTCGGGGAGCAGATACGTATTGCAAAGGAAGTCCTGCACAGTATGCGCCACAACGACCATCTCAGGCCTATGATCAAGGGCCTGATGATTGAGTCCTACATTGAAGACGGCGCCTGCGCCCGCGGTGAGTTCACTTATGGAAAATCCATCACGGACCCTTGCCTGGGCTGGGAGAAGACTGAAAGGCTTATTTACGAGCTGGCAGACCTGCTATAGTTCCACGCTCCTGTAATTTCCCGCAATTATGAGCCTGTCGCAGATGGCCTTCATCTGCGTTATAAGGTCTTTGCCTTCAGGGGATTCGGCATCGCCGTCAAGTTCCGCAAAGAAGGAGTGCCCCCACATAGCGCCCTTGATGGGCCTGCTGCGGAGGTTGCTCATATTGAAACCCTGGGAGCCAATCAGGTTGAGGACGTTTGCCAGTGCGCCGCACTCGTTCCTGACAGTGAAAATAAGGAAGAAGTGGTTGCGCTCGTGGGCGGGGAGGGTGTTCTGCACCCTTGAGAAAATGGCGAAGCGCGTCGCGTTCACGGGCGACGTGTTGATGCCTTTCTCAAGGATTTCAAGCCCGTAAAGGTCCGCATTCTCCTTTGAGGCGATGGCCGCCACGGAAGGGTCGCCTTTGTCGGCGACTGCCTTTGCGGCCGCAGCCGTGTTCCAGGAAGGTTCCGTTTCCAGTTTGTGCATCTGGATGAAACCTCCGCACTGGGCCAGCGCCTGGGGATGGCTGACAACTCTCTTGATGTCCGATGTCCTGGCGCCTTTGATACCAAGCAGGTAATGCTCTATATGGTATTCCGCCATCACGTTTATGAACAATTCGCCGGTATACGCCAGGTCAAGCACGTTGCCCACGTCACCCGCATAGCTGTTTTCCATTGGCAGCGCCACGCTTTCAACAAGGCCGTCCACGCAGGCCTTGTATGCAGTTTCGAAATCCGGGAATGCTATGAGTTGGGCGCCGGGGAAGAGTTTCCTTGCCGTTATGTATGCGTATGCGCCGGGAACACCGCTGTAGCCTACCCTCATCCCGCTCATAAGGCGGTTCTGGTAGTCGCGTGATAATTCCATTATCTTGGAAGACAGAAGGCGGAAATACTCCTTGATATCGTTGTCCTTGACGTTTCCTATGGCCTTTTCAATGACCACCTTTTCCCTTTCCGGGTCCAGTACGGGAAGACTGAGTTCTTTTTTGATTTCCGCCACCTTTGCGGAGAGCTTCATCCTTTCTTCGAACAGTTCCGCAATATGCGCGTCAATTCCAATGATCTGGCTCCTTATTGCTGATAAATCTTTTTCCATAACCAACGGTAATATTACTCTAACCAGGGGTAAAGATACACTTTTTAAATAAAAATGACTACTTTGTGCAGGATTTGCTGTTAATTATCGTTTAATGGATAGTTAAAAGGACTTAGTTATGAAGACTCTTAAACATTTTTTCCTGATAGTATCACTGGCAGTATGCTCAATAGCGCTCCAGTCCTGCAATAAAGAAGACATTGTACGTCTTTCCACGGCAATAGTTACGGTAAGGCCAAATACAGCCCTCAATTCAGTGGAATTCAAGGTAAATGATGAACTGATCCTGCATCCGGTCAACATAACGGGCACGGAGTTGGGCAAGGAGGAAAGGCGCGCACTCATAGAGTTCCGCAAGCCTACGGATTCAGAGGCCCTTCCAATGTCCAGCATAGGCCCACAGGTATATGTTACCTGGATCAAGCTTATCCTGACTAAGCAGCTTGCTGAGAATATGGGCAGCGACGAAGCCAACGCAGAGCAATACGGTCAGGATCCCGTAGAGATTGTGAACGATTGGGTGACCCTGGCTGAGGACGGCTATATGAACCTCTGTTTCAGGACAATGTGGGGCGGAATGGCCACCCATTATGTAAATATGGTCTATACCCCGGAACCTGACAACCCGTACTGCGTAACCTTCTATCACGACGCAATGGGAGACGCGGCCAACTACCAGAACGACGCCCTTGTGGCTTTCAGGCTGTCTGAACTGCCTGACACAAACGGGCAGACCGTAGACCTCAAGGTTAAATGGAATTCGTTCTCTGGTCCCAAGAGCACAACTTTCAAGTACTGCACTAGGAAAGAGACCAATTCTATAAGTTCTGTCATTTCACAGCCTTCCCTTGCAACGATTCCTATGGTAGACGGCATCTATTAGTCGTGACCATATACCAACTATGAAAGTATCCGTTATAGTTCCCGTCTACAACGTGGAACAGTACATCCGTCAGTGCGCCCAATCCCTGTTTTCCCAGACCTGGGAAGATATCGAGTTCATTTTTGTAGATGACGGAAGTCCGGACAATTCCATAGCCATCATCCAGGAAGTCCTTGAAGGATTCCCTCAGCGCAAGGACAGCACAAAGATTCTCCGAGAAGAAAACAAAGGACTGCCACAGGCCAGGATGACCGGCCTGCGGCAAGCCACCGGAGACTATATAATCCACGTTGATTCTGACGACTGGGTAGAGCCCAACTACATTGAAGCGATGGCCACCAGGGCAATGGAGACTGATGCGGATATGGTCTATTGCGATTTCTTCAAAGAGTATCCCCACAAGCCGCCAAAAGTCACCCGCGAAGCCTCTTTCTCGCCTCCTGAGGGCCACGAGGCCATCAAGGCAATGCACAACAGCAAGATCAGGGCTTATATGTGGAACAAGCTGCTCCGCAGGTCGCTGTATAACCTAGGCGCTTTGTTCGTTCCTGTACGTCCTTATCACGAAGACATCGTTTTCCAGAGCCAGCTCCTGTACAATGCCAAGAAGTGCGTACACGTGTGGGAGCCCCTGTACCATTACAGGCGCAGGCGCAGCGGCGCCCTTACAGGCGGAAAGATTGTCCGTAACAGGCGTGAGTCCGCGCAGAATATGCTTGCAATGTATAACGCCCTTCCAAAGGACAGCGGCCCGCTTACCGTATGCGGTATGGATGTGCTTATGCGCGCCGGTTGGTATTGCTGTGCCACATTTGACTTCAAGTTGCTTGCATCCTGCCCGGATGCGGTAAGGATACTGGCGGAAAAGGACGACATTCCCCATAACAGGGTTACAATTTCCAAGCAGAGATATACAAAGTTCTGCTGTAAGATAATGCAAATGACTATATTTGCATTATGGAAAATGAAAGAAGCGTAGATACCCTTGCCCGGCACATCATACGGTTGGGCGGCCTGGCCATAATGCTGGCTTTATGCTGGTTTCTCAGGAAAATCCTGGTCTACATAGTAATTGCCTTTGTGGTTTCTCTCATAGGTCAGCCCCTTAAAAGGCTGCTCAAGAAGGTTACCATAAAAGGGAAGTCGGCTCCGGACGCATTGCTTACGCTGCTGTCCTTGGCAATCATTTTCACCTGCCTCCTGTTTGTGGTAAAGCAGATAATCCCTATTACGGCAAGCATCGTTAGGGATGCCTCTCTTATGAACGCCACCGGGGCAATCTCCCAGCGTACCATCCTTGAAAACATAAACGAGTGGGTCATAAGCATATTCCCCAACGTGGGTCCGGACTTCGACGCCACGGAACTGCTTATGGAAAAACTGTCTTCCGTTTTCAATATGTCTTCAATTGGAGGGTTCCTGGGGTCATTCGCTTCTACGCTTGTAAGCCTTTTCATAGGTGCTTTTGCCACTCTTTTCATTTCATTCTTCTTCATCAAGGATGAGACCCTCTTCCGCCGTATAGTCAGGGCACTTGTACCTGATTCTGTAGAAGCCAAGGTTGACAAGACCATTCACGACATTGAGCGTTTGCTTTCCAGATACTTCGTGGGAATAATCATAGAAGTGTTCGGGGTTATGCTCCTGGACTTCCTGGGATTGTGGCTAATAGCAAGGATTGGGGTTAATTCCGCTATTGGAATCGCTTTCATAGCAGGTATCCTCAATGTCATTCCATATGTGGGACCTTTCATTGGCGAGGTTCTTGGCGTTGTGCTCTGCGTGATTCTTAAATATGGCGCAGGCGTTGGACTGAACGTTCCCATCTGGGCTTTCGCCCTTATAGTATTCGCGGTAATGCTTGCTACGCAGATGGTTGACAGTATGATATATCAGCCAGTGATATATTCTACAAGCATCAAGGCACATCCTCTTGAAATATTCATCGTCCTGCTCATAGCCGGAGGCATTGGCGGAGCGGTGGGACTCCTCGCCGCCATTCCTTCTTATACTGTGATTAGGGTTATAGCCAGCAGGTTCTTCTCGGAATTCAAGCCGGTAAGGCGTCTGATCCCTGATATAAAGGACGAATATAAAGACGAACTGTTATGAAAAAGCTCCTACAGAAATGGACGCAAAGCAGCCTTATACTGCGTATATTCTGCGGCCTGGTGCTGGGAGCCATCCTTGGCCTCCTTGTCCCTCAGTGGACCGGAATTGGCATTCTGGGACAGGTTTTCGTGGGTGCGCTCAAGGCTGTTGCGCCGGTGCTGGTGGCAGTTCTTGTAATGTCATCCATAGCCAGGGCAAAAGGCGGTCTGGGACCAAGGTTTCGCACGGTGATAATCCTTTACCTGCTTACCACATTCATTGCCGCCCTGGTGGCTGTTTCCGGCAGTTTCCTGTTCCCGGTTACCATAGACCTTAAAGGGGGAGAGGCCGGGGAACTTCCCGGCGGCCTGGCCGATATCTTTGCCGGTCTGCTAAACAATATGGTTGCCAATCCGGTGCTGTCACTGACAACGGCCAATTATATGGGAATCCTGTTCTGGTCAGTCATAATTGGAGTTGCAATAAGGATTACACGCAGCCAGACCGTCATAACGTTTATGGGGGAACTCTCAAACGTGGTTTCCCTTGCAGTCAAGTGGATCATACAGTTCGCCCCGTTCGGAATCCTGGGACTGGTGTTCTCTTCAGTTTCAGAAGGCGGTCTTGAGATCTTTACAGATTACGGAAGGCTCCTGCTCCTGCTGGTGGGATGTATGCTGGTTACTTCGTTGATAGTCAACCCATTGCTTGCAACCATCTTCCTCAGGAAGAATCCTTATCCGCTGCTGTGGCAATGCCTCAAGGAGAGTGGAATAAGCGCATTTTTCACCCGCTCTTCGGCCGCCAATATCCCAATGAATATGGCACTTTGCAAGAAACTTGGCCTTGACGAGGAATTCTATTCAGTGAGCATCCCGCTGGGATCCACAATCAATATGGACGGCGCTGCAGTTACAATCACGGTGCTGACGCTTGCCGTTGCAAATACCCTGGGTATGGACGTCAGCTTTGGAAGCGCGCTGCTGCTCAGCGTGCTGGCCACGCTTGGCGCCTGCGGCGCATCGGGCGTAGCCGGCGGCTCGCTGCTGCTTGTGCCAATGGCCTGCTCGCTATATGGCATTCCGCAGGATATAGCTATGCAGGCCGTGGCGGTGGGCTTCGTCATAAGCGTAATCCAAGATTCCGTGGAAACGGCGCTGAACTCCAGCGGTGATGCCTTCTTCACCGCCGTCGCAGAACTCCACGACCGCCGCAAACAAAAAAAATGACCCCGAAAGGTCATTTTTTTATTATGTCATTCTCTTATTCTAGAATGCGGCGATGAGTTCGTCGTTTGAGTATGCGTCTGCGCCGTAGCACATCTTCAGGTATGCGAGGCCGCCAAGGTAGTCCTCCTCAGTGAAGGAATTTGTGGCTTCCTTTGCAACCACAACGTCGTATCCGAGGCAGAAGGCATCGGCAGAAGTGTGGCGGCAGCACATATGTGTGTGAAGGCCGGTGATGATGACTGTCTTGACTCCCAGTTCCTTGAGAAGGATGTCAAGGTCAGTCTGGAAGAAGCCGCTGTAACGGCGTTTGGGAACTACGTAATCCTTGTCGCAGAGCTTGAGCTCAGGGATAACTTCAGCGCCGGGGGTGCCCTTTATGGCGTGGTCTCCCCAGATGAGAAGTTCACGGTCGATACCGGGAAGGTGGCAATCATTGCAGAAAATAACGGGAACGCCCTTCTCACGGGCTGCGTCAAGAAGGCGTGCGGTAGCAGGGACGATAGCCTTGCCGCGGTCGCAGGCAAGAGAGCCTGTCACAAAGTCATTGAGCATATCAACGACCAGGATTGCGGGTTTGTTCAATTTATCCATTTTATCTTTTTATAGATTAATTTGCTTTTGGCGGAGCAAATATAAAAAATATTCGGAACTTCTAGTGAAGCTCCGAATACAAAGACTGTGCAAGAAATAATTATCGCTTGATAAATTCTACACGGCGGTTCTGGGCGCGGCCTGCATCGGTGCTGTTGTCAGCAACAGGCTCGTGGCTTCCCTTGCCCACTGCGCGGAGGTTGAAAGGATCCACGCCTTCCTTCTCCAGCGCTGCCACAACAGCCTCGGCGCGCTGCTGGCTCAGAGGATCGTTAACAGCATCGGAGCCCTGGTTGTCAGTGTGTCCCTGCACCTCGAAGCGGGCTGTGGGGTTCTTCTTCATATACTCCGCAACCTTCTGGATCTCCTCCATTGACTGTGGCAGGAGGGTGGCCTTTCCAGTATCGAACAGGATGTTGTTGGTCACGAACTTGCCGGTTTCCTCTATGGCCTTCTCTACTGCTGAGGAATAGTCCGTGGCGTTACGCTCATACAATTCGACTGCTCCCTTGGCCATTACCAAATTGGTAACGAAGATACCCTTGTCGCTGTCTGATGATCCTTCAATCTGCCAAGAACGAGGCTGGACCATATTAGGAATGTTCACGATTCGTTCATAGTTCAGGTACATCTTGAACGCGCGCTTGTTGAAGGAGATTGCTATATGGTTCCACTCGTTCTTTTTCAAATACCTGTTGATGGTCTGCCTGCCGGGTTCTCCCTCCATTTTGTTGCCTTTTCACCATCCAAGAACAAGTCAAGTGTACCGTCCCAGCCTGAACCTTCTTCTGCCGGCTGGGCCAATACGTCAAATTCAATGGTGAAATCTTCTGGCAGATATTCTTTCTCTTCCATCAAAGGCTGTATCCTGGAGTCTTCCATCTTGATTGCTTTCTTGCCTGCAATGTTGACTACCTCAACTTCACTGCCGTTGAGAAGATCCCATTTAGAAGGGAACTCGCCAAGTTTCTCTCCTGTCACGTCATCATTGAAGAAGACGTTGGCACCACGCTGGAAGTCGCTCTTGGCCTGGATTTCAGCAAAATCTACAACCTCGTTTGCACTTTCTTCTCGAACGGCGTCATCGCTTGCAGAATTATTTCCGGACTTGTTGTTGTCCTTATTACCCGTCGCTTTGTTGACGGCATTGTTGATGGCATTTTCCACCTTCTCGCCAACGGCGTTCTCTACGGCCTGTTTGGCTCTTTCTCCAAGGTTCCTGAGGATGCCCTGGGCGCTTGCGCTTCCGCACAGCAGCATAAAGCTCGAAACGAGCAAAATAACTTTTTTCATATCTTTTTGTTTAGTTAATATTCAAACCTCATAAAGTTCAACAACTTTAAGCCCTTAAACACCACCCTAAAGGGTGGAATTGCCCACTCTATAGTACTGCATTTGGAAGAATACCAGTATATTTACAATATGAAACCGTTAGCCCTGATTTCCTTGGCAGCCTTTTTTGCCGTCCTTTCCTGTCCAGTAGCCTCCGCCCAGTATTCGGACCACAGGGGCCGCAACGTGGACTCCCTTGAAGTGGCCGTTGCGCGCTGGACACCATTGGATATCCAAAAGGCTTCAGATGAGGAATTGCGCGGTTTGATCCTGGATTATGACGGGCTTATGCAGGGTTATCTTCAGGTAAACGGAGTCAAAAGCGAGTTCTATGCCCGCAAGATGCTGAACATTGCAACCTCCAAGGGATGGCAGAGTTCCATCAAGGACGCGGCCAAGATCATAGGGCAGCATTTCTGGGCAAAGGAGCAATATGACAGTGCAGCCTTCTATTACAACATCGCCCTTGAGGCTCTTGGAAAAATGGCATCCGGAGCCACATCCCCAACGGATCCGGACGGATATGACCAGAAGAAGATAGACGACGGTTATTCTTCAATGTACGGCACCCTTGGCAACCTTTACAATATGATGGGAGACCTGGACAAGGCTTTCGACTATTACGCCAAGGCGGGCGAGATCTTTGACCGATACGGCTGGAACGAGAGCAACGCCGTCCTGCACTACAATATGGGCGAGACCTGGTATGAGGAAGGGGATTACGACAAGGCCCGCGAGTGCTATGAAAAAGCATTGGAATACGGCCGTACGGCAGGGGATTCACTGTGGATAGCATCGCCTCTCAAAGGCCTTGGTCTGGTGTACTTCACGCAAGGGAAGACACGCAAGGGCCTGCGCTGCCTTGAGGAGGCGGACAAGTATTTTTCCCTGCACGAAGACCAGGAATTCCGCGCCAGGCTGGAGACGCTTGGCATTATGGAAAACGCCCTCAAGGCGCAGCGCCGCCAGCTTGTCTGGACTTCCTGCATCCTTGCCGTTGCCCTTCTGCTTTTGGCCGGTTTCATCCTTCTTGCCAAGCAACTCCGCAAATCACGCCAGGACAACATAGAAGTAGGGGAGGTGCTGGAGGAAACCCTGGAAGAGATTTCTCCGATGCCCCAGGGCCCCGTCCTGTCCGACCGTGAGAAGGATATCCTCCGCCTGATGGCTGAGGGCCTCACCGGTCCTCAGATAGCAGACAAAGTCTGCCTCAGCCCTGAAACCATCAAGTGGTACCGCAAGAAACTCCTCGTGAAGTTTGATGCCGCCAACACCCCAGAACTCATCTCAAAGGCAAAAGACTCCCACCTGCTGTAGGCTCTCCTGTCATCCTGAGGGTCAGCGAAGGATCTCCCATCCCGTCCTGCACGGAGTTGGAAGGTGGTACCTGGAAAACCTTCCGCTTCGCTCCATCCCGTCTGGCGCAAGCGCCATCCACCCGTTCACGAGGCCACGGGCGGCCACGGGTTTTCCACGC
>CACWLD010000029.1 GCA_902761655.1 uncultured Bacteroidia bacterium | reverse complement strand
CTGCGAGTTCTGGAACACCTGCTTCGGTCCAAGAAAATTCCTTGACCCTGACAAGACTGTACAGTATTCAACAAACCCATGGTGCGACATACGTTATGCTGAGATTCTCCTGAACTATGCTGAGGCGGTAGCCGAAAGCGGTCTGGGTGATGCGGCGAAGGCAAAGCAATATCTCAACGACATCCGTCATAGAGCGGCATTTACCGATGATATTGAACTTACCATAGAAAACGTATGCCACGAACGTAAAGTCGAGTTCGTAATGGAAGGCCACGAGACTTACACTCTCTTCCGCAGACGCGAATATCTCAATTCAAGAGGTGGAGCTCAGTACAGAAAGCACACTCTGTTGCCTTTGCTTGACCTTTTGCCTTTGCTTGACCTTCGTGGAGATTCTCCAAAGTATATCTTTGCCCGTGCAAATGTTTATCATGGAGACATTCAGTTCTCAAGCAGCGGCCTGAACACAGATCCGTTGGACTACTACGGCGGCATCAGTAATTTTTCTGCTAACGGCTTGATCCCTAACCCTTCACAGGAATAAAAAAATAGTCCTTATGAAAAAGATATTAGTATTATTATCATTATTGATTCTGGCCACATCCTGCGACTGGTTCGTGTTTGACAACCAGGAAAGCTACAACGCTCAGGTCGAGGGACGTTTCATCGACAGCGCAACTGGAGATCTGGTTCAGTTCGCATTTTATAACACTTCAAAAATCTCAATCATTGAAGAAGGTTGGGACGTCGAGGAAGCAGAGGAATGGTACGTCAAGTGCAACGGCACATATCGTAACAATCTTGTGTTTGCAGGAAAGTATAGGTTGGATACCAAAGACCAGTGCTTCTACCCCATAGTAATCCCCTTCACCCTTGAGAAGGGTAAGAACACCGTGGACTTCACTGTGACACCTTATGCACGTATCCTCAATCCCAAGATCACTTACGAAGGAACGAAGCTCGTAGCAAGGTTCACAGTCCAGGTTGCAGACGCTGCTCAGACTTCGAAAGTGGACGTGGCCCTCTTCGGTTTCACCGACAGATTTGTAAGTGAAAGCAACAATAACTTCATCTTTGATAAGAAGAATAAGAATTATCAGCCTGAAGGAAAGATCGAGAAGGTCAAACTCACCAACGGGCAGGCAGACGTGGAGCTTTCAATAGATACTACGATTCCAAGCGGTAATCAGTTTGTGTACAAGAGAGACCATTATCTCCGTATAGGAGCAGTTGCTACAGGAAACGCTAACTCAAGCAAAAGATATAACTACTCTCCTGTGTACAAGGTCTCCAGCGACTTCTCCAAGATTGAAGAGGTTACCAACTGGGAAGAAAACTAGACTGAAGCTTCCGATTATTTAAAATAAGACCGGGTATTTTGCCCGGTCTTGTTTTTTTCTTGCTATATTAGAGTAATGCATTTACATTCAAGATTATGAAAAAGGGGTTAATATCACTGCTGTTTGCCATTATGGCATTGTCTGCTGCAATCCCGGCTACCGCCAGGCACAAGAACTTTAAGGTTTCTGTTTATGTAAGGGCGTTCGAGGTTGACAAGATGAAGGATACCCAGTGGCTGGAGTCCACTTGGAAGACCATCTCCAGCCAGTTGGACGTTGACAAGATCTATCTGGAAACCCATAGGGATATGCACCTTGTGGACGACGCCACGCTTGACAAGGCCAAGAAGTTCTTTGAAAAACAGGGGATAGAAGTGGCAGGAGGCATCACCTATACCATCAGCGAGCCCAATGATTTCGAGACCTTCAGCTATTCCAATCCGGAGGACAGGGCCTGGGTGCAGAAGGTGGCTGAGCACACTGCCCGTCACTTTGACGAATTCCTACTGGACGATTTCTTCTTTACAAGCAGCAAAAAGGATGTGGAGATCCTTGCAAAAGGGGACAGGAGCTGGACCCAGTACAGGCTTGAACTGATGAATGAGGCTGGTCGAAACCTTGTAGTAGGTCCTGCCAAGGCGGTAAATCCCAAGGTCAAAGTCATCATCAAATACCCAAACTGGTACGATCATTTCCAGGGCCTTGGATTCAACCTGGAGTATGGCCCGCAGATATTTGACGGAGTATGGACAGGAACTGAGACCAGAAATCCCGCAGGCAACCAGCACCTGCAGAACTATCTCAGCTACAACATAATGCGCTACTTCGAGAACATCTCCGGAGGTCGCAATGGAGGCGGTTGGGTGGATTCAGGCGGAATAACTATGAGTATGGACCGCTATGCGGAACAGCTATTCCTCACTGCCATCGCAAAAGGCCGTGACGTTATGCTCTTTGCATACAACCAGTTGCTGGATGTCAAGCTTAATCCTTCTTTCCGCGCCCCGTGGCAGGATCAGGGAACAAGCTGGAACTATGACCAGATGACCGCGCCGTTCCAGAACGGGAAGGAGACAGTCACTCCTACAACAATGGCCCGTATAGCCGACGTAGTCCTCCGCAAGACGGACGACCTTGTAGGCAAGCTTGGAAACCCCATAGGCATAAACTCATACAAGATTTACCACGCCCCGGGAGAGGAATTCCTGCAGAATTACCTTGGAATGATTGGCCTTCCTATGGATATGTATCCTGCCTTCCCTCAGGGCCAAAAGACAGTGCTTCTGACGGCACAGGCGGCATCGGATCCGGACTTGACGGCAAAGATTGAGAATCAACTCAAGGGCGGCGGTGACGTGTTCATCACCACAGGCCTCTTGAAGATGGTTCCTGAGAAGATTGCCGACATCTGCGAACTTCAGTGCGACGACCTCAAAGCCATAGTCAACGATTTCGGCCGTTACGGCAAGAGCGAGAAAGACATCCTTATCCCTCAGGTGCGTTACCTGACCAATGACAGTTGGGAGGTTGTGAGCGCCGGACGCCCTCTGACCAACGGCGTCTCCGGCTGGCCAATCCTGCACCGCGCAACATATTCCAACGGCACCTTGTATGTGCTCACCATTCCGGATGACTTTGGCAACCTGTACGGTTATCCCGCAGGAGTACTCAATACCATCCGCCGCAATATGAGCAAGGGCCTTGACCTCTATCTGGAGGGGCCTTCAAAGGTCAGCCTCTTCCTATATGACAACAAGACAGTGATAGTAGAGAATTTCAACGACCAGCCGGTTGACATCAGGCTTGTGGGCAACCACGGACAACTCACTCTCACTGACCTTGAGACAGGGGAGTCCGCAAATCCGGCTATGACTATCAAGCCGCATTCCTACAGGGCATTCAGTTACAGATAATCATTTCATTAAGGGAAGACTAAACTTTAGAATACTATGAGCAGAAGCGCACAAATCATCAGGACAAGTATCGTAGGCATAGTCACCAATGTACTGCTGGCCGCATTCAAGGCCATTGTGGGAGTCATCTCCAGCAGTATAGCAATTGTGATGGATGCCGTCAATAACCTAAGCGATGCTCTTTCCAGCGTCATCACAATCATAGGCACAAAACTGTCCCAGAAGCCGGCGGACCGCAAGCATCCGTTCGGCTATGGCAGGGTGGAATACTTCAGCGCCATCATCATTGCCGTGATTGTACTTTCCGCAGGAGTGACCTCGCTCATAGAGTCCGTAAAGAAGATTTTTGCGCCCACAAAGCCCAATTATACTACAGCCACGCTCATAGTTATCATTGTGGCCATAGTTGTCAAGATACTCCTTGGATGGTATGTGAAAAGACAGGGAAACAAGCTTAAGAGCGATGCCCTCATAGCCTCCGGCTCCGATGCGCTTTTTGACGCAATAATCACACTGGCAACACTTATCTCAGCTGGTGTAATGCTCCTATGGGGCGTTTCCCTTGACGGAATCCTTGGAACTCTTATCTCCATCCTGATTATCAAGGCCGGAATAGAAATGCTGGCATCTCCCGTTGGCGAGCTGCTGGGCTCCAGGGTATCTCCTGAACTGATCGCACAGATAAAGAAAGAGGTTATGGAGTACGACCAGGTTCACGGCGTCTACGACATCATCCTTCACAATTATGGCCCTGACGTAATGATAGGATCCCTGCACGTGAGCGTGGATGACGGGCTTACCGCCCAGGACATCCACGGTCTCACGCGCAAGATAACTCTCCAGATGTACAAGGAACACGGGATTATAATGACCGAAGGCGTCTACGCCGTTGCTACCGGCCAGAACCAGCGCAGCGACTATCAGACCAAGGTTCTGCGCGCACTGACCGCCCACAAGGAACTGGTGCAGATCCACGGTTTCTATTATTCTGAAAAAGAGAACCTTGTCACAGTTGACGTTGTGCCGGACCTTACGGTAAGGGACGAGACCGCGCTATGCCAAAAATTAACCCGGGAACTTGAAGAACTGCTCCCGGGTGAAAAGGTCCTGATAACTATAGACCACAACTACAGTGAATAGCCGCTTCAGGCTGCCTTCCTGCACTTCTGGCCGATAAGAAAGCATACGGCTGCCACCGCCATTCCGTTGATGGCCGGGAATCCCCATTTCACAAGGTTGGCAACCACTGCGCCAAGAACTACGCCGGCAATGGCAAACCAGTCCACCTTCTTCTCCGGAAGGGTGTCCTGGGCGTATGCCTTGCGGTTCATAAAATAGTGGAGGATGAGGATGATGCCCACAGGCGGCAGTGTGCAGTTGAGAACGTTGAGCCAGTCACAGAAGTTCCAGTACAGCCAAACTGCGGCCACCGTTCCAATGATTCCGGAAATGATCACCATTGTCTTCTTGGAAAGACCGAAGATGTTGGAAAGGCCAAGTCCTCCTGTGTACAGAGCATTGTCGTTTGTAGTCCAGATATTGAGGCCCAGAACCAGCACTGCAAGATAGAAGAGATTGAGGTTGAGCATCACCTCAAAGATGTCGTTACCTCCGGCATAGATGCTGGAAACGGCTCCAAAGAGGAACATAAGTGAGTTTCCAATGAAGAAGGCCACCACCGTTGTCCAGAGGCCTACCTTGGCGTTTTTGGCAAAGCGGGTGAAGTTTGGCGTAGCCGTTCCTCCCGAGACGAAGCTGCCCACGACAAGGCCTGCGCCTGCAATTACTCCAAGGTCCTTTGTGCCCTGGGAGAACTGCTCTATAAGGCCCATATCGCCGCGGCGTACGGCAAGGATCATTGCAATTGTACCCAGGATGGCAACTGCAGGAACGGCGATATAACTGATTATTGTAAGGCTCTTTATGCCAAAGTAGGCGCTGGCCGTCATCAGAACGCCTGCGATGGCTACCAGGAGGTAGCCCTGCCAAGGCATATGGTCAGGAGTAACGTCAAGGCCCATAAGTTCCTTTGCCACGGGGATGGCGAACATTGCAAGGCCCACTCCAAACCAGCCTATCTGCGTAAAGCTGATCATAGCGCTTGGAAGATAGCTTCCCTTGGCGCCGAAACTGCGGCGCGCGAGCATATCCAGCGAGAGACCGCTTTCTGCGCCAATGAAGCCAAGCGAGCCGGTGTAGGCGGCAAGGATGAGGCCTCCCAGGAGGAGGGCCCATACGAAGCCCCACCAGTCAAGGCCGGCGGCGAGCTGCTGTCCCACCCACATACTTGCGGAGAAGAAGGTGAAGCCCAGCATCACCATAAACATACTCAGGTTGGATTTGCGGCCGGCACGGTCCACCGCACGGTCGGTGTAGTCAACGTCAGTCTTTTTCATATGATTTCTTCAAATTGTTGATCGATGCGATTCGGCGCTCCGCCAGAGCCCCCAGATCTACGCGGCGGTCCAGCAGCGCCTGCTCGTCGGCCCAGAGCTTTTCAAGCCCCTGGAGCCCTCGCAGGTGCGTGATATCCAGCCACTTTTCATAATCCATAGGTCCGGCGTATCCCAGTTTTTCCTGCACCAGGGCGCGCACGTCAATGAGGCCTGCGCGTTCGCGGATGCCTTCCCAGTATTCAAGGACCTCATCGAAATGGATGGGTATCTCGTATCGGCGGGCACCGCCATCGTAGATTATGCACTTCTCAAGAAGGGCATCGGGGTTGTCTACAATGTAGCGGCGGAACTCAGGCGTTACTATGCCGTCTTTCCATCCAAAGTCAATGTTAGGCACGTTGATGCCGCTCACGCCCTTGTCTTCATAGACTGTGAACGCGCCTTCAAAAAAGAAGCAGTCAATGCCCTGGAATCCAGGGAAGAGCGACTTCAGCTCTTCCGCCATTGACTCTATGAGGTCGAAGGCGCGGGTTCCGCCAATGGTGAAGAAGATGATGCGGCGGATGCTGCCCTTAGCCTCACGGAACTGATTGAGCATATGGCTGAAGCAGTAGCGGAAGGTGTCACCGGTTGCCAAGATATCGCCAATGGCCATCACACAGCCTTTGGAAGGACGTATCTTGTCATATTTTATTTCCAGGCCTTTTATGACGTGGTCCACGATCACTCGCTCGCAGGAAACAAAGTTGATTTCGTGAACGCGCATCCCGCAGCGGTAAGCCGCCTCCTCAAGAGGATAGTTCAAGCCACCCCTGAGTATGGTGAAGAGGTCTATCTGTTCCCCAAGACCCAGTGAACGGAGGTAATTGAAAGAATCGACCATCTCATCCAGCAGGGCGGTGTAGCAGGGGAAACCAACCACTTCCGGAAATGCTTCCAGTGCCCGGCTGCCCTTGCCGCTGAGCAGATAATAATTGTTATGTAAATGAGGAATATGCAGCTTGTACAAGCGTGAGGAGCCCATTATCTCTATGGGCTGCAGGCTAGTACCGTCTATAACTGTCTTCATTGGAATCCCGATTAGATTTAACCGGGATACAAATTTACAGGCAAAGGGAAAAGAGAATTGCCTTACGGCAAAATAGTTATCCCCAAGATTTCAACACCGTGCACTGGTCAGGCCACCTCGCATTCCATCTCTATGAGCCAGGACGGGCGGCATACGCGCGCTTCAAGAGTGATGCGCGGAACAGTAGGGAAGCGCTCCTGCATATAGGCATCGACAATCTTATAATCAGAGATGTCCCTAAGGTAAATGACAAAATAGGGTACCTTGTCAATGCTGGAGCCGCCTTCAAGGAGAAGGTGCGAGATATTATCCAGCAGACGGTCAGCCTGGGCCAGGACATTGCCTTGGTTAAGCACCTGTCCCTTGTTGTCAATGCTGGCGGTGCCGCTTATGAAGATCTGGCCGTCGGAAAGCCTGACACCGCGCTCAAAGGCCACGCCGTAATCGTGGGTTGGGCTGAGATGGGAGAGTGCTTTCAGGTAAGTCTTGTCGGACTCAATGATATCCGGGCGGGTAAGGAAGTCAATGGCGACAACCGGATTGCGGCCTTCAGTTGCACCGCCAATTCCGGTGGATGCAATGTAGTGCGTTTCGTGGGTGAGTCCTTCCAGGGCAAAGACATCGTTGCGGGCCTTCACCAGGCCGGCGTAGTTCGAGTCAATGTCACGCACGTAGATCCAGGTCCTGACGCAGTGTGTCCTCAGTTCAAGCCCAAGGGGTTTGATGATATCCAGGTATCGGCCAAAAAGAATCCTGGACTGCGCGTAGGAGTCCTTCCCGGCGGCCTCTTCCTCGCTCAGCCTGAGGCTGTGGAAGTGGTAAGCCTCTTTTTCCGACGAAGTCCTCACCAGCGCGGCAATGCGGCTGCCATCCAGCGGGGGCTGCTCAACTATGGATACGGCAGGAGAGCCGGCTTGCGTTTGCAGCCATTGGTCCAACTGGCCCCTGAGTGCGGAAATCTGGTTCTGGGCATCGCTCAGGAAAAAACGGATGAATGTTGGGCAGCGGCCTTCTGCCGCCTCAAGGCGGAGGAATTGTCCCAGGCGGGAGAATATGGAAGTAAGGGCATCGGAAAAAGTGTTTCCGGAAGCGGCACGTATTATGCTGAAATTTATCACGTAGCAAAGGTAAAAAACCTTTGCTGAAATTATTATATTTGTTTGATTAAATAGTCAACCATATTATTTCATACAATGAAAAAATTATTGTTTGTTATCCTGCTGGTTGCTGCAACAGTTGCAGCATCGGCCCAGACAAAGAAAGTTTCCGTCCTTGGAGACTCCTATTCTACCTATAAGGGCTATATCCCTGACAATTACGCTACCTTCTATCCTGACAACAACAACGATGTAAAGAACGTTGAGGAGACCTGGTGGAGCCTGTACATCCAGGCAAAGGGCTATCAGCTGGAAAAGAACGATTCCTGGGGAGGTACCACAATATGCAACACCGGTTACTTTGGAAGGAATTCTGCAGCAACATCCTTCAACAGCCGCGTTGACCTTCTTGGAGATCCGGATATCATCTTTGTCTTTGGCGGCACCAATGACGCCTGGGCAAACTCTCCTGTAGGAGAATACAAATACGAGAACATTACGGAAGAGGATTGCAAATTCTTCCGTCCCGCACTTGCGCTGCTTCTTGAAACACTCCAGAAACGCTATCCAAAGGCTCAGCTCTGCTCTTTATTGAACTCTGAACTCAGGGAAGAGATCAACGAGTCAATGCGTACCGTTTGCCAGCACTACAATGTCCAGCTCATTGAACTCCACGACGTGGAAAAACAGAACGGTCACCCTTCAATAAGCGGAATGAAGAGCATCTGCGAGCAGATTCTTGAACAGTTCAAGACAGACTAATTATGCAGTTCATAGTCAAAGCCTACGACGGGAAGGGGATGCTTGAAAAGAGAATGGCCGTACGTCCCCGTCACCTTGAAGGAATGTCCAGGCTGGGCGCTCACGTCGTTTGCGCCGGAGGCCTTCTGGATGATGAAGGGAAATTGAAAGGCTCCGTCCTTATAATGGACTTCCAAAACAGGGAAGAACTTGACAACTACCTGGCCAATGAGCCGTATGTCCAGGAACAAGTCTGGGATAAGATAGAGGTGGAACGCCTTAACGTAGTTATCCCCAAATAATTATTATGCCATGTCACAGTTTTACGATTTAAAAGCAATCTCAAATAAAGGCGCAGAAGTGGACTTCGCGCAGTTCCAGGGAAAAGTACTCCTAATAGTCAATACGGCCTCAAAATGCGGCTTTACGCCCCAATATGACGGTCTGGAGGCACTTTACCAGAAGTATAAGGACAAGGGGCTCGTGATCCTTGGCTTCCCTTGCGACCAGTTCGCTCACCAGGAGCCGGGAGATGACCAGCAGATTGCTGAATTCTGCCGTATCAACCACGGAGTAACATTCCCTCTTATGAAGAAGATAGATGTGAACGGCCCTGCAGAGGATCCTGTTTTCGCATATCTCAAGGCAGCCGCCCCTACAGAGGAGTACAAAGGTTTTAAGGCCAAGGCCACCCAGAAGATGCTCAAGACCCTCAGCAAGAGCGTTGAGAAGGACAGCGACATCCTTTGGAACTTCACCAAGTTCCTTGTAAACCGCGACGCAACCGTTGTAAAGCGCTTTGCACCTGTAGCAGATCCTGAATCATTCGAGAAGGATATCCAGGAAATGCTGTAATTGAGAAACGATTATTCTTTAGATGCAATGACTATCCGCAGAATACTAGGAATCGCCTGTGCCGCGCTGTGCCTGCTTTCCTGCAACAAGACTCCATCCATTTACCAGTTCAAGGCCCAGTCCAACGCCGGAGAGGAAGTTGACTTTGCCAATTACAAGGGCAAGGTGCTGCTTGTGGTGAACACCGCTTCCAAGTGCGGCTTCACCCCTCAATACGACGGTCTGGAAGAACTGTACAAGAAATATCAGGACAAGGGACTGGTGATTATAGGCTTCCCCTGCGACCAGTTCGGCCATCAGGAGCCCGGTTCGGATTCTGAGATTGAAGAGTTCTGCCGCCTGAACTATGGCGTGACCTTCCCGCTGATGGCAAAATCCGATGTCAACGGAGAAAATGCCAACGAGATATTCAAATGGTTGTATTCTGAAAAGCCGTTTGCCGGTTTTGGCGACAGCGATACCGGCAAGGCAATGGACGCAATGCTGTCCAGGGGCAATCCGGACTATGCTTCCAACCCGGACATCAAATGGAACTTCACCAAGTTCCTTCTTGACAGGAAGGGGAGGGTAGTAGCCCGTTTTGAGCCGGTTGTGACTCCTGCAGAACTGGAATCAGAAATCCAGGCTCTCTTATAGACAGAGACTACAGCATTTTAAGGGCGCGGGAAAGCTGGTCAGGACAGCTTGTTCCGCGTCCTTTGCAGTTGATGCCAGAGAGGCGGTCTATGACTTCATCCTTGTTCATTCCGGCCACAAGTGCTCCTATGCCCTGGAGGTTGCCATTGCATCCTCCCGTATATCGGACGCTCTTAAGGGTGTCGCCTTCCAATTCAATGTCTATCTGAGAGGAGCATACAGCCTCACAAGTCAGGAAAGAAGCCTTGCGGATGCCTCCTTCCATCTTATCTGATATCAATGTAACTTCAAACATATTAAAACGTTATCTCTACTTTTGTCATTATTCTTCTGATGTCCAGGTCATACGGATATGGGGGATACCATCCAGAATGAAGGGCTCTGAGGACTGTCTGAACCCAACTTGCTCATAGAAGCCCCTTGCATACTCCTGGGCTTCAATATCTATGCGCTTTGCGCCGAAGCGTTCCTGCGCTGCCTGGATTCCTTCAAGCATAATCCGCTTTCCGTAGCCTTTTCCTCTTTCTGCCGTGATTACTCGGCCTATTGACACCTCTTCCATATGCGTCCCAGCGGGGCACACGCGACATAACGCCATCACCTTGCCGTCCATTGTCAACCAAAGATGAAAGGACTTCTGATCGTCATAATCGAGGTCTTGGTATACGCAGTTCTGCTCCACCACAAATACCTCGCTTCTGATTCGGAGAAGTTCGTAGAGTTCGTCTGTAGTCAACTCAGAAAAGGATTTTTTATGAAGGACAAGTTCCATATCTATGCAAAGCCAAATATAGGGAAAGAATCTTTACTTTCCCAGAAACTCCGAGGGAGTTATGCCTGTGACCCTCTTGAACAGGCGGGTGAAATGATGCGGGAAATCAAATCCAAGCAAATGGGCTGTCTCGCCAATATTGTTGCCGTTCATCAGCAGATTCTTTCCCTGCTCAATGACAAATGAATGGATGTAGCCTATTGCCGTACCGCCGGTAGACTTATGAATGACATCGCCCAGATAACGTGCGGAATATGCCAGTTCTCCCGCACAGTAACGGACGGACGGAACGCCCAGTTCCAGCTGCCTGCCGTCCTGATAGTATTCCCTGAGCAAGTTATGGAAGCGTTTGAGAATATCTGCCGAAGCCTTGTCTTCCTTTGAGAGTTGGCGCAGATAGATCCGGTTGCAATATTCAAGGATCAGACGAATGTATCCAAGTATCACCGAGCGAAGTGCGGGGGAGTCTGCGTTCTCCTGAAGTTCGTGCCGCAACTGGATAAGCATCTGGGTAATCCGGCTCCATTCAGATGGTTCCATCTTGAGGGTTTCCGTGGCAAAGTAGGAGAAGAAATGATAGTCTTTCATCTTGTTCTCCAAATCTGTCCCGTGAAGTAGTTCGGGCGAGAAAAGCAGCACCCAGCCGCTGATAACTAATTCTTCTCCGTTATCTTCCTTTCCTCCAATCTGGCCGGGTTCCACGGCAATGATGGAGCCGTCTGCAGCATCGAACATCTTCATTCCATACGTGAGGTTTTTGGGGAAGTTCTTTTGGATGAAGAGGCCATAGACACCGTAGCGGTTAAGGCTGGAGTGGATGGGGGATACTTCGTCATAATGGATGACACTTACCAGCGGATGCAGTATGGGGGCGCCCAGATAGTTGGCGTAGTCATTGGGATTTGCAACTCGGAGGATATTCTTCATAACGTCTATAAAGGTAGATATTTTGGTTTATTTATCCAAATATCTGCGATATTGGTAAATATTGGACAAAAATCGGTAAAAGACTCTCCCGTCTGGCATCTAACTTTGCAAAAACACTGAATATGAGAACTGTTTTACCCATTATACTAGCATCGCTGATGCTGTTCAGTTGCAATAAAAACACAAAAGATATGAGCACGCTTACATTAACACAGGAGTGGGACAAGACCTTCCCAAAATCAGAATTGGTAGACCACTGTAAAGTCACCTTCCACAACCGTTACGGTATTAAACTGGCCGCAGATATGTACGTTCCAAAGAATGCGCAGGGAAAACTCCCTGCGATAGCGGTGAGCGGCCCCTTTGGCGCAGTTAAGGAGCAGTCCTCCGGTCTATATGCGCAGCATATGGCGGAAAGAGGCTTTGTCACCATAGCCTTCGACCCTTCGTTCACTGGAGAATCCGGCGGTGAGCCGCGCAGGATGGCATCGCCAGATATCAATACCGAAGACTTCCTCGCCGCCGTCGATTTTCTTTCAACCTGCGACTTGGTGGATCCCGAGCGCATCGGAATAATAGGCATCTGCGGCTTTGGCGGAATGGCTGTGAATGCGGCGGCGCTTGATCCGCGCATCAAGGCAACAGTGGCTTCCACAATGTACGATATGAGCAAAGTGAATGTCGAAGGCTATTTCGCAAGCGAAGACACTCCCGCACAGAGAATGGAAAAGCGCAAAGCCCTTGCTGCTCAGCGCACAAAGGACTATGCTTCAGGAACTTATGAACGTGCGGGCGGCGTGGTTGATCCTCTTCCGGAGGATGCTCCCTGGTTTGTCAAAGACTATCACGCTTATTACAAGACTCCCCGTGGTTATCACGAGCGCAGCGGCAACTCCAATGACGGATGGAACGTCATCGGCTGCCAGAGTTTCCTGAACCAGCCATTGCTTGCCTGGGCCGGGGAGATAGAGAATCCAGTCCTGCTCATTCACGGAGAGAAGGCCCACAGCCGCTATTTCAGCGAATATGCCTACAGCCTGATGACTGGCTCCAACAAGGAACTTATGATCATACCCGGAGCCTCTCACGTTGACCTCTACGATGACGTAGCCGGCGTTATCCCTTACGACAAGATTGAAGCTTTCTTCAAAACCAATCTGAAGTAATATGTTTCGCACATTGGCCATCAGCATTTTAACCCTTCTTTCCCCTGTGCTCTTTTCTTGCGAGAAAGCTCCTGAAGTGAGCATCCTGGACAGTCCCAAGGAAGAACAAACAGAAAACGTTACTATGCCAGATAGAATCAAAATCACAATATCCGGAAAGACGCTCCCGGTGAAAATTGAAGACAATAAAGCAACTAAAGCCCTGGTTGCGGCACTTAGGGAAGCTACAATCACTTATGAAGCGGACGACTATGGCGGCTTTGAGAAAGTAGGGCCGCTGGGCAGGTCGCTTCCCACCAGCAACAGCCAAATTACCACCCAGGCCGGCGATGTAATCCTGTACAGTGGAAACCAGATTGTATTGTTCTATGGAAGCAATTCCTGGAGTTACACAAGAATTGGAAAGATAGAGTACGGAACCAATGAGGAATTAAAGTCTTTCCTGAAAGCAGGACAAGGAAAAATCACTGTTACTTTGTCATTATGAGTTGCAATCTTTTTGCTTATTTTTGCAAAAAGACTACTGCTATGCGCGTTGTAATCCAAAGGGTGTCGTCAGCATCCGTAACAATTGGCGGGAACGAGCGGTCTGCTATAGGGCAGGGACTGCTCGTACTGCTTGGTATAGGCCCTGAGGATGGGCCAGAAGATATCGATTGGCTGGTGCGCAAGGTAGCTGGGCTACGGATATTTGACGATGAAGCCGGCGTGATGAACCGCAGCGTAGTGGAGATTGGGGGAGAGGCGCTGGTAGTGAGCCAGTTCACGCTGATGGCTTCGACAAAGAAAGGCAACCGCCCGTCATACATAGGCGCCGCAGGCCACGAACTGGCAATCCCGCTCTATGAGTCATTCTGCAAGGCACTTTCCAATGCGATAGGCCGTCCGGTGGGCACCGGAGAGTTCGGCGCAAATATGCAGGTTGCACTTGTCAACGACGGTCCCGTGACTATATGCATAGACTCCAGGAACAGGGTCTGAAACCAACATCGAGTATTATGATCAGAAGGGCAAATAAAAACGACATCGGCAGCCTCATTGAACTGTTGCACCAGGTAGATATGGTGCATCACCAGATACGTCCTGACCTATTCAAGCCTTACACTACAAAATACAATGAGCAGGAACTTGAAGCCCTGCTTTCCGATGACAGCAAGCCTGTATTCGTATATGACGACGGGGAAGTGCTTGGCCACGCCTTCTGTCTCATTACGGAAATCAAGGACGACAAGCTGCTGCAAGACGTCAAGACAATGTATATAGATGATATCTGCGTCCACGAAAAGGCACGCGGCAGGCATATTGGAAAGTCCTTGTATGAGTTTGTCCGTGACTATGCCCGCTCCATCGGCTGCTACAACATTACCCTGAACGTTTGGGAAGGGAACTCCCCGGCCTCATCCTTTTACAGGGAAATGGGAATGAAAGTTCAAAAGACAACTATGGAAATAATCCTGTAATGCAGGCTGATCAACCCATACGGGCTTCATTCAGCGGATGTTCCCAGTCTACGCTGGCACCGTGTTCGGCGGCTAGCGCATCTATTTCGCTTCGGAGGGAATCCAGGAATGCTGCTTCGCGTTTCTTGGATCTGCGTCCTTGTGCGTTGAATATTTCCTTCTCGAAATATGCGTCGTAGGATACAGCAAAATCCTCCGGGTCACGGTGCGGGAAGAAGGAGACAGCCACCTTGTATGAAATCATTCCGGCTTCCGAGTTGGATATCAGCAGGATGTGGGCACCGCGGCGCTCAACGCCGGAAAAGGATGCCTGCGCCTTGAAATACTGAGAATAAACGTTTATTTCCATTTCTTCAAATAATTAAGTAAAATTACAATTATTTGCACAGAAAAAGAAGTATCCGATGAAAAGACCGACATTCTTCCCCTCGTGCCGCCAGATGTGGCGGGACTGGCTGGCCGCACACTTTGAATCAGAAAAAGAAGTATGGCTGGTGCTGCCCTTGAAGGATTCCGGAGAAAAAACCATATCCTATAACGATGCCGTGGAAGAGGCGTTATGCTTTGGCTGGATTGACGGTGTTGCCGGATCCCTGGACTCTGGACACCAGCTGCGGCGCTTTACGCCCAGAAGAAAGGGGAGCCCCTATTCCAGACCCAATATAGAAAGGCTCATCTGGCTGGATGCGCACGGGATGATCCATCCCCAAATACGCGAATCCGTCGTCACTCTGATACAAACGCCATATGTTTTCCCTGAAGACATAATTATGAAACTCAGGGAAGACAAAACGGTATGGATGAACTATTCTTCCTTCCCCGAGTCTTACAGACGGATCCGTATAGCCTACATAGATGCCGCCAGAAAACGTCCCGACGAGTTTGAAAGGCGCCTGGCCCATTTCATCAGGAGCACTGGACAAAACAAGCTGATAATAGGATACGGCGGGGTGGATAAGTACTATTAATTCTTCTTCAGCCAGTGTTCCTTGAGCCAGTTGCGAACCGGTTCGTCATAGAGTTTCAGGCAAGCCCAGGCTACTCCTATGCACATCAATGCCGTAGTTATTCCCACTAATACGTGCGTACCCACAGGGGCATCCATATGGTTTTCCACCCAACTGAAATGCATATACAAAATGGGATAATGCGTTATGTAGAGCGGGAAGGAAAGCTGACCCACAAAAGTGCAAATCTTGGTTGCTCGTTCGCCCTGCAGTTTGCTTCCGGCGCCAATGGAAAGGATTACAGGGAAAAGAAGAAGGATGCAGCAGAGCTCGAAGAGACCTTCATAAACAGGGCCCAAATCGGTAAGCATTGGAGTGGAAACCATTGCAATGATCAGCAGTGAAGCCACTCCAAATCCGCCCTTTATAGAAATGAATCTGCCTAAGCGTGACAGCAACAGACCCATTGTGAACGGGAACATCAGGCGCACCATTGCGCGGTAGATGTGCTCCGGATTGCATATGAATCCGCCGTTAATAGTGTATTGGAAATTGGGATCGGCAAGGTTGCCGAACAGGTTGAGCTGCAGACATAAATCAGCTGACAGCAGGGCGCAGAACGCTACAATGATACCCAGCCATACCTTGCCGGTCTTTCGCAGGAAAAGAGCATAAAAGATGTTGGCTACGTATTCATACATAAGTGTCCATATAGGGCCGTTGATACTGGTAAGTTCTCCCCATCCTCTGATATCCATTGATTGAGGCAACGGAATCATCAGCATCAGGAGCAAGGCCTGCAGCAGCACTATATACCAAGGCGCGGTATCTATCAAATCAAAGGTGGGGCCTCCGGAATAGTAGAAAAAACAAATACCTATCAGCACTCCCATCACAACCATTGGATGAAGTCTGGTAAGACGGCGCTTGAAGAAGCCCCATATTGTCATCTTGTCCCAACGGTCATCATAGGCATAACCAATGACAAGACCGCTTAGGGCAAAGAAGAAATCCACAGACATAAAGCCGTGCGGCATAACCCACCTGGAAATCTCGGAGGGATAACACTCCATTATATGGAACATCACCACACCCAGGGCGGCTACGCCTCTCAGGCCATCCAGGATCTCAAAGCGCGGTTTAGATTCTAGATAAGTATTTGTTTTAGCACTCATTATTGAAGTTTCTGAACAGGCTGTTTAGGGGCAAGGACGTCGTGTGCGGGCCAGGACTTTGCCTGGGCCAGGGTGAACGGAACTGTCTGGCGCAGGTCGCGGGAGCTGGCGCCGAAGGCTACGGCATACTCGCCGGCAGCGGCCTCCCAGGCCGAGCTGCCCTCGTTAAAGGATGCAAGGCTGTAGGCGTCCACTTTCATTGTCACCACCTCGCTTTGGCCAGGCTGCAGTTCGCGCGTCTTGGCATAGGCCTTGAGCTCGCGCACAGGCTTGTCCAAGCCGCCCGCAGGAGCGCTCACGTACAGCTGCACAACTTCCTTGCTGGCCATCTTGCCCGTGTTGGTCACTTTAACGCTTGCCTCGAAGCCATCTCCGGATGCCTTCACTGACGGCTCTGAATACTCGAAAGAAGTGTAACTGAGGCCGTATCCGAATGGATAGGAGACCTCCAGCCCCTTCTTGTCGAACCAGCGATAACCCACGTAGATGTCCTCAGCATATACTGTGCGGTCCACATCCTTCTGTCCGATGTCCACGCGGCGGTTGGTGAAGTATACGCCCGTATCGGCGTCGATAGGGAAGTTGGCGGAAGAGCCTGCGTCCATCAGGTCAACAGGGAAAGTCATAGGCAGGCGGCCGGAAGGGCTCTGCTTGCCTGTAAGGATATCCGTCACGGAGTTGCCTCCTTCCTGGCCGGCCTGCCAAGCAAGAAGCTCGGCATCGGGAATGTTCTTCCAAGAAGCGGTCTCTATGACGCCGCCCACGTTCAGTACTACAATTACCTTCTTGCCAGCTGCGTGGAAAGCAGCGGTAACGTCATTGAGTATCTTGCGCTCTTTATCGGACAAAGAGAAGTCAGCCCTGGTGCGGTCGAAGAATTCTCCTGAGTTGCGGCCGAAGGTTATGATTGCAAGGTCGTTGCTTTTTGCGGAGGCTGCGAGTTCCTTGGAAGAAAGGTCAAGCTCCGAAGGGCGGGGAACAGGATAGAAGTCAGCGGAGCCGTCTTTAGGGAGAGAGGCCTTGTATGCGGCCAGTTCATCGGCAATATGCTTGAGATAAGCATCCTTCTTGCTCTCGTCCACTGTGAAGCCGGCGTTCTTGAGGCCGTCCAGCAAGGATACGGTGTAAGCCCTGTTGACGTTGCCGGATCCGGTGCCGCCGGGAATGAAATCGTAGGAAGTACATCCAAAGAGTGCAACCTTGCCAGTTCCATTGAGAGGAAGGACGCCCTTGTTCTCCAGCAGCACCATACCTTCGAGCGCGCTCTGGCGAGTCACGGCAGCGTGAGCCGTAAGGTCAGGATTATTGCCGAAGGCATATCCCTTGGCCTTGGGGCTGCGGGCCACCAGTTCAAGGCAGCGGCGGACGCATACGTCCAGTTGGGCCTCAGTGAGAGAGCCGTCCTGGATTGCGGCCATTATCTGCTGGTACTGCAGGTCCGTACCTGGCTGGAGCATATCGTTGCCGGCAGCAATCTGAGCGGCGCCATCGTCCCCGCTGTACCAGTCGGTCATCACGGCGCCCTTGAAGCCCCATTCATCACGCAGGACGGTAGTTACCAGGTCATAACTCTGGGAGGTGTAGGTGCCGTTTATCTTGTTATAGGAGGTCATAACCGTCCAGGGTTGTGCCTCCTTGACAGTGATCTCAAATCCTTTCAGGTATATCTCGCGCTGAGCACGTTGGCTGATTACTGCATCATTGCCGGTACGATTCGTCTCCTGGTTGTTATATGCGAAATGCTTTATTGCCGTTCCCACGTCGTTTTTCTGGACGCCACGCACGTATGCGGCGGCCGTCTTGCCGGCAATCACCGGATCTTCAGAATAATACTCAAAATTACGGCCGTTAAGTGGATGGCGATGGATGTTCAGCGCCGGGGCCAGATACACATCTGCACCGTATTCGTGCACCTCCTCTCCCATTGCAGTACCAACCTGCTCTACAAGTTCCTGGTTCCAGGTGGAAGCGAGCAGGGTACCTATAGGGAAGTGCGTACAATAGTAGGTGTTGGCGTCCCCTTCACGGACTGGCTCTATTCTCAGGCCGGCAGGACCGTCCGCCAGTACTATGGACGGAATGCCCAGTCGCTCTATGGAATATGTTGTTCCCGCAGCGCCGGGAACTATATTCTGGCTGGTGCCTATTACAAAATGTACTTTTTCCTCCAGGGTCATAGCTTTCAGAACCTTGTCCACGGAAGCCTTCCCCAGTTGGGGCTCACCAGCCTGACAGGCGGCAAGGATTGCAGCGGAGGTAACTATTAACAGTGCCTTATTCATATCGGTATTGAAGTAAATCTGTCCTAATATACGAGTTTTTACTTAGCTTTGTATCAGATACAGTACAATCCATATGAACAAGATAAAGGTTGACTATAGTGATTTTGCAGGCTCAATTGTCTATGAGGAAGAGCTGAACAGGAGTGTGGCATATGACGGAGATAAAATGATTGGTGAATGTGAATACACTCCCTCCGGTAACACGTGGATCATCACCCATACCGGCGTACGCGAGGAGTACGGAGGCAGAGGAATCGCCAAAAAGCTTGTCCTTAAGGTCATTGAAGCCGCCCGTGAAAAAGGCGTCAAGATCAACCCTCTCTGCTCCTATGCCCAGAAGATGATGGTTGGCAAGGAAGAATTCAGGGACGTGCTGTAATCAGTCTGAGATGAGATTCAAGCACACAAACAGGCCTGGATTCTGGCTGGGATTCATAGATTTCTTTACGGCCGGGCTGTTTTTCCTGCTGTATATGCCGTTTGGCGGCCTGCAGGAGGAGCTTGATGAAATCCTTGGCCGGAGAACCCAGCGATACTGGGTGGCTTATCTGCTGGGAATCCCTACAGCTTTCATCTATCCGCTAATATGGATGTCCAGGATAGCCGAAGACTTGAAGGACAAGGCTGTCGAAATGGGCATTGAAGGCCCGCATACATCCTGGTGGCATATGTTCGGGTGGAATGTCTTTGGCATACTGCTGCTTGGTCCCGCAATTGCTACCAAGAGGTTCTTTGACACCCTCAATAAGATTGAATCCAAGCTGAACGAAATGTCATAACAACGTGATGCTTTCTATTCTCAGGCGCAGGGTTCCGGAAGGGACTTGAGCCTCCGCTATTTCGCCTACCTTCTTGCCCATCAGGGCAGCACCGATAGGGGATTTCAGCGAAATCTTGCCAGCCTTTAAGTCCATCTCGTGGGGACTGACTATCTCTATTTTCGTGCGGGTATTCGTCGAGAGGTTCGTGAATTCTACCCGGCTCAGAAGGCAAACCCTGTCTTTGGGGAGATTGTCCGGATCAATAACGCGTGAATGCTCCAGGACCTTCTGCAGGAAACGGATACGGCTGATAGTCTTCGCCTGAATCCTCCTCGCTTCACGGTATCCCGCGTTCTCGCTAAGGTCCCCTTGGGCGCGGGCCTCAGCGAGGTCGTCCTTCACCTTGGGATAAACCACATCGACAAGATGTTTCAACTCCGCTGAAATCTCATCGTATCGTTGCTTTGACAGGTATTCCATTTTGTTTAGACCGATTAACGGACTTTCTGATATTGCTCATCATTTACGGGTTCCAGCCATTTGTTGGATGCTCCTTCCTGAACGTCCTTGTGGAAGGTCAGGTGCTGCATCCAGCTGTCCGCCGCCGCTCCGTGCCAGTGTTTGACTCCTTCGGGAATCTCAATGATGGTGCCCGGAACCAGCTGCACGGCCGGTTTACCCCATTCCTGGTACCAGCCGCGGCCGGCCACGCAAATCAGAACCTGGACCTGCTTGTGGTGGATATGCCAGTTGTTCCGGCAACCGGGTTCAAAGGTCACGTTGGCCACGCCGCCATCCAGTTGTGCCAGATAGCTGTTGCCCGTGAAGAACTGAGCGTAAGCTGAATTGGGCTCTCCTTTGGGCCATACAGAGAAATCAACGGTCTGGACCGGGGTATGATCATCTCCAAGTACATCTGCAGCAATAATGGCAAGTCCCTGCCTACGGGGCGAAAGTGCATTATCCATATTCTGTGCGTTTAAAAAAATACCGGACAGCAAGATTGCGGCCGAAATTATCGTTTTTTCCAACTCTTGATGCGGTTAATAATCCGTATTATATCAAATCACTAACTTCTAATGGTACATAGTTTATCAAGTCTTGCGGTGTCAGGTGGAGTTGCATTCCGCGCTGACCTGCGGAGACATAGATCTTCTCGTGCAACAGACAAGTCTCGTCGATGTATGTAGGGAATGGCTTTTTCATTCCTATCGGACAACAGCCACCACGGATGTAACCGGTGAGCGGTAGCAGGTCCTTCTGCGGAATCGGTTTGCAGGACTTGTTGCCACTGGCTTTTGCTGCTTTCTTCAAGTCCACCTCACACGCACCTGGTACAACACAAACAAAATGCTTTACCTTATCGCCTTCGAGCACAATGGTCTTGAATACGGCATC
>CACWLD010000028.1 GCA_902761655.1 uncultured Bacteroidia bacterium | reverse complement strand
TGGTACCTGGAAAACCTTCCGCTTCGCTCCATCCCGTCTGGCGCAAGCGCCATCCACCCGTTCACGAGGCCACGGGCGGCCACGGGTTTTCCAGGCACCCCCTCCAAACTCCTCCCCCGTTGTCCTCCTGAGGGTCAGCGAAGGATCTCTAAACCCACAGAGACGCTCCAGTCCGCGGGAGGGGGTGAAAAGTGTAGTAACAAGAGGCTCCGCCCGAATCACTTTCCACCCCCTCCCGCGCTCCTTCCGCTCCCGTCTCCTCCTCGTCCACTTTCCGTCCGCGCTCCGTCCGCACCCTCCGCTCTCTTTCCGCTCCCTCCATTATCGTCCCAGGTGCGCACCTGCGACGTGAAGGTGCGCCCCACGTCCCTGAAAGTGGGACGTCAGGCGCACTTTACCCCCTTTTTTGCTCCCGTCGTCCATAAAACTGGGACGTCAGGCGCACCTGGCAGCCTGAATGGTATCAGGACGGAAAAGAGATGGCGATGCCTCTAAGTCCAGAACTGCCCGTGGAGCGTAACTGATTGATAATCAGCGAAAAGATTCTTTCAACGGAGCCCCGCAGGTGACCGTTGAAACAGCTAATTACCTATCAATCAGTTAGTTACGCTCCACGAGCCTTTGACGCCTCCGACCCCAGACCGCTAGAAATCCCCCGCGAGCACCGGGGAGGCTGTTTCTGTGCTCGCGAGGGTTTTGGCTGTGGGGTGGGGGTCAAGACCGGGTAGGCTTGGAGGTGGAAGAGAGGGAAAAGTGTTATATTTGTCTAAAAGGCGTTAGTTATGAGAAAGTTATTGGGATTTGTGATGGCTGTGATTTTGGCCGGGTGTACAGGAGGCGGAAAGTATGAGGGCTATCTGTTTGCGTATTTCGAGGGAGGCCGCGGAGGCGAAGCGCTCCGCTTTGCCGTGAGCCGGGATGCGGTGAACTGGTATGCGCTGAACCAGGACCAGCCGATCATTCCGTCGGCTGACATCAGCGAGTCCGGCGGTATCAGGGACCCGCATATAATCAAGGGCGGAGACGGCTGGTACTACATTGTGGCTACCGATATGAATACCGAGCAGAACGGCTGGGGCTCCAATCCAGGAATAGTGATGATGCGCTCCAAGGACCTGCTAGAGTGGGATCATTCCTACCTGAATCTTTCCCATACGTACCCCGATCATTTTGGTGACGCCCACTGGGTTTGGGCACCGCAGAGCATTTGGGACGCCAAGGCAAAGAAGCAGATGGTGTACTTTACCCTTCGCCGGGCCAATGACCAGGGACTTGTTACATACTACGCCTACGCCAACAAGGATTTCACCAGTTTCGAGAGCGAGCCGCAGGTACTGTTCGACGCCAAGTACGGCTCCATAGACAACGACATTATTTACCACGAAGGCAAATACCACCTTTTCTATAAGGGAAACACTAAGGACGACAAGGGCCGGGAGTTTGAGAACGGCATTCAGCAAGCCGTGTCCGAAACCCTCACCGGAGGCTATGTAGAGGACTTTATCTATCTGGATGCCTATGCCAAAAGCCGCACCGGCGTGGAGGGCTCCAGCGTCTTCCCTCTAAACGACGGCAGCGGCTTTGTGCTGATGTACGATGTCTATGGTGAAGGCCGATATGAATTCCAGACTTCCAAGGACCTGTATACTTTCACAGCGGATCCCCAGTCTTTCACAAAGGACTTCAACCCCCGTCACGGCTCGGTCATCTCCCTGACGGGAGCCGACCTCAAGCGCGTTCAGCAGAACTGGGGTTTCGTCCTTCCTTAATCCTGCGCTACCTCAGGCGGACGCGGCAGGGGGCGGTGGTGTCGCAGAAGACGCGGCCGTTCTCGTCCATCTGGAGCTCTGCGACATAGACGGCATAGCCGCGGCGGCGGGTGAAGCTGCCGGTGCGCGGGTCTTCCTTGGGCGGGATGTTTCCAAAGTAGAACATATAGGCGTGGCCGTCCACTACTTCAATGTCGGCGTGGTTGCCGCGGCGCTGGCCGTTCAGGCCGCTGACAAGGTAGTCGCCTTCCTGCTTGGTCCAGTTGGTGGCATCGTCAGAATAGAAGACGGAGAGGCCTTTCCATTCATCCACTATCATATAGTATTTGCCCTTCCAGAAGATTACGTTGGGGCCTTCGCCGTTGGTGACAATTGAGGTGACTTTGCCCTTGTCGGTCCAGTGGTAGAGGTCCTTGCTGTCTGCGTAGAAGATGGTCTTTCCGTCCGGCTCGTTGTTGTACCAGAGGCGCCAGGTGCCGTCAGGGAGTTGGAAGATGCAGGCGTCTATGACCTTGCGCACGGCAAGGTCCAGGACGGACTGCGTGGTCCAGTTGCGACCGTCCTTGCTGGTAAGGTGGACAATGTCACGCGGGTGCTCCCAGGTGTCGAAGATTCCGGGAACGTATGTCAGGTACATATGGAAGATGCCGTCCACGCAGATTACTTCCGGTGCCCAGTAAGTGGGATTCGGGTCCGGGTGGTAGTCAATGTTACAGTCGCCAATGTACTTCCAGGTGGTGCCTCCGTCAACGGATTCGGCTATGCCGATGGGGGAGCCGTGTACGGATTCAATGCCTCCCAGGCCGGGTACGTTGGAACGGCGGGAGGTGTAGTACATATAGTAGGAGTCCGTTACCGGATTGTAGCAGACCATAGGGTCTGTGGAGCCGTTGTAGATGGGATCTACATAAATGGCATCCTGGGCTTTCAGGTAGGCGGCGCAGCAGAGCAGCAGGGCGGCTGCAGCCAGTAGTCGTCTCAGTGTCTTCATATATCTTTGGGTTTATTAGCCAAGGAAAATTCGCACCCGCACCAGGTCTGGTTGTAGAAATCCATCTCCTTGATGATTTCCCGGCGGCGCTCCTGGAGGCCGTCCTTGCGCCAGTTGCGGTCCCACCAGGTGACGCCTTCCACCTGGGAACAGGCCCAGAGGCCGGCCTCGTTTATCTGGTCCAGGCTCTTCCATCGGGAAGAGGCAAGGGTGGTGGTGAGCACCTTGAAGCCGTGGGCCGATGCGTAGCGGGCGGCGCGCAAAAGCCTGTAGCGGAAGCACTCCAGGCAGCGCGCGCCCCGCTCCGGGGCGTCCTCCAGCCCTGCGGCCAGCGGCAGCCACCGCTCGTGGTCGTAGGGATCCTCCACCACGTCCAGGCCAAGCGACCGCGCGTAGCGCAGGCACTCGCCCTGCCGTTTGTCAAACTCCTCCCGCGGGTAGATGTTGTCGTTGGAATAGAATATCACCGGAGTGATGCCGTTGCGCACCAGGCACTCCACAATTGCGGAACTGCAGGGCGCGCAGCACGTATGCAGCAACACCCTGTCCTGCCCCAATGGGGCCTGGAGGTGGACATCAGGTATCATTATTCTATTGAATTAACGTCTATGAGTCCGTTGAGGATGGCGTACACTGTGAGACCGGCAACGGTCTTGATCCCGGTCTTGCGCGTGATGTTCTTTCTGTGAGAAATCACGGTGTGTATGGAGATGTTGTTCTGGTCTGCAATCTCCTTGTTGAGCATTCCGCGGGCAACGCATACCAGGATTTCCTTCTCCCTGTCGGAAAGTTCCTCCCTTGTGGTAACCTCTTCTTCCGCCTCTTTTGCCAGCACCTTGCGGAAATGACCCGGATTCTCAAGACGGCGGACCAAAGGGATGAGTACATCCTCCTCCACGCAGGTATGCCTGGCCAGGTCCCTCTGAAGGTGGAAAATGAAATCCAGGATTTCTATCCGCTTTTCCCCGTCGCATATGGCCGGCAGGGATTTCATAATGATGTTACGGAGGTCTCCCAGTTTCTCATCCACGTTGCTGTGGTTTTCCTCAAAGTCAATTATGCTGAAATTACCGGCGGAATGGCCGTCCAGCAGGCTTTGCACATATGGGAACACCTTTTCTTCCTCAAAGTTGAAGTGCGCGCGGAGTTCCTGCTCGTATTCCGTGAAGAACTTGCGGACGGCGGCCTGCTGCTTGGGCGGGCAAGGCTCCAGGAGTTCCTCCAGCCTTGGCCCGAACACTCGCAGGGCGGAGTCCACATAATACTTATGCGATGCCTGCAGATAAAAAATGACATCCTGCAGCCGGGCGGCGGCAATGTCCCTGGCGGCTGGCTTGAACGCGGAATCAGAGTAAACGTTGCAGATGAGGCAGAAGGTGGCGGCATCGAATCCGTGCCCACGGCACTCGTCTTCTATGGTATGCTCTCCAAAGCTGGAGGTCATACCAATCCTGCCTAAAAGCGAAAGAAGATGGCAGTCTGCCTCTATCAAGGCGGCCATCTTCATTTTGGGAGTGAATACCGCTAACATCTCTATACAAAGTTAGCAATTATCTTTATTGCCGCAATTGTCTTTATAGGCGCAGCCGCAGCATCCGCTTCCGTCTTTTTTCTTACGTCTGAGAGACGCTAACACCGCTATCACGGCAGCGGCTACCAAAGCAATGATCATTGCGCTCGCGAAGTTCATAGTGTTATACAATAAGCAAAGTTATCAGGTAAGCAACCAAGGCTACCACCCAGGCAATTACACACTGGAACAGTACCATAAATCCGGCCCATTTGCCGCCCAGTTCACGCTTGACGGCTGCAATGGCCGCAACGCAAGGAGTGTACAGCAGGCAGAACACCAGCAGCGGAACCGCGGTGGCCACCGTCAGGCTGGCAGTAACGCCCAGCACTTCCATTGTGGATACCACGCTCTCCTTTGCAAGGAATCCCGTTACCAGAGCCGTAACTATTCTCCAGTCTCCCAGTCCCAGCGGCCTGAATACCGGCGATATTATTCCGGCTATCCACGCCAGGATGCTGCCTTCTCCGTTCTCTACCATATTGAACCTGAAGTCGAACGACTGCAGGAACCATATTACTATGCTGGCTACGAATATGATTGTGAAAGCCCTCTGCAGGAAGTCTTTGCACTTGTCCCACAGCAGGTGTCCCACATTCTTTGCCCGCGGCAGCCTGTAGTTAGGCAGTTCCATAACAAACGGCGCCGGCTCGCTGTGCCTTCCCAGCCACTTGCTCACCAGGGCCACCAGTATTCCGGTGATTATTCCCAGCGCATACAGGCATATCAGCACCACTCCTCCGTGTCCTGGGAAGAATGCGCTTGACAGGAATGCATATATTGGGAGCTTAGCGCTGCAGCTCATAAACGGGGTGAGCAGTATGGTCATCTTCCTGTCCTTTGCCGACGGCAGGGTGCGCGATGCCATCACTCCCGGCACGGAGCATCCCAGCCCTATGAGCAGGGGCACGATGCTCCTGCCTGAGAGACCTATCTTACGCAGCATCTTGTCCGTCACGAACGCCACTCTGGCCATATAGCCGCTGTCTTCCAGCATTGAAAGGAAGAAGAACAGTATCACGATGATTGGGAGGAAACTGAGCACTGAGCCCACTCCGCCAAAGATGCCGTCAACCACCAGCGAGCGCACGGCGGGGCTTACGCCCCAGCGCTCCAGCGCTGTGGCTACGCCATCGCCAAGCGCGCCGATGCCCGCGTCCAGCCACTCCTGCAGCGGGGCGCCCAGCACGTCTATTGTCAGCCAGATTACCAGCGCCATCACAATCAGGAAGATTGGGATGGCCGTCCATTTTCCGGTCAGAATCTTGTCTATCCTGCGGCTGCGCTTGTATTCCTTGCTCTGCTTTGGCCTGACAACCGTCTTTTCGCAGAGCCTCTGGATGAAGCTGTAGCGCATATCTGCGATGGCGGCGGCGCGGTCAAGCCCGCGCTCGGCTTCCATCTCGCAGATTATATGCTCTATGGCCTCCCTCTCGTTTGAATCCAGTTTGAGGGCCTCTTCAACCAGGCTGTCGCCTTCCACCAGCTTGCTGGCGGCAAAGCGGACAGGGATGCCTGCGGCTGCTGCGTGATCTTCGATCAAATGCATCACGCCGTGCAGGCATCTGTGCACCGCGCCGCCGTGGTCTTCCTTGTCGCAGAAGTCCTGGCGCGCGGGTTTCTCCTGGTACTGCGCCACGTGAATTGCGTGCTCCACCAGTTCTTCCACGCCCTCTTCCTTTGCCGCGGCGATTGGCACCACCGGGATTCCCAGGATGCGCTCCATCTCGTTTATGCGGATGCTTCCGCCGTTGCCGCGGAGCTCATCCATCATATTGAGCGCCAGTACCATAGGGACCTCCAGCTCCATAAGCTGGATGGTCAGATACAGGTTGCGCTCAATGTTGTTAGCATCTGCGATGTCAATGATGCCTTTCACGTCCTGCTCCAGGATGAAGCGGCGGGAAACTATTTCCTCCGCCGTGTACGGCGACAGGGAATAGATTCCCGGCAGGTCCGTGATGCGGGTTTCCGGATGGCCTTTGATAACGCCGTCCTTGCGGTCCACGGTCACGCCGGGGAAGTTGCCCACGTGCTGGTTGGAGCCCGTCAGGACATTGAACAGCGTGGTCTTGCCGCTGTTCTGCTGTCCTGCCAGGGCAAAAGACAGCGTCGTGCCTTTTGGCAGCGGGTTCTCGTGGTCCTTGGAGTGGTATTTTCCCGCCTCGCCAAGTCCCGGATGGGAGTTGTGCTCGTGCAGGGAAACGTTATATGCCTGGTCGTCCTGAGGGGCTGCGGATGATGCATCCGCGCCCTCCGGGACAACCGGCTGTATTTCTATGTCTCGGGCTTCAGCGAGGCGCAGGGTCAGGGAATAGCCGTGGACCAGAATCTCCACGGGGTCTCCCAGCGGGGCGGAACCCACCATCCTTACCTCGGCTCCCGGAATCAATCCCATATCCAGAAGGTGCCTGCGAAGGGAACCTGTTCCCCCCACGTTCAACACCCGGCCCAGGCGGCCTTTTTCGAGATCGGCGATAGTCATTTGCAGTTTTTCATTAAGTTACCTACAAAGGTATACCGGAGGATTGACTTCCGCAATCCCTATTTATGGTTACTTTTTAAGGGTTATGACCGTATAGGAATACCTTGGGAAGGTGTACTTGGCGTTGCTGCGCTTGATGGTTGCCTTTCTCAATGAACCACTTGTACATTCCAAGGGCCAGGTTGTACCTGTCAGAGCCGTTGCGGAAGCATACTCTCCTTTCATCGAAGGGACCTATCATCATCTTGTGCCTGTGCCGTCAGCGCGAACGCGGAAAACAACAGGATTGGAATAAAAGATAGTTTCATTTTATTAGATTTGTAATTATTAAACTCAAACTTACCCATCCATATGAAGAAGCTTTTCCTTTCAATTGCAGCCCTATTGACGGTTTTGGGCGCGTATGCGCAGTACCAGCCGGACGCGCCGGCGGCCGCTTCGGGCGCCAACGCGCCGTTCGAGAGCTTTGCGCAGCAGCGCCGCGTGCTTTTCAACTTCGACTGGAAATTCCGCCAGGGAGCAGTCTCCGGGGCGGAGGATTCCGCCCTGGACGACTCCTCCTGGCGGAAGCTGGACCTCCCGCACGACTTCCAGTGGGAGCAGCCGTGGACGCAGGACGCGGCCCTGAACGGGCGCGGGTTCAAGCCTATGTGCGAGGGCTGGTACCGCAAGACCTTCCACGCGGACGAAGCGTGGCAGGGAAAGAAAGTGTTCCTGGAGTTCGACGGAATAATGTATTACGGGGACGTGTATGTAAACGGCACAAAGGTGGCTTCCAGCGAGTACGGGTACATTGGATTCGAGGTGGATATCACCCGGTATCTGAAACTGGGCCAGGACAATTTGGTGGCCGTTTATGCCAATACCGGAAAGGTGAACGGATCGCGCTGGTACACCGGAGGCGGACTGTTCAGGGATGTATATCTGGAGGTGAAGAACCCTACGCACATATACCACGACGGCGTGTATGTATTCACGCCGGAAGTGGGCGCTGACCGCGCCGCGGTAGCGGTGCAGGTGGAGGTGGACGGCTTCAGGGGCCACAATACCTCCGTCAAGGCGCGCATTCTGGCGCCGGACGGAGCCCTTGTGGGCGAGACTTCCGCCGCCTTCAATGACCTGACCAAGCACACGCGGGAGGAGCTTCCTCTGCCGCAGGTAGAGGTTCGCGCCCCGCGCCTGTGGAGTCCGGACAGCCCCAGCCTGTACACCGTACAGGTGGAGGTCTGGGCGGACGGAGTGCTGGCGGACAGGGCGGAAGAGCAGTTCGGAATACGCAAGCTGGAGTTCTCCAAGGAGTTCGGATTCAAGCTCAACGGGGAGAAGGTTTTCCTTAAGGGAGTGGCGGACCATCACGATATGGGTGCGCTGGGAGCGGCTTCGTACGACAGGGCCATAGAGCGCCTGATGCTTCAGCTCAAGTCATTCGGTTACAATACAATACGCTGTTCGCACAATCCGTATTCCCGCTCGTTCACCCGCATTGCGGACCGGGTTGGAATGCTGGTGGTTGACGAATTCATAGACAAATGGAGCGATGACGAATACTGGGGAGGCCGCGAGCCGTTCACCACTATCTGGCATAAACTTATACCAGAGTGGATCAAACGTGACCGTAACAGCCCGTCGGTGATACTGTGGAGTCTGGGTAACGAGCTTCAGCAGAGGGAGCGCTTCACAGGTTTTCCTACAAACGATTGGGGAATAACAACATACAGGCTGTTCGAGGTCCTTGTACGCAGGTATGACAACTCCCGCAAGACCACCGTGGCAATGCATCCGTCACGCGCCGGAGGCGTCCGCGAGGAGAAAGAATTCAGCACCTACTTTGTTCCGCCGGAGCTGGCTACCGTGACCGACATATCCAGCTTCAACTACCAGTGGATGGTTTACAAGAACTACCTGGAGTACGCCCCTGATATGATAGTGTTCCAGAGCGAAGCCCAGTCCCGCGAGCTCCTTGGCCCCTTCTACGGAATGGATCAGGACAAGATGGTTGGCCTGGCCTACTGGGGCGCAATCGAGTACTGGGGCGAGTCCGACGGCTGGCCCAAGAAGGGCTGGAACTACAGCTACTTCAACCATACCCTGGAGCCCTATCCGCAGGCTTACCTCATAAAGAGCGCCTTCGTCCCGGACGAGCCGCTGGTGCGGGTGGCCGTGGCCGAAGGCAGCGAGCGCCTGATCCGCTGGAACAGCGAGCTGGTGGGCCGCCAGACCTACACCTCCACCTGGAATTTCCCCTCAGGGTCAAAGCAGCAGGTGGCCGTGTTCGCCAACACGGAAGAGGTTGAGCTTATAGTCAACGGCCGAAGCCTTGGCCGCAAGGCCAACGACAGTACCGCGCCCGGAACGCAGCACATAGTCACCTGGCAGGATGTGCCGTACGGCAGGGGCGGCAGCATAGTGGCCGTTGGTTACAACGGTGGCAAGGAAGCCGCCCGCCACACGGTGCAGACCGCCGGGAAGGCCGTCGCCCTCAAGGTTGAGGTCGAGACTCCCCAGGGCTGGAAGGCCGACGGAATGGATCTCCAGTACCTCCGCGTCTACGCCGTTGACAGCCGCGGCAGGGTTGTTCCCGGCTTCGCGCAGAAGGCTTCCTTCCAGGTGGAAGGCGCCGCCTCCCTGCTCGCCGTGGACAACGGAGACCACTACACTGACGAACTCTTCCTTGACGTTCCCGCCAAGGATATGAAGGGCGGTTTTATCCAGGCCATCCTTCGCAGCGGCCGCTCCGCCGGTCCCGTAACGGTCAAAATTTCAGCAGGAAACCTCAAAAAGACCATAACTCTTTCAACTGAGCCTTGATATTTCAAAATTTTACCTATATTTGCAGTCCCAAAATGATGGCGGGGTAGCTCAGCTGGCTAGAGCGTCGGATTCATAATCCGGAGGTCGTGGGATCATGCCCCACTCCCGCTACGAAAAAAGGAAGCACACGATGCTTCCTTTTTTTCGTTTCGCGGGAGCGGGGCATATTCCAACCCCCCTGCACCCCCAATGGGGGAGAAGGGGAGGAATCCCCTTCCGCTGCTTTCGCAGCTATCCCCTCGGTCGGCCTCCGGCCTCCAAACTTCCCGCTCCTCCCTGCGGCACGGCGCCTGATGTCGCCTTTCCATCTCCACATTCGTGGGGCTTAATCCCGCCCTGCCAAGCCACTGCGCCTTACGTCCCGGATTGGGGGACGACAGGCGCGTTTTGGGGCCTTTTTCGCTCCCGTCGTCCCGAATCTAGGGACGTCAGGCGCACTTCCACCCTGGGTGGAGCGGTGAGGGGAGGATGCGATACTGGGGATGAAAGTGCTTTCGGCTTTGCCTGCTTTGTGGCACTTTCATCCCCAGTATCCATCCGGACCGTGATAGATCCTTCGCTATCGCTTAGGATGACAGGTAGGGCGTTATTTCAGGGGGGAGATCATTATGAAGTCCCACTTGGAGTTGTCGCTGTGGAAGTTGAAGGGAGCAAGGGTGGGGGAGTTGTCTCCCAGGGAAACCAGTGCGAGGGGCTCGGTGTGGCCGGGCACCTCCTTAGGCATAATCCTGAAAGTTCCGTCGGTGAGCTGGTCAATCCTCCAGAGCTGCTCGGGGGCTCCGGTGAACTCCGGAACGGCTTCAAGCTCTGCATCGGCGTTAGCGGCAAGGGCCTTGTTGGTTCCTTCGATGATAATCTTGTAGTAGGGGCCTCCAAGGTATCCTCCGGCTTCCGGAACAGGGATGACCTGCCATTTCTGCTGAGGCCTGGCAAGGAAGAAATCGTTCTTAACTCCTATGACGCCCTCCGGCCAGGTGCCAATCACGTCCGCGAGCTGCTGACCCTCGATGGGAACATCCGGCTGGTTGTCTTCGCCCCTGCGGCGCATTCCTCCCTGTACGCGGATGAACTCAACGTCAATCTGCAGGGCGTATCCGCTTCTGATGGACTGGATCTCATAGGTTCCCGGGACGAAGGCTTTGCCCGCTACCGGCCAGCCGTCCTTCCAGAGAAGGGGCCTGATTCCCAGCACGCTGCGGCCGCTGCGGTCAAGGTCAGCCTCCCAGTGGAAAGACATCTTCTCTACACCTTCCTCCTCAATGTAACGTCCAAAATGGCCGGGGCCCATCAGGCGCGGCTCGGCGGTGATCACCGGCTTTCCGCCTCCCTGGAGCATCGAACGTCCCACATTGTCCATAAACGGTCCGTTAGGGTTCCTGGAGCGTCCTACCACAATATTATATGAAGAGTTGAGGCCGTCGCAGCAGGATCCGTGGGTGCCCAGCAGGTAGTACCACCCGTCGTGGTACATCATTGTGGAGGCCTCGCAGTTCCTGGCTACGTCTATGGCTTCGTTGCCGGGGAGACGGCGACCCGTCACAGGGTCCAGTTCCACCTGGCGGATGTATCCGAAGTATGTTCCGTATGTGCAGAAAAGCCTGCCAGTGGAGGGATCCAGCATCAGGCCAAGGTCTATGGCGTCGCAATCCTCGTCAGGGAGGGACTCAGCTACGCTGAAGGCCTCGGAGTACTCGAAATCCGGAGAATTGGGGTCCAGGGTCTTGTTCCACATAACCATTATGGCGTTGGCGTGTCCGCCTCCCAGTCCGCCTCCGAAGGTGTTGTATCCTACCAGGTACCGGTCGCCCAGCTTTATGGCGTCAGGGGCGGCTCCGCCGCCAGGACGCACGCCACCGCTGTGCCAGGTCCAGCCGTCCTCCGAGATGAGACCGCCGCTGCCTGTTCCAAACGTATAGTACTTGCCGTCGCACTTGACAATTGTGGATGGATCGTGAATGAATGGCTGGCCCGCCTGGGCAAACGCAGAATCCATTGCCAGCAGAAGGGTTGACATTCCAACTATGATGGAGATTATTCTTTTCATAACTGTTCGGGTTTAATTGCAACTAACGGTGAAATTGGTTACGGGCTGGCCGTTGTCATCAACGAATCGGGCGCAGAACTCGCTCATTCCAATTCCGTTGATGGTGGCCCCGCGAAGGACATTCTTGCCTTTCTTGAGCGTGACGTGCTTTGAGACAAAGCTGTCAACGCCCATATGGCGGTCACCCGCCAGCAGGAGGACTTCTTCTCCGTTGAGCCACCACATTCCTCCGCAGTTGGCTCCTACGGACAGCCTGACGTCCTCTATGTCCTCGTCGCAATTGATAACGGTTACGGACCAGAAAATGGCACCGTAGCGGTCCCTGTCAAGTCCGGCGGCAAAGCGGAACAGCTTCACGAAGAAGTGGTCGCTGTCCAGCGCGTGCCAGTACAGGTTGGCCTTTATCATCTTTCCGGCATCGTTGGGGTCATATGTAGAATAACTTGTGGATACGTCCACGGGGGGCTGGTATTCCATCACCACCCTGACCCTGTCGCCATCTTTGGGCATCATTGTGAACTGGCCCGGGAAATATTCCTGAAGGATTGCGTCCCTTGTATACTTGATGGTGAATACCTGGTTGGTGCTGTTGGGTTTGCTGATAGGGTCCAGAAGCATCCATCTTCTGATGAAGCCTTCGCTGTCAGGTGAAACTACTCCATTGTCCGCCAGGGTGAAATAGCCTTTAAGGGCACTGGCAACCTCCGTGTTTTTGAGCTTCTTCTGGGCCTGGGCCGGGGGGCACAGCACCGCCAGGATCACTGAGGCCAGAAGAAGGATACGTAATGATGTTTTCATTGATTAAAAATAGATTATAGCCCCAAGGGCCGGTTAACGCTATCAAAGATACATAATTTCCTAGAGGGGAGGATGCGATGCTGGGGAGAAAAGTGCTTTCGGCTTTGCCTGCTTTGTGGCACTTTTCTCCCCAGCATCCATCCGGACCGTCCGGATTAGTCGTCAAGGCCTTCGATGGTCTCTATGAGGCCGTCCTTGTCGTAGGTCAGCTCACACACCTTGAGGGAGCGGAGACGGTTGATTCCCTTGGAAGGGCCGCTGTCGTGGTGGAAGAGATACCACTTGCCGTTATACTCCACAATTGAGTGGTGGGTGGTCCATCCGTATACCGGAGTGAGGATCTTGCCCTTATATGTGAAAGGTCCGTAAGGATTGTCACCAATAGCGTAGCAGATGCAGTGGGTGTCGCCGGTAGAGTAGCTGAAGTAGTACTTTCCGTTGTACTTGTGCATCCAGCTGGCCTCAAAGAAACGGCGGTTGTTGTCAGCCACGGTGATAGGCTTGCCGTCCTCGTCAAGAAGGACAACCGGCTTTGGAGCCTCCGCGAATTGAAGCATATCCTTGCCCAGTTTCACAACGCGGGCCGGGATTGCGGGCTCGTCATCGGCAGGATAGGAAGTACCGCAGTCCTTTGCCATATTGTTCTCATAGCGCTGCAGCTGTCCGCCCCAGATGCCTCCAAAGTACATATAGTACTCATCGTCATCGTCGTGGAGGACGGCGTAGTCAATTGAATAGCTTCCGCGGATAGGATCCGGCTGAGGAACGAAAGGTCCTACAGGGCTGTCGGAAATAGCCACACCGCAACGGAAGATATCGGTCTTGTCCTTAGCGGGGAAATACATATAATAGCGGCCGTCGCGTCCCTTTACAACATCGTTGTCCCAAAGCTGGCGTCCCGCCCAGGGGATGTCCTTGATATCGATGGCCTTGCCGTTGTCCTTGATGGGCGAAGTCATAGGGTCCGGGCCCTCCAGGGAGAGGACGTGGTAGTCCTTCATATCGTACTCGCTGCCAAAGTCATCGTCCGGAGCCGCTGACTCCCAGTCGTGTGAAGGGTAGATGTAAAGTTTGCCGTCGAATACGTGAACGGACGGGTCTGCCATATAGTCCTCAAGGAAGAGGTATCTTTTCTGAACTTTCTTTGCCATAGTGTGTTATTATTCGTTAAGTGCTTTTTCTGTGATTGCCTTGTTGATTTCGTCCATCTTCTCGTCAGAGAGCTCGTACTTGCTGATGATCCACATTGCCAGTGCAAGGAGGATTGCAGGGATGACGCAAACCAGCCAGAGGATACCCTGCTCTGCGAGAGGGGTCTGAACCTTGTTCTCTGCGTTGAAGCCAACCCAGGCCAGTACAAGTCCAGGAACAACTCCACCAAGGGCCATTCCGGCCTTGAAGAAGATTCCCGTGAGGGCGTTCACGATACCTGCGATACGGCGTCCGGAGGTGTACTCGCCATAGGAAACGACCTCAGGAACCAGGGCCCACATATAACCTGTTGCCACAATGACACCGGTGTTCTTTACGAACTGGGCGATGCAGAGCAGCCAGAACTGGGACTTGAGGGCGGGAATGCTTACGAAGAGATACATCATAAGCATACCAAGGATACCCACGCCAAGGAACAGGTAGAACATACCCTTCTTTCCAATCTTGCGCTTGATGGCAGGAACCAGAGGCATAAAGATGAATGCCGGGATGGTGCTCAGCCACATAAAGATGGTAGTCATAAGAGGGGTTGCCCCAATGTTGTATGTCATAAAGTATGAGTCTGCGGCGTTACCCACGGACATCATTGCAAATGCAGTTACAAAGAAGAAGGCAAGGATGCGGAGAGGCTTGTTGCGGACAAACTCCATCCACAGGTCGCTGACCTTTACGTTTGCGGATTCCTTCTCGTCCATAACCACTTTCTCCTTGGTTTGGGAGAAGCAGAAGATGAGGAGTACCAGGCCTGCAAGGGCGAAGATTGTCATTGTGATGAACCAGGCGGGAGCTGCCTCCGGGGTGTTGTAAACAGCCTCCATCTTTCCTGTGGAAGGGTTCAGCACCTTAGGTGCGAAGATGGCTATGATCAAAGGCAGGGATTTTACCAGCAGACCTCCAAGGTTTGCCATAAACATACGCACGCTGGTGAGGATGGTGATCTCGTCAGTGTCCCTGGTGAGGGAGGAGTTGAGGGCACCGTAAGGCACGTTCACCAAGGTGTAGCACATACTCATTCCCACGTAGGTGATGTATGCGTAAACCAGCGATCCGCTGAATCCGTTCCAGAAGCAGAGGATAGCCAGGCCCACCAGAGGAATACCTCCAAGGATAAGCCAGGAGCGGTATTTACCCCACTTGGGATTGCTCTTGTCAACGAAGGTTCCAACGATAGGGTCCCAAAGAACGTCCACGAGGCGGACAATCAGGAACATTACCGCGGCAACCTCGGGCTTGAGGCCGAACACGTTTGTATAGAAGAACAGGAGCCAGATGCTGATAGTCTGGTAGATAAGGTTCTGGGCAAGGTCTCCCGAGCCAAAGCCTATGCGCTGCAGCCAGCTTAGTTTGTAAAAGCCTTTTGCTTCAGATGTAGATTGTGACATATTAAAGTTTTTAGTTTAGTACTATCAATTCAAGCACACTAATATAGAAATTTTGCTTGGGGTTACCAAAAAAATAAAAAAACCGTCGCAAGGTACTGCGCCGGGAAGTATATATGGAGTATGAAAAAAAGTTGAGATAGAAGGACTCGAACCCTCACTGACAGAGCCAGAATCTGTAGTGCTACCATTACACCATATCTCAATATGTCAAACCCTCAACGGATTGGGAGTGCAAATGTACAACACTTTTAGAAAAATGCAAAAAAATTTTATAGTGTTCTTTTCTCTAACATTACAATAGCCCAGACTTCGCACCCTTCGCCCCGGCCAACAAAGCCCAGACGCTCCGTTGTGGTGGCCTTTACGCTCACGCGGTCAGTACCCACCTCCATTATCTTTGCGAGCGTTTCCCGCATCTGCGGGACAAGCGGAGCAAGCTTTGGCGCCTGGAGGGCGATGGTGATGTCTGCGTTGCAGACTCTCCAGCCGTCCCGCCATACCAGGCGCATCACCTTGTCCAGCAGGATTTTGCTGTCGATGCCTTTGTACTGGGGATCGGTGTCGGGGAAAAGGTGGCCTATATCCCCAAGCGCCAGCGCGCCCAGGAGGGCGTCGCAAAGAGCGTGGATGGCCACGTCGCCGTCGGAGTGGGCTACAAAGCCCTTGGGGCTTTCCACCTGCACTCCTCCCAGCCACATTGGAAGCCCTTCCGCAATGGCGTGGACGTCATAACCCTGACCTATCCTGTAATCTCTTTTAAACCCCAGTAACATATTACTGCAAATTTAATAAAAATCGCTAAATTTGTTAGTTACATCAACGCTTTAGCAATATGGGAATATTCAATATGTTTGGCGACCAGGAACACCGCGTGTTCAACTATAAGCCAATTTATTACGACCCCAAGAAAGAAGAGCTCCGCCAGAAGTTCGGCCAGGTGGACGGAACGGCCGACAAGGAGATGAAGAAAGAAGATTACGTACCGGGTTCCTACATTCAGGGATCCTGGCGCAACGGCAACTACAGGCGTTCACGTTCCGCATCTACCAGGACCGCGGGTATCATTGGCATAGTTGGCCTGATCCTGATCTTTGTGATGCTCTGGTTCATTGCCAAATTCTACGCTCTTCTGTAATGGGCAAACTGCAGATACTGCCGGAAAACCTTGCCAACCTCATTGCCGCGGGAGAAGTGGTACAGCGCCCTGCTTCCGTTGTGAAGGAGTTGGTGGAGAACGCCGTGGACGCAGGAGCGGACAAGATTGCCGTGGTCATAACGGACTCCGGCAGGACCCTCATACAGGTAATTGACAACGGATGCGGAATGTCTCCGGAGGATGCGAGGCTGTGTTTCGAGCGCCACGCCACTTCCAAGCTGTCCGCCCCGCAGGACCTTCACGCCATCCTCACCTACGGCTTCCGTGGCGAGGCGCTCGCATCCATAGCCGCAGTATCGGACGTCACCCTCCGCACCCGCAGGGAGGGCGATGACCTTGGCACCCAGGTCATCGTCACGGCGGGAAAGATTGCCGAAGCCAAGGAGACAGCGGCGCCGCAGGGGTGCAACTTCAGCGTCCGAAACCTTTTCTACAACACTCCGGCGCGGCGCAAGTTCCTCAAGAGCGACAGCGTTGAGTCACGCCACATCCTGGAAGAATTCCAGAGGGTGGCCCTCACACGCCCGGACGTGGGCTTCAGCCTTACAATGAACGGCAAGGAGATTTATTCCCTCAAGCCTGCAAAATCCCTGAAATTCAGGGTTATGGACTTGATGGGCACATCCGTGGCGGAGGAGATCGTAGACGTTGAGGTCAACACTTCGCTGGTAAAGGTAAGCGGCTTTGTGGGACGTCCGCAGGACGCCCGCAAGACCCCGGGCAACCAGTTCTTCTTTGTGAACGGCAGGTATTTCCGCAGCGCATATATGCACAAGGCGGTGATGAAGGCGTACGAGAACTTCATCCCGGAAGGCGTTACGCCGTCCTATTTCCTGTACCTTACGGTGGACCCTCAATCCGTGGACGTAAACATCCATCCCACCAAGACAGAGGTCAAGTTCGAGGAGGAATCCGTCATATTCCAGGTAATAAGCGCCGCGGTCAAGGAAACCCTGGGCAAGACTTCGTTCGGGGACGTGATAGACTTTGACACCGCCGCGGCGGACAAGGACCTTCCGGTGCTGGGCAAGAACTTTGAGCAGTACAAGCCCGCCAGCGCGCCCGCCCCGGCCATAGATTTCAACTACAATCCCTTCGAGGACAAATCCATAGCGCCTGACCGCAGTTTCGACTTCCCTGAATCCAGGAGCCAGGGCGCGCAGGGGTACAGTCCGCAGGCCGCCGTCAGCCAGCACCAGAGCTACGGCCGCCTCTTTGAGGAAAGGACCGTGTCCGCATCCCGCGTGATGGTGCTGCACGGCAAGTACATCCTGGTGCCGGTCAAGTCCGGCCTTATGGTGGTGCACGCGCGCAGGGCGCAGGAGCGTGTCCTTTTCGACCGCTTCCTTGAAGCGCTGGGTCGCGACGGCCACGTGACGCAGAAAACACTCTTCCCCGTGAAGGTGGAGGTTGGCAAGCTGAACAAGATGGTCTTTGACGAGCACGCTGCCCTGCTTGGCAGGCTGGGCTTTGACATCAGCGCCTTCGGGGACGATACCGTAATATTCAACGGCCTGCCGGAGGGCTACGGCGCAGACGCCGCCAGCGTGCAGAAAATGGCAGCGGAACTGCTGTCCATCCTGACAGAAGGGCAGAACTCCCTGGAGGAAGTGATGCAGGCGGCCACCGCCCAGAAGCTTGCAGCCCTTGGGGCACGCTCTATGCAGGAGATATCCTCGCCGGTGGAGGCGCAGCGTCTGGTAGACGAGCTGCTGGGAAGCAGCAACGCGGAATACACCTCCGGCGGATTAAGAATCATATCCATAATTCCTTCCGAGGAACTGGACTCAAAATTTTCAAAGTAGTTTATGTTTGAAAACATCCCAAAAGCAACCAAGAACCTGATTGCCATTAACATAATAGTCTTTGTGGCTACCCTGATAAACCAGGATTTTATGGTAAGCAGGTTTGCGTTGTTCTATCCCGCATCCCAGTATTTCCGCCCCTGGCAGATCATAACCCATATGTTTATGCACGGCGGTTTCTGGCACATACTGTTCAATATGTACGCCCTGTATATGTTCGGCTCCATAATAGAGCGCACCATAGGGGAGAAGAAATTCCTTATCCTATACTTTGTGTGCGGCCTGGGAGCCGTGGTGCTGCACCTTGGCGTACAGTATATACAGGCGCAGACCTTTATGACGGGGATTGCCAACGGCTCCGCAAACGCGGTTGCCAATTACGCAGCCCTCAAGATGACCCCTACGCTGGGAGCTTCGGGCGCCATCTACGGCCTGCTCATCACCTATGCTATGCTCTTCCCTGACGCAAGGCTGAGCCTAATTTTCCTTCCGTTCACGTCTATGAGTTCCAAGACCTGGATAATCATATTCGCAGTGATAGAGCTGGTTACCGGCATAACCGGCACAATTGACGGCATTGCACATTTCGCCCACCTTGGAGGAATGCTCTTTGGCTGGCTGCTTATCCGTTACTGGCGCAAGAAAGGCACTTTATTCAACGATTATTATGGCTATTGATACAAAACCTATCCTGGACGCCGCCCTGCAGGTGCTGCGCTCCGGGGGAGTGATCCTTTATCCTACCGATACCATCTGGGGCCTTGGCTGCGACGCCACCAACCCCGATGCCGTTGCCCGCATTTTCCAGATCAAGAAGCGCCCTGAGGCAAAGTCCCTGGTGCTGCTTGCAAGCGACCTGGATATGGTGGCCAAGTATATCAAGGTGGTCCCCAACATTGCCATTGACCTGGTGGAGGTAAACGACAGGCCAATGACCATAGTTTATCCCGGGGCAATCACCTCCACCGTGCCGGACAGGCATTATATTGCACACAATGCGGTGGCTGAGGACGGTTCCGTGGGAATACGCATCCCTATGAACGAATTCTGCGTGGATCTTGCCCGCAAGCTTGGACGCCCTATAGTGTCCACATCCGCCAATATCTCCGGAGAACCTTCGCCGGAGGTCTATGCGGACATCCCGCAGGAGATACGAGACGCTGTGGACTACATTGTGCCGCATAAGCTCGAGAAAGATTCCACTGGCTTTGCCTCCCAGATAATCAAGGTTGAGGTTGACGGCCAGGTACAGATAATCCGTCCGTAACAATGGAAGTTTTTTATTCGCCGGAAATAAAGAACGGAGTGTGCGTCCTCCCGGAAGAGGAGAGCGCTCACTGCGTGAGGGTGCTCCGCCACCGCGAGGGCGACGAGATCTTTGTGATTGACGGCCTGGGGACGCTGTACACCTGCCGGCTGACTGATGCTTCGCCCAAGGCGGCTGTCGCGCAGGTCCTGCGCGAAGAGCCGGACTGGGGCGCGCATCCCTATTTCCTTGAGATGGCAGTCTGCCCCACGAAGAACATTGACCGCTACGAATGGTTTGCGGAAAAGGCCACGGAGTTGGGTCTGGACGTGATTGCTCCGGTAATTGGAGATCACTCGGAGCGCAAGGTGTTCAAGAGCGATAGGCTCCGCCGCATCTTGCTTGCGGCGTCCAAGCAGTCGCTCAAGGGAGCGGTTCCGGTGGTGCAGGAGCCCGTAAGCGTCAGGCAGTATATAGCCGACGCGCCCGCAGATGCGCTGAAGCTCATCTGCTGCTGCTTTGAGGGCGAAGTGCCCCGCACCAGCATCAATGACGTCCTTGACGGGGATCTCCAGAAGATTATCATACTGATTGGCCCGGAGGGGGATTTCTCCCGCGAAGAGGCGGCCCTGGCCGTCTCGCGCGGCTTCATCCCCGTACACCTTGGACCGTCCCGCCTGAGGACTGAAACCGCGGCGCTCACCGCCGTAGAGGCAGTTTATTTGAAATGTATATAGGTCTTATCTCCGATACGCACGGGTCCTTCGATCCGGAGATCCGGGAGTTCCTTGCCCCCGTGGATGAACTGTGGCACGCCGGAGACTTTGGCGCGGGTGCGGATTTTGCTGCAAGCATTGCCGCCTTCAAGCCCCTGGTGGGCGTGTACGGCAACTGCGACGGCCAGGACATCCGCCACCTTCATCCTTCCTACCAGTATTTTGAAAGGGAAGGAATGTCCGTGCTTATGACGCACATTGGCGGCAGCCCGGGGCACTACGACCTGCGGGCGCAGGCTCTCATAGAGCACTGCAGGCCGCAGATCTTTGTGTGCGGGCACTCCCACATCCTCAAGGTGATGCAGGACCGCAGCTTTGATATGCTGTACATTAATCCAGGCGCCTGCGGCAACCAGGGATGGCACACGGTAAAGACCGCCCTGCGCTTCAAAATTGAGGCTGGGGAGATAAAAGATATGGAAGTTTTCAACCTTCCGCGTAACAATCACGTCTATTAAACGTCAATTATTATAGATTATGGCGACATTGGGGTCAAAGAGCAAATCGGTGTGGTACTGTACCTCCTGCGGGAATGAGTATTCCAAGTGGATGGGGCGCTGCCCCGCCTGCGGTGAGTGGAACACGATGGTGGAGAAGACGCTGGAAACCGGAGTAACGAAGGCACGGAACACGGCTGCCGGCAGCGTGCGTGCGCCGCAGCAGCTTTCTGACATATCCTCCTCCGCGGAGCAGCGCATCTCCCTCGGCTATGCCGAGGTCGACCGCGTGCTGGGCGGAGGCATCGTCCCGGGATCGCTGGTGCTCATAGGCGGAGAGCCGGGCATAGGCAAATCCACCCTTTC
>CACWLD010000027.1 GCA_902761655.1 uncultured Bacteroidia bacterium | reverse complement strand
CATTGTAGCGAGGTTGTTCTGCAGACCGTCATAGATGCTGGACAGAAGGCCCGGGCCCAGAGTTACCTCCAGCATTTTGCCTTCGAATTCGACTTCGTCTCCGTTTTTGAGTCCTCGGGTGCTCTCGAACACCTGTACAGACGCCCTGTCGCCGTTGACCTTGATGACCTCGGCCAAAAGCTTGGTGCCGCCCAGGTTGATGTAGCAGAGCTCATTCTCCGCAACCGGGCCGTTGGTCTGTACCGTTACAAGGTTGGAAACGATGCCGATAACCTTTCCTGTACTTTTCATATTGTCTTTTTTTGTATTATTCAGAGTATTCTACGCCTTTGAATGTGCCTCTTACCTCTCCTACGAGCTTGCGGAACATCTCACGACCCGTCTGCTCGTCCAGCTTCAGCCACCTGTCAATGATGTGGAGCTTGGCAAGGAAAGAATAGATTACATCCATATCCAGGTAGTGGAACAGGGTAAGTTCGTATATCTTGTTCCACATAATGTCGTCCAGGCCTTTTTCACGGGCCAGGATGTCCTTGTTCTCCAGGACGGCCTTAACCTTGGGCTCTTCCTCGAAGGAAGTGTCCTGGCCTTCCAGGACAATCACGTCCTGGTCTGCCGGGCGGTCGAAGGCGGCATTGAGGTACCGGGCCTTGACATTGCGCACGTTCATATCGAACTTGTAGAAGTCCTTAACGAACTGACTCTTGTCCTCAGCGGCATTTTCATAGTATTCCTTGTTCAGGGAATCGTCGTCGAAACCCTTGAGGAAGAAATCGATCTTCTCGTTGTCCTTTACGGACAGACGCTCCTTGATCTCAGCTATGATTTCCTTGGCGCTGAAGCCGTCGGAACCTTTCCAGTCCTGGGAGAGGGCCGGCAGACTACTGATTATATATACATAATTATTCATATATATTGGTAGTAGCGGGCTTTATTCCCCGAACAGGAGCTTCTTTGTGACAGGTCTCAGATACTCTCCGATAAGTTCTTTGAATGAATCGTCGGTCAGACTGATGAAATAGCCTCCGTCCTTGGGGCCGATTGTGAAACCGCCGGCAATCTTCTTTGAGAAGTCAGCCTTGACGTCACCTTTCACAACCTTTGCAAGCTCGCTCTTGATGAACGGCTCAACCTGGTCCTGAAGGGCTGCGGGGAGAACCATTTGAAGGTCTGCAGACTCCTGGGCGCTGAATTTCTCAGCTACGGTCTTGATGATCTCCTTGAGGAAATCAGGGGAAGTAAGGGCTTTAGACACCTGCTCGTCGGCGATCTTTGTAACCACAAGGTTCTCGATCTCCTTCTTTGTGAACTGGAGGCTCTGGCTGGAAGCCATCTTGAGGTCGCCCTCAATCTTGGTCTTATAGTCAGCAGCGTCCGCCTTGGCCTGTTCAACAATTTCAGCAGCCTGGGCCTTCGCTTTCTCAATGATGGCCTGGGCTTCTGACTGTGCAGCTTCTACAAGTCTGGCTCCTTCTTCTTTACCTTTTGACAATCCTTCCTGGTACAGGCGGTCGGTCAATTCTTGTAATTTGTTCTGCATGTTAATAATTATTTAAGGTTTATATTTTGTTAATTCTATCCGAGGAATCCCAGGAGGATACCGGCTGCAACTGCGGAACCGATAACTCCGGCAACGTTAGGTGCCATTGCGTGCATAAGCAGGTGGTTGCCCGGGTCGCATTCCAGACCTACGGTCTCAGATACGCGCGCGCTGTCAGGAACGGCGGATACTCCGGCGTTACCGATAAGCGGGTTGATCTTGTGGCCTTCCTTGAGGAACAGGTTCATAAACTTCACGAACAGCACTCCGCAGGTTGTGGCGATTACGAATGAGAGGAGTCCAAGGCCGAAGATCTTGAGGGAATTTCCCGTAAGGAATACGTTTGCCTGGGTGGATGCTCCCACTGTGAGACCGATGAGGGTTGTAACCACGTCGATGAGCGGTCCGCGGGCGGTCTCTGCCAGACGCCTGGTGACTCCGGATTCCTTAAGCAGGTTTCCAAAGAACAGCATACCCAGCAGCGGCAGTCCTGAAGGAACTATGAACGCGGTGCAGATGAATCCGATGACAGGGAAGATGATCTTCTCTTTCTGGCTTACCGGACGCGGTCTTGGCATACGGATGAGCCTCTCCTTCTTGTTGGTGAGAAGCAGCATAATAGGCTTCTGGATAACAGGGACGAGGGCCATATATGAGTAAGCGGAAACGGCGATGGCGCCCATCAGGTCCGGTGCCAGCCTTCCGCTGAGGAAGATGGCGGTAGGACCGTCGGCTCCGCCGATGATTCCGATGGCTCCGGCCTCGCTGGGGGTGAATCCCAGGGCAAGGGCAAGGAGGTATGCGCCAAAGATACCGCACTGCGCCGCCGCTCCGATAAGGATAAGGCGGGGCTGCGATATCAAGGCGGAGAAGTCCGTCATTGCTCCGATACCAAGGAAGATGAGCGGCGGGTACCAGCCCATACGCACACCCTGGTACAGGATGTTCAGAACCGAGTTCTGCTCATAGATACTTACCTGGAGGCCAGGGAACAGAGGGATGTTACCCACGATCATTCCAAAGCCGATAGGTACCAGCAGAAGCGGCTCCCAGTGCTTGACTATTCCCAGGGTGATGAAGATGATACCGATGAGTATCATTATCAGATGCGCCCCCGTAGCGTTGGCGAATCCCGTGAACAGCCAGAATTGTTTTAGACTTTCAACTATATTCTCCATTAGGCAAGAGTTACAACGTTGGCTCCCTCAAGAACTGAATCTCCCTTCTTGATGAAAATCTCTGTTACTGTGCCGTCGAACTCGGCAAGGATCTCGTTCTCCATCTTCATAGCCTCAAGAACGGCAATCTTCTGGCCTTTCTTGACAGCCTGGCCCACTGTCACGCTGACGTCGATGATGACGCCCGGAAGCGGGGAAGTGATGGTCTTTCCTCCGGCAGGAGCTGCTGCCTTGGGGGCGGCTGCAGGAGCTGCGGCTGCGGCGGGTGCCGCTGCGGGAGCTGCAGGTGCTGCTGCGACTGCTGCAGGTGCGTTCTCTATTTCAACATTGTAATTTGCTCCGTTTACTGTAACGGCGGCGTTTGCGCCTTCTACGGAATTGATGACAACGGTATAGTCGTTTCCGTTGATCTTGAATTTATATTCTTTCATTATCGTGGTAATTTTCTAAAGTTCTGATTGTTATTCCAGCTGTTGCCTGAATCCTTGATTGTAAGGATGTAGGACTCGGCGTCGTGGGTACTTGTGCCAAGATAGAGGCTCAGGGCTGTAAGGGCTGCTATTTCAGCCTCGTTGCCTGCGCCTGCGTTAAGAGCCAGGGCGATTGCTGCGGCTACCTCCGGGGTCATCCCCGCGGCCTTTGCCGGAGCCTTTACCTTGGCTTTCTTCTTTGACGGATCCTTCTTGTATTTACCGGAGAAGATATTTCCTGACAGCGTGTAGATGCAGTACAGGATTATCAGGCCCAGGAATACAGTGGACACGGCGATAAGGGTAAGGGTGGTGCCGTGAGGGTCAGTCTGAAGCAGAGCGGCCCCTTTGTCCGTTATTGTATGTCCGTTTGGTAATTCGGTAAATAAAAGGTTCATCATAATGGCAGATTGTCGTGTTTCTTGGCAGGAACGTCCTGTCTCTTGCCCTTGAGAGTCTCAAGCGCCCTGATTACGCGGAAGCGGGTGTTGCGAGGCTCGATTACATCCTCGATATAGCCTTTCTCCGCTGCGCGGTAAGGGTTGGAGAAGAGGTCGTTGTACTCGTTGATCTTCTGCTCGCGCTCTTCGCCGGCGTCCTTGAACAGCACGTCAACAGCTCCCTCTGCTCCCATCACTGCGATTGAAGCGGTTGGCCAGGCGTAGTTGATATCGCCGCGGAGCTGCTTGCAGCTCATTACGATGTGTGCTCCGCCGTAGCTCTTGCGAAGGGTAACGGTAACCTTTGGAACGGTGGCCTCTCCGTATGCGTAGAGAAGCTTTGCGCCGTTGGTGATGATTGCGCCGTACTCCTGCTGTGTTCCGCAGAGGAAACCGGGAACGTCAACCAGGGTTACAAGAGGAATGTTGAATGCGTCGCAGAAGCGTACGAAACGGGCTGCCTTGCGGCTGGCGTTGATGTCCAGCACACCTGCGAGCACGTTGGGCTGGTTGGCCACGATACCTACGCTCTGTCCGTTCATATGGGCGAATCCCACGATAATGTTCTTAGCGAAATTCTTGTGTACCTCAAAGAATTTGCCGTCATCCACGATGCTTCCAATTACGCCGTACATATCGTAGGCCTTGTTGGGGTTGTCCGGGATTATGTCGTTGAGGGCGTCGTCTGCGCGGCCTGCAGGGTCTGCGGTGGGCTTTACAGGGGCGCTCTGCATATTGTTTTGTGGCAGATAGCTCAGAAGCTCCTTGATGGTCTGGATGCCTTCCTTGTCGTCAGCTGCGGCAAAGTGGGCCACACCGCTCTTTGAAGAGTGTACGGCCGCTCCGCCCAGTTCCTCCTGGCTTACTTCCTCTCCTGTAACCTGCTTTACTACTGCAGGGCCGGTGAGGAACATATAGGAAGTGTCCTGAACCATTACGGTGAAGTCAGTGAGCGCGGGGGAGTAAACCGCTCCGCCGGCGCAAGGACCGAAAATTCCGCTGATCTGCGGAACTACTCCGGAAGAAAGGATGTTCCTCTCGAAAATCTCGCCATAGCCTGCAAGCGCGTCAATTCCTTCCTGGATGCGTGCGCCGCCGCTGTCGTTAAGGCCGATGCAAGGGGCGCCGTTACGGGCGGCCATATCCATCACCTTGCAGATTTTCTCAGACATTGTTTTGCTGAGTGAACCTCCGTTCACCGTGAAATCCTGGGCGAACACGTAAACGAGGCGTCCGTCAATGGTGCCCTGTCCGGTAACCACTCCGTCACCGTCAACGTGGGTCTTGTCCATTCCGAAGTTTGTGCAACGGTGCTGTACAAACTGGTCGAACTCCTCAAAGCTGCCTTCGTCCAAAAGAAGAGCAAGGCGCTCACGGGCGGTGAGCTTGCCTTTTTGATGCTGAGCCTCGATACGCTTTTCGCCGCCGCCCAATCTGGCCTGGGCCCTGCGTTCTACGAGCTCCTGAATCTTATCTGTTTGAATACTCATTAGGTATATTGGTTAATAATTTTTAGGGTAAAAATCAGATGTGGCTTACCAAGCCGCAAATCTCGCACAAGATAATCATTTTTAGGCAGAATAACAAAACGGAAAAGAACAAAAAAAGGAAGACAAAAGTCTTCCTTTAAGGTATTTGTCCTGAACTTGGATTTTACTCCTCCGCGGGCTTCATAGTGGTGTAGACGTGGGTTACGTCCTCGTCCTCTTCAAGAAGGTCTATGAGCTTCTCCAGGGTTGCGCGCTGCTCAGGTGTGACTTCCTTGAGATCGACGTTAGGGATGCGCTCGAAGCCTCCGGAAATGAGCTCGTAGCCGTTCTCCTCGATGTATTTCTGGAGGGCGCCGTAAGACTCATAGCTTCCGTATATGCAAACGGTCTTGGTCTCGTTGTCATCCTCGTCAACTTCCACTTCCTCAAACACTTCCTCTGCGCCGTAGTCTATGAGTTCAAGTTCGAATTCCTCCAGGTCCATACCTTCGTTCTCCTTGATGCGGAATACGCATTTGTGGTCGAACATAAAGCTTACGGAGCCGCTGGTTCCAAGGCTTCCGCCGCACTTTGTGAAGTAGCTGCGGACATTGGCCACGGTTCGGGTGTTGTTGTCGGTTGCGGTCTCTACGAGGTATGCTATGCCAAAAGGTCCGTATCCTTCATAAACGAGCTCTTTGAAATCTCCAAGGGACTTGTCGGTTGCCTTCTTGATGGCCCTTTCTATGTTCTCCTTGGGCATCTGCTCCGACTTGGCCTCTGCGATAAGCGCGCGCAGACGCGGGTTGCCGGTTACGTCAGGACCTCCGTTCTTAACGGCGATGGTGATTTCCTTGCCCAGTTTGGTGAAGACGCGGGCCATATGGCCCCACCTCTTAAGTTTCCTTTCCTTACGGAATTCAAATGCTCTTCCCATATTACCTTGCGGTTTCTATTCTGGTTATGTACTTAGCTATGTCGTATCCCTCGATGGACTGAGGATATTTGTCTTCGATCTTCTTGTAGCAGGCGAGGGCCTTTTCCGGCTGTCCCTGCTCCTCGTAAGTGATGCCCATCTTGATGAGGGTGCTGGCGTTGAACAACATTTCCTCGTCAACCTTTGTGGACTTGTCCCAGTATGCAAGGGCGTTGGCGGTGTCGCCAAGGCCTTCGTAGGAGTCTCCTATAGCCATAAGGGCGCGTGCAGTCATAATGTTGTCCTTAGCCTTGTATTTCTTGAGGTACTTGATGGCCTCGTCATACTGCTGGAGGTTGAGTGCGCTGAGTCCGGCGTACAGGTAAACGGCCTTTCCGGCCTTGTTGCCGTACTCTGAGATGATATCCCTGAGACCCATATTGTTGCCGTCTCCGTCAAGGGCCAGCTGGAACTCTCCGTTGATGAAGGAGTTCTCTGCGGGGAACATCTGAGCCGCAGCCTCTGCAGCCTTGGGCTCATAGATGAACTTGCGGTATCCAAGGATTGCGAGCCCAATTACCACAATTCCGATAAGGCAGCCCCAGATAAGTTTCTTGTTCTCGTTGTAAAATTGCTCTGTCTTGGACACAGACTCTATTACTTTCTCCTGCTGCTGTGTCCCTTTTGCGTCTTTGTTAGCCATTGTTATGATTATGCTTTATTATTTTTTGTCTAAAACCTGATAGCTGGCAAAAGTACTAAAAAACTACGGAAAAACCAATTTCTTTTGATATATTTGTATTCTATGCCGGTGCTCAAGAAAATAGTGGTCCAGGATTTCCGGAACATTGCGCTCCAGGAGCTTGAATTCTCTCCCAACGTCAACTGCATCTGTGGTAACAACGGGGAAGGGAAGACTAACCTGATAGACGCAGTCTATTACCTGTCAATGACCAAGAGCGCCTTCAGCACCACGGACAGGTACAATTTCCGCTACGGCACTGAATGTTTCTCCATTTCCGGCGTTTACGCAATGCCGGGAGGAATGGAGTCCCGCTTCAGCGTCAGGTCCGAGAGCGGCGGCGAAAAGAAGATCAAGCGGGACGATAAGCCTTACGCCCGCGCATCGGAGCATATAGGAGTGCTGCCGGTGGTTATGGTCTCTCCGCAGGACTACGCCCTGGTGGCGGAGTCAGGAGAGGAACGCAGGCGCTTCGTGAACTCGGTGCTTTCGCAGATGGACAGGGAGTACCTGAGCGCGTTGCAGCAATACAACAGGCTGCTGCTCCAGCGCAACCGCCTCCTTAAGGACGGCGGCGCGGAACCTGCCCTGCTGGATGTCTTCGGCCAGAGGATGTCCGCGCTGGCCGTCCCGGTGTTCGAGGCCAGGAAGCAGTTCGCAGAGCAGCTTTCGCCAGTGGTGAGGGATTATTACGCGTTCATCTCCGGAGGAGGGGAGCAGGTGGGCATAGAGTACCGATCGGACCTTGAAAAGGGATCCTTGGAAGACATCCTGCGTGAGCGCAGGGACAGGGACGCGGCAATGCGTTTCACCACCGCAGGCCTCCAGAGGGACGATTTCCTGTTCACGCTTAACGGCCATCCCATACGCAAATGCGGATCACAGGGACAGCAGAAGTCCTTCCTTGTGGCGCTCAAGTTTGCGCAGTATGAGATAATGAAGCGCAATTACGGCTTCACCCCCATCCTTCTGTTGGACGACCTGTTTGACAAGCTTGACCTGGGCCGCATTTCCAACCTGCTCAAGATGGTGGCGGGGCAGGACTTTGGACAGATATTCCTCAGTGACTGCAACAAGGTGAGAATGAGCGCGATAGTGGACGAGATCACAAAGGACAGGGCATATTTCGAGGCGGAAGGAGGCTCTTTCAAACGCTTATGAAACCTGTGAGGATAGAAAGGAAGACCGCAGTTGGGATGGACCAGCTGGTCAAGGAGTACATAGACTCGATGAAAATAGCTTCGGGCTTGAACACTAGGCGCGTGTTCGCCGCGTGGGACCAGGCTTCCGGGGCTGCACAATATACGATCAAGCGCTATTTCAGGGGCGGAAAGCTGTACATTACGCTAAACTCATCCGTTGTGCGCAACCAGCTGTCCTTCCAGAAAGATGCGCTGGTGGAAAAAATCAACCTCCTGCTTGACAGGGACAACCTTTTCACCAAGGAAGACCCCCGGGTATCCTGGGTACAGGAAATAATACTGAAATGAAAATAGTCATAGACAAAGCCATCCCTTTCATAGAAGGGGTGTTCGAACCTTATGTTCAGGAAGTCCTCTACAAGGACGGCCGTGAAATCTGCCGCGAAGACCTGCTAGACGCGGACGCCCTGATAATCCGTACCAGGACCAGATGCAACCGCAAGCTGCTCCACGGAACCACGGTCAAGATAATAGCCACGGCCACCATTGGCACGGACCACATAGACTTCAATTTCTGCCGCAGGCACGGCATCTATGTGCGCAACGCCGCAGGATGCAATGCAGGAGGCGTAATGGACTATGTTTTCTCCGCACTTTACGGAACTGCATCCCGCAAGACAATTGACCTGAGCGGGGCCACGTTTGGCGTGATCGGAGTAGGAAACGTGGGCAGCCGCGTGGCCTCGATGGCCAGGTACCTTGGCTTCAAGGTATACCAGTGCGACCCGCCCCGCGCCAAGGCCGAAGGCCCGGAGGGCTTCTGCTCCCAGGAGGAACTCCTGCAGAACTGCCAGATAGTGACCCTGCACGTGCCTCTCAACCATACCACCCGCCATATGGCAAACAAGTCCTTCTTCCACCATATGCTTCCGGGCGCATTCTTCATCAATTCCTCAAGGGGAGAGGTGGTGGATGAGAAAGCCTTAATGAAGGCCATCCCCAAGCTGGGACCTGTCATTATTGACACCTGGAACAACGAGCCCAAGATCAACAAGAAACTTATGGATGCGGTGGACATAGCAACCCCGCACATTGCCGGATATTCATATCAGGGCAAGCAGAACGGCACCGCGGCGGCCGTAAGGGCGGTTGCCCGCTTCTTTGGGATAGAGGAGCTGTACGACTTCTTTCCGCCCACAACGGTCAAGGAACTGGAGGCCGTCCGCCTGGATGTAAAGGGAATGAACCAGGGCCAGATTGCGTCGGTATTCCAGTACAACTATCCGGTGTTCACAGACGACTTTATGTTCCGCCTCCGTCCGGACGACTTTGAAGACCTCCGCACCAATTACAGTTACCGCAAAGAATTTTACGTAGAATAAGATATGGACAGACAGGAAAAGATACTCAAGGAAATACAGAGGTTCAAGGATGGTTTTCCTTGGATGGATATCGTAGCGCCCGCAACCCCGTCAAAGGGCATTTCGGTGTTGGATTCGGAGGAACAGGAAGAGGCGGTGGCCTATGCCGCCGGAGCAAAGGTTGACGGCAAGTGCAAGTTCGTCCCGGCCTCCGGAGCCGCTTCCAGGATGTTCAAGGATATCTTCGCCGGCCTTAAGGAGCCCAACGACGCGGTGCGCACGCTGGCGGAGAACATCAAGCGCTTCGCTTTCTATGACCCAGCCCTCTTTGACGGGAAGAACCCTGCGGAGGTGGTGCTTATGCCAGAGGGACTGGGATACGGATCCAAGCCCAAGGGCGTGATCCGTTTCCACCGCTATCCCGACGGCGAATGCCGCACCGCGTTCGCAGAGCACCTGGTGGAAGGCCAGGACTATATGCGCGGGGAGGACGGCGACGTCCACCTTACAGTGACCATCTCCCCTGAGCACCGCCCTCTGTTCGAGGCCGCGCTGGCGGAGGTAAAGGACAAGTACGAGAAAGAATTCGGCGTAAAATACGACGTGCGTTTCACCTATCAGGATCCCGCCACTGACACCGTGGCCGTAGACAAGGACAACAAGCCTTTCCTGAAGGACGATGGCTCAATGCTTTTCCGCCCGGCCGGCCACGGCGCTCTCATATACAATCTCAACGATGTGGCAGAGGAACTTGTCTCCATAAAGAACATAGACAACGTGGCGCACCAGAGGTTGCTGCCTTTGACTGCAAAGTACAAGAAAGTCCTTATGGGCAGGTGCCTGATGCTGCGCGACACTGTTTTCGGCCTTCTGCACGAGTTTGACAAGGGCGTAACGCCCGATCTTTGCGACAGGGCGGAAGCCTTCTTGCGCGACAGCCTTTGCGTGGAACTTCCCGCAGCGGACGGCCTTGCCGCTCGTGCGGAACTCATCCGCGCCAAGCTGAACCGCCCCATCAGGGTCTGCGGAATGGTCAAGAACCTTGGCGAGCCGGGAGGAGGCCCCTTCATTGTGCGCGGCAAGGACGGCAGCACGTCGCTTCAGATCCTGGAAAGCGTGCAGATAGACAAGAACAACCCCGAAGCCTGCGCGGCCCTTGCGGCAGCCACCCACTTCAATCCGGTCGACCTTGTCTGCTGCCTTAAAGACTACAAGGGCAACAAGTTCAACCTTCTGGAGTATGTAGACCACGACGCCGGATTCATCAGTTCCAAGAGCTTCCAGGGAAGGGAACTCAAGGCGCTCGAACTCCCGGGCCTGTGGAACGGCTCAATGAGCGACTGGAACACCGCCTTCGTAGAAGTGCCCGTAGAAACTTTCAACCCTGTAAAGGTGGTGCTGGACCTTCTAAGACCGGCTCACCAATAGAGTTATATGTCCCGTTCCAACCGGCGTCTCTCAAGGGAAGACGCCGCAATGAAAGAGAAGATACTTGACGCCCTGTACCAATGGACTGCAGGGCGCAAGTATTGTATGGACAGCACCTATGAGGAAATTGCCGGGGACCTGGACATCACACGGGAACAGATGGTCTGGTTCTGCTCAGAAATCCTGGGAATCCGCTTCCTTTCCCTGCGCAAGCGTCAGAGGGTGGCTTATGCCGCCAGCCTGCTGCGCCTGTATCCGACAATGCCCGCCACTGCCGCAGGGCAGAAAGCGGGCATCGCTGACAAATCGGATTTCAGGCGCCAGTTCAGGGAAGTGATGGGCTTGACCGCGGAAGAATGGCGCGCCTCGTCCAAACAGTAGTTAGATTTTTATAGTGACCAGTCCATCCCTGTGGACGTTCTTCTTTCCGGTGCATTCCATCCTGGACACGTCTACGCTTCCGGTGCCTGATACCCTCACGTCAAGGTCTACGCACTTGCCTCCAAGATCTATTTCGCCGGCTCCGTTGATTTCCGCGGTGATGGACTTGCAGTCCATATTCTGGGCGTCAATCTCGCCCGCGCCGTTTATCTCAATGGAGAGGTCTCCGCAGGTGATGTGATGGATGTCTACGTCACCGGCTCCGTTAATTTCAAGGGAAAGGTCTCCAAGTGTCACCCTGCCCATCTCAATGTCGCTTGCTCCGTTGATTGACAGCTTTTCAAGCGTGGAAGTTCCAAGGATTATGTCAAACGATGCGTTGGTGTACCTATGGCTGCGGTCCAGGTAGATATTGCACTTTCCGTTGTCATAATCCACCCTGAGGTAATCCTCCAGATTGGCCGGAAGTTCAATTGACAGGACCGGGTTCTCAGACTGCCTTACGCTCACGTCTGCGCTGCCGTCAATGATCAGTTCCCTGATCTCTCCCAGGCTGGAGAAATCCCTTGAGACCTCGCGGTCCGATCCTTTTATGACGTCCTTTTTGCCAGTGTCTGCGCCTGTATTGATGCTTATGTTCTCATTGTCAAATTTGCTCTGGTCTATCGTTACGAACCTGCAGCTGGTGCTGCAGAGCGTGGCCGCCATAATGGCTGCGCCTATAATAAGTTTATTCATTTCAGTATTTCTTTAGGGTCTATTTCCAATAATGTCATTTTCTTGAGGAAAGCAGGAACGTCCTCTTCCATAAAGCGTTTCTTTTCCATCTGCAATACTTTCTCACGCGCTTCAGCGGAGACAAAGTAACCAAGTCCGCGTTTTGTATAGATAATACCTGAGTCGGTGAGTTTCTCGTATGAACGGGCCACGGTGTTGGGGTTTACCCCTATGTCCGCGCCGTATTCCCGCACGGAAGGTATACGGTCTTCGGCCTTGAGCCTTCCGTCCAGTATCTGCTCGCATATCGCGTCGCAGATCTGCAGGTATATGGGTTTATTCTGATCAAATTCCATAACGCTCTAGTGTTTGATTGTCTTGAGTCTCCAGAAGATGCCGGCGGCAAGGACTGCAACCCATCCGAACCAGGATATGTTGAGCCACCAGTTCACCCTTGATTGAATGCCGTATACGCTCGCTTCGCTGACACTGCTCATAAAGTGCTCTGCCATATCTGTCATACCCAGGATCTTTGTGAAAACAATTCCAGAGACGGTTCCGATGATGAACATCCAGAGGATGGTCTTTCCCACCTTGGCCTTCTTGAATATGATGGCGCCCAGCAGGAAAGCCAGTGCATACTGGCCCCACATAAGCCATATCATAGGCAGGTACTTGACCTTGAACCCATTGTCCGCCATAGTGGAGACACCTTTGTTTATCCAGCTGGTAACCGATGTATATCCTGGCAGAAGGCTCAGTATCAAGTCGCTGACCAATAGCATTGCGGCAAGGCATACCGGAACGATGATGAAGACAATAAGGAACATCGAGAGGAATTTCTCGAACGTGGAAGCAGGAATCATAATCCAATTGCTGCCCGCCTTCTTGTCCGTGAGGTTTCCATAGAGTTTCACTCCCAAGATTATGCAGGAAATGGTAAAGGTTGCACCCATTGCTACACCTCCAAAGGCAGTACCGGCCTCATTTGGAATCCATCTGCCTGTGAATACCATACTGAAGAGGTTGGCTACAATGTAGGTCATAATGGGCAGGAAGCCCAGGATCAGGCTGGAAAGCCCAAAGTTGCTCTTGGCGTTTACAAGATCGTACTTGAAGTACTTCCAGAATCTGTCAAATGAAAATATCTTGTTCATAACTCTATTCGTTCAAAAGGTTCTTGATAAGTTCTTTGTTCTTGTGCACTGCGTTGAACAGGGCCTCGATGTTCACCTTTGTCTCCTGTCCGTCAGTGTTGAGGAGCACCTGGATGAAACCTCCGGGGAGCTGCTCGCTGTAAAGGCTCTCAGGGTGCAGGGTGGTGCCGTAGTCGAATGTAAGCTTGGAGGCGATCTTCTCCAGTGAAGCGTTGACCAGGACATCCTGCTTGTCAAGGATGATGATAGGGTCTATGATGTTCTCCAGATCCCTGACCTGATGGGTGGAAATGACTATGGTAGAGTCTTCGGCAGTGTATCTGCTTACCGCTGCGCGGAACTGTGACTTGGAAGGGATGTCCAGGCCGTTGGTGGGTTCGTCCATAAACAGGTAACGGGGCTTGCACGCCAAGGCAAAGCTCAGGTATGTCTTCTTGAGCTGTCCGGCGGACATAGCGTCCATCTTCTTGTCGGGCTCTACTTCCATTTCCTTCATTATTGTAAGGAAAAGGTCCATACTGAAGTTTGGCCAGAACACTCCGGTGTTCTTTGCAAACAGGCGGGCTGTCTGGTGCAGGGGAGAGACTTCGTCTGGAACGTAGTAGAGTTCCTTGTAAAGATTGGGGTCTCTCTTGAAAGGATCGTAGCCGTCAATGTCAATGCTACCGGTGTTGGGCTTCTTGAGGCCGCAAAGAAGGGTCAGAAGGGTGGTCTTGCCCACGCCGTTCTCTCCAAGAAGGCCGTAGATCCTGCCTTCTTCAAGTGTCATCGTAATGTTTTTCAGTACCGGTTCGGAACCGTAGCTGAAAGCCAGATCGTTAATTTTAATCATATCTTTATAGTGTATTAGTTCAATAGTACACTGCAAAGGTATAACAAAAAATTAAACCTCCAAAACTTTTTTGAATTTTTTTGGAGGTTTTTTATGAAAACGGTTTTTGGGATTATCTGCGGAAGTTTTTCAACTGCTGCTGAAGGGCTCCTGTAGCGGCCATCTTCATCATCTTGCGGCTGCCTTCGAACTGTTTGAGGAGCTTGTTCACCTCCGGAAGGGAAGTGCCGCTGCCTGCTGCAATCCTGCGACGGCGCGATCCGTTAAGGCACTCGGGGTGCTCTTTCTCGTACGGGGTCATACTTAGGATGATGGCTTCGGTGGTCTTGAACGCATCGTCAGGGATGTCCACGTCCTTGAGGGCTTTGCCTACGCCGGGGATCATTGAGGCGAGATCCTTCATATTACCCATCTTCTTGACCTGCTGGAGCTGCTTGTAGAAATCGTTCAGGGTGAACTGGTCCTTGGCCAGTTTTTTCTTGAGTTCGCGGGCTTCTTTCTCGTCGAACTGCTCCTGGGCCTTTTCTACCAGGGAAACGATGTCTCCCATTCCAAGGATTCGGTCTGCGATGCGGGCGGGGTAGAATATGTCAAGGGCCTCCATCTTCTCTCCTGTGGAGACGAACTTGATGGGCTTGCCTACTACGGCCTTGATGGAAAGGGCTGCACCTCCGCGGGTGTCGCCGTCCATCTTTGTGAGTACCACGCCGTCAAAGTCAAGCCTGTCGTTGAATGCCTTGGCAGTTTCAACTGCGTCCTGGCCGGTCATTGCATCCACAACAAACAGGGTTTCAGTAGGGTTGGTGGCCTCTTTCATTGCGGAGATTTCGTCCATCAGCTCCTGGTCCACGGCAAGGCGTCCGGCGGTATCCACAATTACCACGCTAATGCCGTCCCTCTTTGCCTGCGCTATCGCTGCCGTGGCAATCTTGACGGGATCGGACTCTCCCTCTATGGAAAACACGGGAACGTCCACCTGGGCTCCCAGGGTTTTCAACTGCTCAATGGCCGCGGGACGGAAGGCGTCGCACGCAGCAAGGAGCACCTTCATTCCGCGCTTGCTTTTGATGTTCAGGGCAAGCTTTGCGCTGAAGGTTGTCTTACCGGAACCGTTGAGACCTGCTATGAGGACCACGGCGGGGTTGCCCTTGATGTTGATCTCCTGGTGCTCGCTGCCCATAAACTCCGCGAGTTCGTCGTGGACTATCTTGACCATCATCTGCTGCGGCTTCACGGCCGTCAGCACGTTCTGGCCAATGGCTTTCTGCTTCACACGGTCGCAGAAATCCTTTGCAACCTTGTAACTTACGTCAGCGTCAAGCAGGGCCCTGCGGATATCCTTGAGGGTTTCGGATATGTTTATATCTGTTATTTTTCCTTCGCCTTTGAGTATCTTGAAGGAACGTTCCAGTCTCTCGGTTAAATTTTCAAACATATATTGGGATTTGGGACTGCAAAAATATTCAATATTTCTCTATTTTCAATGCAATGGCCTGTGCTGGGTTCGCTTCCAGGCTTTAAGGTTCTCCGCTATGCGTGCCCGCTGGTCCTCCGGGACTGCAAAACTGATGAAGTTTTCCCAGATGTATTCCTCCGCCACGTGGCTTGGGTGTGACAGGTCTTCCGCGTAGAAACGGTAGTCTCGCAGTTCGTCCATAAGGATTTCGTAAGCAGGGAAGTACTCCCTGCCTGGGCCCAGGACATCCTGCACCGCCAGCAGGAGGGTGGATTTGCTCAACTGGTTGGCGTGGGCTCCGTCCGCAAGGTGGCGTATGGGGCTAACGGTAAAGATGAATTCCTTGCCGGGGTTGGCCTCTATGATGCCGCGCAGCGCGGCGGAGGTCTGTGCAAGGCTCAGGGCCTTGCGTTCAAACTCCGCCTGCGGGCGCTTGAGGCAGTTGGAAACCACCTCCCCATCGTGGAAGTAGCACCACACTGTTCCCAGGGATATGATCACCTTGTTGCAGGTCTTCCACCTGAGGGCGGCGTCCTGCAGGCTGGCGTTTGCGCCGGCCAGGAAATCCGCCTCATCCGCGCGGGCGAAGGAAGTGTGGTGGGAGAAGGAGCAGACAAGGTCCGCGCCCGCGCCCATACGCACGCATTCCTCTTTGGAGAAAGGCCGTCCGCTGTCCAGACGCTCTATGGCTTTTGCAATTGAAAGGGGGTTGTACAGCGTCCCGAAAGGGTTTACGCATACATTGAAACCGGAGTTGAGCAAACGCATCCCTACGGAGTCCGCAAAGCAGCTTCCCAATACAAAGACATTGTCGTTGTATGATATTTCCACCGTAGAGGTTCCCGGTTCTACACGCGTGAAGAGTTTCATTTTTTCTTATCTTTGCCTCAAATTTACTATATTTTATTTTATGAAAAGACTTCCCCTGATTTTTGCATTGGCTGCAATCTGCCTGGGCGCATCCGCCCAGCAGTTCAAGTACGATGTAAAATTCGACTATATTTTCCTAAACTCTGAATTCGACCGCAGCAGCAACGTCTTTGAGAAATCCGGCACCCTTCACGCCGCCAGGCTCACCCCGCTGGTGGGCGCTGACTGGAACCAGGGCGGTCTTGCTCGCCATTCCATACGCGTTGGCGTGGATCTTTTCAAGAATATGGGCGAAGGCCTTCCCGCCGGGGACGTCTTCCGCGAAGTGCTCCTTTACTATAATGCCGATGTGCCCGTGCGCCGCCACCGCGGTACATTCAGCGCAATTGCCGGCGTTTTTCCCCGCTCCTTCAGCGAAGGCCTGTACAGCGACGCCTTTTTCAGCGATGATGTCCGATACCTGGACAACAACTTTGAGGGAATGTTCTTCAAATACAGCAATCCCACAGTCTATGCCGATCTGGGACTTGACTGGTGCGGAATGAAAGGCCTGACAAGGCGCGAGGCGTTCAGGATTATGTCCTCCGGAAAAGTTGAACTGTTTGGAACGTCACTATTCTCCTTTGGCTGGGCTGCGTCAATGTTCCACTATGCCGGTTCAGAGACCGTCAGGGGAGTGGTGGACAACACTATGGTCAATCCATACCTGTTGCTGGATTTCTCATCCGCCTTAGGGGTGAGTGATCTTTCCCTCAGGACTGGCCCTATAGTAACCTATCAGTGGGACAGGGTACACGACCAGGAGAAGCATATGCCCTGGGGCCTGGAATCAGTCCTGACCATACAGGAGAGGGCTTTTGGAATAGAGGACACCTTCTATTGGGGAGACGACCTGTATTACTACGATGACAAGTACGGAGCCAGCGTCTATTACGGAGAGCCGTTCTATTCCTGGCCAATTGAAGGCAGGTCCTGGATGGACAAGCTTGCAGTTTTCTACCATCCAAGGATAGCGGATTGCGTGGACCTGAGGGTTGCGCTTGAGTTCTTCTTTGGCAAGGCGATGGAAGACTGCCCTCCCGTTTACAGGGGAACCAACCAGATGCTCACTTTTATATTTGACCTGGACAAACTTACAAGGAAATAATCTGACGATATGAAAATTAACATAATTGCAGCTATGGCAGCAGCATCACTTCTAGCCTCCTGCAGCGGAGTAAAAGACGGACAGCACGTCCTCCACATCCTTTCAACCAACGACGTGCACGGAGCCTGGTTCGACTCCACATACGTGGGAGGCGGCACCCAGAGGTCCCTTTTTGCCGTCAACTATTACGTTGACAGCGTGCGCAACGCCGCAGGCGCGGAAAACGTCATCCTGCTGGATGCAGGAGACTGCCTGCAGGGAGACAACGCCAGCTATTACTTCAATTATGTAGATACGGAAACCCCGCACCTCTTCCCGCGCCTGGTCGCCTATATGGGCTATGACGCAATAACCGTGGGTAATCACGACATTGAGGCCGGCCATCCAGTATACGACAGGGTAGCCGCAGACCTTGCAAAGGCGGGTATTCCTTTCCTTGGGGGCAACGCCATCCGCACTGACAACGGAGAACCATATTTCCCTTTGTACAAGACAGTAGAACGCGCAGGACTCAAAGTGCTTATACTGGGATATACCAATGCCAACAACAAGGCCTGGATGAATGAGAACCTCTGGTCAGGAATGACCTTCGAGTCCCTCATACCCCTTGTGCAGCAGGACGTAGACCGCCTTGTGGCCCAGGAAAAGCCGCAGGTGGTAATAGTAAGCGTACATTCCGGAACCGGCGAAGGGGACGGAAGCATACTGGAGGACCAGGGACTGGACCTGTTCAACAGCCTCAAGGGCGTGGATGTGCTCCTTTGCTCGCACGACCACAGCCCATATGTCTCAGAGAACGACCATATCCTGCTCCTGAACACCGGCAGCAAGGCAAGCAACGTGGGCCACGGAGAGATTGTGGTGGAGACCAGGAAAGGCAAGGTTGTCTCAAAGACTTACAAGGCTTCCCTGATCCCCGTGGAAAGGGACAAGGCTGATCCCGTGATGAGGGATTATTTCAAGAAGGATTACCAGGCCGTCAAGGCGTTCACGATGAGGGAAGTGGGTGAATTGTCAAGGGATATGGTGTTCAGCGACGCCTTCCTTGGAATGAGCGACTACACCAACCTCATCCATACAGTAAGCCTTGGTTGCAGCCCCGCGCAGATCTCAATAGCCGCGCCTCTCACCCAGAACGCAACCGTCAAGGCAGGCAAGCTCATCTATAACGATATGTTCACCCTGTACAGGTATGAGAATCAGCTCTTTGTGGTTAAGATGACAGGCAAGGAGATAAAGGATTTCCTTGAGTTCTCTTATGACCTGTGGATCAATACCTACGAGAAGCCAGGGGACCATATCCTGAACATCCGCCCCAGGTCCGACGCCAGGACCGGTACGGACCGCTGGTCTTTTGCCGAAGCCTCATACAACTTTGATTCCGCTGCCGGAATCAACTACACCGTAGATGTCACCAAGCCGTACGGCTCAAGGGTTGCCATAAGCACAATGGCGGACGGAACCCCTTTCAGCCTTGATGCAGATTACAATGTTGCAATGACGTCCTACCGCGCAAGCGGTGGCGGCGGCGCAATGGTCAGGGGCGCAGGTGTGAACACTGAGAAGATTGACGAGAGGGTAGTGGCCAAGTATCCGGAGATCAGGGACCTCATCTATCAGTATATAGAAAAGCAGGGCGTTGTAGACCCTGCCGCAATAGGTAATAAAGCCGTTCTTGGCCAGTGGAAGTTCATCCCTGAGCGCATTGCCAATCCAATTCTGGAGGCGGATCGCAAACTGCTCTTTGGAAACTAGTTCAGACCCTGCTTCAGGAATTCCAGGAATCCGGGGATGCTGAGGTCATATCCGCGCACCGGCGCAAGCAGCTGTCCCTCCGGGGACAGAAGTGCGTAGTTAGGCTGCGCGTTCACGCCGAAACGCTCCCGGACAATATATGAATTGACCCTTCCGCGGTCCTTCAGAACCTTCCCGCTTTCTGTAGTAAGCCATTGGTCCTGAGGGAGTTTTGTCTTGTCGTCGGTGTGCAGGGCCACTATCACGTAGTCATCGTTCAGGATGCTTCTGACCTGCGGGTCGCTCCAGACGCGGGCTTCCATCTCCCTGCAGTTCACGCATCCGTATCCGGTGATGTCCACGAATACCGGTTTCCCCTGCGCCTTTGCGGCGGCCAGACCTTCCTCAAGGGTGGCGTATCCTTTCAGGCCTTGCGCCAGGTCAAGCGTGGCACCCTGCGGGGTGCTTTCGCTTGCCGGGAAAGCGGCCTGCGGAGTATATTTCCCAAGGACAAAGTCCTGGGTCTCTATAGGAGGCAGGTATCCGGAGAGGGCCTTAAGGGGCGCTCCCCACATTCCGGGTATGAGATACACTACAAATGCAAAGTCTATGATGGCAAGCACAAGTCTTCCAAGGGAGATGTGCTTCAGCTCGGAATCGTATTTGAAACGCAGTTTCCCAAGCAGGTAGAAGCCCAGGAGGGCGAATATCACAATCCAAAGGGCAAGGTATACCTCCCTGTCAAGGATGCCCCAGTGATATGTCTGGTCCGCCGTGCTGAGGAACTTGAGTCCCAGCGCCAGTTCAATGAATCCAAGGACAACCTTGACGCTGTTCAGCCATCCGCCGCTCTTTGGCAGGTTCTCCAGAAGGCTTGGGAAAAGAGCCAGGAGGGTGAACGGAAGGGCGAATGCAATGGAGAAGGCCAGCATTGTGACCATAGGTGTCCAGAACTCTCCCTGCGTAGACTTGATGAGCACGGTACCCACGATGGGGCCGGTGCAGGAGAACGATACCAGCACAAGGGTGAGGGCCATAAAGAACACGCCTGCAAGGCCTCCCTTGTCAGAATTCTTGTCGCTCCTGTTTACCAGGGAAGAAGGGAGCTGTATCTCGAACGCTCCAAAGAACGATGCCGCGAACAGCATAAATATCACAAAGAACAGCAGGTTTGGCAGCCAATGTGTTGACAGCCAGTTGAATATGTCCGCCGTGACGCTCTGCCCGCCCACCAGGTAGGTAATCAGTATGATAACCGATATGGGGACGGTGTACAGGAGAACTATGAACAGGCCGTACATCGCAGCCTTGAACTTGCCCTGAGCCTTGTTCTTGCTCCCTTTCATAAAGAACGATATGGTCATTGGGACCATTGGGAACACACAAGGGGTGAGAAGCATTGCAAAGCCCCAGAGTATGGCCTCCAGGATCAGCGCCCATATGCTGCCTGGAATCTTAGCCTTACCGGTAGTGGGGGAGGCTGCAGAAACGGCCTCCTGCGCAGCTGCAGGGGCGCCAATTGCCAGCTCAAAGTCATAATCTTCCGGAGAGCGGCAATCCGTGCCCTGGCAGCTGCGCCACGTAATGGTACCGCTTACCTTGGCCGGACCGCTCAGTTTTAGCGCCTGCTTGATTATGAATAAGCTTTCAGAAAGCATTTCCTGGGGTTCGCCGTCTAGCGACGCCCCTTCAAGGGTCTCGAACTCCAGATACGACGGGGTGTCAGGGTCTTTGAGCGAGTAGGTATGCCAGCCGCTGAGGATGCGTCCGGTGAAGGTTATCACGGCGCCGTCCCCGTCCTGCGATACGGTTGTGCTCCACTTGATGGTATCGGGGAACAATTGCCCCCTGACAGCCACGCAGGCCGCCAGGGAAAGCACCATAAGCAGGATTCTGCGGAGGAATTTACTTTGCATATGCTACGGACCTGGTCTCCCTGATGACGGTGATCTTTACCTGTCCCGGATAGGTCATCTCTTCCTGGATCTTCTGTGCGATGTCGGTGGAGAGCTTTGCGGCCTGGTCGTCGCTGACTTCTTCTGCGCCAACTATTACCCTGAGCTCACGGCCTGCCTGGATGGCATAGGTCTTTGTTACGCCCTGGTAAGCCTTTGCAAGGTCTTCCATATCCTTTAGCCTCTTGATGTAGGACTCGATAACCTCCCTGCGGGCGCCCGGACGTGCTCCTGAGATGGCGTCTCCTACAAGTACCAGAGGGGCTATGATGGAGGTCATCTCGGTTTCCTCGTGGTGGGCTCCAATTGCGTTGCAGATTTCAGGACGCTCCTTGTACTGCTCAGCCAGCTTCATTCCAAGAAGGGCGTGAGGGAGCTCCGGATCCTCTTCCGATACCTTTCCGATATCGTGCAGGAGACCGGCTCTCTTGGCCAGCTTGGGGTTGAGGCCAAGCCATAGGAACTGCGGTATTTCATCCTTCCGATGAGTTTCACCAGTTCTATGTTCATACCGTGTATTCCAAGGTCTATGCAGGTGCGCTTTCCAGTCTCCAGTATTTCCTCTTCCAGCTGCTTGCGCACTTTTCCTACAACCTCCTCGATGCGGGCGGGATGGATTCGTCCATCAACGACCAGCTGGTGGAGGGCAAGGCGTGCGACCTCCCTGCGGACAGGGTCGAATGCGGAAAGGAGGATTGCGTCAGGGGTGTCGTCCACAACTATTTCAACGCCGGTGGCGGCCTCCAGGGCCCTGATGTTGCGGCCCTCACGGCCAATGATACGGCCTTTGATCTCGTCATTCTCAATAGGGAATGTGGTTACGGAGTTTTCAATGGCGGTTTCAGTTGCGGTGCGCTGTATTGTGTTGATTACTATTCTTTTGGCTTCCTTGGCGGCGTTCAGGCGGGCCTCGTCTATTGTCTCGTTGATGTAGGCCTGGGCCTCTGTGCGGGCCTCCGCCTTCATATTCTCCACGAGCATTGCCTTGGCCTCAGCGGCAGTCATACCGGCGACGGTTTCAAGCTGCTTGTTTACCTGCGCTGTGAGTTTGTGGAACTCATCGGTCTTCTTCTCCAGGATTTCGCGCTGGGCCTGAAGGGATTTCTTGGCGTTCTCTGCGTCAGAAAGGCGCTTGTTGAGCTCGTTGGTCTGCTGGTTGAGGGTGTTTTCCTTTTGCTTGAGGCGCTGCTCGGTCTCGCGGATCTGGGCGTTCTTCTCGTTCACGTGTTTCTCGTGGTCTGCCTTGAGCTGGAGGAATTTCTCCTTTGCCTGGAAGATTTTCTCGTTCTTGATGTTTTCTGCTTCAATGCGGGCCTTTTCTATTATGGCCTCGCTCTGACCCTTGAGGGTGCTTTTCTTAATGAGTATATAGATAGCCAGGGCAAGTGCTGCTGCCACTATGGCGGTCAGGATATAGTACATTGTTTTGTATATATATTTGTTAAACAGTATCTTGGCTGCGGAAAGCAGGTACTGTTCAAAGAGGAAGTAAAAAGCCGTTAGTAGCTACGTCGGAAATCTTAATGATAAGATTTGGGCTCCACCGCATTTCAGGTATCCGGTCTGGGCCGGCCCGCCATCGGGCAGTGAGTCACCCGGTTCCTTGGAACTTGTTGTTTCGGCGGTAGGGAACTAACGGCTAGTCTAATTTCTCCAAATAATCTGAAGTCTGGGCGGAGAGTTTCTTGATCTGCTCTTCAAGTGAGGAGAGCTTTTTCTGGAGGGAAATGCGGCTAATGGCCTCGTTCAATGTAACGAAAGCAAGTTTGTCCACCAGTTCGCGTCCTACGAATTTTGCATCGTATGCAGCCAGTTTCTGGTTGATTGCATCCGATGCCAGACGCATATATTGCTCCATCTCGGGGGAAGACGCCTTGAGCGGATATGTCTTGCCCGCAATCTTGATATTTATGCTTTGGTCTTTGCTGTCTGCCATAACTATTTTTCAAGAAACGAGATGCACTTGTCGATCTCCCTGATCAATTTGTCAATTTTCTCCTTGGCAACGGCCGAACTGCCGCCATTGCCGGTAAAAGCCCCGGCCAGTTTCAGATTCTCTATCTGTCTCTTTAAATCAGTAATCTGCTGTTCGCCGGACTGCACGGCCGCACGGTATTCCTCCAGTTGGGAGGCAAGCTGGGCATTCTTTTGCTTCTCACCTTCATAAAGGGCAATGAGACGTTCAAAATTTTGCTTGATACTTTCTACCATTTTGGCCGATTATCCTTATTTTTGCAAATATACTAAACGATTGGCAAAAAAACAATTGACTTTAATCATCTATGGTAAAAATGAAATTGGC
>CACWLD010000026.1:0-22500 GCA_902761655.1 uncultured Bacteroidia bacterium | reverse complement strand
TCACTAGGTTTCGCGTCTGTGCACGCCGACTCTTCGCCCTATTAAGACTCGCTCTCGCTCCGGCTTACATCCCTGAAGGACTTAACCTCGCCGACATGACACAACTCGTAGGCTCATTATCCAAAAGGCACGCCGTCGCTGTTGCCAGCTCCGACCGCTTGTAAACGAACGGTTTCAGGTTCTATTTCACTCCCCTGCCCGGGGTGCTTCCCACCTTTCCTTCACAGTACTGGTACACTATCGGTCTTCTGATAGTATTTAGCCTTGCGGCATGGTCGCCGCAGATTCAGACAGGATTCCACGTGTCCCGCCCTACTCAGGTGGCACTCCTGGACTGACCTCGTTACCCGTACGGGACTTTCACCCCCTGCGGCCCGACTTTCCAGACGGTTCCGGTTCCTCGTCAGTCTCCCTTGAATGCTCCTACAATTTAGGCTCTTCCCCGTTCGATCGCCACTACTAAGGGAATCGATGTTTCTTTCTCTTCCTGCAGGTACTAAGATGTTTCAGTTCCCTGCGTTTGCCCCAGCAATACGCTGGTCCATGGTCTTCAACCATGGGGGTTCCCCCATTCGGACATCTCCGGATCAATTCCTGTTTGCAGATCCCCGGAGCTTTTCGCAGCTTACCACGTCCTTCTTCGCCTTCAGAAGCCTAGGCATCCTCCGTTCGCTCTTATTCTCTTTCTCGTATTCTTTTAAGTGAACCATTTGCGACTCTTATTGTCTCAAATTTTTCTCTTTGCCTTTGAAATTGTAGTCCCTAAAACGAAAATTTTTCCATTTTGTTGACTAATCAATTTTCTTCTTTACCTCGTTTTCTCTCTCAATATTTTCAAAGAACTGTAGCCCCCTTTTCCAAAGGGGATGCAAAGATACATACTTTTTCTTTCTACGCAAATTTTTTCTTAAAATTTTTTATTTTTTTTCACATCCCCCGCTTTTACCCTCCTCTCCCTATTATAATAATAAAGGTTCGCTGAGATAGGGTGCTGCCTCCGGGGCCCGTGGCCGCCCGTGGCCTCGTGAACGGGAGGGGCCCGCCAGCATAGCGCAGCGGGAGGGATGGAGCGTAGCGGAAGGCTTCCGGAGGCAGCACCCTATCTCAGCAGGGCAGATGACGCATTATTACTATATTTTTTATATTTTTGTTAGATAGAAAGGACTGAAATCAATTTTTAACAGATATGGCAAACAATCCCAAACGCCCTGAGTCAATGGAAAGAATCACCACTCAGGCACTCGCAGAAAAATTCATCGAAGAACAGATCAAGGAACTCCGCGCGCAGATAGGAAACGGAAAAGTGCTCCTGGCGCTGTCCGGAGGAGTTGACTCGTCGGTAGTGGCGGCATTGCTGATAAAGGCCGTAGGCCAGCAGCTGGTGTCCGTCCACGTAAACCACGGCCTGCTCCGCAAAGGAGAGGCAGAGCAGGTAGTGCGTGTATTCCGCGACGAGCTCAAGTCCAACCTTATATATGTAGACGCGCAGGACCGCTTCCTGGATAAGCTGGCAGGCGTAGCCGATCCTGAGACAAAACGCAAGATCATTGGCGGAGAATTCATCAGGGTATTCGAAGAAGAGGCCCGCAAGCTGGAAGGAATAAAGTTCCTGGCGCAGGGAACAATCTATCCGGACATCCTGGAATCCGGCCCCGTAAAGGCTCACCACAACGTAGGAGGCCTTCCGGACGACTTTGACTTCGAGCTGGTAGAACCTATAAAGTTCCTCTTCAAGGACGAAGTGAGGGTAGTGGGCAAGGCCCTGGGCCTGCCGGACGGAATGGTATTCCGTCAGCCGTTCCCGGGCCCCGGACTGGGCGTGAGGTGCGTGGGCGCCATCACCCGCGAAAGGCTTGCAGCCGTGCGCGAGTCTGACGCCATCCTCCGCGAGGAGTTCGCAAAGAACGGCCTGGAGGGCAAGGTTTGGCAGTACTTCACAATTGTACCTGATTTCAAGTCCACGGGAGTAAAGGACGGCAAGCGCTCCTTTGACTGGCCTGTTGTAATCCGTGCCGTGAACACACGCGACGCAATGACAGCCACGGTGGAGGACATCCCGTTCGACCTGCTGCAGCATATCACCAAACGAATCACCTCCGAGGTTCCCGGCGTGAACAGGGTGCTTTACGACCTCACCCCAAAGCCAACCGGAACCATAGAGTGGGAATAAAACTTTGACAATATGGAAGACAAGAAAAACCTGAGCCTGCCGGAGAACGCCCACAGGCCCCTGGAAAAAGGCGAGAAGTACAACCCCATACTGCCCGCAGACAAGAAATTCCCGGAAGTGACGGTTTACTCCGTCCTTATGGGACTCCTTATGGTGATCATCTTCTCCGCCGCGGCCGCATACCTGGGGCTCAAAGTGGGACAGGTGTTCGAGGCCGCAATCCCAATCGCCATCCTGGCAGTAGGAATCACGGGCGCACTTGGCAAGAAGGACGGACTGGGACAGAACGTGATCATCCAGTCCATTGGAGCCTGCTCCGGAGTAATAGTGGCAGGCGCCATCTTCACCCTGCCGGCCATTTACATCCTTGGCCTTGACGTAAACTTTGGCCAGATGTTCCTGTCCTCCCTTCTGGGAGGTATCCTTGGAATACTGTTCCTGATCCCTTTCAGGAAGTATTTCGTAAAGGAAATGCACGGACAATATCCGTTCCCTGAGGCCACTGCCACCACGCAGGTGCTGGTAAGCGGCGAGAGCGGTGGCAAGAGTGCAAAGACGCTGCTTGTTGCAGGACTCATCGGCGGACTGTATGACTTCATAGTGGCAACCTTCGGAGCCTGGAGCGAGACCGTGACCACCACGGTGATGCACTGGGGAAAGGTAGTGTCGGACAAGGCAAAGGTGGTTCTGAAACTGAACACTGGAGCCGCCGTGCTGGGCCTTGGATATATAGTAGGTCTTAAATATGCCTTTGTGATCTGCTGCGGAAGCTTCCTGGTTTGGCTGGTCATCATCCCTCTGATGAACCTCATCTGGGGTGGACAGGTCATTGACCTTATGGGCACCGGAATAGCACAGACCATCTCCCAGATGTCTCCGGACCAGATTTTCAAGGAGTATGCGCGCCATATAGGAATCGGAGGCATAGCCACTGCGGGAATCATTGGAATCATCAAGTCCGCAGGCGTGATCAAGTCCGCCGTAGGCCTTGCCGCGGGCGAGTTCAAGAAACGCCCGGGCGCAAAGGCCGAGGTTACCGAGCGCACGGACAAGGACCTTTCAATGAAAGTCATCGTCTTTGGAATTGCCATTACCCTGCTTGCAGTGTTCGCATTCTTTGGCCTTGGCGGAGTTGTAAACAACATCTGGCAGGCCCTTATAGGCCTTCTGATCGTTGCAGTCATCTCCTTCCTGTTCACTACGGTTGCCGCCAACGCAATTGCAATTGTGGGAACCAACCCTGTGAGCGGAATGACCATTATGACCCTTATCATCACCGCCCTGGTGCTTGTGGCAGTAGGCCTCAAGGGCAACGCCGGAATGGTTGCGGCAATGCTCATCGGAGGAGTTGTCTGCACCGCCCTCTCAATGGCCGGAGGCTTCATCACTGACCTCAAGATAGGATACTGGATTGGAACCACCCCTGCAAAGCAGGAAGCCTGGAAGTTCCTGGGAACCGTGGTTGCGGCCGCTACCGTTGGAGGCGTTATGATAATCCTCAACAAGACATACGGATTTGTTGGCGACAACGCCCTTGTAGCTCCTCAGGCCAACGCAATGGCCGCCGTCATCCAGCCTATGATGAACGGTGGAAGCGCTCCCTGGCTGCTCTACGGGATTGGCGCGGCAATAGCCATAATCCTGAACTTCTGCGGAGTTCCGGCCCTGGCTTTCTGCCTTGGTATGTTCATCCCCATTGACCTCAACCTGCCGCTGCTGCTTGGCGGAGCCATTTCCTGGTATGTGAGCACACGCTCACAGGACAAGGAGCTTAACGCCGCGCGTCAGGAGAAAGGCACCCTGATTGCCAGCGGATTCATCGCGGGCGGAGCCCTTATGGGCGTGGTAAGCGCAATCCTCAAGTTTGCCAAGGTGGACTGGTTTATGTACAACTGGAACGCCGCTTACGGCGAGGCCATTGCCATAATCCCGCTCATTGGCATTGTCCTTTATATGCTGTTCTCTTCACTTAAAGCTCAGAAATGATGGAAAAGATTCTTGACAGATTCTTAAGATACGTGGCCGTTGACACTCAGTCCGACGAGAACTCCACCAGCCAGCCCAGCACAAACAAGCAGTTCGTGCTCCTGGAGATGCTCCGCAAGGAGCTGATGGAAATGGGCATCCAGGCCACCCTTGACCAATACGGATACGTAATGGCAAAGATTCCTTCCAACTGCGGACACGACGTCCCAAAGATTGGATTCATAGCCCACGTAGATACTTCTCCCGATGCCTCCGGCACCAATGTCAAGCCGCAGATCATCAGCGGCTATGACGGTGGTGAGATTCCGCTGAAGGGCGTCGAGGGCCTTGCGCTCAAGCCTTCGGAGTTCCCCGAACTGCTCAGCCACGTAGGCGAAACAATAATCACCACGGACGGCACCACCCTGCTTGGCGCCGATGACAAGGCCGGAGTCGCTGAGATAATGGACGCTGCGCAATACATTGCCGAACACCCTGAATTCAAGCACGGGGAAATAAGGATTGCCTTCACCCCTGACGAGGAGATAGGACGCGGAGTGGCCAAGTTCGATGTGGAGAAATTCGATGCGGACTACGGCTACACAATGGACGGCGGCGAACTGGGCGAACTGGAGTTCGAGAACTTCAACGCCGCTGCCGCAACCATCAAGATCCAGGGACGCAACGTGCACCCTGGCTACGCCAAGGGCAAGATGCTCAACGCCATCCGCATTGCAATGGAATTCAACGATATGCTGCCTGCGGACCAGAAGCCGGAGTATACCGAGGGCTATGAGGGATTCTTCCACATCATAGGCTTTGAAGGCACCGTGGAGGAGGCCACATTCTCCTACATCATCCGCGACCACGACATTGACAAATACGAGCAGAAAAAGCAATTCATACTGGAATGCGGAGAAAAGATCAACCAGAAGTACGGCCCGGGCACCGCAACGGTGAACGTAAGGCACCAGTACTACAATATGCGCAAGCAGGTGGAGCCGCACTACCACATTGTAGAGAAAGCCGTCAAGGCTATGGAAATGGAAGGGATTAAGCCAAAGATCCAGCCCATCAGGGGCGGTACGGACGGCGCAAACCTTTCATTTATGGGTCTGCCCTGCCCCAACATATTTGCCGGAGGGCTCAATTTCCACGGAAAGATGGAGTTCCTGCCGCTTGAGAATATGGAGAAAGCGGCAAAGGTGGTGCTGAACATTATCGGTCTTTACGCTGCCGCCTAGCCTTCTGCTTTTCGTAGCGCTTTATGTAGCGGTCAAGGATCTTCTGCTCCTTGGCCGCTCTCTTTTCCTGGGCGCGGATCATCTTGAGCTTGCGGGCGCGCTCCTTTGCGGCGGCCTTCTCGGCCTTTCGGGCCGCCTTGGCCGCGTCGCGCTCGTCTAGCTCGGCCCATCGGGCCTCGCGGGCGGCGTCCCGCTCCGCCTTCAGCCGCTCCTGCTCCAGCCGCTTGGTCTCCCGCTCCAAATCCTTCAGGGACTTTACATCCAGTTCTATGACTTCCTTGCCGTCTTCCGCGGCAACAACTTCGTCATCACCGACCTCATTGCCGTCATCACCGACCTGTTCGGTGATCTCTCCCTCTCCGTCATCCCCGACCTGATCGGGGATCTCTTCCTCTCCGGGGATCCCGGCCTTCAGGCTGTCCAGAGGCATAGTTGCAAGGCTGTCCAGCCTTGCCAGTTCCTCCGCTTCCTGCAGGTCCTCCATCTCCACTGCGCGGGCCATTTCCAGCGAATCCGCCTGGAACTGCCTGTACGCAGCGGCAGCGGCCTCAAGGGAATCCCTCCTGGCAATCTCCTGGTAAACGCTGTTCATATAACCCGGGAAATATCTGCCGGTTTCCGCATAGCGCGGCCTTGAAATGGATGTGTACCTATTCCTTTCAGTTTCCCTGAACGCTATGTTGCTGATGTCATACCTGCTGGTAGGACGCTCGTCTTCCCTCCAATTGAATCCCTTGAGTTCCCTCTCTTCCTTGGGGAGTTTCACAACCGGATATGCGTTGTTCTTTGGATTGTCAAAATAGTAAACCCTGTCCAGCTGGCCGTCTGTAAGATATGCGGACATCATTGAACTCTCCACTTTGTTCACGGTTGCAAAGTCTCCGTTCTCCTCAAGATAGAATATGGCCGATGCGCCTCCAAGGGCGTCATAGCGCCTCAGTGTGGCGCTGGTGTCAAAATAGGCCATCATCTCCGTTGCCTTTATCTGGTCAAAGCTTACGGGATTCTCGCGTATTATCACAAAGGCATCGGTCATCAGGTCCGCCTGTTGCAGGCGTTCGTCCGCTATGAGCAGGGATATGGTCTCCGCCACATACTGATGCGCACCTTCCTCGTTCCATACCACCGGACGGTTATACATACGTGCTATGGAATCCAGCTGGAAGAATACCAGTGAATCCGTCTTGGCCTGGATATCTTTGCGGTAAACCTTTACATTTCCGGTAGCGGTTATCAGCCCCACAATGGTAGTGTCCTTTGGCGGCAGTTCAACGTCCAGGGACTCCATTTCCACCGACAGGGAATCAGCCCCCGCTTCCAATGAATCCGCTTCCAACTCCGCAACCTCGGGCTCAGGCTCGGGCTCTGTCTCAGGCTCCGCTTCAACCACCTCGGGCTCCGGTTCTGGAGCCCCTTCTTCAGCCGCAGGCTCAGCTGCTTCGGCCTCGGGCACAGGTTCGCCTTCAGGCTCCTGGGCTTCCGGCTCTTCCTCAGGCTCCTCCTCCAGCTCTTCTTCCGGTTCCGGCTCCTCCTCTGACTCTTCCTCAGACTTGGACTCCTGTGCATTCTTCTTGCGGTATTCAGCCACCGGGTCCACCTTCATATCCGCCAGCCTCTGGTTGGATGCGGCCAGTTCTTCCGGAGAGATATCCCCTTTCTGGATACCGTCGTAAATTATGAGACTGGCACCCATATACAGGGTGTCTTTCTGGTTATCCTGCTCCGTAACCGCGGCAATGGCCGCCCTGTCCCGCATTGTCATACGGTTCAGGCTGTCCACATACAGCATATAATCCGCCACGGCGGTGACATTGCGCGTAGTGTCCATCACCTGGGCGTTATGGCGCAGTTCCACATTGTTCAGCGCCCGGTAGAAGTACATAGAATCCGCCCACATCTCCTGTTTCTCGGAATATGCGTGAACGTTTCCGGAGAAGAAGAACTCTTCCTTTGACCTGTCATAAAATCCGGAGTTTGCGGAGAGCATCTTGTCGTCCTGCCAGGCATAGATGGGGGAATCGAAAGTGGCCAGCTGCAGATCCGTGTTGAAGGTCATATAATCCGTCCTCACAAAGATGGAATCCACGTACATATTCACGCTGCGGATGAACTCGAAAGTCTTGATCTTGGAATCATATGTTCCGTCAGTGCTTTCTATGATCTGCCCGTCCTTGTCCCTCATTGAGGCGCCGTTCTTGAACACGGCCACGGAATCCTTGGTGTTGTAATCCAGGTATCGGGTTCTGAGCGTGTTGTTGTCCTTGTCCTGCAACTGCACTACGCTTCCGCGGAACTCCGCCCTGTCCTCGTCCACGAAATAATCCAGCTCGTCACTGCTCAGGACGGTCTCGTCCTGGAGGATCTGCACGTGGCCGTACGCATTGATCAATGCGGCATCCACGTGCCAGATGGCGGTGTCGCAAACAAGGTATGTGTTGTTGTGGAGGAACCTGGCGGGGCCGAAGACTTCGCGCACCTTCTCCCCTTCCCTTTCAACTATGTGAACGGACTGCGCACTCATCAGGCGCACAAGGCTGTCAGTATCCGCCTGCTCCTGGGCGAATGCAGGAAGCAACGCCCAGAAGAATGACAGGAGGATTGTCAGACGCCTTGCAAAGGTCATTCTTCAGAGAAATTGAGTGCCCACCCCGGGCGTTCAAAGACGCAGTCCTTGAACATAGGGTCTATAACAATGTGGGAATTGCGGATCTTGTCGTCCACGAACGCATCCAGGGCTTCTCCCTGTTTATACATCCTCACTTCTTCCGCCAACTGGTTGAAGTCGTTCTCATAGGTGGCGGTGTGGGCAGGGAGGATCTTGTCAACCCTGATTATCTTGTAAACCAGGTTTCCGTCACGTCCCTCGTTGTCAAGGGAGGCGATTGGCTGGGAAATCTCACCTTCCTTCAGGTCCTGGATTGCTATATAGTCCTGAGGCTTGAGCTGGTCAATCTCAAAGTAGGACGATCCGGTGTTGGGATCGGCCATCTGGCCGCCGTTGGTGCGGGTTGGAGCATCCTCTGAATAGAAGCGGGCGGCAAGGGCGAAGGTGATGGCGTCGTTGAGCACTTCCGTGCGGATACTGTCAAGCGTGGCGAACGCCTTGGTCTGGTCCTCGTCAGTGTACTGGGGCTTCATAAGGATATGGCGGGCGTTGAACATATCGCCGTTCTTGTCCAGGACCTCTATGAGGTGGAATCCGTCTGGAGTCTCCACTATCTGTGAGATGAGGCCAGGCTTAAGGGACATTGCGGCATCTGAGAAAGCCGGCCAGAAGATGGACTTGGAAGCCATTCCCAGTTCTCCTCCGCGGCGTGCGGAACCCGGGTCCTCTGAATAGAGCCTTGCCAGGGTGGCGAAGTTCTCTCCGTTGATGATGCGCTCGCGCAGGGACAGCAGCCTTTCCTTGACGGCTGCGTTGGCCGCCTCGCGGTCAGGGTAGATGCATATCTGGCTGAGCTGATATTTTACGGGGACTATAGGAAGGTCCTCGTGATCTACGGTATCTATGTAATTCCTTACGTCAAGAGGGGTCATCTCAGGCACCTTGCCTGCGATCTGGGCCTGCTCCTGCTGGATCAGGGTCTGGTCCTGGAACTGCTGGAACCATTCCTGGCGCAGTTTGTACAGAGGCTTTCCGAAGTATTTCTCCACTTCCGCATCGCCTCCAAGGGAGGTACGCACCTGGTCTATGCGGTTGGAGAGGTTCATCTCCACGTTTGTGGCATTGACCTCCAGGGAGTCTATCCTGGCCTGGCTCAGGAACAGATAGTTGGTCATCAGGTTTTCAAGGATGTTGCAGCGGAGCGTCCTGTCCGATGCCATTCCCTGTGCGCCGGCAACCCTCACCTCGTTCTCTATGTCAGCGATGGTAACCACCTCGTTGCCCACAAGGGCCACAGTCTTGTTAACTATCCCGTCGTACCTTTGTGCGGAAGCCGAAAGGCAAAGTGCCATAAGGGCGGCCACCGCCGCAGCTTTGAATGTATGGATCATACTTCTAATAAATTATCAACGTCTCTTTGTCAAGCGCGTCGGAGAGCAGTTCTTTTTCCAGATTGTTCAGCAAGGCCTGCTTCCTGGTGCTTATTATAATATCTTTAATCCTGTTTCTGCAATAGTCTATGTCTGCAAGTTCACCTACCCTTTGCATCTCGCATATGTAGGCTATCTTCACGTCTCCCAGTTCATCCGGGAGTTCTATGAAGCCGTTCTTGTCCAGTTTGGACAGCAGCGTGCCGTAGTCCGTCCCAAAGTTGCGGGCGAATGAAACCATATCGACCCACTTTTCAGAACTGTCCTCGTAACGCAGGGCAGAGGAGTAAGCAAGGCTGTCAGCAATTTCCACGTCTTCCACCTTGTCGGAGGACATCTTGTCCTTGATCATCTCAAGGTTGGGCGAGTCCTGCATTATGTCCAGGAAACGGGCCTTGACAATGGGCACGTCCAGCAGGAACAGGTCCTGGTGGCTGTGATAGTACTCGTCAATTTCCGCATTCTGGACAAGCGTGTCCAGCCTTTCGTTCACATAGCGCTGCTCATAGCGGAACTTCAGGAGCGAGCGGCGGTAATCTTCCAGTTCCTCGCTCACGTCCTGCTCTTCCTTGGAGAGCTGCTCTTGCGCAATGTCAGAGAAAAGCTGCTCCGTTGCCCAGGTGTTTATATACTGCAGGGCCAGATTTGTGCTGTCCTCCGCTGACATCCCTTTGGGAATGAATGCCTCAAGCTCTGTCCTGTACAGCTTTCTGCCGCCAAGTTTGGCAACGACTTCATCGTCGTGGATGAGGCCGGAGACAAACTCGCAGGAAGTAGTTATAGCCAAAGCCATCAAAAGCATCAATATTCCCGCTTTCCTGGTCATAAGAATACAAATATACACATTTTTATTTAAACAGGCGGCCCTGATGGGTGTCACGGTCCTCCAACCTGGCATCCAGCATCTTAAGGATCTGGAAGTTGCGGACCAGACCCCACGGGGTCTCCCGTACGAATCGCGGCGGAACTTCGCCGGCTATCCTCTCTATGCAAAGGTCCGGCCTAAGTCGCTCCAAAATGTCAACAATCAGCTCAAGATATTCATCCAGGCCCGGACGCCAGAAGTCCTGGGGGCTATTTTCGAACTCTTTTTCCATTGCCGTGCCCTTTATGATCTGCAGCTGATGGAATTTGACCGATGTCAAAGGCAGGGAATTAATGACGGAGCACTGCTCCAGGAGCATCTGCGGGCTTTCGCCGGGAAGGCCCAGGATGAAGTGCGCGCCGGTCTCCAGACCGCGCGCGGCAGTCATCTCCACGGCCTTCCGCGCGCAGGCGAAATCGTGCCCGCGGTTGATCCTGCGCAGGGTTTTGTCATAGCAGGACTCTATGCCGTACTCCACGACCACTACCTTGCCTGCCTCCTGCAGGGAGGCCAGGTAATCCAGTTTGGCTGCGTCCACGCAGTCCGGACGCGTGCCAACCACCAGGCCCTCCACGGCAGGATGCGCCAAGGCCTGGGAATACAGTTCCCTGAGCCTTTCAAGCGGGGCGTAAGTGTTGGAAAAAGCCTGGAAATAAGCCAGATAACGGCTTGTGCGGGGATAACGTACCCTGTGGAACTCTATACCCTCCTCTATCTGCCTGAAAAGCGGCTTGTCCGGGGTGCTGTATCCGGGATGGAAAGCGGCGTTGTCACAATATGTGCAGCCTCCGGTCCCCACGGTGCCGTCCCGGTTGGGGCAGGTGAAGCCGGCGTCCAGCACCAGCTTCTGGAGGCGGTCTCCATACTTTGACCTAAAATGGTCTACATAAGAATTATAGCGCTTTTCCACGTGTCAAAGTTAGTATTTGTTACTATATTTGTGAAGAGTATGCGCCGATTCTTTCCAATAGCACTGTTCCTGCTGGCAATTTCTCTCAGCGCCGCCGCCCAGACCAGGGCCGTGGTGGAATTCTCCGTGGCCACGCTTCACCGCGGCGCGGACTATGAATCCCCGGTGGAGAGCCAGTGCCTGATGGGGTCCTCACTTTTGGTTTCGGACCAGGACAGCTACTGGCGCAAGGTCTCCGCAATGGAGCCGCCTTACCAGGGCTGGACGGAGGAACTGAGCCTTGTGGAAATGTCCCAGGAGCAATATGAGGCCTATCTGGCCGCGCCAAAATACGTCTGCACCGCGGTAATCACCCATATTTTCGCTGACCCATCGGCTGAAAGCCCCTTTGTCAGCGACATCACTATGGGCGGAGTGGTGCGCAAGGCGCTGGACGCAAGGGGCAGGGCCGTGCGCAAAGGCCGCTGGCTGCAGGTGCTGCTGCCCTCCGGCCGCAGCGGCTGGATGCGCCGCTCGGAGCTGCAGGACCACGCCCAGTGGCTGGCCGGTCGCAGCGCCACGGCGGAAAACGTCATCGGCACAGCCAAAAAGTTCCTTGGTTCACCCTATATGTGGGGAGGCAACTCCACAAAGGGCGTTGACTGCAGCGGGCTCACCTGGATGGCCTTCCATATGAACGGCATCGAGCTGCCACGCGACACCTCCCAGCAGGTGAAAGAGGGCCGCGAAGTGAGCCTGGAGCAGATGGTGCCCGGAGACCTCATCTTCTTTGGCACCCCCGCGTCAGGCGACTCCCGCGAGAGGGTTTCCCACGTTGCCATCTACCTTGGAGACGGAATGATACTGCATTCCTCACAGTTGGTGCGCATCAGTTCCCTGGATCCGGACAGCCCTGACTACTACCAGCACCGCCCCATCCTGCACGTAAGGCGCATTCTGGACTGAACAAGATTATTACTTAAACCTTACCGATATGAAAAAGATATTCCTTTTACTGGCCGGCACCCTGTTATGCGCAGGAGCTTTCGCGCAGCAGCCGGTAACGTTCACAGCACAGCAGGACCACCAGAATATGATGGACCAGCTTGGAATCAAATCCATCAGGCACGCCTTTGACGCCGATGAGAGCAGCCCCCACGCCGCCAACTACGACGAGAGCAAGGCCAACCCCTTCCCGGTGCTTCCTGAAATCCTCAAGACCAATGCAGGAAAGAAGGTGACCACCGCAAAGCAGTGGTGGGATGTCCGCAGGCCGGAGATTGTAGAAGGTTTCGAGAGTGAAGTATACGGCCGCGTTCCCGCCAACGTTCCGGGCGTAACCTGGACCGTAGAGGCAGAGGAAATAGAGACCGTAGGAAGGATAAGGGCCAAGGCCAAACTGCTCAAGGGCCACGTGGACAATTCCGCCTGCCCTTCCATCAATGTAGACATTAAGATGGTTGTGGTTACCCCGGCCGATGCCAAAGGACCCGTTCCGCTCCTTATGATGTTCGGCGGCGCCAACCTTCCAAATCCCGTCACTCCCAATGCGGCAGATATGGCCGTCATCAACAAAACGCTCCGCAAGTTGCTGGAACTGAATCCCGAGACTGCGGACCTTATGAAGAAATATCCCGCCTGGCAGCCTTTCGAGCCGGCAAATCCTTTCGCAGCGATGAGCCGCACCACCCAGCTTGCACCCGGACAGGATCCTCCGTCCAACCAGCAGCTCCTTGCCGCAGGATGGGGCTATGCTATGATAGATCCAAGCAGCATACAGGCTGACAACGGCGCCGGCCTTACCCGCGGCATCATAGGCCTTGTAAACAAGGGCCAGCCGCGCAAGCCGGACGACTGGGGCTCACTGCGCGCCTGGGCCTGGGGAGCAGCCCGAGGCCTCGATTACCTGGAGACAGACCCTGACGTTGACGCAAAGCACGTGGGCATAGAGGGCGTTTCAAGGTACGGCAAGGCCGCCCTTGTGACGCTGGCTTTCGAGGAGCGCTTCTATATGGGACTTATCGGATCGTCAGGCAAGGGTGGAGCCACCCTGCATCGCCGCTTCTTTGGCGAAGGCCTGGAGAACCTTGCAAATTCAGGAGAATATCACTGGATGGCCGGCAATTATATCAAGTATTGCGCAACTGAATCCAAGACCGGAGCCTGGACGGCAGATATGCTGCCTGTTGACTCACACGAGCTCATAGCCCTCTGCGCACCGCGCCTGGTATTCATCAGCTACGGAGTTCCTGAGAAGGGAGACGCCCTGTGGCTGGACCAATATGGCAGCTGGCAGGCAACTGTTGCCGCCGGCGAAGTGTTCAAGCTCCTTGGAGCCAGGGACCTTGGCATTTCCAACGACTACCGCAAAGAGCCTATGCCGGCCGTTCTCACCGGCCTTCTTGACGGCGAACTGGCCTGGCGCCAGCACGACGGCGGCCACACTGACGGTCCCAATATGAAGTACTTCATAGAGTGGGCTACCGGCAAGATGCAAGGGAAATAACCCCTATTTATCACATAACACTAAAACCTAATTACAATGGACAAGGTACTAAGAGTTGGCTACGCGGTTTACCCTTCGGTAAAGATGCGTGACATCACTCCGGATCCCAGTACGAAGTCAGGAGTGAAAATGAAATTTGTCAAGGAATTGCTCTTTGGCGACTACATCAAGCCATATGTGACAGACGGCGCATATGAGACTATCACCGTAAAATCCGGAACTAACAAGGGTGAATACATCAAGGTGCATTGCCGTAATGTAGACGGATACATCAAAAAGTCCGAGATCCAGGAGAAGAGAATCCTGGAGGTCAATTTCATAGATGTAGGCCAGGGCGACGGATGTCACATTGCCACCCCGGACGACAAGCATATCCTGATTGACGCCGGCAAAGGAAAGAATATGTACCGTTACCTGAGATGGCGCTTCAACCTCAACAGGGCCAAGGCCGCTCCCCCGCCGTTCACTGTTGTCATCTCCCATTCGGACACTGACCACTACCAAGGTTTTGGAAGCATATTCTCCAAGACCAAGGGTAGCGCCCAGCAGTTCACCATCAAAAAGGTATATCACAACGGAATGCTGGAGGGTGTAGGAGCCAACCTGGGCCCAGAAGTCACCAAGGACGGCAAAACCTATATTTCCGGACTCAGTGACAACCAGGATGCGTTCAATGCCCGTCTGAAAGAGGTCAAGGCCGGACCATACCTGAATATGCTCAAGAAGACAAGCGCTGACAAGGTGGCCCTGCGTAAGGGATCGGGCCCTATCTATGAAAAAGACAATATGAAGATAGAGGTTCTGGGCCCTGTGGCTGAAGAGGTTGAAGGAAAGGCGGCACTTCCATCCTTTGGCGGCTCTGACAAGACAAAGAACGGCAACTCCGTCATCCTCAAGCTCACCATAGGCCATCTGAGGCTCCTGTTGGGAGGGGACCTCAACACCCCGTCAGAGGAGTACCTTCTCCAACATTACTCCGGCAAGGACGTAGCCGCCCTCAGGGCTCAGTTGGACGACGAATCTCTGGACGAGGAAACCAGGAAAACAGTTGAAAAAGAGCTGAACGAGGCGATAGATACGGCCAGGCAGGAACTGGAAGTAGACATCTCCAAATCCTGCCACCACGGAAGCGCGGACTTCACAAGCGAGTTCCTGCGGGCTACCAACCCCATTGTAACCGTCATCTCCAGCGGCGATGAGGAATCTTACGCCCATCCGCGTCCGGACACATTGGGAACAATTGGCAAATACAGCCGCGGAAAGCGCTCCCTGATCTTCTCTACCGAACTTGCCAGATCCGGAAAAGAATTCCTTGAGCTGAAGAACATCTCGGCGCAAAAGAAACTTGAAAGGGTTGTGACCGTATATGGTATGATCAACGTCCGCACAGACGGTGAGAAAGCCATCATAGCCCAGAAACTCGAGAAATCTGGAAGCTCCACCAACTGGGATATCCACAAATTGGAATGGAATCCTGAGAAGAAGGAATTCGAATACATTAAAGACACTTCCAAAGAAGAAGACTAAACCTATCTGCAATTATGAATATGCGAGTAATTAAAACAATCATCTTTTCCGCCATCATATTGATGGTGGCGGGCTGTAGTACCAGCACCAAGAAAGTGGACAAGTTCGCAATTGACTGCGACGCGATCCGCGGTTTCAACTATACCCCTGCCTCTGTGGCCGCACCAAGGCACCACACTGACTCCTGGGTAAAATATGACGAGCAGACCACCATTTTTGATATGGACCTGGCAAAGGAACTTGACCTGAATATGGCCAGGGTTTTCGTCAACTATCAGGCATACCAGGAACTGGGAGACGCTGAACTCGCCCGCCGCCTGCAGCACTTCTGCCACGTCTGCGAGGAAAGGGGCATAGGCGTAATTCCCGTAGTTGGAAACGGCGCCTGGGTAAGGGACACCACCCAGAGGGACCTTGCAGTAGAGTGGGCGCAGTTCCTTGTGAACACCCTCAAGGACGAGCCTGCCCTGGCAATGTGGGATATCCACAACGAGCCGGACAGCAACAACCCTGAGCGCAGGGCAATGAACTTCTCCAACTGCCGCTTCCTCTCTGAACTGTTCCACAAACTGGATCCGAACACCCCTGTAACCATTGGCGCAATGCTGGTTAACGGTATGATAGAGCTGGCAGACTACGCTGATATCCTCCAGTTCCACGATTATTCAGAGACAAGGGAAGGTATCAAGGCCAGCATCAAGGCTGCCCGTGAATTCTCCGAAAAGGTTGGAAAGCCTGTCTTCAACGGAGAGCTTGGCTGCATAGCCAGGGCAAATCCTTATGACGTAACCCTTGAGGAGCACCAGAAAGCCGGAATGGGCTGGGTAATATGGGAGCTTATGATTGTCCGTCAAGGCTGGGGCAACGTACACGGCGTATTCTACGAGGACGGCACCGTACGCGACCCTTCCATCTACACCGCAATCAAGGGACACTTCCGCAACCGCAAGAACATCCGTCTTGAGGAACCTGATGCAGAGGGCAAGGTAACCAGCGTGCTTAACAGGATTGCATCCTGGAAACAAGCCGGAGCAAATGATTTTGACAGGGGCGCCAACCTTGCAGAGGTTGCCGCAAACCTGCTGGAATCCGCCCAGCTGGCTCCAATGCACATTGCACCGCTTTACGAAGTGGCGCAGGTACGCGAGACCCGTGACCTCAAGGAACTGTCATCCCTCCTTGACAAGTACTCCGCTATGCTTGAGCCGTACAAGAGACAGCAATAGTTCATCCATCCCAATAACAGAAAGGGCCGCACATCGATGCGGCCCTTTCTGTTAAAGCAAGCCTATTTCATAAAAATTTTTATCTTTACAAAAATAATAATCAACGATATGCGTCCTTCATTAATCAGAACTTTCCAGGCGGTTGTTTCCGCTGTTCTTATGGTATCATTCCTGGTCGCTTGTGGCCCGCAGGAACCTGAGGTCAAAAATGTGCCCGTTTCAGGCGTTTCTGTCAGTCCCGCCTCGTTAAGCCTGGTAGTTGGCGACACAGCCAATCTTACCGCAAAGGTCAGTCCGTCCGATGCCACGAGCCAGACAGTCACCTGGTCAAGTTCAAACCAGTCTGTCGCATCTGTGTCTAATGGGACGGTGACAGCCCTACAGGAGGGCAAGACAACAATTACGGCCACGGCCGGTGGCAAGTCTGCAACTTGTGAGGTTACTGTAAGTGCCAAAGTAATCCCGGTTACCGGCATCTCCTTTGAGCAGGCATCAGTATCTATTCCAATGGGCGAGACCGCCAATCTCATCGCTACGGTCAGCCCTTCGGATGCGACGGACGCGACGGTCACTTGGTCTAGTTCGGACCCGTCTGTTGCCACAGTAGATAAAGGAAATGTATCTGCCATAAAAGAGGGAACTGCAACCATTACGGCAACGGTCGGCGACAAGTCTGCAACTTGTGAGGTCACTGTCACCCCAGACAAGGAGACGCTTACAAAGTTAGCCTTGATGAAGATCTATGATGCAATGGATGGTGATAATTGGTTTTTTTCCTCTTATTACGGTGGTGAAAAATGGGATTTAAATATTCCGCTTAATCATTGGTGTTACGTGGAGTGGAGTAAATCAACCGGTGAATTGGAGTTGTGGTTCGGGAATGTCAAAGACGGCGAATCGGTTGGCCTTAAGGGCAAATTCCCTGATTGCTTTGACGAACTGCAATCTCTCACGGAATTGAGAATCAGCAATGAGCCAGGGATAACAGGGACGTTACCTCCAAGTTTCAATAAACTCAAGAACCTGAAAGTGCTTAGTTTATTTTATACTTCTATGACTAGCTTGCCGGATGTTTTCAACGGCATTCCGCTGGAGCGTGCAGATATCATAGGCAACAAGAAGATGACCGGATCTCTTCCCCAATCTCTTGGCAGCAGTCCGTCACTTAATTTGTTAGATGTTGAAAGTAATATATTTACCGGGACAGTACCAGATTCTTGGGCTCTGCTTGGAGAAAAATTGCAGATGAGGCGGGAACCGTTCCTGGACAGGCGGGTTCCAGATTCTTTTGTCACGGCTCCTAAGTCAGGGTATCTTATCAATATGTATATGGGTTTAGCCCATCACCACGAGATGACTCCTTCCGCCATTGAGGTTGGAGACTATGAAATCCCTGCGTTCTGGCCTGAAAAAGGATTGACTGATCTTGTTTCAGGAGAGCAGATTCCATACAATGATATCTATTCCAAAAACAAGTATACTATCCTGCTCAACTGGGGTACCTGGTGCTCTTTCTCAAAAGTGCTGGTGCCTAACCTGAAAAGGATGTACGAAAAGTATCATAAAGACGGGTTGGAAATCATAGCTGCAATGAACACCACTGGAGAGGAACACCAGCATGCCGTCGCCAAAGCTGCCATTCTGGAGAGAGGGTATGACCTTTGGTATAACTTCGATCTTTATGACCTTGGATCAATTGGAGATGAGATTTGGCCTGTAGGCGGAACACCGTCGGCGATCATCGTGGACAACAAAGGAAATATAGTGAGATCCAGCGATAACAATATCAGCGACCCCTCAAGGAACCGGTTCGGATATGGTGCTTCGGGCACCCTGATTCCCTGGCTCGAGGAAGTGTTCGGACCTATGGAGGGAGACAGTGAATACGCCTCCTCCGACTACTCCCAGGACGGAAAGTATTTCACTATCCAGAAAGCCACGGTTGGCAAGGGCATCAACCTTGTATTTATGGGCGATGCATACACCGACAAGGACATATCAAGCGGCTTGTATGAGAAGTTGATGAAGGAATGCGCAAAGGAATTCTTCAACATTGAGCCATTTAAGTCCTTCAAGAACCGGTTCAACGTATATGCCGTGAATGTCGTCTCCAAGAACGGGAAAACTGGAGAAGGATATGAAACAGCCCTTAAAGCCACTATGGGCAACGGATCTGGTACCGGCGACAATGAAAAGGTACTCCAATATGCCCTCAAGGTCCCTGGCATCTCAAGCAAGGATAACCTGGTAGTTGGAGTTATGGTCAATTCCAGCGCTCAAGGTGGAATAACAAAGATGCTTGAATCAGAACAGTCCGGAATCGGCTATTTCTCATCCAATAGTAATTATAGTGACCTTTTCGGCTCCACCCTCCGTCACGAGGTGGGAGGCCACGCCTTCGGTTTCCTTGGAGATGAGTACGCTACCAATTTCTCAGCTTCTCCTACTCAGGAAATGATAGATGAATACAACAGGCTGTATAAGGCATACGGATGGTATTCCAACATCGATTTCACAAATGACCCCAAGAAGGTTAAGTGGGCTGATTTCCTGTCAGATGACCGCTACAAGGACGAGGTGGGAATCTATGAGGGCGGAATCAATCTTGGAAAGGGTGTTTACAGGCCTTCCCAGAACAGTATGATGAACCAGAATGAGGAGTACTTCAACGCTCCTTCACGCTGGGCCATCTACAAGCGCATTATGGAACTCAGCGGGGAGACACCTTCCTTCAGCAGGTTCCTGGAGTACGATGCCATTAACAGAGGCTCCTCCCATTGATGGGAAGTACTCGCATAACAGCAAGAAAAAGAGAACGGCTTTGACCGTTCTCTTTTTCTTATATGAGGAATTGTATTTAACCTCTACTAGTTGCCAACTGCCCAACCGTTGAGCTGATGGAGCTCAGGATTGATAGCGCAGACATCTGCAGGGAATGGGAAGTACTCGTGCTTACCTTTGATGAACTGGTGAGGAATACCTTCATAAGGCTTTCTCTCAACGTAGTACCATCTATGCTCTGGCTCGTGGTCCTTTGACATTGCATCGAATGCCTCAGGATACCTGTCCAGATCCTTACCGCAAACTTGGTCAGCTATGCCCCAGCGAACGATATCGTGGAACCTGCAGCTTTCGAACCAGAGTTCGTACTGCTTCTCTTCCTGGACATTCTCAAGGGTAAGGTCGGTCTCAGGCACTTCTGCACGGCGCTGAATCTGGTTAAGGGCTTCTTTACCCTTTGCGGCGTCACTGCTTCCTATGCAAGCCTCAGCATAAAGAAGAAGAGCTTCGGCGTAGCGCGCACACTTTGAATTAGACTGATTTGAAGCACCGCTGGAAACCTCAGGGACAACATCAATGCCGTTGAGAGACATAAACTTCCAGTTCATATAGTATGTACGGCCAAAGAAACCGTTGGCATTCATACCTCTCGTTGGATCTTTCTTCTTGTCCTCAAGAGTCCATTCAGAAGCCGGCTTAAGCTGACCGGAAGTATGGTTGTTGCCAACATAGTCTGAATCCCAGCGCATCCAGGGGAATTTGTCAAATATCTCATTGCCATCACTGTCAATGCCGTAAAGCCATTCGTCAGCAGTGAAGAAGGTGCCCATACGGCGGGGACCGTTACCATCGTGCTCAAGGAACTTCTCGGCAAAATAGCCGTTGATGGCTCCGCCGTTCCAACCTGTAGTTGCCTGGCATACCGGCCAGGAATTCATATTCTTGCCACGCCAGTTGAGAGTGTTGTTCTGATTCCACTTTGCGCGGGAATTGTTATCTCCTGATGAGTTATTTGCGTCATAGACCCAGTTGGGCTCGAAGATCTTTTCCTCGTTGCCGTCTCCAGGGGTATGGAAATTCTCCCACCAGCGTTCTCCCGGGACAAGCGCATATTTGCCTGAGTTGATAAGATCACCGAGATATTTGCGGGCTACATCCATTTCGTTTGCAAATACGGCAGACTTTCCTGCTACAAACTGAGCAAAGCCCTTTGTCACATAAGTGGTAGCGTCCTTGTCTGATGTGCTGCTTCTTTCTCGCAGGTAAGGAAGAGCAGTTTCGCACTCTTTGATGCACCAGTCAAGAAGGAACTTCTGAGACTCTACATTGGTAGGATCCTCATCGGTCAGACAGTGATCTACAAGTGGCGGACGCTGCCAGGTGAGAGCCGCAGTCATATGACACCAGGCGCGGACAACCCTCGCCTCGGCAATACAGCGGTCTACCACTGCGCTTGAATATGCTCCTTCCTTGGTGAAGTTGTCAATAAGGAGGTTGCAGGCGTAGATTGCCTGATATAGGCTTGTGTATACCCTCTTGATGATATCATATGATGCGTCATAACGATACTCATTGAAAAGACGTACATCAAGATGGTCGTCTTTGTTCTTTCCTGCTGCAAATACATCATCTGCAGAGTAGTTCATCATAAAGAAATATGGATTCCAGTTTCCGACAGAGCCGTAAACATTCTGTACCATCTTGGCATATACATTTACCAGCGCGGCTTCTGCTGCTTCATCGGACGTGTAATAAGTTTCGTAAGCAACGACTCCCTTTTGCGGGATATCCAGCTGGCTTGTGCAGGCAGAGAAAAATAGTGTGCAAATGGCCGTTAAGGCTACAATATACTTTTTCATAATTATTATCTCCTATGGATTAGAAAGAAACATTTACACCGAACATAACTTTACGCATGCTTGGATATGCGCCGATATCCACACCGCGTCCGGATGCAGAACCTGAAGTTGCAGTCTCTGGATCCATACCCGGATAGCTGGTGAAAGTGAAGAAATCATCAAGAGAAACGAACATACGGAGCTGATTGATCAGAACCTTCTTGGTCCAATTCTGAGGAACGGTATAACCGAGCTGAACCTGCTTGATCTTGAAGAAAGAGCCGTCAAACAATGAAGCGGTTGAACCCCAGAAATTCATATCGCCTGACACTTTCGCGGGTTCAGGGAACTTGGCATTGGGGTTCTTGGCACTCCTTGAATTCAGATAGAAGTAGTTGAGAGCGTTGTGATAACCTGGACGGTAGAGAGTATTAAGTATCTCGCAGCCACCCTGTCCAGAACCGAACAGAATGAAGTCCAGGCCTTTCCAGTCAAGAGTGAGGGTAATACCATATGTATAGTCAGGAAGTCCTTTACCGATATTGGTCATATCCGCATCGCTGATCTGGCCATCACCGTTGACATCTCTGAGGTTAGGGGTTCCATCCTCTTTTACGCCGTCATAAATATATCCGCGGATATACCAGATTGGCTGCCCAACTTCAAATACCGTTTCGTTAGGGTAGTTGCTGCCGGATGAGGGGTTCTGAGGGATTCTCGGAAGAGATGGGAGGAGGTAAGTAACCTTGTTCTTCAAATAAGAGAAGTTAGCATTAATGCCGTAACTGAAGTCACCTATTACGTCCTTCCAACCGAGTTCGAACTCAAGACCGGTATTGAGCACATTTCCAGCATTGCTGGTAACAGTTGACACACCGTATTCTGGAGTAGGAGAATAGTTCACGAGCAGATCCCGGGTTTCTTTGCGGAACCAGTCGAAGGTGAAAGAAAGCCTGTTATTGAGGAAGCGCGCATCCAAACCAGCGTCAACCTGATTTGAAGTTTCCCAGGTGAGATCAGGGTTTGCAAGTCCGTCAGGAGCAGAACCATATGCGTTTCCAACCTCATCTACGTGATATTGATACCACTGGCTGTTGAGAGAGATGGATGTTGAGTATGGATATCCGCTAAGTACGTTGACGTTACCATTGATACCCCACGATGCACGTACTTTCAAGAATGAAAGGGCGTTGGTTGAAACTGCATCCTTGAACCAAGGCTCATTACTGATTGTCCAACCAGCAGATACTGAAGGGAAATAACCCCAGCGGTTCTTTGCAGAGAGTTTCGAAGAGTCAAAGGCATCTGCGCGGAAGTTTGCCTGGATGCTGTAACGGTTATCATAGGTATATCCCAGACGGCCGAAATATGAAAGGCTTGCAGATTCACTTGGAGAGTTGTAGAATTTCTTTGTCGCATCATCCTTCACATAGTCCAGATAACGGAAGTTGGAA
>CACWLD010000025.1:13724-37823 GCA_902761655.1 uncultured Bacteroidia bacterium | reverse complement strand
GTAAGGCGCAAGGTGGCCGTCTGCGGCCCCGCCGCAAAGGATCCCGCTTACATCGATGCCCTCCCCGGAATGAGTTTCACGCAAATCGCTGACTTCTGCGGGGCCCCTGACGGCCTGCGCATCATCAGCGGCGACGTCCTCTCCGGAAGGGATGCCCGGCGTCTGGGATTCTTCCACAACCAGGTCACCATTGTCAAGGAAGGCACGGAAAAGGAACTCCTTGGCTGGATGCGCCCGCTGCGCCTGAACCAGTTCAGCGCGGACCGCACCTACTTCCACTGGTGCCTCTCTCCCCTGCTCAAAGGGCGCAGATACTCACTGGACACCAACCTGCACGGCGGCCCGCGCGCGTTTGTGATGTCTGACTCGTACTACTCCAGAGTGCTTCCAATGGACATTTATCCGGTTTACCTGGCAAAGGCCTGCCTTGCCGGAGACATTGACAAGATGGAGAAATTTGGCATTTATGAAGTTCTGCCGGAGGACCTGGCCCTATGCGAATACATAGACCCCTCCAAGAACGACATCCAGGATATAATTGCAAAGGGCATTGACCTGATGCTTAAGGAAACGGCTTGAGGATATGGACGGAAGATTTGAAAAAGGCGGAAAGCTATACTGGCTGCGCTCTACCGTGGAGGCCTTCGAGTCCTTCCTGCACGTGCCGGGAACCGTTACAAGGAAAGGTTCCCACGTGCGCGACGCCGTAGACCTCAAGCGCGTGATGATAGTGGCGCTTGCAGCCGCCATTCCCTGCGCGCTTTTCGGAATGTGGAACGTGGGGTACCAGCACGCCCTGGCAACGGGCGCGGCGCCTTCGTTCTGGGCGGACTTCTGGTTCGGCTTCCTCAAAGTGCTTCCGCTCTACGTGGTCTCCTATGCGGTGGGCCTGGCCATAGAGTTCGCATCGGCCCAGATAAGGGGCGAGGAAGTGAACGAGGGATATCTGGTCACCGGTTTCTTCATACCACTCATTATGCCTGTGGACGTACCTCTGTGGATGCTGGCAATTGCGGTGGCATTCTCCGTCATCTTTGCAAAGGAAGTCTTCGGAGGCACAGGAATGAATATCTGGAACCCGGCCATGGTGGCGCGCGCATTCCTTTTCTTCTCATATCCTGCCAGTATGACCGGATCCGGCACGTGGATAGCCCTGCGCAAAGGCGAAGCCTTGATAGACGCGGCCACGGGCGCCACGCCGCTATCGCTGGCGGGCGACGGCCTAGCCGCGCTTGAAGGCGCCGGCACGCAGTACGGCACGGGCTTCTGGGACCTGTTCCTTGGAACGGTCCCCGGCGCCGTGGGCGAAACCTGCGTGGCTGCCATCCTGCTGGGCGCCTTCGTCCTTATATGGACGGGCATAGCAAGCTGGAAGATTATGGCTTCCAGCGTTGCAGGAGCCCTTTTGGTGGGCATTGCAGCCAATGCGACGGGCTTATCGGACATCCCCGCATACTGGCATCTGGTGATGGGCGGATTCGCCTTCGGAACGGTATTTATGGCAACGGATCCCGTTACCTCCGCACAGACGGAGACCGGAAAATGGATATACGGATTCCTGATAGGAGTCCTGTGCGTAACCATACGCCTTTTCAACCCCGGCTATCCGGAAGGAATGATGCTGGCAATCCTGCTGGGCAACACGTTCGCCCCGCTCATCGACCACGTGGTTACGGAAAGGCATATAGCAAGGAAACTTAATAGGGCAAGGAAAGGATGAACACCAACGGCAATACATATACGGTAGTCTATACCACGCTGGTATGCGTGCTGGTGGCGGCCATCCTGGCCGTGGCGTCGCAGGTGCTCAAGCCCCGCCAGGCCGCCAACGAGAAGGCGGAGACCATCAGCCAGATCCTGGTAGCCGCCGGCTACGGGGAGATGGAAGGATGGAGGAAAGCCGGAAACACGGCCGTCCTGCAGTGTTTCAAGGATAACGTAGAGGGTGACCCGCAGGTATACACCACATCCCAACTCAAGGCCCAGAACTATAACATCAAGCAAGGAAAACCTCTATCCCTGCCAGTATACAGGTTCAAGAACGGAATCACGGTGCTGGCAGTGTACGGAGCCGGCCTATGGGGCCCTGTATGGGGTTACATAGCCTTTGAACCGGATATGACCACCATTGCCGGAGCATATTTCGACCACGAATCCGAGATCCCCGGCCTCGGAGGCAAGATCAAGGACGACCCTTCCTTCCGGGACTCATTCAAGGGTAAGGTCATAGGCAGGGACAACAAAGTGGAATTTGACGCCATCAGCGGCGCCACAATGACCTCCAGGGGCCTGGAAGCGGCAATTGACACCTGGATGAAAGCATATAGGGAGAATTGATCTATGGGAAAGCTTAGGGAAACAATACTCAACCCGCTGTTCAAGAACAATCCGGTGACTGTCCTTGTACTGGGTATCTGCTCTTCGCTTGCCGTTACGGTAGAGATGAAGGGAGCCCTTGTGATGGCCATCTCCGTGACCGTTGTCACAGGACTCTCCAGCCTCATCCTTTCGCTCATACGCAAGACCATACCCAACCGCGTGCGCATCATAGTCCAGCTGGTTGTTGTAGCCCTGCTGGTAATACTGGTGGACCAGATACTCCGCTCGTTCGAAGCCACATATGCCATAGACAAACAATTGTCCGTGTATATGGGCCTTATAATAACCAACTGCATAGTTATGGGAAGGATAGAAGCCTTCGCCCTGGGAAACAAGCCGTTGCCGGCGCTCCTTGACGGGCTTGCCAACGGCCTGGGCTACGGGCTCATCCTCCTCTCGGTAGCTTTCTTCCGCGAGCTCCTGGGCTCCGGAACCCTGTTCGGCATCCCCGTGCTCAAGGCCCTGGGATATCCGGGCAACGGCCTGGTGATACTGCCGCCAATGGCGCTTATCATCCTGGGCTGCATAATTTGGATACAGAGAAGCATTGACAAGGACCTTCAGGAATAATGGAATATCTAAGCCTGTTCATAAAGTCGATTTTCGTTGACAATATGATTTTCGCATACTTCCTGGGTATGTGTTCCTACCTTGCCGTATCCAAGAACGTGAAGACCGCGAACGGCCTGGGAATAGCCGTTGTGCTTGTGCTGGCCATAACAGTTCCGGTCAACTACCTGCTTAACAGGTTCGTCCTTCAGCCTGGGGCGCTGAGCTGGCTTGGACCCAAGTTCGCCGCGGTGGACCTCAGTTTCCTCAGTTACATACTGTTCATAGCGGTGATTGCCGCTATGGTGCAGATAGTGGAGATGATCGTGGAGAAGTATCTGCCTTCACTCTACTCTTCGCTGGGAATATTCCTTCCCCTGATAGCCGTGAACTGCGCAATCCTTGGAGGATCGCTGTTTATGCAGCAGAGGGAGTTCGGGAACATACTGGAAGCCATAGTGTATGCGCTGGGATCCGGAACAGGCTGGTACCTGGCCATCGTAACCCTGGCTGCGATCAGGGAGAAGATGGCCTACTCCAACGTACCGGCGGGCCTCAGGGGCATTGGCATAACCTTCATAACCGTAGGCCTTATGGGCATTGCGTTTATGGCATTTATGGGGATAGCGCTATGAGTTACACCCTGATTGCCGCAATAGCCGTCGCGCTCATTGTCACCCTCCTGCTGGTGGCCCTCCTTCTGTTCGTCAAGAAGAAGGTAACCCCTTCCGGTACGGTGAAGATTGACATCAACGACGGGCGCAGGGTCCTGGACGTGAAGCCGGGGTCCAGCCTTATGTCCACGCTGGCGCAGGAGAACATATTCCTGGCATCGGCCTGCGGCGGAAAGGCCAACTGCGGGCAGTGCAAGGTGCAGGTGCCTGAGGGCGGCGGAGAGATACTGCCCACGGAAACCGGCTACTTCAACCGCAGGCAGATAAAGGAGAAGATGCGCCTTGGCTGCCAGGTCAAGGTCAGGGACAACCTCAGGATAAAAGTGGCGGAGAGCGCGCTCAGCGCCCGGAAATTCCAGTGCCAGGTCATCTCCAACCGCAACGTGGCAACTTATATCAAGGAATTCACCGTGCGCCTGCCGGAGGGCGCTGACATAGACTTCAAGAGCGGACAGTACATCCAGGTGGACGTACCCGCATTCCACGTCCGTTTCAAGGATTTTGACGTTGACCCGGAATACCGCGCGGAGTGGGACAGGTTTGGCTTCACAGGCCTGGAATGCGTGAACACGGAACCCACCGTGCGAGCTTATTCGATGGCTTCCTATCCTGCCGAAGGCAATGTCATAAAGCTCAACGTGCGCATCGCCACGCCTCCGTTCGACCGCAGCGTCCCGCGCGGCCAGGAGCCGCGGCTGCTGCCGGTGAGCCCGGGCATAGCGTCTTCATACATATTCAGCCGCAAGCCGGGCGACACCGTCACCCTCAGCGGCCCCTACGGGGAGTTCCTGTTACCGCAGGACGACCCTGACGGCGTGGAATACATCTTCGTGGGCGGAGGCGCCGGAATGGCTCCCTTGCGCAGCCACATTATGCATCTGTTCAAGACCCTGCACACCGGGCGCAAGGTCACCTTCTTCTACGGCGCCAGAGCCCTCAAGGAAGCCTTCTACCTGGAAGACTTCGCCCAGCTGGAAAAAGATTTCCCCAATTTCAGGTTCCACCTGGCCCTGGACCGTCCGGATCCCGCCGCGGATGCCGCGGAAGTCCCCTACACCGCCGGATTCGTCCATAACGTGATGTATGAAACCTGCCTCAAGGCCCACGAGGCGCCGGAGGACATAAAGTACTTTATGTGCGGACCGCCAATGATGGTGTCCTCCGTGAACAGCCTCCTGGATTCCCTGGGAGTGGCTCCTGAGAATATCCTATACGATGACTTTGGAAATTGAAACTGACAATAAACTAAAACCACAAATCTTATTATTATGAAACACAGGTTATTGATTTGCTGCCTTGCCGCACTGGCGTTAGGGCAGGTATGCATTCCCCTGACCGCTTCGGCCAAGGACAATGCTCCAAAGATCGAGGCCACCGTCCATCTTGACCAGGAAGGCGACCCTATCCATCCTTTCATTCACGGAATGTTCACCGAGCTCCTCGGTAATATGTTCGAGAACGGTATCTGGGCGGAGATGCTCTCCGACCGTAAATTCTTCTATCCAGTTGACAATTCCGAAACCCTGACTCCGCGCAACTCCAAGGGTCATCAGCTTCGCTGGCGTCCGGTAGGTCCGGAATCCGCCGTCCAGATGGATAAAGAAAACGCCTATGTAGGCAAGCAATCGCCAAAGATCAACGTGGCTTCCGGAAAGGCCGGTATCCGTCAGGCGGGCCTGTGGCTTGCAAAGGGCCGCAGCTATGACGGCAGGATTGTAATCAGGGGAGAAGGCTCCGTAAAAGTTTCCATCAGCCTGGTATGGGGCAACGGTTCCTCTGACAAACAGACTGTTGTCCTGGATGATCTCAAGAACAACTACAAGAAGTATCTGTTTACTTTCACAGCCGGGGCGGACGTCAGGGACGCTGCCTTGGAAATCGTGGGCGAAGGAAGCGGCAGTTTCGAGGTTGGAGCTGTTTCCCTTATGCCTTCTGACAACATAGAGGGATTCCGCGCAGACCTTGTTGCCATACTCAAGGAGATAGGCTCCCCTATATACCGCTGGCCGGGAGGCAATTTCCTTTCAGGATACGAGTGGCGTGACGGAATTGGCGATCCGGACCAGCGTCCGCCCAGATATGACTATGCCTGGAATACAGTTGAGTCCAACGATATGGGTACCGACGAGTACCTCACCTGGTGCAGGCTTCTGGGCAGCGAGCCGTATCTGGTTGTCAACACCGGATTCGGCGACGCATATTCCGCAGCACAATGGGTTGAATACGTAAACGGAGCAGAAAGCACCCCTATGGGCCGCCTGCGCGCAAAGAACGGACATCCCGCCCCTTACGGCGTTGTATACTGGGGAGTGGGCAATGAAGGATACGGCGAGTGGCAGCTGGGACATATGTCCAGCGAGCACTATGTGCTCAAGCACAACTACTTTGGCGAAGCAATGCTGGAGAAAGACCCCAACATCAAGCTCATCGCCTCCGGCGCCTCAGTACCTGAGCAGAGCAGCCAGTACCGCAACTATCACAAGCCATACCAGACAAGTCTCCCTGTAGAATTTATGGGCTATTTTGACTGGTCAGGACAGCTCCTGAAGGGCTCCCTTGATTATATTGACTATATCTCAGAGCATATCTATCCTAACTCCAGCGCATACTTTGACCTGGAGTCACAGAGTTGGGTAAGGACTCAGTTCGATTTCCTGGAGCAGATCCGTCTGTGCACCAACAGGGTCAAGAATTCTGTCGAGGCAATGGACAAATATGAAGAGCTTATCCCCGGCCTGAAGGAAAAGCACGTGCCTTACTGGATTGACGAGTGGGCACCGGGCCGCGGCCGCGGCTTTGGAGGAACTATCAGCGCCGCCGTCACCCTGCACGAGATGTACCGCTACAGCCACTACGTAATGATGGCCGGACTGACCAGCGTGGGAAGCCTTTATACCAGCAACGACGTCAAGGCAACAATAAGCGCTACCGGTCTGCTGTTCAAGCTGTATATAGAGCACCAGGGTGACATTCCACTTGGCTTGACCGGCAATTCTCCACAGAAGGCAATGAAGGGTACCGCATTTATCGACATTCCTCTTGAGCCGTCCGGAAGCCCTACCTATCCTCTGGACATCGTGGCAACTAAGGACAGCAAGTCCGGAAAGGTGATGGTCACCGTGGCTAATCCTACGGAGGAGACTCAGAGTTTTGCCCTTACTTTTGATGGAGGCAAGCCTGGCACGTCAGTCAAGGTATATGCCCTTGCTCCGGACAAGATGGAGGATCTGATTACAGTTGATGAGCCTAACAAGATTCAGGTGCAGACCCGTACGGAGAAGTTCAACAAGAACATCACAGTGGCTCCTAACAGCGTCACTATGTACGAGTTTACATTTAAATAATCCTTGCGTATACTGTTTCTGTAAACCATCATTCTAAATATTTGTATAACACTGGCAGGCAAATCTTTATTTTGCTTGCCAGTTTTGCGCTGTCCCGCTAGGTTTGCCGCTGAAAACCTGTTATACTATGGAAAAACAATCCGGGAATAAGCGCAAACACTTTCTCCTTGGACATCCGTCCCGGGCGTGTCTGCCCAACTTGCTAATTACATTCTTCTTATCTCTTGCCCTATTGCCGGCTTGTTCCAAAAGCCCGACGGGAGTCGGGGAAAGCTTGGAGGCGGGATGCAATATCCATACACTGGTCCAAGTCAAATCGTCGGGAAACATCCCGCCGTCCGGGCTGGATATATTTGTATTCAGGGACGGGGCGGTCAAGAGCCTGGATTCCTACAGCAGGGTCCAGTCCGCCGGATTGGGCGTCGCAAGCGTCATATCCGGCAGCGGAGACCGCATTGTGGCAATGATAGGCGGGGCGCGGCTGCGCCCCGGCCAGATTGCCTCCGTGCGGTGCTATGAGGACCTTGAATCATTGTATGTAAGCCTGGAGCAGGAAACGGCGGACAGTCCCATAATGAGCGGAGAGACAGTGATTTGCGCAGGTACACAGGGACCGTGGGGCATAGTCCTTGAGCCGCTGCTCAGCAAGGTAGAAGTGGTTGGGCTGAGCGTCAAGATGAAAGGCGCATACGCAGGCAAAAGGCTGACGGACATCCAGGCATACCTGACCAATGTGAACGGTACCTGCCAGCCCCTGAGGCGGGACGGGTTCCGGCCTGTGGAGGTCCTGAATTCCGGGCGCCTGAGGGATATGGATATGGAACGGTTATCAAGTCCTCAGCTGCTGCGCGTCCGTCCGCGCGTGTCCAGGGAAATGAACGGAGAGGTCACCTATGAGACGTTCAGCCTGTACTGCTATCCCAACGATGTATTGGAAGAGTCTTCCGGATCCCCTTTCACAAGGCTCGTAATACAGGGAGAAATGGACGGACAGACGTATTACTACCCTGTTCCCATAAACCGCCCGGGATACGGCTACGCGGCCGGGAAACAGGGCGTATGCCGTAATGTCAACTATGTGATGGACATACATATAAGCCGCCCGGGCACACTGTCTCCGGAAATAGATATGGAGGACTCCGGCGCGGTCACCCAGGGTTCCGCCACGCTGTATCCCGGGGACTTTGTCACCGGCAGCATCGGCGACAGGATACACGTATGGTGTGACGTATATCCCCAGGACACCCCTGTGGAACTGGACTATGAACTGCTGGAAGAAGACCGTATAAGGGGTATATACAGTTATACCGTTGATCCTGACGGACACGGAGTACAGCTGGTACTTACGGGGCGAGGTACCGGAATGGTTTATATGGAGGCTGGAGGGATTGTGAACCAGGCTTTCCTTTGCCTGATAGTAGTGAGATAAAAAAGACGGGAGATCTCACGACCGCCGCCTTTCTATATTGTTATAAATACAAAGTGAACAGTATAAAGGTAATAATATTTTTTGTATTACAAAACAAGATTATTGAAAAAATCTTTGCTCAAAGGCCTCCAACAGCACTTTTTTTGTCATTTTATACCTCTCGTCGGACATCTGGACGTCATTTATGCAAACAAAATCGGTATAAGGGTCCTTCAGGAACTCCGAAATCTTGCCCGCGGAGGCCGCGGCAAGCGAAAAATGTTTGTTGGAATGGCGCTGGTCAATTGCCTGTCCCTTATAGTACAGATAGTCCAGGAACACATAATGGAGCAGGTTGTACTCTTCCCTGACCGGACTGATGGATTCCCTGATCTGACGGGGCATCAAGTTATGTACTTCTTGGCAGGCGCTTTTAAGCATAGGGTAAACGGTATGCTGAGGCCTTATGAAAAACGCCGATGCAGGCATCCCCAGGGCCTCCCTCACTTTCCGGTCCGTATTACGGGCCATTTTCTTGAAGAGATTGCCCGCCACAAGGTTGCGGGAAAAGCCCGTTACGGGCTTCCCGTCGCGGAAGAAATCTTCCGCCCTGGAATCCCTCACGGGGAACATATCGTCGTTGAAATTCAGGAACTGTTCGTCAATGCCGGGAATGCGGTGAAGGAACAATTCTATGGTGTTACAGTTGAAGGTGGGAAGATACTCCGCGGGGATTATGTCACTGTGCAGTACCACCTTTATGTCGCTGTCCTTTACCCAGTCCGGAACCTGGCTTTGGCCGGAAACCACCAGATAGACGTTGTTTATGTAGGGCATATGCCTGCGGATGCCGCGGTACAGGTAAGGCAGGGTTCCCCAGTCGCGGAAACGTTTCTGAAGGATGTCTCCGCCAACAGTGTCGGCGTATTCCTTCTGCCACAGCGGGTCAAGCCCGTTTACGTATGTGATTACTGCGTCCATTGTTCCTTGAGATATTTTGCCGTAAAGGTCTTTCCTTCTTTCACCAGCTCCTCCGGGGTGCCCTCGAAGACTATCTCTCCTCCGGCGTCTCCGGCATCGGGTCCCAGGTCTATCACCCAGTCCGCGTTGCGGATCACGTCCAAATTATGTTCCACAACAACCAGGCTGTGCCCCTTTGCAAGCAGGACGTCGAATGCCTTGAGCAGTTTTTCCACATCGTAAAAATGCAGGCCGGTGGTGGGTTCGTCAAAGATGAACATTATCTTCTCACGCTCGCTGATTCCACTCTCGCCGCTCATTGAAAGGAAGTAGGCGAGCTTAATCCTCTGGCTTTCGCCACCTGAGAGAGTGGAGCTGCTCTGGCCCAGCTTTATGTAGCCAAGGCCCACGTCAGCCAGGGTCTTGAGCTTGCGGACTATGTTCTTGGCGTAGGACTCGCTCCCCTGCTTGAAAAATGCTATGGCATCGTCCACGCTCATATTGAGGATATCGTCTATGTTCTTCTCCTTGTAACGCACTTCCAGCACCTCCGGCTTGAAGCGCTTTCCGCCGCAGGTCTCGCACACCATTGTGACATCGGCCATAAACTGCATCTCAATCTTGACCACGCCTTCGCCCTGGCATTCCGGGCAGCGGCCTCCCTCCTGGTTGAAGGAGAAATACGACGGGCCGAAGCCGTTGAGCCTGGCGTACTGCTGCTCCGCAAGGAGCTTGCGGATATCGTCATATATCTTGAGGTAGGTGACGGCGTTGGAGCGGGAACTCTTGCCTATGGGGTTCTGGTCCACGTATTCGACGCGGGTTATGCGGTCAAGGTTGCCGCTGAGGCGGCGGAATGTGCCGGGGAGGTCTCCGGTGTCGTTCAGGCGTCGGAACATTGCGGGGTACAGGATGTCTCCCACAAGGGAGGACTTGCCGCTTCCGCTGACGCCGGTGACCACGTTAAGCACGCCCAGGGGGAACTTCACATCCATACCCTTGAGGTTGTGCTCCATTACCCCTTCAAGCACTATGGAGTAGTTCCAGCCGCGCTTATCCCGCATATATCTCTTGCGGGCTCCGGAAAGGTAATCGAGGGTCAGGGAGCGGCCGTGGTCGCTGGGAAGGCCTTCCTTGAGGGATCCGCGGAAGACAATTTCGCCTCCGTTGATTCCGGCCTTGGGGCCCATATCAATGACCACGTCGGCGGCGCGGATTATCTCTTCATCGTGTTCTACAACCACAACTGTGTTGCCCATATCGCGGAGGCGGCGCAGGACGCCTATGAGGCGCTCCGTGTCGCGCGGGTGCAGTCCTATGGACGGCTCGTCAAGGATATACATTGAGCCTACCAGGGAACTGCCAAGGGCGGTGACAAGGTTTATGCGCTGGCTTTCTCCTCCTGAGAGGGTGTTTCCGGCACGGTTCAGGGTCAGGTACCCAAGGCCCACGTCCTGGATATATTTCAGGCGGGAGACTATCTCAGAGAGTGGTTCTGCCGCAATCTCCTTCTCGTTGTCAGTCAACTGGAGGGAATCGAAGAATTCCAGCAGGCCGTCTACGTTCATACTCAGGAGTTCGTGGATGGTGCGGCCACCCACGCGCACCCAGAGGGCCTCCGGCCGCAGGCGGCTTCCGCCGCAGGCGTGGCACGTGGTGCGCCCGCTGAAGCGGCTGAGCATATACTTGTACTGTATCTTGTAGCGCTGGGTCTCAACCCAGTCAAAGAATTCCTTTATGCCTATCAGGCGGGTGGGGTCGTCGTCATAGTCCTGGCCTTCTGCGGGAGGGTCTCCCTGCCAGATCAGGTCCTTGACCTCCTGGCTCAGCTTGCAGTAGGGTTCAAAGATAGGGATTCCGTACTTGCCGGAGACCTCTACCAGATGGTCCTTGAACCAGCCCATCTTCTCCCCTCTCCAGCAGGCAATTGCGCCGTCGTATATGCTGAGGCTCTTGTCCGGGATGACCATATCCTCGCTGACGCCGATAATCTTGCCAAGGCCTCCGCACACCGGGCAGGCGCCCAGAGGGCTGTTGAAGCTGAAGAGGTACTCGTCAGGCTCGCGGAAGGTGATTCCGTCCAGTTCGAAGCGGTTGCTGAAGTGCCTTATGCCGGCGTCAGTGACAACGGCGATGCGGCCGTCGCCGCGGGAGAAGGCATCCGATACGGATGCGATCACGCGGTCGCGGTCGAAAGGCGCGCTGGCGCGGTCTACCAGCAGGAATGCTTCCTGCGGGTATGCCGCGTCCTCCGCCTGAAGGATCTCCTCTATGCGAAGGGGCTGGCCATCGGCATATAACCGATTGTATCCCAGTTCTTTAAGAGAGAGGAGCAGCTCCACTTTATCTTCGCGGGCGCTCCATTGGAGATCCGCTAGGATATAGACGTAGCCAGAAGCGGAGGTTACAAAATCAACCACCTCGGGGATGCTGTCGCGGTGGACTTCGGCGCCGGAAACCGGCGAGAAAGTATGTCCCACCCGCGAGAACAGCAGGCGCAGGTAGTCATAGATCTCGGTAGTGGTGGCAACGGTGGAACGGGGGTTCCTGGTGTTCACCTTCTGCTCTATGGCAATTGCCGGGGGGATGCCGTCTATTATGTCCACGTCTGGCTTGGACATCCTTCCAAGGAACTGGCGGGCATAGGAGGAAAGGCTCTGGGCATAGCGGCGCTGACCCTCGGCATACAGGGTGTCAAAAGCCAGGGAGGACTTTCCCGAGCCGGATATTCCGGTTATTACCACAAACTTGGCGCGTGGGATGTTTACGTCTATGTTCTTGAGGTTGTTTACCCTGGCGCCTTTAATGACTATATCGTTCATCTGCCCTCTTTCATTCTTCTACCACACCGAATTCTTCCAGAACCCTTACAAGGGATGCGATATCCTCGCGGGCGGTCTGCTCCGGGACATCGTACTCTTCCATAAGAAGTTTAAGAAGCGTATCTTCCGTGAAATCACTGTCACCCACCTGGCGCCACAGATAGGCGGCAGGCTCATTGAGCGAGAACATTCGGCCGGTATCCAGTACGTCCAGACCTTCCGGGCATACTATGAACTCTCCGCAGAGTTCCCTGAGAACATATCCTTTCTTCAACTTCATAGGAATACAAAGATAACTCAAAAAAAATTTTGCACCGAACAAAATTATATCTATATTTGCACTCACTTCCAAACGGGAGAACTCAAGGTGTGGTAGTTCAGTTTGGTTAGAATGCCGGCCTGTCACGCCGGAGGTCGCGAGTTCGAGCCTCGTCCGCACCGCAAAAGCCCCAGCAATCTGCCGGGGCTTTTTTGTATCATTCCCTCTTCTGGCAACACCCTCCTGGCGCCGTGAAAACTGGCGGGAACTATTCAGGGAGGAGTTCCTCGGAGTTGGAGAAGGCTTTGCGGGCGATGAGTAAGGCGACGGCGGCCAGAACAAGGGCTTCTGCAAAGCAGATGGTCTCCAGGGCGGCGGCGCTTATGGATTTCTGCAGCATCACAAGGCTTCCGTCAACAAGGGCGTGGATAAGGATTGCCGCAGGGAACAGCCACATCCACTTTCCGCCTTTACGCACGGCCGTCCATACCAAGATGGACAGTGATATTTGCATTATCAGGGCCGATGCCCTCTCCCACAGGCCAAGGAGATAAGAGGCGGAAGAGGCAGTCTTGACCTGCTCTATCTGGGCATTAAGCTGATCCACGGCATTGGCAGGTACCTGGGTCATAATCTCATTGATCTGGCCGTTGTTGACCATAAGGGCCATCATAAGAGTGGAGATCATTCCTATTCCAAAGATGATGAGCATCTCAACTCCGCCGTGTCCGACACCATATGCAATGGCCGGAGAGACCTTTGTAGGTTCCTTGATCAGGAGGAACTTCATTGATATATAACGGCCCACTTCCTCGAACAGACCGGCCATCAGGCCTCCGTAAAGGGCATAATAAAAGGTGTTGCCCTTGATGGCCTCCCCTCTTGGACCGTTGAGTACTATGTTGTGGACTATCGACTCCAGCACAAGGGCGAAGACTATGAAAGTAGCCGCACCAATCAGGACGGTGGAAAGGCTGATCTTATACTTCTTTATCAAAAACCAGGACAGCGCCACGGGGACCAGAATGCCCAGTATTATGTCAATGACAATGATCGTTATTGTAGAAACCGGTACCATAAAACCTATAATTGTATTTGATATCTAATATAGCAATTATTTGCTAACTTAGCGATATGCAATACAGAAAAGATAAGAACGGAGTGCCGCTGTCAGCCCTTGGATTCGGATGTATGCGCTTCGCCCGCAGTGGCGGAGCCATAGATATGGGCAAGGCGGAAAAACAGATCCTTGCAGCATACAATGCGGGCGTCAACTACTATGACACCGCATACATTTACCCGGGAAGCGAGACCGCTCTGGGTGAAATTCTGAACAGGAACGGACTCAGGGACAAGGTTTACATAGCAACAAAACTCCCGCAGTATATGATACACCGCTCACCTGCAATAGAGCGGTATTTCCAGGAGCAGCTCAAGCGTCTCAAGACGGACTATATCGATTACTACCTGATGCATATGATCACTGATTTTGCCCAGTGGGAGAAACTCAAGGCATTGGGGATAGAGGAATGGATAGCAGCCAAGAAGGCTTCCGGAGCCATTAAGAACATCGGGTTCTCCTTCCACGGCAACACGGACCAATTCCTGAAGGTCCTGGACAGCTACGACTGGGATTTCTGCCAGATCCAGTACAACTATCTGGACGAGAACACCCAGGCCGGCTGCGCCGGCCTCAAAGCAGCGGCGGCAAAGGGAATCCCCGTGGTGATTATGGAGCCGCTGCGCGGCGGAAAGCTGGTGAATTCCCTGCCCGCCGCGGCAAGGAAAGCCATCGCGGCCAGTCCGCGGGGCTGGAGCCCCGCCGGCTGGGGCCTCCGCTGGCTCTATAACCAGCCGGAAGTGACCGTAGTCCTCTCCGGGATGAATTCGGACCAGATGGTGGAAGAGAATATCCGCACCGCCTCAGAGGCAATGCCCGGCGCATTTACGGATGAGGATTTCGCCGTGATCGAGGCCGTCCGCAAGGCAATCAAGAGCACGGAGAAGGTGGGCTGCACCGGCTGCCGCTACTGTATGCCCTGCCCCCAGGGCGTGGACATCCCTGGAGCTTTCCGCTGCTACAACGCTATGTATGCGGATTCCAAGACCTCCGGCAGGTTCCAGTATGCTCAAACGGTGGTGATGACAGAGAAACCGGCGTTCGCATCGCAATGCATAGAATGCGGCAAATGCGAGATGCACTGCCCGCAGGGCATCCCTATACGCCAGAAACTCAAGGAGGCGGACCGGGCCCTGCGGCCGCTCCCCTACCGTATTGGCATTGCAATAGCCCGCAAGTATATGTTCCGGAAGAAACACCAATAAAATAAGACCGGCGGAGAATCACTTCTGCGCCGGTCTCTGTGAATAACCTATATTTTCAACTCTATCTAAACAGATCCCGCCCTGAGTCAGAATGATTCACGGGCTGGAACCATTAAATAGCCTAGTCAAAGAAACCGCATAATTGTAATGCCATAAATTACTTTATTGACATTATTATACAGGATTTCTTTGCAAATATAGGTAAGAGGTAACAAAAAAGCAAGCAGTGAATTTCTTCACCGCCTGCTTTTTGTGAATAATACTATGCACTAGTATTTATAGAGATACCTGTCGTTCTCCTGAGGGTTTGTAGGATTGATATACCCTGAGTACTTGCCAAATACGGTAGCCTCTATGATTCCCAGTTCAGATTCCTTTGGCCAGTCCGTGATTGTAAGGCGGACATAGCGGCACTGCCTGGGCTGGATGTCATCGAATACGGTATCGGCAATCTTTGTGTTGTTTGTCTTGTCCACAAGCATATAGAAGTTCTTTCCGTCCATAGATCCTTCAAGCTTGTACTTATAGACCGGAAGGATGCGGCTGCCGCCAATGATGCTGCGGCCACCGGAAGCGAACATTATCCTGAGGCCGTCCACGTCAAACAGGTCTATCACATTGATATCCACTGCAGGAGAAAGGTCCAGCATAAGGGTTGGCTCCTTGTCGGTTGGAAGCGGCCTCCAGCAGGTTCCGGCAAAGTCGTCAACGGCATAGGCAGCGAAGAATCCAGGCTGCTCTGAAGAGAAGCTGCCGCGGGATGCCTTGTTCACGGACAGCTGTACGGACTTCCTTCCAGTATCCGGCTTTCCAAGGGGCGCCGGCTGAGGGGTCTCCGTAACCTTGACGGACATATTGCCCAGCTCGTCGAACTCAATCTTGTCCATACCAATCTTGCGGCCTCCGAAACGACCTCCAAGGACTATGGTATAGAATGCCCAATACTCTCCGTCAGGACCCTTGATGATGCTTCCGTGAGAAGGACCGGTAACAACGCCATCTGTCTTGCGAAGGAGTGGATTGTTGCCTCCGTATGTATAAGGTCCAAGAGGTGATGTTGCAGTATAATAACCGGCGGCATAGCTCTTCCACTCTGTTCCGGAGCAGGAATATGCGCAATAATAGATGCCGTTCCTCTTTACTACCCAGGGGCCTTCTATCCAGGCTACGTTCTGGTACTCGTTGTGCTCTCCCATATGCTCGAACCAATGCAGCGGGTTGTAGTTGAACAGGTGGGTTGGAGAGGACACGAACCTGGTGAGGTCGTTCTTGTCAAGTTCAACTCCGTAGATGCCGGTACGGCCGCGGCCGGGCCAGAACAGGTACGGGGTGTTGTCGTCATCCACAAAGAGCATTGAGTCGAACGGAACTTTCCATCCAAGTTCAGGGCCTCCGGTGTTCTTGAAGGGTCCCAGGTCGTGGAAAGGTCCCAGAGGGGTGTCGCCTTCCCATATTGTAATGTCATTTCCGGTAAGGTAGTACTTTCCGTTGTACTTGTGTACGTCCGGGGCTATCGGGATGTTGTCCACGTGGTGGAAGTCCCAGTTGAAGAGATCCTTGGACACCCAGGCGCCGCCGCCCGTGCAGTACATATAATAGGTTCCGTCATCGTCCTGGAAGATTGATACGTCTCCAGAAGCTACTCCTCCCTGGCCAATTGGCATAGGGAGCGGATTGCAATAGCGCTGTGCTCCAGCGGTGAGGCTGAGGAACATAGCGGCCATTGAGATAAGCAAAGTTTTGATTTTCATGGTTTGAGGTTGAATATTTTTTTAAAATTAACGGAAAGAATGAATAAATCCAAGAGAGTAAATGATTATATTAGCAAAGAACTAATAACACTGAACCAATGAGAAGATACATCCATCTGCTTGCGGCAGCGCTTTCTGCAGCTACCCTGCTCATTTCCTGCGCCTCCAACAACGGCGGCTCCATTGCCGACAGTGACGGCCAAATCCTCTTCTACGGAGATGACATTGCGGTTGCCCAGACCACTTACGGCAAAGTCCGCGGATACATCCTCCGGGACATCTATACCTTCAAGGGCATCCCCTACGGAGCCTCCACCGCGGGAGAGAACCGCTTTATGCCCCCCGTTCCGCCGGAGCCCTGGGAAGGCGTTCGCAACGCCCTCAACTACGGAGACTCCGCGCCTCAGGTCATAAGTTACCCGCGCACTCCTGAATCCGCAGGATTCTTCACTGACGCGTGGAACTATGACGTGATCAGCGAGGACTGCCTCCGCCTGAACGTCTGGACTCCCGGCCTGGACAACACCAAGAGGCCCGTCATAGTATGGCTGCACGGCGGCGGCTTTTCCAGCGGCAACGCCATAGAGCAGGACGGCTACGGCGGAGAGAACCTCGCCCGCTACGGAGACGTTGTCTTCTGCTCAGTCAACCATCGCCTCAACTGCTTCGGCTACAGTGACTTCGCCTCAGTTGGAGGAGAGAAGTACAAGCACTCCGGCAATGTTGGAATGCTTGACATTGTCGCCGCCCTCCAGTGGATACACGACAACATAACCCAGTTTGGCGGAGATCCCGGCAACGTAACCGTCATAGGCCAGTCAGGCGGCGGCTCCAAGGTAAGCATCATTGCCTCTATGCCTGCCGCTAAAGGCTTGGTACACAAGGGAGTTGCCCTTTCCGGAAACTCCATCCAGGGCGCTGACAAGGCCAGTGCCGAAGCCCTTGGCGAATACATCCTCAAGGAGGCAGGCCTCAAGCCTTCCGAGATTGACAAGCTCCAGCAGATGCCTTGGGAAGAGTACTACGCCCTGGCAAACCGAGCCAGCCGTGCCCTTCAGCGCGACAAGGGCATCCGCGCAGGCTTCTCTCCCGTTTCGGACGGAGTAGACCTTCCTTTCCATTTCTTTGACGCAAGCGACCCGTCCCTCCCGGACATCCCGCTTCTGTACTGCACCGTTTTCAACGAGCAGAATCCTGACCGCGAGAAGCCGGAACTGGAAGACATCACCCTTGACGGCGTTGTGGAGCAGCTCTCCTCACGCTACGGAGACCAGACCCGCGCCATCGTGGAAGCCTACAACAAGACATTCCCCGGACGCAGGCCAATTGAAATCTGGGCGCTTCTGACCGGCGTCCGCACCAACGTGGTGCGTTCCGCCAACACAAAGCTCCAGCAGAAATCCCCTGTCTATATGGCCTGGTTCGGCTGGCAGCCGCCTCTGTTCGACGGCCGTATGCGCTCCTTCCACTGCCTTGACATCTGCTTCTGGCTGCACAACACTGACGTGATGCTAACCCACACCGGCGGCGGCAAGCGCCCGCGCGCCCTCTCTGACAAGATGGCCGACGCCCTGGTTGCCTTTATGCGCACCGGAGACCCCAACACAAAGAGCCTCCCCTACTGGCCAAAGTACACCGCGGAGAACGGTGAAGTAATGGTATTGGACGATGTGTCCGAGGTCAAGAACGACCCTGACCGCGAATGCCGCGCCCTTATTGAAAATCTATCCAGATAATATGAAAAAAGCATTGTTCATTGGCGGTACCGGGACCATCAGCACCGCCATCACCCAGAGGATAGCCTCAATGCCCGGATGGGAGTTGTACCTGATCAACCGCGGCAACCGCAGCAGGGTGATCCCGCCCAACGTAAAACTCATCCTTGCCGACATCAACGACGAGGAAGACGTCCGCCTCAAACTGGAAGGCCTCCAGTTTGACTGCGTCTGCGACTTCATAGGCTTCGTGCCCTCCCAGGTGGAGCGCGACTACAGGCTTTTCAAGGACATAACAAAGCAGTATATGTACATCAGCTCCGCTTCCGCCTATGAGAAGCCCGTGAGCAACTACATCATAACGGAAGAGACTCCCCTCGTAAACCCGTACTGGCAGTATTCCAGGGACAAGATAGCCTGCGAGGCTTTCCTTATGGAGAAATACCGGAACGAAGGCTTCCCGGTAACTATCATCAGGCCAACTTACACCTATGACGAGCGCAGCGTCCCCCTGAGCGTGATGGGCAACAGCGGCTCCTGGCAGGTGCTGGACCGTATGCTTCAGGGCAAACAGGTTATCATTCACGGAGATGGAACTTCCCTGTGGACTATGACCCACAACAGCGATTTCGCCAAGGGATTCACCGGCCTTATGGCAAACGAGAAAGCCATAGGCCAGGCCATCCAGATCACTTCTGACGAGACCCTCACCTGGACACAGATATACCAGTGCGTGGCCGACGCCCTTGGCGTGGAGCTCCGCCCTTACTACATTTCCTCCTACTTCCTTGCCGACATTGCCCCTGAATACGATTTCAAGGGAGGCCTGCTGGGAGACAAGGCCTGCAGCGTGGTGTTCGACAACACCAAGCTCAAGAGCCTTGTGCCTGACTTCAAGCCGGAGGTGCCTTTCGCCCAAGGCATCAAGCGCACAGTGGACTACATCCACGAGCACCCGCAGCTGAAGCGTCCGGACCCGCAGTTCGACGCCTGGTGCGACAACATCATCAAAAAGCTTGAATCATTGAAATAACTTCAGATGAGTTGCTACGATACCTGTTTCTTTGAGCGGTACGCCCATCAGACCCTGCGTAGGTTCCTTGGACGGGAATATGACGACCTGGTAAACCGGGACCGCCCGGACCTCCAGTCTCCGGACGGCCGCTCAATGGGTATCGAAGTGACACGCGCGATGGAAGAAACCCAGGCCGCGGCCGAGCAGCTCCTTGACAATATGTCCGGCCTCACTCATATGAAGGCCCAGGAGGACGACCTGGAACGCTTCATCCTGAACGGCTACACATATGGCCTGGACCTTGGAAGATACCTCAGCCCCCGGGAGTCCCGTTACTGGTCAATGGCCCTTCCAATGAAACGCATCCTGGACAGCAAGGTATCCAAGCTGACCAGCGGATTCTACGGCAACTTTGAGCGCAACGGCCTGTACGTCTTCTGCAAGGACGACATTGGGATAGCGGACATAATTGGCGCATACAAAAGGGTGATGGCGCTCCAGAAATACTCTGAGCGCAAATACAACTTCCTGTATCTTTCAGAAGTGAACTGCCTGCACGTATGCAACCTGAGCGACAGTATCTCAGACACGTACAGGGTATCCAGCTACGACATATCCCTCCAGGTAAGGAGAGAACTGTACGGAGCTGCTATGGAAACTGAATGACGCACGTCAGGAATTTGCTTTCTTTGCAAATTCGAAAAGGGCTGAAGGCAGGTGGCAGTACCCGTCAGGATTCTTCTCCAGATAGTCCTGGTGGTATTCCTCCGCGCTGTAGAAATTGCGCAGGGGCTCTACCTCTACGGCCAGGGGAGCTCCAAGTGCTTCCTGGACCTGCGCGAATACTTCCTTTATCACCGGAAGGTCTTCTGCGTCCGAATAATAAATTCCTGTGCGGTAGCGTGTTCCCTCGTCTTCTCCCTGCCTGTTAAGGCTAAGGGGGTCTATAGCCTTGAAATACAGCTCAATGAGAAAGTGCAGTGATAGTATGGAAGGGTCGTAGACCACCCGTACGGTCTCTGCAAAGCCGGTAGTGTCCGTATATACCTCTTTGTAGGAAGGGTTTTCTCCGTTGCCGTTGGCAAAGCCGGTGCAGGTGTCAACCACTCCGTTGATCATCTTGAGGTAATGCTCCGTTCCCCAGAAACAGCCGCCGGCCAGATATATGGTCTTGAGATTGTTCATAACAGTGCAAATATATATCATTTAAATATTAATTTTGCATTGTTATGCATATCAGCCTGATACTTGCCGCACTGATGCCAAGCCTCATCCTTACGGGCTACGTCCTTTACAAGGACAGGCAGAGGCCGGAGCCCCCAAGGCTCCTGCTCAGGGCCTTTGTCCTTGGTATGTTCTCCACCCTGCTGTCAACGTTCATCTCAGGGCCCCTTATGGCCCTGGGCGCGTTTTCCACAGCGCCTGAAGGCGTGATTGGAAACCTGCGCCTGGCCCTTTTCGGCGCCGGAATCCCGGAAGAGTGCGCAAAGCTCTTTATGCTGTGGCTTGTGCTTCGCAACAACCCATACTTTGACGAGCACTTCGACGGGATAGTCTACGCCGTATGCGTGGGAATGGGCTTCGCCTTTGTGGAGAACGTGGGATACCTGTGCAACGCAGGCGATATGTGGGTGCACGCCGGGATAGCGCGCAGCATCATAAGCGTCCCGGGGCACTACGCCTTCGCCGTGCTTATGGGCTACCATTATTCCTACGCCCACTTTGACCTTGACCAGAGGGACCTGCACCGCTTCCTCACACTTGCGGCGCCAATAACCGCCCACGCCGTCTTCGACTGGATCCTTATGGTATCTGACGCAACCAGTTACCCGGTGGTGTCCGGCATCCTCTCAATTGTATTCCTATATGGGTTCGTACAGCTCCAGAAGATGGGCCGCAACAGCATCAGGGGCCACCTTACCAAGGACAACGACAGGTTAATCTAAAAAGAAAGGAGGAGCCGTAAGCCGGTTTCTGTTTTTAATTCTGCCATTTATCTTCGCAACCTACCCCCTGGCATCGGACGGGCCGCCCTCATCTGCCAGTATATTTGGTTTTGCAGGTCCCGGTGCCGTACCCGCAGCGCGTCGCCGCACTGCGTCGTGAGCTCTTGCCTCGCGTTTTCACCCTTGGCCGTAAGGCCGGTTGTTTTCTGTTACGGCAAACAAGAAGTTACCCCCTTCTGCGCTTTCCGCAGCGGATTGCCCTTCCCTGTCCGGACTTTCCTCCCTTGCGGGCGGCAGACCGCTCCTCCTTAAAAAGATGACCGCAAATATCGCAAAAAAAGAAAAATATACCTAAATTTGTTAGACTTACGTACTGAATCCGGCCTATGACTGCCAAGAGACTGATAATAGCGGCGCTTGCACTGGCTGCGCTCGTATCCTGCCAGGGCAAGGTAAAGAACTACCGCCTCAACGTTGTAAAGGAGTATCCCCACGATACCTCTTCATACACGCAGGGCCTCTTCTGGCACAACGGCCAGCTCTATGAGAGCACCGGACAACTGGGTGAGTCCACAATGCGCATAGTGGACCTTGAAACCGGAAACGCCCTTCGCAGGCTCAATTTCGAAGCCAAATACTTTGCCGAAGGCTCCGTCATCCTTGACGGCGAACTCTTCATCCTTACCTGGACCAACAAGGTGGCCTTCATCTACGATGCCGCCACCCTTGAATACAAGCAGACCTACTCCTACCCGCGGGAAGGCTGGGGCCTGACAACGGACGGCAAATCCCTCATTGCATCTGACGGCAGTGCAAACCTGTATTTTATGGACAATCGTTTCCAGGTTCAGAAAACCGTAAAGGTAACCCTGGACGGCCGCCCCGTAAGGCTCCTCAACGAACTTGAATGGATAGACGGAAAGATCTGGGCCAACGTCTACACCACTGATTCCATAATGATTATCAACCCCAAGACCGGAGAGGTAGAGGGCACCGTCAACTGCAGCGGGCTTCTGGACCGTTCCCTGCGCACCCCGCGCACCGATGTCCTGAACGGAATAGCCCACAACCCGGCCGACGGCAAAATATACCTAACCGGCAAGTACTGGCCAAAGATGTTTGAGATTGAACTGAAAGAAACTAAATAACAACCACTTAAATCCAACTATTATGAAAAAGTATTTTGCAGAATTCATCGGAACGCTTGTCCTGACCCTTATGGGCTGCGGCACAGCGGTATTCCTTGGCTGCGGCACATCCGCAGGCGTAGTAGGAACAGCCATCGCATTCGGTCTTTCCGTTGTAGCAATGGCTTACTCTATCGGTGAGATTTCAGGTTGCCACATCAACCCTGCAATCACCTTTGCAGTGGCTCTGTCCGGCCGTATGAGCTGGAAAGACGCTTGCGGATACTGGGTTGGCCAGTTCCTTGGCGGTATTGTAGGAGCATTCCTCCTGTGGGCAATCATCGCAGCTACCGGAGCTCCGGGAGCAATGGGAGATCCTGCCGGAATGGGTGCCAACGGCGTAGCAAATGCCGGAGGAGCAATGGGTGCCTGCCTCGTAGAGATCATTGCAACCTGTGTATTCGTATTCGTTGTCCTTGGAGCAACTGATTCCAAACTTGGCGCTGGCAAGCCTGCCGGCCTTGCAATCGGTCTCACCCTGATCCTTGTACACCTTGTTTGCATCAACCTCACAGGTACTTCCGTAAACCCTGCACGCAGCTTCGGTCCTGCCCTCTTCGCAGGTGGTGACGCCCTCAAGAACGTATGGGTATTCATCGTAGCACCTCTCATCGGCGGCGCTTGCGCAGCCGGCCTCTGGAAGTGCGCTGCCTGCTGCAAGAAAGAGGAGAAATAAACGATTCCTTGCAACTGAATAAAAAAACCGGCCTTGAAGCCGGTTTTTTTGTGCTTATTTCTCTGCGTCCTCTTTCTTGTTGCGGCGCAGCTTGGGCAGGCGGAGTTTCCAGCGGCCGTGGACTTTCTGGCGGCGGGAGTACCATCTGGCCATCAGCTTTTCCTCCAGGTCTTCTTCCAGTTCGGGGAAGCGCTCGCGCATTGCGCGGACATTGTCGCGGATGAAAGAGCGCACGTGACGTTCCTTCTTGTCTTCGAACATTTCGTCAAAGCATACCATAATGCCGGTCTCGTAGACATCTGCGAGCTCGTCGTTTCGGCAGGTGCCGAACATCTTCATAGTTGGGGAAAGGCTCATATAGGAGTTTACCAGCGGCGGGATGGCGGTGCCCAGCCTGAGCACTGCGTCCTTGAGGTTGCGGTAGTCCTGCTTGAAGTCATCGTCCTTGAGGATGAGGTTTATAAGGCGGGGATCCCCTTCCGGCATAATAAGGTCATATGGACGCGCAAGTTCTTCCTTATCCCCGAAATGCTTCCAGAGGAAGTGGAGGATGAGGTTGCGGGCGGTGGCGTCATAGGACGGGTACATTGTCATCTTGCCCACGAAGTACATTATGTTAGGGTGCTGGAGGATGACTGCAGTGATTCCGTCCCAGAGGTTGTCAAGGGAGAAGATTGCCTTGGGGCCGGCCTTGGAACTCTGGTATTCGGGAGCCACGAACGAGCGCCCCAGCTCCATTACGTGCGGGAGGTAATGCTTGATGAAATCGTCCGAATAATGGAAAAGATGGGTGGATGTCATATCCGGCTGGCCCGCCTCGTTGAACTTGACGTCAGTTCCAAAGATATAGCGGTAACCGCCCAGGATTGCCTCTGCATCCGGGTCCCAAACCACTATCTGGCGGTAGGGGTTCTCCATCTTGTCATATTCGTCCAGGTCAAGGGCAAGGCCTGTAGAGCCTCCGGCCTGGCGGAAGGCCTCTTCGCGGAGGCGGCCTATCTCGGTGACGACGTTTGGAGAGTCGTGCCAGGTGACTACGTATATCTCGTTGCCGCCTTTGTTGGTGTCCCTGAGTTTCTTGTCAGGAGT
>CACWLD010000025.1:0-13716 GCA_902761655.1 uncultured Bacteroidia bacterium | reverse complement strand
TCCCTGAGTTTCTTGTCAGGGGTAAGCTCGGCCTTGAGCAACTCTTTGCTTACGGGATCGATTATCTTTTCCATAAAGCTAAATTTTATATGCTTCTTCCCTCACCCACTGGGCCCACTGCTGAGCTGATTTTGAAGAGTCGAAGAAGGTGTAGGGAATGGGTTTTCCTATTTTAACCTTGAAGGTGGTGTGCCTGTTCTTGAACATTTCGTCAGGAAGGAAAAGCATTGTGAGGTTGGCCTTGATGCCTATCATCTTGAAGAACAGGTCCCGGTTGTAGAACTTCTTTGAGTTCTGGCCTATGAAATGGATGGGAACTATATCCCTCTTGGTTTCTACGCTCTTGGTAATGAAAGACTTGGACCAGGGAACATCCTGGATTATACCGTCTATCTTGCGGGAGCACTTGCCGGCGGGGAATATGATCATCTGGTTTTCCGATTCGTAGGCTTCGGATATCAGGCGGGGCAGGTCCCTGCTCTGGCCGCCAACCTTGTTTATTGGCACGCAGATGGGGGCGAGTCCCTTGAGGTTCATAAGGATGTCGTTGACCAGATACTTGACCTTTCCGTCAAACGCCTTGCCAAGGACCATTCCAAGGGAAATGCCGTCTATGCCGCCGAGGGGATGGTTTGAGGCAAAGGTGTAGCGGGTGTTGCCGCTTGTGTCAATGTTTTCAAGACCTTCAACCTCCAGCTTGACGTCAAGGTAGTCAAGGCACTTGTCACAGAACTCTACGCCCTCGTATCCTTGTACGAGGTATTTGTTGATCAGGTCCAGATGGAGGATTTTCCCGAGCAGCTTGATTGCAAACGCAGGGATCTTCTTGTTCCCCGCCTTGGATTTTACTATCGCATTGAGATCGATAGCCATTGACTGGTTCTCAGACATTGGTTTAGCTTTAGTTACTTTTACAAATATAGGAAAAAAGTTATATTTGCACACTATCAAAATTGAACGATGAAACTGTTCGGAAGGAAATCCGATGTGGCCGTAATTGGCTACGGAAGCTGGGCCACCGCCCTCATTGGACTGCTCACCAAAAAAGGTAAGAGCGTGTGCTGGCACGTGCGAAACCTGGAAATCCTGGAGACCGTACGCAACGAGGGCCGCAACCCCAAATACCTGTCCGAGCTTGAACTGAACACCAAGCTCATAGAGGTGTCCGCCGATATCAACACCGTTGTGGACAGCTCTGACACAGTGCTGATTGCCGTTCCTGCAGCATACCTTAAAGGCTTCCTGGAGCCACTCAAGACATCGTTGGAAGGGAAACTGATAATCTCCGCCACCAAGGGCCTGCTGCCCGGCGAATATATGAGCGTTTCCCAGTATCTCATCTCAGAATACCATATCCAGGAGAAAGACATTTGCATTATCTCAGGCCCGTCGCACGCGGAAGAGGTATCCCGCGGCAAACTGTGCTACCTGACCGCCGCAGGGGCGGATCAGGCACGCACGGAAGCCGCCGCCGAGCTCTTCAGGTGCGACTGTATGAACATAAGCTACTGCCCTGACGTGCGCGGCATAGAGTACTCCGCCGTACTCAAGAACATCTACGGCGTGGCGGCTGGAATTGCCAGCGGCCTTGGCTACGGAGACAACTTCCTGGCCGTTCTGGTGGCCCAGTGCGCAAAGGAGATGTTCCTGTTCCTGGACAAGCTCTTCCCGGCAGAAAGGTCCAGGTCTGACCGCAAGTATGTGTCCGACCTGCTTGTGACCTGCTACTCTTCCTACAGCCGCAACAGACGCCTTGGAAACCTGATAGGACGCGGATGCACCGTCAGGGGCGCCCTCAACGAACTCACGCAGATTGCGGAAGGGTACTTTGCTTCGGCGGAGATAAAACAAATCTGCGACAGGAACAGTATTGAACTGCCGGTCGCAGATATGGTTTACAGGGTTCTCTACCAGAACGCAAATGCCAGAAAGGCATTGAAAGCCCTGGCTCCCAAACTATAGCATTGCGCGTGCCTTGGTACGCAGGAATGAGTTCAGCGAGATAGGCTGATACTTGTCGCTCCTGTCAAGCCATTCAAGTGCAAGGGGATAATTTTCAAGCATATAGCATCCAAGCGCCATATTGTATGCGGCGCAGGCTTTCTCCTCGTCCGTGGCCTTGCCGGAAAGGATTTCCATCCATATTTCCATAGCCCCCTCCCAGTCTGAGTCAACGGCCTTCATCAGGGCCCTTACCCAAGTGTTGTAGGTATCATAATAGACTATGGAGTAATACTCCTTACGCACTTCATTTGTGAACAGTCCGGCAACTGCGGCACCGTAACTTGTGGCTGAGGCCTGCAGATCCGCGCGTGCAGGATATTTCCTGCTGAGCGGTACTACAATTACGGAATCCCTCTTCTTGTCAAGGCCGTCATACACATAGAGGTTGGATATGGCGGTGACGGAGTCGCGTGAAGTTCTCAAAGTTGGGCTGTCGAGCAGGAAGAGTACATCGGCGTCGGTCTGAACCATAAGGTTTACGAGGGAATCCTTTGCGTGATATACACCCGTACGGTTCTTAGGGACGCTGAATACCGGTATGGCCTCTTCGGACTGGAAATACTCCGCTTCCAGGCCTTTCACCAAACCGTTAGCCAGGCTGCTCACATAAAGGGAGTCCTGCCTGTTCCCGTCATTCAGATAAACGACACTCATAGTCTTGTTCTCCAAGACAAAACCAGCCTCGCCAGGATAATGCATATCGTAGAGCAGAGTGTAGGCCTGCGGGGTACAGGCGCACAGGGCTGCAAGTGTCAGAAGGATAACAAATAAGCGTTTCATATTGTTTCTGCTGTCAAATCGTATTCATCGGCCGCGGTGATGCGCACCTTGACCATATCTCCAATCCTGAGGGGCTCTTTAGACGTTACAATGATCTCTCCGTCCACTTCAGGGCTCTCAAACTGGCTTCTGCAAATATACGCACCATTTACAAAATCGTCAACCAAAACGGTTTCCAGGGAGCCTACGCGGCTGCTGTTGAATTCCATTGAGATGTCCCTCTGGGTGCTCATCAGCTTGTCAAGGCGGCGCTGCTTCTCTTCCTGTGGAACATCGTCCTTGAAATGCTGCGCGCCGTAGGTGCCTTCCTCCTCGGAATAGGTGAACGCGCCCAGGCGTTCAAAGCGGCTTTCGCGCACAAAGTCAAGCAGTTCCTCAAATTCTTTCTCCCCTTCTCCCGGATGGCCCACTATCAAGGTGGTCCGCAGCACAATTCCGGGGACTTTTTCCCTGAAGGACCTGATCAGGCTCCTGGTCTTCTCGGAGTCTATATGCCGGTGCATATTGTCGAGCACCCTGTCGGAAATATGCTGGAGCGGTATGTCCAGATATTTGCAGACCTTTGGGTTGACGGCCATCTGTTCCAGCACGTCCTGGGGGAAATCCGCCGGATATGAATAGTGCACGCGCAGCCATTCAATTCCCTGAACTGCGGAAAGCGATTGCAACAAGTCTGCCAAAGCGCGCCTGCCGTACAGGTCCAACCCGTAATATGTGGTGTCCTGGGCTATCAGGATGAGTTCCTTGACGCCGCTGGATGCCAGCAGGGCGGCCTCCCGGACCAGTTCTTCAATTGGGACGCTGCGATGCGCGCCCCTGATGAAAGGGATGGCGCAGTATGAGCAGCGGCGGTCGCAGCCCTCGGAGATCTTGAGGTAGGCGTAGCCCTTGCCGCGGGGCGGGAGCCACCGCGTGACGGCTCCGCCGGCAGCGGGCTCAACGCCCAGCGCGCGCGCTACGGGAGCCAGCTCCCTCGCGCCAAACCACGCGTCCACTTCCGGAATCAGGGAAGGGAGCTCGGCGGAGTAGCGCTGTGAGAGGCACCCGAATACCATAAGGGAGCCCACGCGGCCCTGCGCCTTGAGCGCGGCCGCCTGGAGCACCGCCTGCACGGACTCTTCCTTGGCATCGCCAATGAATCCGCAGGTGTTCAGCAGCAGATAATCCACATAGGGCGGATCGGTGTCCTCCGGGATCACCTCCAGGTCATTCTGGACCAGACCCAGAAGGTGCTCGGTATCCACCGTGTTCTTGGAACAGCCCAAGGTGATTATCCGCACTGACTTCTTACTCATCTGCAGGCTGCTGGGTCTCTTCCTCTACAAAGTCAAGGGATGCGTAACGGGCAAGCTGGTTGTACCAGTCCAGGACCTTCTTCATATGGGAAGGATAGAAACGGTTCTGGTCGTAATCCGGCACTGCCTTGGCAAAAAGGGCCTTGAGCTCGTTCTCAGGCAGTTTGTCCGGACCGGGCTGATCCTTATAGATCTTTCCCAGGCTCAGGAACACTTCCTTGAGCTTGAGTTCTCCGGAATCTGCAAAGATGGAGATGTCCGCAAGGGTGGTTATACGGCTCTTGATGTCCAGCATTATCCTTTTCTTGTCAGAAAGGGCTTCGGCAATGACGCCGTTGCGGGCCTGGGCCAGGTATTGGAACAATCCGCTTTTTCCAGAAACGGAAAGGATTTTTGACAAGTCTGTTTTCATATCTTTTACTGTAATTTTTCTTTCAATTTTTCTAATGCGGCGTCCACTTTGGCAAAGAGGGACGGGATGTCGGCGTCGTTTACTATCACGGCATCCACAATGTCCATATCAAAATGCTGCGCCTTCATACGCTGGCGCACCGTGTCCTGCGACGCATTGTCGCGGTGCATTGCCCGGTTGAGCCTCAGCTCGTCCGGAGCCTCCAGGAACATAACCGCGTCCGCCAGGTCGTGGAAAAGGGGCTTCTCAAGGAATATTGCCGATTCCATTATCACAAAAGGAGTCTCCCCTTCCCGGTCGTCCCTCCAGCGGACGAAATCGTCATACACCATTGGGTGAACGATCTCCTCCACCAGGGCGAGCTTTGATTTGTCAGAGAAGATGATGGACCCCAGTTTCTCACGGTCCAGCGTCCCTTCCGAGTCGCATACCGACACTCCCAGGGCCTCCTCTATGTCCATTACAACCAGAGGGTTCTCAAAATAGATAGCCTTGGTGCGGCTGTCGCAGTCATAGACCGGGATACCCTTTGAGGAGAGGTATCTTGCCACCACGGTCTTTCCGCTGCCAATTCCGCCTGTAATAACCAATGTCTTCACTACTAACTGCTTTTTATTCTTCCACACATTCAAAGATCTGCGGCTCCACCTGGTAATCTATCACGGTGGACGGCAGACCCGAACTCCGGGCTACACAGCGCCCGTTTATTGAATTTGCGAATTCTTCATAGTCTATGTAAAAGCTGGCCGTGCGCATAGGGTCCGAATTCATAGGGAATATGCACTTGAACACGACCTGCGCCGTGGAAGGATACACCGAAAGGCTCTTTCCCGCAGGAAGGCCGCGTACTTCCACGCGCACTTCCCTGCTTATTTCCACATATCGGCTCACCTGGAGGGAATACCCCACCCTGGTGGCCGATGCCCTGAGCCCGGAGGGTATGTCCAGGTCAACTTCGCCGTGGGTGTCGTTCTTCAGGTTCTTGAGTTCCAGGGGCTTTGTAAAAACCCTGTCCACATTCTCCAGATAGTTGGGATCTCCGTAAACCAGCACGGAGTCCGGAGAGAACTCCATACTCCCCACAGCCGTATACTGAGGCCTGTAGGTTGCAATCAGGCGCGGGGTGACGGGAACCTTGCGGTAATCCTCCGCCGGGAAGCGGAACACAACGGTATTGGTGATGAAGGACTCCAGCTGGACTTCCTCCCCGAAGATCTCGGTCACGTGCGATGCCAGCGCGTTGGGCGAAAGGTAAAAGGCGTCGTCCTCGCCGTGCGTGAATTCTTCCGCCTGGAAGTACACTTTCACGCCCGCGTCGGCGTTGCGCCCGTTGCGCAGCACCCGGAAACCGGATGCGCGGCATCGGGCGGAAATCACCGCCGTGTTTGAAGATTCGGCAGACCTTCCCTGGATATCACTCTGCGCAATGACTTCCACGTTCATAATGGCCGAGTACCTCAACGTAAGGTTGTGTACCAGCCATATGCTGAAAGCCAGCAGGAGGCACAACAGGAAACCTGCAAGGTCCCTCCCCCTGATTTGCAGTCTGTCCAGGAGCCTGAACCGGATCTTATTGGGCATTTGCGGAATAGTCTTTCTGGATGCAACTCTTGTCAACCCTCAGCTTGACTTCTCCGTCAACCTTCAGGAGGACCGTCCTTTCCTCGATTTCGGCTATGGATCCGTAGATACCGCCGTTGGTGACAACCTTGTCACCTTTCTTGAGGCCCGCGCGGAATGCCTCCAGTTCTTTCTGCTGCTTGCGCTGCGGCCTGATCATAAAGAGCCACATAATAACGAAGAGCAGCAAAAACATAATCCAGATGGATGCGCCGCCTCCGGCCGGAGCGGCTGCCTGTAACAATGTAATCATATTCATTTGATGTTAATAATGTTTTCCTTGAGCAATTTGTCCAGCAGGCTGTTCACAAAGGAACTGCTCTTGCGGGTGGAGTAATACTTGGATATTTCCACGTATTCATTGATGGTGACCCTGGGGTCTATGTCGGAGCCGAACTTCTCCTGCTCCGCCAGTCCCAGCGCTATGAGGCAGACGTCTGTGACAAAAAGCCTGTCCTTGTCCCACTGCGGAACGCACTCGGACACCATCTGGGAATAGCGGGGGAAGCCGGCCACGGCCGCCTCCAGGATTCCGTGGACGAACTTGGAGTCCGACACCTTTGCGGGTGCGCCGGTGTTCATATCGCTCATATACAGCGGGGGGAACGACCAGCGGCCCTCGGTTGTCATCTGGGCAAGCGAGCGGCAGCAGCAGGTGAGCGAGTAGGCAAGGTCGTCGTTCCAGTAGATGGAGAGGTCCTCAAGGATCTCCTCCAGGGCGGGGTCGTCCACCAGTTCCCTTTCGAAGATCTTTACGAACAGGTCCGCATCCTCCTTGAAGGAATGACCGGGCGTTTCAAGATACTCCTTGAAATAGTCGGTCTCCCTTACGTTCTCGTAGAGCTGGCGCAGGAACACGTCGTACTGTTCCCAGCTTATCTTCTTCTTGGAGAGGAGCTTCTGGAAATCCGGATCCGCGCTCAGCATTGCCGCGGGGGCGTTGGACACGAACTTGAGGTTGGGGAATTTTTCCTTTTCTGTTGGGTTGAACTTTTTTCTGGCCGCGTCTATGCGCGAGAAAGCCTCCGCCGTGAGGGCGGGAATGAGGGCCATCATCATCAGGTACAGGTCCCTGGCAGCCTCGCACGATGTTTCCAGCTGCTTTCCGGCCTCTTTTATTGTCATTGCAGGGTTTTCTGCAAAGCTGTAAAGGGTCTTGAACGCCTTGATCCTGAGGATTCTTCTATTGAGCATGATTTCAACGAAAATATTTATGCAAATATAATAAGAGAATCGGGGAAAAATTATATTTTTGTGAATAAATGTAAATCTTTAGCATATGTACAGAGAGGATTATGACCGGAACTTCGTTCCGGAAGGGGGTTCGGAAGATGTATATTCAAAGCCTGTCAGGGCCGGTAAGCGCACATATTTCTTTGACGTGAAATCCACCCGCGGGAACGATGACTTTTACATTACCATCACCGAGAGCAAACGCAAACAGGAGCGTGACGGAAGCTACTCTTACGACAAGCATAAGATTTTCCTTTACAAAGAAGATTTCGAGAAATTCGCCGAGGGCCTGCAGGATGCGGTCAACTACATCAAGGACAAGTGCTTTGACGGCGTGATTCCTCAGCGCGAGTATAAAGAAGAAGATTTCTAATCCTGTCCCAATGCCTGGAATACTATTGAAAAACGTTACTTTGGACGGCAGTCCAAGGGATATTGTCATAGACGGCGCAACCATACGCCGCATAGCAAAAGCCGGGGAACTCGATAAGTCTTTCCCGACTTGCGGTTATGAGGTGCTGGACTGCACCGGCCTGACCGCCATACCCGGCCTGGTGAACGGCCACACCCACGCCGCAATGTCTCTGATGCGCGGCGTAGGAGAAGATATGCTGTTCCAGGACTGGATCAAGCGCATCTGGGAAATAGAAAGCGGAATAGACCGCGACTTTGTATATTGGGGCACCAAGGTAGCCTGCCTGGAAATGATCCGCGCCGGCACCACAGTTTTCAACGACCAGTACTGGTTCTCATCCACTGCCCGCGAGGCTGCCGTGGAAATGGGAATCCTTCCCGCCGTTTCCTACATCTTCCTTGAAGGAGATGGCAGGCCGGACGCCCAAACCCAGAAAGCCAAGTGCCTGAAGTGGTACAACCAATCGCTCAATTGGGGCGACAATTCCATTTTCACCGTCAGCGTCCATTCTGTATATACAGTCAGCGAAGAGCTCATCAGATGGGCGGCGGACTTCGCCCGCGACCACGGCCTCAAGCTGCACATACACGTTTCCGAAACGCTTAAGGAAAACCTCGACTGCCAGGCGGCCCACGGCGGGCTCTCCCCCACCGAATACCTGGATTCGCTGGGTGCCCTCTGGCCCGACGTCATAGCCGCCCACTCCCTATGGCTCAGCGACAACGACGTACGCATAATGGGAGAAAGGGGCGTAAGCTGCGTCCATAACATCAACTCCAACCTCAAGCTCTCATCGGGCTACAAATTCCGCTACAACGAGCTCAAAGAGGCCGGAGCCAACCTGTGCATAGGCACTGACGGATGCGCTTCATCCAACAACCTTGACATACTGGAAGCGTTGAAAACCGCCGCAATAGTTCAGAAAGCCTGGAGGGAAGATCCTTCCGTAATGCCCCTGGACGAACTGATTGCAATGGCCACCGTAAACGGCGCCCGCGCCCTTGGCATCAATTCCGGACGCATAGAAGAAGGGCTTCGCGCCGATATCAGCCTTGTGGACACCCACAACAGCTATTTCCTGTCCTCCGCCCCATTCCTTGCAAATCTGGTATATTCTTCGCATTCAGACTGCATCAAGACGGTCATCGCCGGAGGAAAGGTGGTGATGAAGGACAGAGTAATCCCCGGAGAGGAGGAAATCCTCTCAAACGCAGCAAAAGTATTGACACAACTCAAAAAATGATATGGACAACTCAAGAATGGAAAGGATTCGTTCATCCGCGCAGTCAGTAGCTGAAAGGCTGGACGGAAGAAAACCGCTGGTTGGAATAGTGCTGGGAAGCGGCCTGGGAGACCTGGCGGACAGGATCGAGGATCCCATCGTAATCCCCTATAACACAATCCCCGGCTTCCCTGTATCCACAGCAGTTGGCCACAAGGGCAATTTCATAGTGGGAAATCTCGCCGGCAAATGCGTGATTGCAATGCAGGGACGCTTCCACTATTACGAAGGCTACTCAATGGAACTCCTTGCCCTTCCCATCAGGGTAATGAAACTCCTGGGCATCCAGTACCTGTTCGTCTCCAACGCAGCCGGAGCCGCCAACCCTGATTTCAAGATAAGGGATATGGTCATAATCAAGGACCACATAAACAACCTGCCCAACCCGCTCATAGGACCCAACCTGGAGGAATTCGGGACCAGGTTCCCTGACCTTACCTGTGCCTATGACCAGGAAATCCGGGAAAAGGCCCTTGCCATTGGCAAGAAACTAAAGATGGACCTCAAGACAGGCGTTTACTTTGCCAGTTCAGGCCCCACCTACGAAACCCCGGCCGAGGTGCGTTTCTACCGCACCGTAGGCGCCGATATGCTTGGAATGTCCACCGTCCCTGAAGTGATCGTGGCCAGGCATTGCGGCCTGCGGGTGTTTGGCGTTTCCGTAATCACAAACGTAGCCAACGTAGCCAACGAGCAGCAGACTTACAACGATGCCGACGACGTCGTGGCCCAGGCCGGAATGATTACGGACAAGATGTGCAAACTTTTCACGGAACTCATTAAACAGCTCTAGATATGGCTTGGCTCCTTTTCATACTGGTTATGATAGCCAGTTTCGTCGTTCAGATGGTCCTCTCCAGCAGGATTGACAAATACACCCAGGTGGCCACCAATGTCACCGGCGCGCAGATAGCCCGTATGATGCTTGAAGAGAACGGCATCAACGACGTGAGCGTCACCTGTATAAGCGGAACCCTCACTGACCACTACAACCCGCAGACACGCACGGTCAACCTCAGCGAGAAAGTATACAACGGCAACAACCTGGCCGCCGCCGCCATTGCCGCACACGAATGCGGCCACGTAATCCAGCACGCCACGGGGTATGCTCCGCTGAAGCTCCGCACAGCCGCCGTGCCGCTGGTAAGCTTTGCCAGCAGGAGCGTCCAGTGGATACTTCTCCTTGGAATAGTCCTCCTTCAGTTCACACCAGTGATGCTCTGGGTTGGAATAGCCCTCTTTGGCATCACCACCCTGTTCAGTTTCATCACCCTTCCGGTGGAGATAAACGCCAGCCAGAGGGCCGTAGCTTGGCTGAACACCGCTAACATCACAGATTCCACAACCACGGCATACGCTCACGACGCCCTCAAGTGGGCAGCCTACACGTACGTTACCGCAGCGCTGGGATCACTGGCCACACTGCTGTACTACATAAGCATCGCACGCAGAAACTAATCACTAAAACATAGCGATATGAAACTCCTGAAAGTTGTAGCCGCCACAATGACGGCCGTAATGCTTACCACTTCCTGTGGTATCCTCGGGCTTGGTTCCACCAAGAAATCCAAAGGCGTAGGCCTTGGAGCAGCCATCCTTGCTCTTTATGCAGGATACAAGCTTGCCGGCAAGATTGACCTGGGCAACCTGGGCAATATTGTAAACCTTGCAAGCATCATCAATATCCTCAAAGGCAACGCCCTTGACGGAGACAATACAGACTTGATTGCCGGACTCATAGAAGGCTCTCAGAACACAATCACCCCAAGCAACGCTTCGGCCATAGTGGACCTTCTTGGACAGATATCCAACATTGACCTTAACAAGGTGACCACCACGGCAAAGACGCTGACGAACAACGCCACGCAGGAGGCCACGCAGGCCGCTGCGGCGTCACTTGCATCTTCGCCCGAAGTGCAGTCAGCCCTGAATACGCTTACAAGCATATTCAGGCTGATGAACTGACGGGATTGAGAAATACCCTATTGAAGCTGGGAGATGAGGTAAGCACGCTTTGCCTCGTCTCCCAACGCTTTTGTGGGGTTGCAGGAGAGTTTGATGCATTCGTGCCAAACCCTGCTCTCCGTAATGCGGCCGCGGGTGAGCTTGATGACTATGTTCATAGGATCCGCCCCGGTCACGTCGCAGGTGAGGAAGGTTCCAACACCGTATGAGTCCTGTACCCTTCCGGCGCAGTATTTATGGATCTCTATGGCCTTATCAATGTCAAGTCCGTTGGAGAACACCACCTGCTTTGTGGCAGGGTCTATTCCAAGGTCCTTGTATTTGGCTATTATCTTTTCAGTCTGCTCGAACTCGTCTCCGCTGTCAACCCTGAGGCCCTTGTACATCATTGCCATTCGCTTTGAGAGGTTGGAGAAGAACACCCTGTCCCCAAAGCAGTCGTACAGGTAGATTCCGTTGTCGCCGTCGTAGACGTCAGAGAACTTGCGCATCACGTTGTAGTTGCACTCGAACAGGCCGCTTACGTTCTCCTCAAAACTGATGAGCTGGTGGGACATTGTTCCCAGCGGAACAAGATTGTATTTCATTGCAAGCCAGACATTTGACGTACCCGTAAACTTACCGGGCCAGTCTGAACGGGACCTTGCAACCTGGTCCATCACCCGAATTACCATATCCTGATGCTCAAAGCTGAAACGCCTGCGGGTTCCCATATCTCCAAGGACAAGGCCGGCGGAAAGTATCTTCTCCGTCTTGGCGGCGGCGCGCTTCTCTTCAAGCGCCGCGTCATATTTCTCGAAGTCTCCGCGGAGCATATGCATAAGCTCGGAGATGGTGGAAAGAAGCGGCATCTCCCACATTATGGTGCTGAACCATTTGCCGCGCACCTTGATGGCAAGGTGCCCTTCCTGGTCCTGGCTTATCTGGACTTCCGCAGGATTGAAGCGGTAACCACGCAGGTATGTGAAATACCATAGGGGCAGGTAGATGCATTTGCGCTTCATAAAGGCCACTTCCTCATCGGTGATGACCACGTCCTTCATCCTGTCCACCTGCTCCTGCAGCAGAGCTGCGAAGCCTTCCGGATAAACCTGGTGATTGCGGTCAAAGAATGTATATTCAACCTCTGCGCGAGGATACTTTTCAAGGATGTAATACTGACAGGTGAAAGTATAAAGGTCGTTGTCTGTAAAATGGGTGATGATCTGACGCATCTTATTGTATTTTAATATTTTATAATTGTTCCAACTCTGCCATCCAAAGGGTGTTGAAGGCATCCGAAGGCATTGGCCAGGAAGTCCTTGGCGACAGGCTCACGGAGCCTACGCACGGGCCTTCCGGGCTGCAGGAGCGCTTGAACTGCTGACCAAAGAAACGGCGGATGAAGGTACGCAGGCAGGCCTTGATGGCGGCATCGTCATACTGGCCGCGGAAGGCATACGTTGCCTCGCGGTAAATCTCCTTCGGAGTCCTTCCGTGACGTACCATATGGTACAGGAAGAAGTCGTGGAGTTCGTAAGGGCCAAGCACATCCTCTGTCTTCTGGCCAATCTCTCCGCCTTCTCCCGGGATGAGTTCCGGGCTTACCGGGGTGTCCACAATATCCATCAGCACATCGCCGCAAGCTCCGGCAAAGCGGGTGCGGGCGGCGTGGCTCACTATCTCCCTCATAAGGGTCTTGGGAACGCCGCAGTTAACCCCGTAATTGGACATATGGTCCCCGTTGAAGGTGCACCATCCAAGGGCAATCTCGGACATATCGCCAGTTCCAACCACAAAGGCGCCGTATTCGTTGGCAAGGTCCATCAGGATCTGGGTCCTCTCGCGCGCCTGGGCGTTCTCGTAGGTGACGTTCCGGACCGAAGGGTCGTGCCCTATGTCCTTGAAATGCTGTTCTACGGAAGCCACTATGGATATTTCCTTGGAAGTGACGCGCAGCGCCTCCATAAGCGCAAGGGCGTTGCCCTTGGTGCGGTTGGAGGTGCCCAGGCCGGGCATTGTCACTGCTATGATGTTCTTGCGCGGTATGGCAAGCTCGTCAAAGGCAAGGCAGGTCACCAGCAGGGCAAGGGTGCTGTCCAGGCCGCCGGAGATGCCAATCACCGCTTTGGAGGCCTTTATGAATTCCATCCTGGCAACCAGGCCTGCGGTCTGGATGCGGAGTATGTCATCGCACCTCTGCGCCAGTTCTTCCCAGTCTTCGGGAATGAAAGGATGGCGGCGGGTCGTGGGCTTTTCGTGCACTATCTGGTTGTATGCAGGCTCCACGGAGGTGTCCACATCGGCAAATACAATGGTGCTTTCGCGGAGGAAACGCTCGCCTGCGGCAAGCAGGTGGCCGTTGCAGTAGATGAGGGAGCCTCCGGCGTAGACGCCGTCGGCGGTGGACTCACCGTATCCGCTTGGGCAGTAGACATATACCTTGCGTTCGATGGAAGACTTGACGGCTATCTGCTCCTTGACCTTGCGGTAGCGGGTAACCATTTCCGGCACGCAGGCGCAGATGATTTCCAGGCCTTCCAGGGAGCAGGATTCGCAAATAAGGTCTATTCCTTTCTCCGCGGCAAACTGCTTGAGTTGCCACAGGGCCTTCTGCTCCGCATCTGCGAGGAGCTTTTGGCCTGAGAGTATCCCGCAGGTTGCACCCGTGAGGAAATGAGGTGGGAACACTATCATTTTGGCGCCTTGGGCCTCTGCTTTTTCAAGCAGT
>CACWLD010000024.1 GCA_902761655.1 uncultured Bacteroidia bacterium | reverse complement strand
TATGACTGGTTGCTGAGATCCTCCCAGGCCTGGGACATCATCGACGAAAGCGGGTACATCCCCTTGAGGAGATAGTCTCACAATTGTCATACTTTATACTTTAGTGGAGCATAGGAGTCTCCTCACGATGGATGAACTCTTTTCAGGAAACCCTATCAACAGGATTCTGTGTCTGGGCAATGAGGAACCAAAGGGGAAGGCGTTCCGCCAGTACACCAGGATCAATCACGTGGGAGGGATCATCCCTACTGAAACCGCCACTGGAAAGACAGGTATCTACATCCCTCCCACACCCACTATGGCGGCATAAATATAGGGTGAGTCATTTACAGAACATATTGGACATCAACCTCTATACTGCTCTGATGAGTGAGGGAAAGAAATCCCCCCACTCATCTTGCTCGTGGTTCAAGGAATGTGTAATACAAGTCAAGATCTGGGTCTGCCAGGATCGCACGACCACGAACGACAATCTTCACGAAAATGCGAAGAACTATGCTCTGAACTTTCTCGCCAGCAACTCGGAGCTATCTATCAACAAGGATGATGTAGCACGGGAAGTGGCTGATGTGGTAGAGAAGGCCTTCCAGAAGAAGTGCTTTGACCAGCGCACGCCGGCGTATGTCATGGCACAAAAGGAGAGAAAAAAGATACCGGAAGATCCGGAGAAAAAGTTCATCAAATTGAGACCATAAGCCTTGTGGGAGTCGTTTTTAACGGCTACATTCGCGGTACTTGCTTTATGCCCTGGGTGTTCTTGACCAGGAATATGATTCTGGAATCAAAGAAGCTCCACTACCAAAGTGGAGCTTCCATCTTTATTGGGCCTTAAAAAATGTGACCAAAAGTGACCAAATTTGGGGGATATAAAAAACAAGACTTTGTAAAGTGTTTGAAAATCAACAACTTACAAAGTCTTGTTGTGCCCCGGGCGGGAATCGAACCCGCACGGACCTTTCGGTCCAAGGGATTTTAAGTCCCTCGTGTCTACCATTTCACCACCAAGGCTTTCTGGGATGCAAAGATATGAATTTCCGCTATAATTCCGCCATAAAAACGTATATTTGCCCGCTCAAAGATTTGATATGATAAAGGCAGTAGTGTTTGATATGGGAGGCGTGATCCTCCGGCTTAACGTGCAACGGTGCATTGACAGTTTCAAGACAGAAGCCGGTTTCACGGACATTGAGGACTTCATAAACATTTACCAGCAGCAGGGTTTCATTGGGGACTTTGAGGCCGGCAAGATTGACATAGATGGCTTCTATGAGAACTGTCTGGCCCATTCAAGGCCGGGTACCTCCCGTCAGACGGTACACGATTGCTTCTGCTCTTTGCTGGATGGAACAAACAAAGATACCGTAGAACTGATCAAGGCCATCAAGGGGAAGTACAAGCTGTATATTTTGAGCAACAATAATCCCATCTCCCTGAACCTGCTGGGAGAAGAACTGGCAAAAGAAGGCCTGGACATTGACGAAACCTTTGAGAAAAAGTTCTGCTCGTTCCAGCTCAAGACCCAGAAGCCAGGCAAGGAAATATACCTGAAAGCTCTGGAGGGAATAGGCTGCGACCCTTCCGAAATACTGTTCATTGACGATTCCCCCGCCAATCTGAAGACCGCCCAGGAATTAGGAATCCAGACCCTGAGATACTATCAGGATCTGGATATCAGGAAGTCTTTTGTCTTCTAGTTCTACTCCTCGCCGTAATAGGCTTTCTTGTAGAGTTCAGCGATCTCGCTTACAAGTGGATACTTAGGGTTCGCTCCGGTGCACTGGTCGTCGTGAGCCTTGTCGGAGAGTTCCATAAGGTTGTCCATAAACTGCTTCTCGTCAATGCCTTCGGCCTTGATGCTCATAGGCATATCAAGATCCTTCATAAGCTTGCGTACAGCGGCGATGAAGTTGTCCACGCTCTCCTCGATGGTGTTGCCGCCGAATCCAAGGAAACGCGCAGCCCTTGCAATCTTCTGATCGGCAATGAAAGTCTCGTACTTGGGGAACGGGACAAACTTGTTGGGCTTTATGGAGTTGTACTTGATCACGTAAGGAAGGAGGATGGCGTTTGCACGTCCGTGAGGGATGTGGTAGTCTCCACCCAGTTTGTGGGCCATACTGTGGTTCAGGCCAAGGAAGGCGTTGGTGAAAGCCATACCGGCGATGCAGGATGCGTTGTGCATCTTCTCGCGGGCCTTGAGGTCTGAAGGGCCGTTGTCGTAAGCGCGCTTCAGGTAGGTGAACACAAGGTCCATTGCCTGGAGGGCAAGGCCGTCAGTATAGTCGTTTGCCATATTGGAGATGTAGGCCTCCAGAGCGTGTGTAAGCACGTCCATACCGGTGTCTGCAGTTGCACGCTTAGGGAGAGTCAGTACAAACTGAGGGTCGATGATGGCAACGTTAGGGGTCACTGCGTAGTCTGCAAGAGGATACTTGATGCCTTTGGTCTTGTCAGTGATTACAGTGAATGCGGTAACCTCGCTGCCGGTTCCTGAAGTGGTAGGGATGGCTACCATCTTGCACTTCTCAAGGTGAGGGAACTTGACAACCCTCTTGCGGATATCCATAAACTTCTGGCGGAGGCCGTCGAAGGAAGTCTCAGGATGCTCATAGAAGAGCCACATTCCCTTTGCGGCGTCCATTGCGGAACCGCCTCCCAGGGCTATGATTACATCCGGCTGGAAGTGACGCATCTCTTCTACGCCACGCATTACAGTCTCTACGTCAGGATCGGACTCTACGTCTGAGAAGATGGTGAAGTGACAGGTCTCGGAACGCTTGTTCAGATAGTACAGCACTTTGTCCACATAGCCGAGCTTAACCATCATAGGATCGCTGACTATGAATGCCCTGCTTATGCCCTCCATATCCTGGAGATACTGGATGGAATCGTACTCGAAATAGATCTTTGGAGGAATCTTGAACCACTGCATATTGACTCTTCTTTTTGCAATTCTCTTTTTGTTGATAAGGTTTACCGTAGATACGTTGGCGGTTGTGCTGTTGTGGCCGTAAGAACCGCAGCCAAGCGTAAGGGAAGGAGTGTTGGTGTTGTAGATGTCTCCAATAGCACCCTGTGCTGAAGGGGCGTTGGATATGATTCTTCCAACCTTCATTGCCTTACCAAACTTGGTTATGAGGTCGCTGTTGGTGCTGTGAATGATGGCTGTGTGTCCCAGTCCGCCCATCTCAAGGATCTTGCGGCACATCTCGAATCCTTCTTCATAGTTCTCTACCGTGTAATAAGCCAGGACAGGGGAGAGTTTCTCTTTTGAAAGAGGATATTTGGGGCCTACGCCTGCAAGCTTTGCAATGAGGATCTTGGTGTTCTCAGGAACCTTGACACCTGCATTGGCTGCAATCCAGAAGGCTGATTTGCCAACTACGTCCGGGTTCAGGGAGCCCTTCTCCGGGTTGATGACATAATTGGAAACCAATTCAGTCTCCTTCTTGTTGAGGAAGTAGCAGCTGTTATCCTTCATAAATGCCTCGAACTGCTCTGCGATTGCCTTGTCAACTACAACGGCCTGCTCTGAAGCGCAGATCATACCGTTGTCAAAAGTCTTGGACATCATAAGGTCCGTGCAGGCGCGAGGAACGTTGGCGGAACTTTCAATGTAGCAAGGCGCGTTGCCCGGGCCTACGCCAAGGGCAGGCTTGCCGCAGCTGTATGCGGACCTTACCATACCGGAACCGCCGGTAGCAAGGATAAGGGATACCTTGGGATGGTTCATCAGGGCGGTGGTGGCCGCGATAGACGGATGCTCTATCCACTGGATGCAGTCTTCAGGTGCGCCTGCGGCTACTGCAGCCTCCAGGAGGATGCGCGCAGCTGCAGAAGAAGACTTCTGGGCTGACGGGTGGAAGCCAAAGATGATAGGGTTGCGGGCCTTGATACAGATCAGGGCCTTGAACATAGTGGTGGAAGTAGGGTTGGTCACAGGTGTGACACCTGCCACTATTCCTACCGGCTCCGCTACCTCTACATAGCCTTCCAGTTCGTTATCCTCTACAACTCCCACGGTCTTCTCGTCCTTGATGGAGTTCCAGATGTATTCTGTTGAGAAAATGTTCTTGATGATCTTGTCTTCGTAAACGCCGCGTCCGGTCTCTTCAATGGCGAGACGCGCGAGCTCACGGTGATGCTCCAGTCCGGCCAGGGCCATTGCGTGAACAATGTTGTCCACCTGGGCCTGGTCCATTTCTATAAAGGATTTCAATGCTTTCTCGGCCTTGTTGACCAGGGCATCGATTTCCTTTTGTACAGAGACTGTGTAGTCTACATTAGTTTCTGCCTTTTCTTGTTGGGTTTTCATAATCGCTGATAATTGAAAAAGGTAATACTTATTGTTCTAACGTTGCTTTCATTTGTTGTAAGAGCAGTGCAAGCGACATTGGAAGGTTCTCGTTCTTCACAAGCACGTTCTCTGGAACGTTAAGCATTGTGAATGAGAAATTCCAGATTGCCCTCACACCGCAGGATACCATATGGTCGCAGACCTCCTGTGCGCAGTCTGAAGGAACGGTGATGATTCCTATCCTGAGCCCACGGCTCTTCACGTATTCGTCCATCTTTTCCATAGGAAGGATGGGCTTGTCTCCTACTTTCTTGCCATTCAAGGCGGGGTTGTTGTCGAAGCCTGCCACTATGTTTATTCCAAGATCATCGAAACCTTTGTTGGAGAGAAGGGTGTGGCCAAGATTTCCCACGCCTACAAGGAAGGCTTCGTCATATTTGTCATAACCCAGATAGCCTTTCAGATCCGAAAGCAGGGGAGCGACCTCGAAACCGCGCTTTGGCATACCGCAGACGTTGGTTGCGCCTGCCAGGTCTTTGCGGACAAGTACGGGGTTGATGTTGAGGTAATCTGCGATTGTGGCGGAAGAAACGGTTTTGACACCTTCCTGATGAAGCTGCCTCAAAAGACTATAATAAAGCGGCAACCTGCTCCTGGAAGAGGTCATTACCACTAATGATGTCTTTTGTTTTCTGGCCATACTGATACTTTTTTATCGATAATTTTGTATCGCAAAGATACGCCAAAAAAACATAAATGCAAGGGTTTTTAAAAAAATTAGAAATATTTTTTCTCCTGGCGATATAGAGCCACAAAGATGAAGATGAGCACTGTGAAAGACCACAGGGAAGAGCCGCCGTAACTGAGCAGCGGCAGGGGGATGCCAATTACAGGCATTATTCCTATGGTCATTCCCACGTTGATGAACAGGTGCATAAATATCACGGACGCCACGCAGTACCCGTAAATGCGCGTGAACTGGTCCCTGCAGCGTTCCGCATCCGTAATTATCCTGTAAATGAGAAAAACATACAAGAGGATGACAACCAGGCAACCTACAAAGCCCCATTCCTCTCCCACGGTGCAGAAAATGAAGTCTGTGCTCTGCTCCGGGACAAAGCCGTAGGTTGTCTGCGTTCCCTGCAGGAATCCTTTCCCGAAGAGACCTCCGGAGCCGATGGCAATCTTGGACTGATTGACGTTGTAGCCCACGCCGGAAGGGTCATCCTTCATTCCCAGAAGCACTTCTATCCTGCTGCGCTGATGGTCCTGCAGCACGTTGTTGAATATATACTCCGTAGAAAAGACGATGCCTATACCCACCAGGAAGGCCACCAGCGTGGCAAAGGTGATGAACTTGCGCTGCCTGAAGGACTGGTACGCCATCCTCACCGCCTGAACGCCCGTGAGGGCGGCGTAGACGTACAGAGGGCTGAAAGGCAGGTTGAGCTTAGGCAGGAAGATCAGCGCCAGGATGGCGGGCACGTCGGCCCAGAACCAGCGTTTGGGCTTACCGCTGTATATGCTGTAGCAAAGCGAAGCCACCGCCGCAAGGACAATGAGCGCCGTGTAAATGGACGTGGTCAGCGTAAGTATGAACAGCAGGATGACCACTCCTATGAAGAAGAGGAACCATCCGGAGAGGCCTTCGCGGTACAGCACAAAGATGAATCCCAGGTACACCAGGGCGGATCCGGTCTCTTTCTCCGCAACAATGATGAGCATTGGCAGGGCTATGACGGCGCATACCAGGATCAGGTCCCTGGGATTGGACATTTTGAAATTTGTCTTGCTCATTATTGTGGCCAGCACCAGCGAAGTGGCAATCTTTGACACCTCCGCGGGCTGGAAGCTGACAGGCCCGAAGTTGAACCAGGAATGGGAACCCTTTACATCTGATCCCACGAATATTACCGCCACCAGCAGTACTAGTATGACCAGATATGACGGTATGGAAATGACCTCCCACAGGCGTGGGTTGAATACAAAGAGGATGAGCGTAGCCAGCACCACTCCAGTGAGGATCCACACGAACTGCTTTCCGCTCCTGACGGAAAAATCAAATATAGACGAAGGCTCGGAAGAATGGATTGAAGCGTAAATGTTTATGAAGCCGATGAGCACCAGCAGAAGATAGTAAATGACTATCCTCCAGTCCACAGTACTCTTCAATCCTCTGTTGCCGCGGTCCGTCATCTGTTAGGCATTAGGTTGGCGTTAAGGATACGGTCTTCCACATACTTGCGCTCCGGGCGGATTTCACCGGTAAGGTACTGCTCCACCATCAGGGATGCGATAGGGCAGGCCCAGGTGGCGCCGAATCCGGCGTTCTCTATATATGCGGCTATCGCAATCTTGGGGTTCTCCCTTGGGGCGAAGCAGATGAACACGGAATTGTCCGCTCCGTGCGGATTCTGCGCAGTTCCGGTCTTTCCGCAGAGATCCAGCCCCGGGATGGCGGCGGCATACGCCGTTCCGCCTGCGCCGGCCGGCTCGTTCACGGCCCGCCACATTCCGTTGATCACCTTCTTGAATTCGTTGGTGTCAACCTTTGTGTAATTGCGCTCGTGGTACTTGGGGTCTATCTCCACTCCTTCAGAATCCTTAACGATGTGCGGGGTTATGTACCAGCCCCTGTTGGCCACGGTGGCGCAGAGGTTTGCAATCTGGAGCGGCGTCACGCCCATCTCTCCCTGTCCGATGGACAGTGACACTATTGTTGCGAAACGCCATCCATTGCGCCCGTAAATCTTTGAGTAATAGGACGATGTGGGTACATTACCTCCCAGCTCGGAAGGGAAGTCGCTGCCCAGGCTGCTGCCCAGGCCAAAACTGGTCACATATTCGCGCCAGGCATCGAACGCCTCCGGCGTATTGCTGTATTTCTTGTTCTCCAGGATGGACTTGAGCACATAGCAGAAGTAGCCGTTGCAGGACATCATTATGGCTTCTTCCAGATTCAGGGGGGAGCGGTGGCCGTGGCAGCCAAGCTTGCGGCTGCCGCTGTACGCGTACCCGTGGTTGCACGGGTACTGCCTGTCCGGCGTCAGCACGCCCTCCTGCAGGCCTATCAGGCCGTTTACCAGCTTGAAGACGGATCCCGGAGGATATGAAGCCTGCACTGTACGGTTGAACATTGGCTTGTACGGGTCGTTTGATATCTGGTTGTAGTACTGGCCTATGTCGGACAGCATCTGAACGTCAATTCCCGGGCTGGAAACCATTGCGAGGATCTCCCCGGTAGAAGGCTCAATTGCAACCACGCTTCCCACCTTGTTCTGCATCAGTTCCTGCCCGTACTGCTGGAGCTTTGCGTCAATGGTGGTGGTGATATTCCTTCCGGCAACGGCCTCCTTGTCCATCTCGCCGTTCTGGTATGCGGTCTTTATCTGGTTTCTGGAATCCCTGATATAGATCTTGTAACCTTTCTCTCCGCGGAGGTCCTCCTCCCTGGCGGCCTCTATTCCAGTCTTTCCAGCGTAGTCACCGCTGCGGTACTGGCCCTCGTGCTTGCGGATGTAATCCGCATCCACTTCGGAGACGTACCCCAGCAGGTTGCCGCCGGCGTTGATTGGATAGTCCCTGACGCTGCGCACGTGCCCTTTGAAACCGGGGAACTTGTACTGCACCTCCGCAAACCTGATATAGGTCTCCGACGGCACCTGCTTGAGCATCGTCACGGACTGGAACCCGATGCGCCTGCTGTTTTTCTTATATTCCGCCATCTTCTCCCGGATGAAATCTACGGAAACGTTAAGGGCATTGGCCAGGGCAAGGGTGTCAAAGTTCTTGACTTCGCGGGGTGTAACCTGGATGTCGTATGCAATCTTGTTTCCCACCAGGATAGTCCCATTTCTGTCATAGATGACGCCCCTGGTAGGGTATATGATGTCATACACCATAGAGTTGTTGGAGGCGTCTATCTTGTACTGCGGATCAAGTATCTGTATGCCGAACAGCTTGACCAGGAGGATGGTCGCAACCACTCCCAGACCAATCAGAATCTTGTTTTTCCTGTCCAGCGTCATCTATCCCTGTAATCCTTAGTAAGAGTATCGGCAATGAAAAGAGACAGCAGGGTGCCTGCCGGAAGCGATATTGCAAAGCGCAGGGCATTGAACCAGAAAGGCCTTGTGCCCGCTCCGTCCGCCGCTATGTAAATGATCAGGAACAGAGCCTGCGCAATGATTATGTACGTGGAGAACTTGATGATGCCGTATTTCTGTATGGTCACGTCCTCCTTGTGCGCGAACACTTCCTGCCCGAACACAAGGTTCAGGAGGCCGTTGCGCACCAGTCCCACGGGAATCAGCGCCAGCATATTGAGGCCCAGCACCCCGTCTCCCAGGAAGTCCACCAGGAAGCCCGATGCGGCCGCAATGAGCATAGCGGTGATAGTGGAGTATCTTACAGGGATGAGGAGTACTAGCACCGGCAGGATGCTGAGAGTCAGGTAATACGTGAGGTTCAGGTAATTGCAAAGCAACACCTGCAGGAGCACATAGCATAGGTAGATTGCGAAAAACCGGCTACTTTTCATCTGTTTCCTCCTTTGCTTCCCCGTTTGCCTCCATATTCTCCAGAGGTATTATCTCATCCCTTCCGGTATGGTCCACTATGGTTATATACCTCAGCGCCGCGTGGTCCTCCAGCAGCGTCACGTAAATCTCATACATTGTTCCGTCCTGTATTCCGGAGCCTGTCACTATTCCCAGGGGAATGTCCGGCGGGAATATGGTGGAATATCCGCTTGTGAACACCGTGTCTCCTTGCGCGAACCTTGTCTGGAGCGGAATCTCCCTGAGGATGGCCTTGTTGGTGGAGTGGCCGTCCCACGACAGTGGGCCCACGACACCCTCGCTGCCAATCCTTGCGCTGACGTTGAAACTGGAGTTCATAAACGCTATTCCATAGGAATAGTTCCTCTCTACCGCCTCAACTATTCCAATTGCGCCGCGTGAAGTGATTATTCCGCTCTGCGGGCGCACGCCGTCTTCATAACCCTTGTTTATGATTATGTAGTTGTGCTGCTTATTCTTGCTCATCTTGACGATGGCCCCCGGGATGAAGCTGAAGTCTCCGGCAAAGCCGTCGCCAACCAATCCCGCCTCCGGGCCTCCTGCGCTCTCGATGGCGTTCTGCATCCTGGCCACCTGAAGGCTCAGGCGGTAGTTTTCCTGCGCCAGTTCCTCATTCTGGCTTTTAAGGGAGAAGTAGTCCCTGACGGACTCGCTGCTTCCCCAAAGAGCACCCATCACGCGGTGGGAGAAACGGGACACCCATATGCCCTGCAGGTCTCCGCCGCGGACAATCATACTTAACGCAGCCACCTCCAACAATATGAAAATGGCTGCCGTCAAGATAATTGAGATAGTTCTGCTCTTTCTTGGCATTACCTCATAAGGAACGAATAATGCTCCGTGTTCTTGAGTGCTATGCAGGTGCCCCTGGCCACGGCCCTGAGCGGATCCTCTGCAACGTGGAACGGGATGTTCACCTTTTCAGTGAGCCTCTGTGCAAGGCCGCGCAGCAGGGCGCCGCCGCCAGAGAGGAATATTCCGTTCTCCACAATGTCAGAGTAGAGCTCCGGAGGAGTCTGCTCCAGCACGTGCAGTACGGAGGACTCTATCTTTGCAACAGACTTGTCAAGGCAGTGAGCAATTTCCTGATAGGTGATTGTTGCCTCTACCGGGTGAGCGGTCATAAGGTTAGGACCTTTGATCACGATTGGCTCCGGCTCGTCTTCCAGGTTGGGGAGCACAGCACCCACGGCAATCTTGATGCGCTCCGCGGTGATTTCTCCAACCTTGATGTTATGCTGCTGCTTGAGGTAGTACTGGATGTCGTTGGTGAAAACGTCTCCCGCCGTGCGGATGCTGTCCTGCTGGACGATGCCTCCAAGGGAGATGACGGCAATCTCAGTGGTTCCACCGCCTATGTCCACAACCATATTGCCCTTTGGAGCCTCCACTTCCAGGCCTATTCCAAGGGCGGCCGCCATAGGTTCGTAAATGAGGTATACCTCGCGCGCTCCGGCGTGCTCTGAAGAGTCACGCACGGCGCGGATTTCAACCTCAGTACTTCCGGAAGGGATTCCAACGACCACCTTGAGGTTTGGGGTAAAGAATGAGCGGTGCTTGCTGTTGACTTCCTTTATGAAGCCGCGGATCATCATCTCTGCGGCGTTGAAGTCTGCAATTACGCCGTCCCTCAGGGGGCGGACAGTCTTTATTGCAGGGTTAACCTTTTCGTGCATCAGCTTGGCCCTCTTTCCCAAGGCCAACAATTTTCCTGTATTATTGTCTATTGCAACTATACTTGGCTCGTCCAGCGCAATCTGGTCATTCTGGAAAATGACGGTGTTGGCCGTTCCAAGGTCAATTGCAAGCTCTTGATTCAAAAATGAAAAAGCCATAGTTCAAAATGAAGTAAATGAAGATTTTCCTTTAATTCCCAAAAGTACGAAAAAAGATTAAATTTGTAGAAAAAATTACAGATGGAAAGAAAAATTTATGTCATTATAGTTGCAGGCGGCAGCGGCTCCCGTATGGGCACTTCACTGCCCAAGCAATTCCTTGAATTGGGGGGCAAGCCAATCCTGCGCCTTTCCATCGAAGTGATCCTGGAAGCCTGTCCCCAGGCCCGCATAATCACCGTCCTTCCGGACGGCCATATCCGGTACTGGGAGGACTATTGCCTCAAGGCCAACTTCCACGTCCCGCAAATGATAGTTCAGGGCGGTATAACCCGTTTCCATTCAGTCAAGAATGCGCTGGCAAAGGTCCCTGAAGGGGCCCTGGTGGCCGTTCACGACGCCGTCCGCCCCCTTGTCTCCCCGGAACTGGTGCGTACCCTGATAAGCCGGGCCGCGGAGAGCGGAAGCGCAGTGCCGGCGGTGCCGGCAGTGGACACGCTCCGCGTCCTGGAGAAGAAAGGGGAGACCCTTGTAGCGGGAGACAGCGTCCTGGACCGTTCCAAGATTTACGCAATACAAACCCCGCAGGTATTCTGGTCGGAGACCCTCCTGGATGCGTACAGGCAGGCCTTTGACACCGCCTTCACGGACGACGCTTCCGTGGTGGCGAAAAAAGGAATGCCACTCTCCTATGTACAGGGAGAGAGGTATAACCTTAAAATCACTACACCTGAGGACCTTGCCCTGGCGGAAGCTATTCTGCTTCGTCGGGGTTGATATTACCTCCGGAATATGTATAGTCCTTAACCCAGATCTGGCGTTCGAACGCCTGGTCAAGGGAAATCATTGTTTCAGTAGACTGAACGTAAGGAATCTTCTGGATGGTGTTCAGGAGTACCTCCATAAGATGGTTGTTGTCAAAGCAGAAGAGTTTCAGAAGGATTGCGGCCTTTCCTGTAATGAAATGGCACTCAACAACTTCCGGAATCTTTTTGATGGACTTGATAACCTCGGCGTATTTGTTGTTTTCCGAGAGAGACAGGCTTACGTATGCACACACCTGCAGGCCTATGGCTTCCGGCTTTACAAGCAGCCGTGAACCCATAATTACGCCGTTTGCCTCCAGTTTCTTTACCCTCTGGTGGATTGCGGCTCCTGAAATACCGCACTCCCTGGCAATTTCCAGGAAAGGCATACGGGCGTTGTTGACCAGCAGAGAAAGGATTTTCTGATCTATCTGATCTATCTGATATTTAGCCATCGGGTAAGTATTTATAGAAATTATTGGCTAATATATAAAAAATTTAAACACAATTCCACTGTTATTTAGATTTTCTAAATCTTTTGGTCTTTTTTTCAGTGGGAGTGGAACTGTCAATGATTTCTTTGCACTTAGGCTCGTCAAGCGATGCCGCGTCAGTACCCTTTGGCAACTTGTAGTTGCTTCCGTTAAACTTGATATAAGGACCGTACCGGCCGTTGATTATCTGTATTCCGCTGGGGAACTCAGCCATTACAGTATTCACGGCCTGCTGGACTGAGGTTTCGGAAATCACTTTGCCGCATTCTTCCAGGGTCACTTTCAGAGGGTCCTTTCCGCGCGGCAGGGCTACGTTCCTTTCTCCGTATTTGATATACGGGCCAAACTTGCCCTTTGTAACCACAACGTCAACACCTTCAATCTGTCCCACTGTGCGCGGCAGTTCGAACAGTTTGAGGGCCTCTTCCAGGGTGATGCTCTCAATGAGCTGGCCTTTGGAAAGGTTGGCGAACTGTTTCTTTTCAGGGTCGCCTTTCTGTACGTATGCGCCGTAGCGGCCGAACTTGGCCACCAGCACCTCTCCGTCAGGGGCGGTGCCAATCTCGCGGCTCACGCGGTTGTACTGGCCGTCCTGGAGGGTCTGTTCAACCTTATGGTGGAACGGCCCGTAGAAGGATGATATCATACTGTTCCAGACTTCTTGTCCCTCCGCAATCTTGTCAAAGTCCTTTTCCACGGTAGCGGTGAAGTCATAGTCCAGGATGTCAGGGAAACTTCCCATAAGGAAGTCTGTCACAATGATTCCTATGTCCATAGGAAGCAGCTTGCCCTTTTCAGCACCCACAACCTCCGTCTTCTGTGAAGAAGAGATGGAAGAACCCTTGAGGCTGTAGTTTGTTACGGTGTACTTGGTGCCTTCCTTGTCTCCCTTTGTCAGGTATCCGCGTCCAGAAGTGAGCGTGGTGATGGTGGGGGCGTAGGTGGAAGGACGTCCTATCTCCAGTTCCTCCAGTTTCTTCACGAGCGAAGCCTCTGAGTATCTGTACGGGGGCTGGGTGTATTTGCAATCGGCGTTGATGGTACCGCGCTGGAGGCTGTCGCCGGGGTTCATTACCGGGAGGACAATTTCGTCTTCGGAGTCCTGGGTATCGTCAGAGCTCTCCATATAAAGTTTCAGGAATCCGTCGAACAGGATGTTCATTGCCTGCGTCACGAACAGCTCCGGACGCTTGTCGCTCTCAATTTTCACGGTGGTGTTCATCACCGATGCGTCCGCCATCTGGGATGCCACGGTCCTCTTCCATATAAGGTTGTAGAGTTTCTGCTCCATTGGCGTGCCGCTTATCTGCACGTTGTCTATGAAGGTGGGGCGGATGGCCTCGTGCGCTTCCTGCGCGCCGCGGCTGGTAGTCCTGAACTGCCTTGGCTTGGAGTACTCCTCTCCGTAAGTTTCAATTATATATTTCTTTGCAGTGCCCAGGGCCAGGCTGGAGAGGTTGGTGGAATCAGTACGCATATACGTGATGAGACCCCTCTCGTAGAGGCTCTGCGCCACTCTCATTGTGGTGCTTACGGAGAAGCGAAGCTTGCGGGAAGCCTCCTGCTGAAGCGTGGAGGTGGTGAACGGCGCCGCAGGGAACCTTGTGCCGTTCTTTGAGTCGATGCTCTTGACGTGGAAGGAGGCGTCAGCGCAGGCGGCAAGGAACTCCTGTGCCTGCTCCGCGGAATCGAACCTGGAATCCAGAGTGGCCTTGAGCTTTGCTCCGCCCTGGGTGAGGAACTGTCCCTCAACTCTGTAGAATGGCGATGGCTTGAACGCCAGGATTTCCTTCTCCTTGTCAACCACCAGCCTGAGCGCCACGGACTGCACGCGGCCTGCGGAAAGCTTTGGCTGGATCTTTCTCCAGAGGATTGGCGAAAGCTCGAATCCCACAAGGCGGTCCAGCACGCGGCGGGCCTGCTGGGCGTTCACAAGGTTCATATCAACCTCGCGCGGGTTCTTAATGGCTTCCTGTATTGCGGATTTTGTTATTTCGTGGAAAACAATGCGCTTTGTCTTGGCGGGATCCAGGTTGAGCGCTTCCATAAGGTGCCAGGAAATGGCCTCTCCCTCGCGGTCCGCATCGGACGCGAGCCAGACGGTATCTGCCTTGGCTGCCAGTTTCTTGAGGTCGGAGACAATCTTCTTCTTGTCGGCCGGGACCACGTACTGCGGGGTGAAACCGTTTTCTACGTCTATGCTGAGCTTGTTGTCATACAAGTCGCGTATGTGGCCGATGCTGGCTTTAACAGTATAATCTTTCCCAAGAGACTCCTCAATCTTCTTTATTTTACCCGGAGACTCAACAATTACTAAATTCCCCTCCATTACTGCTTGATTTTTGTTTAGTTCTGCAAAGAAAAACACAAACGGGGCAATTTTCCAAATTTAATCGTTAATTTTGTAAGTTATATAACAGCTATGAAACCTGAGACTAAGAATAAAATAACCAAGTGGTTCTGGATTCTGCTTACCGTTCCGGTGCTGGCCGTAGCGCTGCTCATACTGGCGGTGGCACTCTTCGCAAAGATACCTTCGTTTGAAGAGCTTGAGAATCCTGACAGCAAGCTCGCCACTCTGGTAATAGCCCAGGACGGAGAGGTCCTGACAACATTCCATATAGAGAACAGGACGTTCGTAAGCTATAACGAACTGTCTCCTCATATCATACACGCGGCCGTTGCAACGGAGGACGCCCGTTTCTACAGGCACTCCGGAATAGACCTCAGGGGTCTGGCCCGCGTATTCGTAAAGACCATCCTTATGAGGGATTCCAGCCAGGGAGGAGGAAGTACCATTACCCAGCAGTTGGCCAAGACCCTCTATCCAAGGACGGAGGTCAAGAGCAAGTTCCCCCTGGCCAAGCCCGCCCATATGGTATGGACCAAGCTCAAGGAGTGGATCACAGCCGTGAAACTTGAGCGTGACTACACCAAGGACGAGATAATGGATATGTATCTCAACTCCATCTTCTTTGGCAGCAACGCCTTTGGAATACGCGCCGCATCGGAGACCTTCTTTGGCAAGCTTCCCTCCGAACTCACCGTGGAGGAGAGCGCAATGCTAATAGGAATGATCAACAAGCCAACCCGCTACAACCCTGCTATCAACCCGGAACTGGCCCTTGAGAGAAGGAACTTTGTAATAAGCCGAATGGCCAAGACAGACCTTCCGGCCGAGACCGGCTTCCCCGAGGAATACAGGGTGCTCACAAAGGCCGCGGCGGACTCCATCCAGCAAGTCCCAGTGGTCCTCTCATACGAGATCCAGGACCACAACGCCGGTATCGCCCCTTACTTCAGGGATATGCTCCGCCGCATTATGAATGCCCAGAAGCCTAAGCGCAGCAACTACACCTTCCCTGAGGACTTTGCCGCAGACTCCCTTTTCTGGGAGACCGATGACTTCTACGGCTGGCTCAACAAGAACAAGAAACCCAACGGCGAAAGCTACAACCTTGACAAGGACGGCCTGCGCATATACACCACCATCAACTACAAGATGCAGAAATATGCGGAGGAGGCCGTGGCCGAACAGCTGGGCGGCTATCTCCAGGCGGAATTCCAGAGGGAGGCGCGCTCCAAGAGGCGCTATCCGTTCTCCAATGACGTGGAGCAGGAGGTGGTTGACAGGATAATGCGCCAGGCGCGCCGCAACAGCGACCGCTTCAGGCAGCTGCGCGAGGAGGGAATGTCTGAGAACGAAGCCCTCGCAACATTCTCGGAACCCACCAAGATGCGTGTATTCTCCTGGAGCGAGCCGGGATACATAGACACCACTATGACCCCGGACGATTCCATCCGATACTGCAAAGGTTTCCTGCGCGCCGCATTTATGGCCGTAGAGCCAACCACAGGCCACGTGAAGGCCTATGTGGGCGGTCCAAACTACCGCTACTTCAAATATGACAACCTGCGCCAGGGCAAGCGCCAGGTAGGTTCTACGGTAAAGCCGTTCCTCTATACGCTTGCAATGCAGGAGGGAATGACCCCTTGCGACCAGGTTGTAAACGTACCGCAGTCCTTCATCGTTGGAGAGGACACCTGGACTCCAAGAAGTACTGACCGTGACGAATGGATAGGCCGTACTGTGACCCTCAAGTGGGGACTAACCAACAGCTCCAACAACATATCGGCATACCTGATGAAACAGTATGGCCCCCAGGCAATGGCCCAGCAGATGCACAAGATGGGCGTTTACAGCCACGTGGACGAGGTTTATGCCCTCTGTGTGGGCTCCTGTGACCTGCCGCCATACGAGATGATAGCCGCGTTCAACACCTTCCCTTCAAAGGGAGTTTACGTGACGCCTATGTTCGTGACCAGGATCGAGGACAGCCAGGGCAACGTGCTTGGAGAGTTCACCAACCGCAAGACGGAAGCCATCAGCGAGCAGACAGCATTCCTTATGGTCAACCTTATGCAGGGAGTAGTGAACTCCGGAACGGGTACCCGACTGAGGTCAAGGTACGGACTCAAGGGAGAGATTGGAGGAAAGACAGGTACCACCAATGACAACTCTGACGGATGGTTCATTGGATATACCCCTAGCATAACCGCCGGCGTATGGGTTGGTGGAGAAGACCCTCAGGTACACTTCGAGTCTATGGCACTGGGCCAGGGCGCCAACGCCGCCCTTCCTATCTGGGGTCTGTTTATGCAAAAGGTAATTGCAGACGGCACCCTTGGAATCAGCGAAAGGGACCGCTTCATAAGCCCTCCCGGAATGCAGCTTGACCTGAGCTGTAGCGGCGCTGACTCTGATGCCGTGACCCAGCAGAAGAAAGAGGACGAGGATTACTACTTCGAATAGTCTCAATATGCTATACAGATATCGGGATAAGGATGTCTTTTACGAGCTGACCGGGCAGGGGAGCCCGGTTCTGATGCTCCACGGCTGGGGTTGCGACCACAGCATCTTTGACAGCCTGGTCCCGGTCCTTTCCGGCCAGTACAGCGTGTACGCATTGGATTTCCCGGGCTTCGGGGCGTCTGAAGAGCCGGATTCCGTCTGGGGAGTGGAACTTTACACGCAATTCCTTGAGGCTTTCTGCAAGGACCTGGGCATAGAGAACCCGGGCATAGTGGCGCATTCCTTTGGCGGAAGGGTGGCGATTCTCTTCGCCTCCCGCAACGCCTGTTCCAAGCTTTTCCTGATGGATGCCGCCGGGGTCAAGCCCCACAGGACGCTCAAATATTACGTGAAGGTTTACTCTTACAAGGCCGGCAAGTTCTTTTTCAACAAGATACTGCGCAACCCCGAAGCGTGGAACGCGCGCAGGGCAAAGGCAGGATCTGCGGACTACCGCAACGCATCGCCAATGATGAAGGCGGTGCTTTCCAAGGTGGTGAACGAGGACCTGTGCAACAGGATGCCGCTGATAAAGGCCCCCACGCTGCTTTTCTGGGGCGAAGCCGATACCGCCACGCCGCTGTCGGATGCAAAGAAGATGGATTCCCTGATACCGGATTCCGGCCTGGTGACCGTTCCGGGAGGAAGCCATTTCTCCTTCCTGGACAATCCGTTCCTGGCAAAGAAGGTGCTGGCCAGTTTCTTTAACGTTAACGAAGTATGATCACGGTTATCACAATAGTCTTTGCAATCTGTTTCCTTGCCTGCTGGCTGGCAGTGATGCGTTATGACATACAGATGTTCCAGCAGAACTCCTACAGGCCGGAGCGCTTCATCCCCTGGGCCAAGGAACATATCCTTGGGCACTGGCGCTGGGTGATGCTTGCCCTGGCGGGACTTGTCTGGAACAAGTACCTGGCAATCCTTGCCGCGGCCATAATGTTTTACTGCGCATACAAGGAGTATAAGACCAAATATAAGATAAGCATTGCATATACGGCCAGGGTGAAACGCCTGTACGCCACAACGCTGGTATTGGGCCTGGCCCTGCTGTACCTGGCGTGGAGGATAGGCGGCGCTTATGTGTTCTTCTACACTGCAGTACTCATATTGGTTCTGGACAAACTCCTGGTGCTGTTGGCAAATTGGCTTAATTCTCCAATGGAAAAGGCCATCTCCAAGTGGTATTACAACGATGCGGCGCGCAAGCTGGCAAAGTTCAAGGACCTGATTATAATAGGAGTTACCGGCAGTTACGGAAAGACAAGTACCAAGAACTACCTCTACCGCATCCTATCGGAGAAATACAACACCCTCATTACCCCCGGAAACTTCAACACCCTGCTTGGCGTGGTCCGCACCATCCGCGAGCAGCTGCAGCCAATGCATCAGGTGTTCATAGTTGAGATGGGAGCAAAGCAGCCCGGAGACATCAAGGAGATATGCGACCTTGTGCATCCCACCATCGGAATTGTTACCTCCGTGGGCGAGATGCACCTTGAAACCTTCAAGACAAAGGAGAACATCCAGAAGACCAAGTTCGAACTCATCCGCAGCCTTCCTTCCGACGGCCTGGGTGTAATTAACGCTGATTCCCAGGGGATTGCCTCATATAAGGACATCCCAACCAACTGCCCCATAGTACGCTACGGAATCAAAACCCCTGAAGTGGATTACAGGGCGGCAGACATCCGCTACACCGCATCGGGCTCCGAGTTTGCCGTGGTGCACGGAGGGGAGCGCACTGAAATGCACACCTCCCTTATGGGAGAGTGCAACGTGCTCAACATTCTGGGAGCCGCGGTGGTGGCTCAGAGGCTGGGTGTAACCGGGCGCCAGCAGCAGATGGCCGTGGCCAAGCTGCGCCAGGTTGAGCACAGGCTCTCCGTGAGCCAGAAAGGCGGCCTCACCATTCTGGACGATGCCTACAACTCCAATCCGGAGGGCGCCAGGATGGCCCTGGACGCACTTGCAGCGCTTGACCTCCCTGCGGGTGCGAAGCGCATCGTGGTTACGCCGGGATTCGTGGAACTGGGCCAGAGGCAGGAGGAAGCCTGCGTTGAACTTGGCGAAAGGATAGCGCGCAGCGCCGATATCCTCATAATAGTGAACAAGTACAACAAGAACGCTATATACAAGGGAGCCACGTCCGCGGGAATGTCCAAGAAGGACATAATCTGCGCCCAGAACCTGGCGGAGGCCGCGGCGGAACTGCGCCGCCTGGCAACCCCGCCGGACGCTATCCTTTACGAAAACGATTTACCCGATACATTCAAATAACAGAATATGAAAATAAGTGTAGGTGTCCTCTTTGGTGGACGTTCCGTAGAAAATGAGATCTCCGTTGTAACGGCATTGCAGACAATAGAGGCAATGGACAGGGAGAAATATGAGGTAGTACCCATATACATTGCAAAGACCGGCAGGTGGTACAGTTCGCCGGAACTCCTGGAACTGTCAAACTACAAGGATATGGACCGCCTCCTGCAGTCCAGCCGCGAGGTGTATATGAAGCCCCTTTACGGAGACAGGAACCTTTATGACAACTCCAACGGACTCTTCCGCCAGAAGCCGGTGGCCCAGTTGGATGTGATACTGCCAACCCTTCACGGAACCAACTGCGAGGACGGAACCATACAGGGTGTGCTCGCCGCGATAGGCATCCCGTTCGTGGGCTGCGACGTGCTGTCTTCCGCCAACGGAATGGACAAGATTACAATGAAGATGATCCTTCAGAGCAGCGGCATCCCGGTTGTTGACTATGCCTGGTTCAACGACAAGAGCTGGTATGCGGACAAGGATTCCGTAATTGAGTCCATTGAAAAGAAGCTTTCATATCCTGTTATTGTAAAGCCGGCCAACTCCGGCTCCAGCGTGGGAATCCGCCCCGCTCACAACAGGGAGGACCTGGTTGAGGCCATAGAGTACGCCTGCTCATTCACCACAAGAGTCATTGTGGAGAAACTGGTGGAGAAACTCAAGGAGGTCAACTGCTCCGTCCTTGGAGACTACGAGGACTGCGAGGCGTCCGAGTGCGAAGTGCCTATGCGCAGCGGTGAAATCCTCACATATTCTGACAAGTATATGAACCCCGGATCCAAGTCCAAGGGAATGCAGAGCCTCAAGAGGGAGCTGCCCGCCAAGATATCTGAAGACGAGACGGCCCTTATCAAGAGCCTTGCAAAGAAGACCTTCAGGGTGCTTGCCTGCGAGGGTGTGGCCAGGATAGACTTCATAAAGGACGAGCAGGACAAGAGGGTTTACGTGAACGAGATCAACACCATCCCGGGATCCCTTTCCAACTATCTCTGGGACTTCACGGGAATCAGTTTCCCCAAGCTCATAGACAGGCTCATAGAACTGGCGTTCGCACGCAGCCGCGCCGCATCGTTCAAGATAACGGACTTTGGAGGGAACATCTTCAAGTCAATGGGTTCCGGTGCCAAACTCGGTGGAATAAAGAAATAATACCCAATGCTCCTCAGTGCATTCATAGACCGTGGAATAGAGGCCTTGGCTCCGCTGTATCCCCAGCCGGAAGCCCGTCAGATGGTGCTTATGCTGTGTGAGGAGCTCCTTGGCATAAAGAACTACACCCACATTGTCAATCCTGAGTACGAACTGTCCGTGCAGGACAGCGACCTGCTGCTGGGGAAACTGGATTCCCTGAGCCGCGGTATGCCGCTGCAGTATGCGTTGGGCTGGGCGGACTTCTTTTCACTGCGTTTCAAAGTGACGCCGGCGGTGCTTATACCGCGCCCTGAGACAGAGCTCCTTGTAAAGGAGGCTCTGGAGCAGGCGGGGCGCATAAGCCGTATGAGGGCGGCATACGGGAAGAAGGCGGAGAAGGTGAAGGTGCTGGACCTTTGCACTGGTTCGGGCTGCATTGCGTGGAGCGTAGCGCTCAACCTCCCGGGAGCGGAAGTCGTGGCCACGGACATCAGCGCGGATGCGCTGGATGTGGCCCGGGGCCAGGACTTCGCGGGGGAGCTGAAGGCGCGGCAGGCAACGGCCCCGGAGTTCGTCCTGTCCGATGTCCTGGACACGGATCAGGACTTCCCGTACGGGCCTTTCGACATAATACTGAGCAATCCGCCGTACATCCTTCCTTCTGAGAAGGAGCAGATGCGGTCAAATGTGCTGGATTACGAGCCACATACGGCGTTGTTTGCGCCGCAGGAGGATCCGATGTTGTTCTACAGGGCAATTGCAAGGTGGTCAAGGCGCTTCCTCTCTCCGGAGGGCAAGGGCCTGACGGAGATTAACGAGCAGCTTGCGGGGCCCGTGTGTGAGGTTTTCCGCGATGCAGGATACCCAAATACGGAGGTGATCAAGGACTTTTTTTACAAAAACCGCTTTGTCCTGTATTATAAATAATTAATCTGAGAGGCCTGGGAGGCCTTTTTTGATAATTAGCCGTGTACTTTTATGGTATACGGCTCTTTTTTGCTCACTTTGCAAGTGATTACTTAACTGCTTAACTATGAAAACTTCATTAAAAATGCTGCCTCTGGCAGCGATCCTGCTGGCGGTATCCTGTGACGGGATACAGGGCGAGCAGGTTGCTGATGCATCACAAAGCGCCACCACCCTCAAGGAGGTGGCGCAGATGCTCAGTTCCCTGCCCCTTGACAGCCGCCACTATCTGGAAGTGCATTCCGCAGTAACGGCATCCACCCTCAACGGGTATGACGAGGAATATACTATGAAAGACCTGTTCTCCGTTCCCGGAAGCGGAGTGGGAGACCAGGTTCTGGGAACAAAGTCGGGCGTGGAGTATCAGCAGCCCCTGAGGGACCTGATAAGGGATTATCTGTCCGACAGGTACAGGACAAAGGCGGGAGAGGAAGACTATGCGGCGGTGGAACAATATATTGGAGGCCTCATAGAGTCCGACGTACAGATATATTGGCCTTTCGCAGACAGTTGGAACGGAAAGGATGAGCCTGTGATAACCTTCAATCCCGGAACGGAGTCTGAGTCCAACATTGGGTATACACTTGACGGAAGAGAGGTGGAAGTGTCTGAGGCGGTTGCAAGGGAGCGTCCCGTGTGGGTGGTGAATGTAAATGACGACAGCGCATACACCACCTACGAGATGCTCCTGAAGCAAAACCCCGGCTGGGGACAGGGCGGAGGCGTTTATGTGGGGACAAAGGCGGAAGATGAGCCGGATGTCAAGTCCCTGAGGCTCAAGGATTTCAGAATGCGCAGGAACTACGATTCCTGGTTCTGCGGCGCGTCCGAGTTCTTTGTGAAATGCGGCCTGGTGGAGAATTTCAAGGCCAAGACGGAAGATGACCTGAGGCTGTATGTGCCAACCATCACGGACTTTATGATAGTGGTGAAAAGGCGGCAGCTGGGGGAGAAGGTGCCTTTCAACGTACTGCTGGCGTCCGAATGGACGGACCAGATGGAAGACATAGCCTTTATGATATCTGAGGATGACGGAGGCACCATAACGTCCTGGAAGGTGGAGGGTACGCTCAAGATCAAGTCAAAGACTTATGGAATAGAGATAGAACTGCCAATACACAGCCGTGACGACATTGTGTGGAGGGGAAGCCTGTCAAGGCGATACCTGATAAACAACAGCGGCAGGGTGCAGCATTTTGGGGACGTGGATGTGACAATGGAGCTCAACTAGGCCTCCTTGACGGTCATCTCGCAGTGCTTGCAGTCAAAGCCAAGGGCAAAGCGGCGTCCGTTGTTCAGCAGGAACAGAGGGCCGCTTTCCGCGGCTCCCTGGTGAACGGGGCAGATGCCAAGTTCGTAGCGGATGCAGTACTTGCTGCGCATAAGTTCCCCGTTCACGGGAGCCGCGTTCTCTTTTTGGACGGGGCCTTGCGGGCGGGGAGCGCCGCATAGCGGCACCTTGCCGCAAGGCAGTTTGTCCAGTTCCGCGGCAAGGGTGCGGCAGAGGCCGTTGAGCGCCGATGCGCTCAGCAACGGCAGGCTGCCGTCCGCGGTTAGGACTTCAGTGCCGGAGGGGCTGAAAATGTATGGCGCAAGGGTCTTTGACAGCTGGCTCTGGAGAATGGACTCCATACGGGCTTTGTTCTGGGCGGCGGGGCCGGCGGTCTCCAGGCTTGCGGAAACGCTGCGGCCGTCCTGGCTGGCGGCGGAGGCTTCGACCTTGTATCCCAAGGCCTCGCTCCCGCTTATCCGAAGGCTTATTCCCACCGGGATGAGCCTTTGGCACATATTGGACTGGAGCTCCTTCTCGAAGACCGCGTTGATGTTGCGGTAAAGGGTGTCGTCGGGCTTCAGTCCCGCGATGTTCTTGCAACGGATTTCATACCCGTTGCAGACATCGCCCCTGAAGCCGGTGATGCTGAATCCGTCCACAAAGCTGAATCCGTCTCCGTTGTTCAGCGGGGAAACCCCCTTCAGTGGTTTGACGTTGATGCGGATGTTGAATTTGTCCGCGGGCTGAATAGAAAGGACCTTCCCAATGCACTCTCCCATAGACTTGGGTGCGTCCATAGAAGCCCATCTGCCCCTTTTCCCATCCAGGAACAACTGGGTGTAGCCGCGGTTGAAAGTCTTGTTGCTGTCAGGGACAAACCCGCCTCTGACTGTACCAAACGATGCCCTGGCGTATTTGTCAGGGTGTTTCTCTACCAGGCGGTCCAGGGCCAGGCTGTATTCGCGAACTACGTTCTTGACATAGGAAATGCTCTTGAGCCGGCCCTCTATCTTGAAGGAACATACTCCGGCTTCCGCAAGGTCCTCCATCCTCTCCAGCAGGTTGAAATCCTTGAGGGAGAGCAGTGCCTTGTTCCTTATCAGGATGTTGCCCTTGGCATCCGCCAGGTCATACAGAGAGCGGCAGGCCTGTATGCATTCGCCTCTGTTTGCGCTCCTTCCGCTGAGCGCTTCGGACAGGTAGCAGTCCCCGCTGTAGCCCGTGCACAGCGCCCCGTGGACAAAGAACTCCAGTTCAGCGTCCGTAGCGGCGGCAACTTCCCGGACCTGGTCCAGGGAAAGCTGCCTTTCAAGCACCAGCCTTGAGAAGCCAAGGGAATGGTATTCCCTGGCTTTGGAAGCCTGGCGCAGGGCGCATTGGGTGGAGGCGTGGAGCGGTACTGTGATGTCCTCCCAGGTGCAGATCACGGGGTCACGCACAATGAATGCGTCCACGCCCGCCTCCTGCGCCCGGAGCATCATATCGTGAACTTCTTCCAGTTCCCCCTCTTCCAGCGTGACGTTGACGGTAAGGAATATCCGGGCGCCGAAGGTATGCGCGTAGGCGCACAGCCTTTCTATGTCCGAAAGGCTGTTGCCAGCATCCTTGCGCGCCCCGAATCCCGGGCCGCCTATATACACTGCATCGGCACCGCAGTCTATTGCCGCAATGCCGATGTCAGAGTTCCTCGCGGGGGCGAGAAGTTCAAGATATCTCATTATTTCTTGAGTGCCTCGATGACGGTCTTGATCTGGGCTGCATCGGAAGCGTTGGGTGAGAGCTCCAGGTATTTGCCAAGGTACTCTACTGCTTCAGCCTTCTTTGAGAGGCTGTTGGCTGCGGTTCCGGCAATCTTGAAAGCGTTGGCGGACTCTGCATATTTTGCAGACTCGAGAGCTGTGTCGAAAGCCTTCTGATAGTCCTTGTCCCTGAGGAAGTTTGAAGCCTCCTTGAGGAGTACGGTTCCAATCTGCTTGTTGGCGTTCTCTGCCTGTCCGTTCTCTGCTGCTGCCTTGAGGGCTGCAAGAGCCTCCTCAGACTTGTTCAGCTGGTTGAGGGCCATTCCAAGGCGGAGGGCTGCCATTCCGTTCTTAGGGTCTGCATCGGTGATGGCCTTGTAAGCCTCGGCTGCACCCTCATAGTCCTTTGCGCTGAGCAGTGCGTTGCCTTTCTGGAGCATTACCTGGGGGATGAGTTTCTGTGCATTTGCAAGGACGTCGTCAGCGCCGAATTCCTTTGCTGCGGCAACGGTCTCCTCAAGCTTTGCAACTGCCTCATCGTATTCTGTAGCCTTGATGAGGTCATTTACCATTGAGTAGTGAAGTTTAGGGATGACTTCTTTGCAGTTCTCAACAATCTCCGCACCTTCATCTCCAAGAGCCTTTGCCATTGTGTAGGCTTTCTGGAAATAATCAATGGCTGCAGCCTTGTCCGTGCTGGATGCAGTGGCACCGTTATTGAACAGTTCGGTTGCCTGCTGGAGGGAAGCCTCCTGGGCGAAGATCATACCGGCTGAGAATAATACAGCTGCGATTGAAAGTAAAAGTTTCTTCATGATATAGTAAATGTTTGTTAAAAGGCTTGTGGAAAGCAAAAATAGTAAAAATGTATTAATTTTGCGAGTACTGACGCAAATCTTATGCTAAAGTTCAAACACGTAATAATTTTTTTTGCGGCCATTTTGCCGTCGTTTGCCCTCCGTGCCCAGGAAACCACTGCAGCACAGAAGGTTACGTCAATGTATGACAGGCAGGCCCAGATCCTATATAACTTAAAAACGGAACAGCAGTACCTGCGCAACCCCGGCTTTTCCGCCTCGCTTCCAAACGCCGTTTATGCGGATCTCAAGGTTAACGGAGTGGCTGCAAAGGATTTCATTGCATCCAGGAACCTTGCGCTGGGCGCCCTTCGTCACAGCAAGGATGCGTCCGAGAGGGACATCGCTGCATTCTTCGATTCCCGCGACGTGCCGGTGGCGGACGAACTTCCCCTTTTCAACGATTACATCAGGGCAAAGTTCGCGGAAAAGACCGGCGCCACCACCGCTGAACGCATAGACCTGGAATACGGTCTGTCACCACTGGCACCAGCGCAGATGCCCAAGAAAGTGAAGGTCACTTCCGACACCCCGGA
>CACWLD010000023.1 GCA_902761655.1 uncultured Bacteroidia bacterium | reverse complement strand
ATAGTAACGTTCAGCTGAGAGACCCTTCTGGAAGAAGTTCTGATTAGTATTTTCAGGGTAGCCTGTACGGGTGTTCCAACTTAACTGTGACTGATAGACAACCTTGAGGTCCTTGTTGATGTTGGTGGTAACGTTACCCTGGAAGCTGATACTCTTGTAATTGAGCTGAGGTCCGTTGAGGATACCGTTGTCGGTGTTGAACGATCCGCTGAGGTAGTACTGGGTCTGGTTGCTTCCTCCGTTCACCGACACCTGGTGGTTCTGCTGGAATGAATGCTTTCTGTAGAACTCGGAGTACCACTTGTAATCTCCATAGCCCTCATCTCCATTGATGTAATGGTTGATGAGATCATCTGAGTAGGTATGCGGTTTGCCCACGTTTTCATCCATTTCGTTGCGTATATTCAACCAGGTAAGGATGTCGACTTCGTCAGGAAGTGCGGTAGGGACACCGAACGAAAACCTGTTGGAATATTTTACGGTCGGAGCACCGATGGTACCCTGCTTTGTAGTAATCAGGATTACACCGTTTTCGGCACCCATTCCGTAAATAGCCGCGGATGCATCCTTGAGGACTGAGATGCTCTCGATATCCTCAGGATTGAGCTGGGCCAAAACAGCAGAACTACTGTTTGAGTAACGGCTGTTAAGTGTCTGGCTGCGGCGAGGAGTTGTCCTTACCATACCGTCAACAACGACAATAGGCTCACCGAAACCGCGGATCTTGAGGTCGGTGTTGAAGTCACCGAGGTCGCCGGTGTTCTGATGGATAAGGAGTCCTGGGACTTTTCCCTGGAGAGATGCGAGAACGTCGCTCTGCTTTGTGGCGGTGAGTTCCTCGCTTCTGATGTTGGAGATGGCACTTGTGAGGGATGCCTTCTTCTGGGTACCGTAACCCACAACGACGGTTTCCTCAAGTTGGGTTACATCCTCACGAAGAGTGATGTTGAGAGTAGGCGCTGCGGTCACTTCCTGAGTCGCATATCCAATGGATGAGATCTCGAGGATCGAACCCGCAGGAACGACGATAGAGAAATTACCGTCAAGATCAGTTGTCACACCGTTGGTGGTACCTTTGACCATAATGCCGGCGCCGATTACCGGCTGGCCGTCCTCATCCAGGACCTTACCTTTAACGGCAACTTGATTCTGACCGAAAACTACCGGTATGCTGAACAGCATACATAATAAGAGCGGTAGAAGCCGCTGAAAGAGTAGTTTCTTCATTACAATAATAGGTAAATTAGTGTTAGTAATATATAAGTTAAGAATAACTGTCCTATTGGTTAATAAATTCTTTACAAATATATTTAAAAATATCTAAAAGTTGTACACTTATTTAGCCTATTATAATAAAAAAGCGAACCGGAAGTAATTATGCGGTTTTAAAAAATATGTAATGTATTGCTTTACTCTTTGAACGAAGAAAAACACAAAAAAACCAGGAGCGTATAACTCCTGGCAAAAAAGTCATATTAAGGTTTGCATCATCTCTTTTTCAACAGGATGCAGGCGCCTCCACCCGGGGCCATCAAGATTCTGATGGTGGACTTGGAGGTGACTTCGATGGTTTCGCTGTGCGTGGATTCGCGGTTTGTCCTGTAATCTGCGCTTGCGCCATCGGTATTGACCGTTGCAATCCATTTTCCGCCAGGCAGGAATGAAAGCGGAATGGAGACTGCGCGCGATGATTCGTCCGTTGCGGCGGCAACCAGGAAGTCGCCGTCCGCGTTCTGGCGCATCATCACAATGTACTCCCCTATTTCTCCCGCAAGGGTGCGGCTTTCCTTCCACGGCTGCTTCTCAGCGGACAGGAACTCAAGCAACTGGGGATACTTATGATAGTATTCCGGGATGTCGGGGATTACGGTGGCGCCGGACCAGGTTATCATTGTTCGCGCAATCTCTGAAGTAGCCGTTGAAGGAACCTCCTGGCTGTTGTCCTTGCGGGTGGTCCTTCCCTGGTGGAGTTCCATAAAGCCATTATTCATATCAAGCGGTCCCGCAAGCATATTGACGAAGACTGAAGTCACGAAAGTCTTGGGCTGGAATATCTGCCTTCCGTCCAACTGGGCCTTGCAGTATTCGCGGGTTATGGCATTTGGCCAGGTGCGCATCTGTCCGAAAGGATGGACAGGATAATCGTGGTAGTCTACCAGAAGATGGTGCTTGGCGCAGAGGGCTGTTATCATCTGGGTGTTGCGGTTCTTTTCCAGCGGGGTGCCGTTCATAAAGCCGTACTTGACGCCGGCAGCGCCCCATTGTTCGTACTGGGCAAGAGTCTCCTCTATGGGATAGCGCCTTCCGGCTACGTCGTTCAGATAAAGCCAGACGCCCACTCCCCTTTCCTGGCCGTATTTTATGATACGCTGTACATCCTTTGCCTTCTCTCCATTAACAGGGTCCGAACTTGCGGCGAACTCCGGTCCGTACCAGTTGGCATCCAGCACCAGATGGCTGAAGCCCTGCTCAGCCGCAAAGTCAATCATACGGGTCCAGGAATCGTAGTTCATACCGTAATGGTATCCTTCCCAGACAGCTCCGTCAATGCGCCAGTCCCAAAGGGCCACGCCTGGCTTAACCCAGCTGAAGTCACCTGACGGCTCCGGATTCAGCAACTCAATGATATGAGAGTCTACCAGGTCTCCTGCCGTGTCACCACACATTATAACACGCCAGGCGGATGTATAAGGTTCGCTTGCCGCAATCTTTTCAGGAATCACTTCAAATGCGGTGGATCCTGACTTGGAGCGGAGCCTCATTGGCCAGCAGTCTGTTCCAAGGAAAGCCTCGTGGATGGCAAAATAGCGGTTTTCGGAGGCTTTTACGGTCATCACGGGCAATCTCTCCCCATTGGACTCGCTGAGCTTCTCAGGACCTATATTGTGCCTTTCTCCGTTATAGAACCAGGCGGTATAGTCTCCTGCAAAATTGAACTGGGTCTTTTCGCTCATTTCTCCTGCTGGAAGGCCTGTGAAACGGAAGGCTGCGCCGTCGTTGTAGACGCGCACCTGAAGTGAACAGCTGCCAAGGCCGGCAAACTGGAGCGTGAAATCACGCTGGTTATACCTGTCAGGCACCTCAGAGCGCTTGCCCCAGAGAGGCTTCCATACTCCCCTTACACGAATTCTTCGGCCTGCAGGGGCAAATGACTGTGCTTTTGGAGATGTGCTTTCAGACACCGAATAACCTATTTCGGACCAGTCGATGGCCACTTCGCCACCCTTTGACAGGCTGTACTGGAGTTTTCCATCGGCATCTACGCCAACTGTAAAGACCGTCTTGCGGTCCGGGGACTTTACCTTGTAAGTATCCCCATCAAAACGGGGAGCCAAGGCCAGGATAAGAAACAGAATGAATTTCATATCGTTAATATTAAATTTTAATCACTTTGTGGTCAGTACACCGCTTGCGCATTGTGGGGTCCCTGACAGGTCGAAACCTTCCACAACAACCTTGAATCTGCCCTGGTAAGAAGGAAGGACGTATTCAAGAACCCGGCTTTCTCCGGGGGCGAGCTCTATCAAAGGATGCCACAGGATGGTTTGCCTGAGGTCCGGAACGTTTCCGGATACAGCAGGAAGCCAGTTGACAACCGGATAGCTGACGCCTTGATAATCCACCACCCTGACATTATTTCCAAAAGGATAAGATGGCAGATCCCGCCTGTAGGTAACAAGATTCACGATGCCCGGATATGTACGGTTGCCAATGAAATAGGTGTTTGGATAGACCACTATCTTTTCCACCAGCAACGGGTCATATTCAATAATAAGGTTATGGTCCGGCACCGGAACCCCGTCAAGCAGTACCAGGCAGGCTTGCTGGGGAATTGGAACAGTCCGGAAGTCATCTTTCAGGATAACGTGCAGTTCCCTGCCATTGGAGGTCCTGTGGAAGCCCACCTCACTGATGTATTCCACGAACAGTTCTTCCATAAGAGGGAATCTGGTATAGTGGTCCAGGTAGTATACAACGGAATCAGCAAAGAAATGAGTGTCATTGGGTATGGGAAGGACCGTGAACAGGGAATCTGCGTGCGAGGCTCGGAGGACCTGCATTGCCATACTTCTCTGAAGGATCCTGTCCTGCAAGGCGTAACTGAAAGGAAGAGCCGGAATGTCCGGATCCTTGACTCCTGCAAAAGGAGAGATAATCTCAAGATGGGCGTTACCGGAAGCGGCTCCTGCGTCAAGTACAAGATTTGTCTGGCCGTAAATGTTCTTTGTATAGAAAGAGGCCGTGCCGTCAGATTCCAACAGGGCAGGATAGATGTCGCTGGTTCTGCCAGGAACGCACAGATAAGCTGCGGAGCCTTTGGCTGCCTCAATATCCTGCGGCGTGCCTACTAGTTTGGCGCGGATGATTTCGCCCTCGAAATCTATGGTTCTCCTGTCCTCGAAAACACGTCCCGCCCTGGCGCCTGCGGCGAAGGACACTGGGTTTACGCTGCGCGGCGAAGGGATGCCATCGTCATTGAAAACAGAAAGGCTGAGGGTCACTGCGGTGGCGGAATTGTTGGTTATTATCACGGGACCGTCAGTGTCAAGGCTGATGCCGCCTGCGGCCGGGCGGACGTTGCCGTCCTCCAGTCGAAGGTATTCCTCCGGTGAGAGGATTTCTACGCCCGAAGAGGCTCGCGCGGTAGTGAAAGGGTTGATTATTGAAATGGTGCGGGCACCTTCAAGGAAATTGTAACCTTCTTCGTTGAAGCACTGCGAGGTGTAGGCTACAAGGCGGTATTCTCCCGTAGGAATGGTATTCTGGAGGGAGATGACTCCGCCGCCGCGACCTCCGTCCAAGGCCACCTTGGCCGTCTGGACGGGCCCCTCCGCGGAGACCAGTTCCAGATATGCGATTCGGCTGACGTTGGACAGTCCTCCGCCGGAGGCATTGAGGCAGAAGGCAGAAACAAACATCTCATCACCCGCCACGTACACGTCACGGTCCGTGGACACGTAAACGCGTTCAGACAGGTGCACCTGCGCTTCCGCCGTGAATAGTGCGGCTGCAAAGACAGCGAGTATTGTAATGACGCTCTTTCTCATATGTCAATCTTCGTCCGGCGGCCAGCCTTCAGGCCTTTCATAGGTTCCCCCAAGAAGTTTGCAGTCTACGCATCGGGCGTGCGCCCAATAGGTTTCGTTGACGTTGCCTGGGAACATATAATAGTTGTAAGGAAGGAATCCTTCTTTATAATATGTGGCATATTGGTCTTTGGTAAGCTGCAGGGATTCAGTATCGCTGAGCGATTCGGAACTCTTATAGAAATTGGCTTTTATATGGTTAATTACCAGATGTTTGCGGGCTATCTCAGCAACGTTGACATAACCCATCACCATCTCATCCGGTTCCTGCAGGCACCGTATGTTGCCAACCAGTTCGCTGGGGTTAGGAGCAAACAGGTTGCCGTTGTATTCGGAGTTGTTCTTTATATTCTCCCAATACAGGTAAGCATCCTTTGAAAGGGGCTCAAGGTCCACGACAATCTTGTATAGATAGGAGATGCGGCGGTCATCCTGCGGGATAGGCAGGAATTCCAGGTCGACAAACCTGTCATCAGTCTGGTTCTCGGTGGAGAAGGTCATTATCTGGGTGGAAGTGGCGTGCTGGTAGCAGAAAGATATGTTGTCATAGTAATCCCTCTGGACTATCTGATTGGTGCTGGGAATGTATTTGATCTGAGCATAATAGAGTGAATGGTATTCCCAGTCCTCCACATAGCTCCACTTGAAATAGCTTTCCTTGAGCGCGTGCATACTCAAGGCAATGTTGAGCTTTGCCTTTTTGTAGTCAAGATTGTATGACAGGGAGTCGATAACTGGTGCAGAGCACACCCTCTCCCACGCTGAGACATACTCCTTTCCGGATTCCTGGTCCAGGAAATGAAGGCAGTAGTTGGGAGAAGTATCTGCATTGCGCGTATCCACTGTATACCTGCCGGGTGTCTTAGGGTCCTCCACTCCGTTGAAAACGGTCCCAGCGTCATTCTCCACCCATACCTTTCCTGAAGGGGGAGCCATTGAAGCGTCCGGTTTAGAGACAGGTGCGGTTCGGCTGACAGTTACCACTGTTTCCTTGCCGATGAGGATGTCGCCCTCAATCACAAGCGCTCCTGACCCGTCCTCTGAATCCGGAGTGAAAGGATAGATACAGGAGACGGCCATCAGCGCCAGGGCAGTTATGAGTATCTTCTTTATCATCCGAATCTGAGATTAAGGTTAATGTAAGGGACAGGTGTGGCGAAAACGGATACCATATAGCCGTCTATTGAAGTGCCACCGCGTGTATTATAGAATACTGAGTAAGGATTCTTGCGTCCGGTCACGTTGTATACGCCAATGGTCATTGACATATGTGTGAGCTTGCGCAGATAGTGTCCGGGATCTATGTTCAAGGCAAGGTCCATCCTGAAATAATCCGGGATGCGGTAGCCGTTCCTGGAAGAATATGCAAGGCGGTATCCTCCGCCGTATTTGTAAACGGCTACCGGAATGGTAACCGGACGTCCGGTGGAATAGTCGACATTTACGGACAGGGAATACCTGTGTGTGAACTTGTAATTGCCTACAAGCTTGAAATCGTGCGGCTTATCGTGCGGGGCGTTGTACCATTTGCCGCCGTTTATGGTTTCCACTCCCCTGTCCTGCATTTCCCGCAGGAGCGAACGGGAATACGTATAGGCCAGCCAGCCGCTCAGCTTTCCCACGGTTTTCTTGATCATAAATTCAACACCGTAAGCCTTTCCAAAGGTCTCCACCAGGTCATCGGTCAGGTGTTCGTTCATTATGAGAACCGCTCCGGATTTGTAGTCAAGGCTGTGGGAAACGCGCTTGTAATAGGTCTCCAATGACAGGTCAATGCTGTTGTCATACACTGTCCAGTAAAGGCCCGCCGCGGCCTGCCAGCCCTTCTGGGGCTTGAGGGCCGCACTGGCCAGATGCCACGCGTCCATTGGCGAGATGGAAGAAGTGTTGGATATGAGGTGTATGTACTGGTTCATACTGTTGAAGCCGGCTTTGACCGTCAACTGGTCAAGTATGGAGTATTTTGCAGAAGCACGCAGCTCGGGAGCGGCGTAGAACTTGTTCGGGGAAAAGGCGTTGAATGTGGCCAGGCGCACTCCAATGTCCATTGACAGCTTGTCGCCGGGTTTCCAGTTGTCGCTCACATACAGGGCGGATTCAAGGGCCCGGTCCCTGGGTAGCAGTTTATGCTCTACAAGCGAGGAGTCGGAAAGCGGACCCATTGTTCCCGGATTCAAGTCATAGAGGATGGCCTGAGCGCCGTATGACAGGGTGTGCCAGTCATTGATGACGGTCTGGAATCCTGCTTTGACGAATCCCTGTGACACACCGGTTGTGAACTTGAAGGCGGATACCGTATTGAAATTGTCATCTACAGTATTGGTATACCGGTCATATCCGGCCACCAATGTCATTCCTGTGCCTGCGGACATTGTCCGGCGCCATTTGAGGGCAACATCCAGGTTTGAATAATGGAATGTGGTGTCCCCGTCAAAAGAGAAACCGTCCCTTGACCAGTATCCGTAAAGCTGAAGGGTGTTCTTGTCATCTACGCGGTGTGTGACGGATGCGTTAAGGTCGCTGAAAGAGGCCTTTCCTCCGGAGTAACTGGTGCTTGGAGGAAGGAGGTTGAATATCCAGTTCGAATAAGTTGTACGGCCACCCACTATAAATGTTGTGCGGTCTTCCTGTATAGGACCTTCCACGTGGAAGCGGCTAGTCAACAGGCCAAGGCCTAGCGAACCCTGTATCTTCTTGGAATTGCCTTCCCTTCCACGCACATCCAGAACCGAGGAGATGCGTCCGCCGAATTCCGCGGGAATGGAGCTCTTGTAAAGCTCTATGTCATTGATTACATCCGTGTTGAAGGCGGAGAACAGGCCAAAGAAATGGCTTGGATTATAAATGGTGCCGTCGTTGAACAGGACCAGGTTCTGGTCAGCAGAACCGCCCCTGACGTTGAAACCGCTGGACGCCTCTCCCACGCTCTTCACACCCGGCAGCGTGAGAACCACCTTGAGGACATCCGCTTCGCCAAAGGCCGAAGGGATCTTGGAAATGGTATTGATCCTCACGCGCTCAATTCCCATCCTTGAATCACGGTGGTTAACCATACTCTCCGCAGACACTATAACCTCCCTCAGGGACGTTACTTTTTCTTTCATTACCACGTCAAGGCCTCCATCGCTGTTCACGTGTATGCTCAGGTGAAGGTCCTCCAATGAGAATCCGCTGAAATCCAGCGAGTTGTCCCCGAGCGGCAGGGACAGGCGGAAATTGCCGTCGTTGTCGGTCAGGGCATAGGTGCCGCCTTTGCCGCCTGACACCACCACGCCCGCGAGGGGCTCGCCGGAAAGCACGTCACGTACCGTTCCGTGAACCACGGCCCGGTCTCCCCTGGCGTTTTCCGCCTGCCCAACTTCGTATACTTTGTTTGCGAATGTGACCATCTCGTTGCCTGCATTGAGCAGACGCAGAAGTTCGTCGTCTTCCTCTTTCTGTCCCGAAGAGAAATAATCAGGAGGAAGCGTCGCATATATTTCCTTGCCGTCTACCGTGAGCCCTGAACCGGAAGGCAAGGCGGTTTGAACCGGCTGGGCCGGGAGATCCGCGGGCAGCAGGAGGTCCTGCTGATGCGGGACGATGGGCTGCAGCGCTTTAGTCCTTGGCTTCACGGCAGAGGCGATGCTGCGGCCACGCGGATTGCGGAGCAACCGCTGGGCCCTCCTTCGCCTCAGCTCCTGAAGCGTGCCGCCGCGTTCCAGATAATAGGTCTCAGCGCTGCTGAAATAGTATGAGGCGTGAAGATTCTTTTCCGCATCGGTAAGATCCAGTTTAACGGTCTTGACAAGTTGTCTGTAAACAGTACCTTCAGGACTTTGGTCAATCACCTCATAAAAACCTTCATTGACCTGATAACCTTTTTTGGAAAGATTGACATATCGAATACCTCCCATTTCAAGCCAGTCAATATGGTTCCTGTCCATTACGACGGCTGTGACGGTACCTGGCGGATACACCTGGGCTTCCTGCTTTACTGCATCTATATTCAGATTAAGGCCGTCATACTGTTTTCCGTCCCACATTATGCTTCCTGGGGCAAACTCGGGGGAATACCAGAAATAAGTTCCTTCATAGACAATGTTGTAACGCATTGCCTGACGGCCGCGAAAGAATGCGGCGGATTGCCCGGCACGGTCAAAAAACGCCCGGCCCTCAGCGAATTCAGGTTCCTGTGCATTCAGGTAAAGGGAACAAGCTAGGGAGATCAATAAGGCAGCAGATATTCTTCCGGGCCATTTCACATTTGCTAATATACGAAAAATATGTACTCTGCCTCAATATTGAAAATATTTTATATATTTGTTTCATATCGAATAATCACTATCAAATGAATAAAATCCACTTTTTCCTCAGACTGGCTTTGGTCTCAGTCCTTTCTTCCGTTCTGATCTTTTCAGCGGACGCACGTAAGAAATCCGGTCCCAAGTACGTATTCTTTATGATTGGAGACGGTATGGGCATCAATCAGGTTTACGGCGCGCAAAATTACAACCAGGTAACCGGAGACGGTCCCAAGTTCATCAACTTCACCCAGTTCCCGGTCCGCACTATGGTCACCACCTTCTCTTCCTCTTCTCTGGTAACTGACTCCGCAGCCAGCGGCACAGCCCTCGCTACAGGTGTCAAGACATACAACGGAGCAATAGGCCTGGATCCTGACCACAAGCCCATTCCAAGCATTTGCGTGTGGGCTCACAACAAAGGCTTCGGCACTGGCGTCACCACCACTGTAGGTGTCAATCACGCCACCCCTGCAGCCTTCTACGGCCACGCAGACAACCGCAACGAGTATGAGAAGATTGCAAACCAGCTCATAGAGTCAGACTTCATAGACTTTGCAGCCGGCGGCGGATTCATCGTTGAAAGAAACACCGGACACGACTCCAAATACTTCGAAGACAAGGCCAAGGATGCAGGAATTACCGTCCTCTACGGTCGCGACCAGTTCAAGAACCTTTCTTCACAGAAGGGACGTGTAATTTGTGTCGATACCAATTACTCATCCACAGATGTCAACTTTGCAATGGACCAGCAACCCGGAGAAACCACACTCTCTGACTTTGTTGCCGCCGGAATCGACTACCTCTACGGAAACTATGGCAAGAAAGGCTTCTTCTATATGGTTGAGTGCGGCGAGATAGACGGTGCAGGACATAACAACGATGCCATCTGCAACATCAAGGAAATCAACGACTTTGCCAAGGCTATTGACGTTGTCCTCGATTTCTACAAGAAGCATCCGGACGAGACCCTTATCCTCATCACCGCTGACCACGAAACAGGCGGCCTTGAACTTGGAGACAACTACATTATGCATCCGGAGCTCCTCTATGGACACAAGAAGAGCGAAGGCGAGATAAACAAGCTTTTCCGTGAATTCGCAGGCGTTGGCCCGGACAGGAATCCCCTCCCCAACCGCAGGATACCTACATACCAGGAGATGCAGGCCTTCCTCAGCGAGCACCTTGGACTCTGGAGCACCATTGAAGTTTCCGAGGCTCAAGAAGCCCATTTTAGGGATCTGTATCACAGGGCATTCGTCCTTAACCAGACGGAGATGGTAGAAGCCCTGTACTCAGTAAGCAACAGGATTGTATCAGACGCCATAGTTTATGCCGACAGGCAGGCCGGATATATCTGGACCCACGGCGGTCACACAGGTTCACCTGTAGGACTGTATGTAAAGGGCGCCGGCGCAATTGAATTTATGGCCGTTACGGACAATTCAATGATACCTCTGACCATCAAGAAAGTGGCCAATTACTAGCCTGAACCCAGAATAATCCTTGACAATCGGCGGGACTTGCTCTGCAAATCCTGCCGATTTTATTTTTGAATTTTTTTTCAAAGGTCTTGGAAATATATGCAAAATGAGATATATTTACCAAGAAACCGAACCTAATGAAAAAATATACCCATGCCTGGCTGGCCCTTATGGCCATGAAACGCATAGAGAAGGCAAAAATTCCTGTAAGGCAGCAGGATGATGCCAAGGCTCTCATCTCCTGGTTTAAGAATTACCGGGATTTCGTCCTTTCAGGTGCTTGGTACCCTGACTCCGTCTTCAAGGATATGTCCACCAGCCATATCGTCAAGTACAAACCTGACACCAGCGGAACGGCAGGTTCTTTCAGGGTTATGCCCCCAACATTGCAACTTTACAAATATGGTTTGAATTCCGATATGTACGGCAAGCCGTACACATTGGAAAAGCGCCACAATATCTGCGACCGTTGCGAGGCCTTTACGGAAAGCCTCATCGACTCCTTCAAGATATTGACAATGGAGAACGACGGCTCCCCAATAGTGCCGTCCAACAACCACATTGCAATGCGCTTCTTCATATTGTCCCATTACATAGCGGACTGCCATATGCCGCTTCACTGTGACGCCCGCTCATTCTATAACAAGAACGAGGTTCACGGTTTCATAGAAGAACAATGGGACGATCAGGTCAGGTCCTCGTACCTCATTGACGAAGACAACGAGCGCTTCTTCTATGATCCGGAAGGTTATCCGCTGAAACAGGCGGAGATGACGGATCTTATGAAATACGTAGAGGAGGAACTTGTCTCAAGAGAGTTCGTCTGGAGCTGGGGAACTGGTTGCAACAACACCTGGGACTATATGAGCGGCATCTCACAGTATTCCTATCTGATGTCCTACAGGCTTGTCCCCGCAGACCACGTGCCTGATGAGATTTCAAAGAATCTCTATATGGCCTCCGATGCATACAAGGATCATTTCCTGGAGTACAGTAAAGTAATCCTGGGTGACGCCGTAGAGAGTATAGCCAAGATATGGCTTCACGCCTGGGTGCGTTACCGTGACTGGTTCCGTGACACAGAACTCGCGTTTTATAACGCACAGCAGAAACAGGCGGAAAAGAATTTGAAGGCCGCAACCCAGACCGTTGACAATTACCCGTTTGAAAAGGAAAATCAATGCGGCAAGGTCAAGAAGGCGCGTGATACTGTTTCTACAAAACAGGATGATTATGACCTGGCCGTCTCAAAGGGCAAGAATGCGGACAAGAAAGCGGAAGCCCTTCAGAAAGCAAGGACAAAGCTTGCCGAAGCAGAAGAGAAACTGGCCAAGTTGGAAATGGACTATAAGGAAGCCCAGTCCTCGCTGGAGAGCCTAAAGGCCCTTTTGCTTGCGGCACAGATACAAGTAAAGCGCAAAGAAGCTGAGATAAAGAAATACGCAGACAGCAATTCCGGAATATGATCAAGGAGACTTTGTTATTGGTAAAGGATTATCTGGAGTGTTCTTTGGACAAAGAATGCACTGTCAAGCTGCGCCCTGTTCCGGATCAGGAAGAGGCGCAGGAATCCAATATGCTCATTACCATAACCCTCCTGCGCATAGAAGAAGAGACAAGCAGGAAGCCGGCCGTAACATCCCGCTATATCAGTGTAATGGATGACAAAGGCAATCCCAGAAGGATGGCCACCAACAAGAAGTCTCCTGACGTGGACATCAATCTGGAGATTCTCATCTCCGCCCGGGCAAAAGAATATGAGACTGCATTGGGCCATATATCAAAGGTCATATCTGCAATGAATTCAATTCAGACCGTGCCTAAGCCAAAAGGTATGAAAGCTGATTTCAAAGCATTGCAGAGTCTTAACATTTCCATTCTCAATCTGCCGCTCGAGCAGCAGTTCAGTATGTGGCAGACCCTTCACGGCAAACTGATGCCATCCGTAGCGTATAAGCTCCGTATGCTCACTGTACCTGGAGAGATCGAACAAGACACCGCAGAAATCGTCAAGATTGTCGAGGTGGAAAGAGGTCGTATGAAAGACAAGGACCTTGGTCCTCACAAGCTTCCTCCACAAATAAAGCAAACAGATGACCTGGAAGACTTTATTGAAGAGGAGAAGAAAAAGAACAAACATTAACAAAGCAATAACTTTTAATTTACTATTCCTATGGCACAGTACAAAACCCCTGGAGTTTATGTGGAAGAAAAATCCACGCTCTCTCCTTCGGTGGCCGGAGTCGAAACGGCCATTCCCGCATTTATCGGAGTTACGGAGAAAGGTTTCAGTTCTTCAGATAAACTGGAACCGGTGGCCATCTCCAGCCTGCTGGACTACCAAAACGTCTTTGGAAAGGGTCCCGCCCTTACCGTCGATGAAGACAAACATGTGTCCGGCCAGCAATACGCCCTGTTTGACAGTATGCGTCTTTTCTATGACAATGGCGGTGCAGACTGCTATGTAATCTCAATTGGCGATTACAACTCTACGCCAACAGCAGATTTGTACAAGGATGCCATCGACAAACTCGATGAGCGTCCGGATGTCACCATCCTCCTGTTCCCGGATGCAGCCATGCTGCTAAAACAAGAAGAACTCCAGGAAGTTCAGCAATACGCGCTGAACAATTGTGAAAGGCTCAAGAGCCGTTTCGCAATCCTCGATTTGAAACGTCTGGATGATCTCACAAAGGCTATGCAAGAATTCCGGGATGGTGTCAGCTGTGCCCCGGAAGTTCTCAGCTATGGCGCTGCCTATTATCCTTACCTTAAGACATCCTATGTCAAGGACATTCCTTTCGAGGAAGTGATGAAGGCGATAGAGCAGCCTACTGACCCTGAAGAGCTCAAAGTATGGCAAGAAGCGATGGCCCTCATCACACCTGCCGAAGAGGTTGTAGAGCCTTTAGAGCCAGAAGAGCCTGCAGATCCAAATGAAGAGGATCCTCAGCCTGTTATTCCTGTGTTGAACTCTCAACATATGCTTCCTGAGGACGATACCCCTGCTTCTGATGCTGATGAAGATGAAAATGCAGATGCTGATGAAGATGCTGAGACTGTAGAAGAGCCGAAAAAGGAGGCCGCTCCGGAGCGAGACTACGAAAAAGAGTTGAAGATTACATCAATCATCCCAAGAGTGCCCGGTTACGCCAAAACCCTTGCAGCCCTTCAGGAAGAAGCCTGCATCATCCCTCCTAGTGGAGCTATGGCCGGTATTTTTGCCGCAACAGACAGGCGCGTAGGCGTTTGGCAGGCACCTGCCAATGTTGGCGTAGCCTCTATCAAAGGCTTAAGCCAGCTCCTTACTGACAATCAGCAGGATAAGATGAATGTGGATCCAAGCACATCCAAGTCAATCAATGCCATCCGCTATTTCAAGGGAAAAGGCTATCTGGTTTGGGGCAGCCGCACCCTTAATGCCGGTAGCAATGAGTGGAGATACGTACCCGTAAGGAGGCTCTTCAATTATGTAGAGCAGAGCGTCAAGCTTTCAACATACTGGGCAGTGTTCCAGCCTAATGACTCCAACACCTGGACAAAGATCAAGTGTCAGATCAGCAACTTCCTGAACACTCTTTGGCGTGACGGCGCCCTTGCCGGTGCCACACCTGAAGAGGCTTACTTCGTGGAGGTAGGAAAAGACATCACAATGACTCCCGAGGACATCTACAACGGCTATCTCATTGTCAGGATAGGCCTTGCAGCCGTACGTCCTGCAGAGTTCATCGTCCTGGAGTTCTCACATAAAGTTCAAGAATAATAATTAACAGAATAATATTATGGCAAGCAATTATCCACTTACCGGTTTTCACTTCTCAGTCCGCTGGAACCCGGACGATGAAGAAAACATAAGCTTCTCAGAAGTATCCGGCCTTAATGTGACAGCCGCCGTCATTGAATNNNNGACCCTGAGTATACCACCCTCAAGATGCCAGGCCTCAAGAAATACAGCAATGTCACACTCAAGAGAGGCTCTATGGCAGCAGACAACGGCTTCTTTGAGTGGTTCAAGGATATCAAGAACAATACCGTCAAAAGGCGCGACATCACCATTATGCTTCTGGATGAGAATCAGGAGGAAGTAATCACCTGGAGCCTCAAGAACGCCTTCCCTGTTAAATATGACGCAGGCGCTCTAAACGCGGCAAAAGGAGAAGTCCTGATTGAGTCCCTTGAACTTGCATACGAAAGTTTTACTGTTGAAAGGCATTAATGGAAAAATCTGAGAAACCACCAATCGCTATAGAGGCGGAAAGTTACAGCAAGCTGATCCCATCCTTCTTTTTCCAGGTATTCTTCATCTCGGACGATTTTGTCCCCGACCGCCTGGGATTCAGCGAGGTGTCAGGGTTGTCAGTTGAGCTGCAGACCGAGGAAGTGTTTGAAGGAGGCGGTAACACCTATGCTTACCGCCTTCCCAAACAGGCCAAGCCAAAGAACCTGGTATTGAAGCGGGCTCTTAATCCTGCGTCGCCAAATGTGATTGAATGGGCCAGGGACTGCGTGGAGAAATTCCAGATACGTCCCTTGACCCTGGTGATTTCTCTAGAAGACGCATCCCAGCAGCAGTTGAAGGTCTGGAATGTAATGAACGCCTATGCCGTCAAGCTTTCCGTAAGCGATTTCAGCGCCAGCAAGAGCGAGATGGTCATAGAGACCCTTGAACTGACCTGCCAGTCAATTGTGGAAGTCAAACCGGATTAGCTTTATGAGTTTAAGGATTCGTGAAATAATAATCCGGGCAGAGGTTACCGGGTCTCAGGAAGACCGTATTGCTTTGCAGCAAGACAGTCCCAAAGAGAGCCGGGAACCTTATGAACAGTCAAGCATGGCCAACCGCTTTTATGAACAAGATCACGCCAAGGAGAATGAAAGATGACTGATGTTCCAGTAAATAAAGAGAGAACCATCAAGGCTACGGGCAAGGTTGATTACGCTCAAAAGATGAACTTCAAGGCATTCCACGACGTTCATTTCAAAAAACCGATAGAGGATGAATCAACCCACGAGCAGCTTGCTTTCACTGTGCAGGTCAACCCGGATTCCCTTACAAGGTCTTTTTCTACAAAGACTGTAGAAAACAAGAAAATCCGTTCCGAGAGCAGTTCAGGAGAAGGTGCCGGCTTTGATTCGGAGAATTATTCCTTTGACCTGATCTTTGACGGAACCGGAGCCCTGGGCGCCTCTTCAATAGGCAAGGCAGATGAATATTTCCAGAAATTCCTCAGTACCGTCTATGCCAAGAAGACGCTCAAGGCCGTCAAGAAAGAGGCCAACTTTGTTGAGCTGAACTATTGTGGCGATACGTTCTATTGCAAATTGTCCAGCCTTACTGCAAAGTATACAATGTTCGGCCGCAACGGTTCTCCTTTAAGGATTAAAGCCAGCTGTACGTTCATCTCCGTTGACAAGGACAAGCCGGATCCGCCGCCAAAGAAGGCAAAGGAAGCTACTAAGAGCGGCCCGGATATTCCCGATGGAGCGGATCCAAAAGCAAGCATCGATCCTGGCGATTCTTACGAAGAGACAGTCAATGAGGCAAAGAAGAACGGATCCTCTTCCCTGATGAACTGCAGACAAGTTTGTGACTGATGATTTAAATGCAAGACGGTTCTTACAAGATAGACGGTGTTACAGTAGTCAAGGTGCTTAACGACGGCGCCGAGGTTGACTGTATCGCCAGGCTTGTATCAGTTGAGACCCTGTGTTCCATAGGCAGGATCTCTACCGCCGTCGTCACTTTCCAGGATCATTCCCAGGAGTTTGAAGTAGCTGAGTCTGAAACATTTGCAGAAGGCAGCTCCCTGGAAGTGCGCATAGGCCGTGACGACGACGAACCGGAATGTATTTTCAAGGGTACCGTAACCAACCGTGCCCTGAACCTGTCCAAGGACGGAGCGATGTTCGTAGTTACTGCAAGACACGATGCATACAAAATGACATTGGAGCGCCATTTCCGATGCCTTGAGGAAATAAGCGATGCTGACGCCATCAGCCAGGTATGTGGTGAATACGGCCTGGATGTCCAGACAGACAGCACCCCCGTCTCTCACGAAAAACTCTTCCAGTACAATTGCACTGACTGGGATTTTGTGAATATGCGAGCCGAAGCCTCCGGCCTGCTTCTGTGCACCGTGCCTGACGGCATTCGTGCAATGAAGCCGGATCCCGGCGCCGAGCCCGCCCTGACAGTCACCAACGGCCTCTCCCTGATCCGTTTCCAGATGGAGACCAACGGAAAGGACCGTTTTGCCAAGATTGCCACTGAGGCGTGGAACTACTCCTCCCAGGAGGCTGACAGCGCCGAAGCCGATACCGGCGCGGACGACTACAAGCTGGGCACCGTGGACAATCCTTCAATGGCTTCAAATGTTGGCAATGACACCCTGAAGATCCACCTTATGAGCGGCCAGACCGCTCCTGATGCGATGGAAATGGTTGGCAAGGCGCAGGCTATGCGCAACGACCTTTCCAGGATGACCGGAAAAATGACTGCGGTTGGATACGCTTCGGTCTTCCCTCTTGACAACGTTGCGCTGGAAGCTGTCAGCAAGCCGTTTGGGGGCACCGCCCTTGTTTCTTCCGTCCTTCAGGAATACTCCACATCCGGATGGGAGACTACATTTGGGCTGGGTCTGGACCCGGAACCTTTCCACGAGAGGTTCTCCAACATAGACTCCCCTGCCGCTGACGGCATCCTGCCTGCGGTGCAGGGCCTCCAGATTGCCGTCGTGGACGCGCTGGCCGGCGACCCCCAGTCAGAAGAGCGCATCCGCATAAAGCTGATGGGGACGGAAGACGCATCAATATGGGCAAGGGTGGCGCAGCCTGACGCCGGAAACGGCCGCGGCTTTGAATTTATGCCTGAAATAGGCGATGAAGTGGTAGTGGGCTTCCTTGGCGGCAACCCTTCGGAAGGAGTTGTGCTGGGAATGCTTCACAGCAATGGAAAAGCTTCTCCCATAGAGAAGAACGACGATAACAACATAAAAGGAATTGTCTCTCGTGAAGGCCTTAAACTGGAATTTGACGACGAAGGCAAGACGGTGACCATAGAGACGCCAGGAGGCAATTCTGTAAAGGTCAGTGACGACAGCAAAGGGATTATCCTTGAAGACCAGAATGGGAACAAGGTAACCCTTGACCAGAATGGAATAAGTCTGGAAAGCGCCAAGGACATTTCCATAAAGGCGCAGGGAGACGTCAATGTAGAAGGCGTCAACATCAATTTGAAAGCAAACGCGCAGCTCGTGGCCAAGGGCAGCGCTTCCTCTGAGATATCCAGCGGAGGCAATACCGTGGTCAAGGGTGCTGTGGTACAGATAAATTAAGATTACGATGGCAGCAGCGGCAAGAGTAGGCGATCCAACAAATCACGGTGGTGTAGTTACGGGGCCGGGCGTTCCTACCGTCCTTATTGGCGGTATGCCGGCGGCGGTTCTCGGTGATATGCACACCTGTCCCATCCAACCGGGACACATCCCTTCTTCGCCTTTCATCCTGGGCAGTGCAACTGTCCTGATTGGCGGAAAGCCGGCATTGCGGATTACGGATCCCTGCGGATGTGGAGCTATGGCGGTTGTAGGCTGCCCTACTGTCATTATAGGAGGTTGAGTAATGGAAGATGACATCATAGGAATAGGCTGGAGCTTCCCTCCCCATTTCAGCAAAACTGCCGAAGACGGAGCCGGAGTGATAATGCATACCGGAACAGAGGAGATAGAGGATTCCCTGTCCGTACTGTTCTCCACCCAGTTGGGGAACAGGCTGTTCCGTCCGGATTTCGGCTGCAGCATTGAGGAATTCCAGTTCCGCGCCGTAGACAGCGCAACTGAAATCCGCGTGAAAAGGATGATAGAAAATGCCGTGGTTGAATTCGAGCCCAGAATTGACCTGCACGGCCTGGACGTGGATCTGTCCGAACTGCCTGAAGGGAAATTGAGAATCGATCTACGATACAGCATCAAGGCTTCCTATGTAAAGGAGAACATCATTTATCCGTTCCACTTCGAAAACGACACATTGTAGATGTACGACAACAGCAACAAGGGATTTCTTCAGGAGCACGAAGGCAGCTTCCAGTTCGAAAGGCTGGGAGAAGCCTCTCTTGGCGCAGAAATGAAAGTCATCGACCGTACCTTCGAAGACCTGGTAAGGCAGACGGCCGAGTTCGCCTCCTCCGTCAAGTTCTATAACGATGACGCCAAGCCAGACGGAAACTGGGAGGAATTCTTCAAGAAGGTTTACGACTATAATAACAGAAAGGTACGCACCCAGGTAATAGACAAGATGATAGAGACCCGTTCCGTGGATCCTCATCTTGCCCTGCTGTTCGCGTTCTACCAGATGCTCCTTAAGGCGCAGGAGGATATCAACACCCTGACAGACCGCCAGATAGCTTTTTATTTCAGGGATGTGCTGCGTTTCAAGGAGAAAAGCAGCACGGAAGGGAAAGTGACCGTATTCATTGACTTGAAGAAAGATGCCGATACCGTAAGCATTCCTAAAGGAACTTTGTTCGATGCCGGAAAAGATGCCAATGGAAAGCGTATAACCTATGCTTCTATGGATGAGGCTTGCCTGAGCCACATTGTAGTGGGTGCCGTTTCCCATTTTGACAACGACCGCGGACTTATGCCTTTGAAAGATGCCGGTTCCGCCGCTGCTTCAGGCTCAGGTTCAAATTCCAACTCCGTGGTGGAGCACGCGTTCTGTGTCAGTTCTTCAATGCTCTACCAGCCCGGACAGGAACTGACTATAATATTTGACGGGGCAGATTCCAGCACCTGTTCCGCACTTAAGGAATTGCGCCCGGAATATACAAGCGGCAAAGGCTGGGAGAGCCTTGAAATAACCAAATCTTCTCAAGTTCCCCTTGGATGGACTATTTCATCTGATTCGGAGCCTGTCGCTCCTTATGATCCGGCAATACACGGAGGGAACCTTGAATTCACTGACCCTGTGATAAGATTTGTGTCGGACTCCGGAATAAAAAAGATCTCCGCCATCAACCTCAAGTCCATCAATGGACTGAAGATTATGGTAAAGAATGCATCCAACATAAAGGTTATGAACCCCTCCGGAGAAGTTGAGAACCGGGCGGGCAACAACCCTTTCGGGCCAAACTACAGAATCAACGACACATTCTGGGTGGACCTCCCCTTCCCTGCAGAAGATGCACGCTTCATTTGCAAATTTAAGGACAACTTGGAATTCAGCAGTTCTTTTAAAAAGAATGACATAAAAAGAATCCTTTCCTGTATCTATACTTTGACTGACAAGCGCAGTGACCAAGTACAGCTGACCAACGACTATTCCAAAGCCGTGCTGACTTGGATGAAGCATACCACATCCTATACAACTGCCTTTGACGATGCTATAAAGAAAGGCCTTATGGCCGTTACTCCGGTCCTGGCAGATTCTATACTGGTGACCTCGGCCGTGTATATTGATACGGAAATTAAGACATCAATCCAGTTCCCCAATGGCTCATATGAGACCGAGGGTCTGGACAACCCTGCAGATGCAATTAAGTTGCTGAACGGTCAGTCCGCCTGTTTCCTGGGCCTTGGCGGAGTATCTGCCAACGGATCTGAGACAAGTGATCCACAAGTAAGCCTGTATATAAAAATGGCTGACAAAGCCTATCTTGAGCCGTGTAAAGTAACTTGGAGTTATCTTTCTGGCAGTACCTGGATGCCTTTTGACAGTGGATCCATCCTCAAAGATACAACAGAAGGGTTGTCAAGAAGCGGAATAGTGATGTTGTCCCTGAAACCAGGCATTTTCCAGAAGAACGGCGGAATGTCTTCTGATTACAAGTGGATCAGGGCAATTACTGATAATGACAACGCTTGCAAGATAGCCCAGATCATTCCTTGTGCGCTTGAACTCGAGTACTATTCCGGATCTGAAGGATCAGGTCCTCAGGGTAAGATCCTTCCCGCTGGTTCAATCACAAAACTTGCAGGCGATATACCCGGAATAAAATCTGTTTCACAGCCATTTGACGGACTTGCGGGAAAAATGGCAGAGACCGAGACATCGTTCAACCGGAGGGTTTCAGAGCAACTCCGCCACAAGAACAGGGCCTGGACTGCCTGGGATTACGAGCACATTGTTCTTGAACGCTTCTCAGAGGTGGCTTATGTCAAATGCCTGTCGGCGCACACAATAAAGAACCAGACCGCACCGGGCGCATTGACCTTGATTGTAGTGCCCCAGTCCTCTCCTACCGATCTCAAGCCGGCACCTAACAATGTGCTGCGAAATGACATTGCAAATTATGTCAGACAACACTGCAGCCCGTTTGTGAACGTCAATGTCAGCGGTCCTGTTTATAAAGAAATCAGGGTGATAGTTTCCGTTCACCTAAGAGACGGTTATTTTGACACCGGAAGATACACCTCCTTGATCAACGAAGAACTCAAGAATTACCTCAAGACGTGGACGGGGACTTCCAGCGAGAAAGGCAATTTCAGAAGCGGAGCAGGAAAATCAGAAATCATCGCTTTCCTGGAAGCGCTTCCTTATGTAGATTATATTGACGGCATAAACTTGAATGCAGGCGATGCTTCAGAAGACGAGTACGAGATAACGGTTACCAAACCGCACGAGCTGCTGACTTCTGCCCCGTCGCATAATGTCAAGTGTTATCTTGCAGAGACGCATATAGTATGACCAACGAAAAGAACGAAGTGATTAAACCGAATCAGCTGACATATGAGCAGCTAAGGGACTTCGGCCTGGACTATATCAGAAAGATTGGTTCGGGACGGTGGACGGATTTCAACGTCCACGACCCCGGCGTCACTGCAATCGAGGCCCTTGCCCTTGCCGTTGCGGACCTGTCCTACCGTTCATCCTTCAAGATGGCGGACCTTCTTACCCGCAAGGGAGCAAAGGGGCCTGCAATGGAAGGTACTATGTTCCCCGCTCGCGATATCCTTGCGCAGGAGCCTACTACATTGGATGACTACAGGAAACTTATCCTCGAGAACGTACCTGGTGTCAGGAATGTATGGTTTGAGACTGCTGAAAGGACGGTCAGTGTCAAGGAGAAACGCAGGCAGACTTTCAAGACTATCCACACCAGAGGTTATTACGACGTTTTCATAGAACTTGAAAGCGAGGAATGCCTGCTGGACGATTCCTTCATAATGGGCGTAGTAGGCGGGCTGGACAGTGAGACCCAGGCCGAAGAGTGGCGCTACAGCTATAAAGAAAGATACAAGGATTATATCCGTGACCTTTTCCTCAGGCATAGGAACATAGGAGAGATTGTAAAGGACATCAACATCCTGTCCACCGTAGAGGTGGGCATTATGGCAGATGTGGAAATTGAATCTGACATAGACGTACGCACAATCCTTCAAAAGATCTATGACCTCCTGTACGATTATATCTGTCCCACCATCCAGTTCCACACCATAGAAGACCTGCTGGCTAAGGGAAGGAAGCCGTCTGAGATCTTTGGCGCCTGCACACCTCTGCTTGGATTCATAGACCGCAAAGACCTTTCATCCTTTGACAGGAAGATGGAATTGAACGCTTCCGATGTCATAGGAATGATGATGAAAATTCCGGGAATCCGTTCCATCCGTCATCTGAAATTTGTCCTTCATACAGACGAGGGCGACATTGCAGACACCCGTATCAAACTTGAGGACAGATACGGCAGCACGTTTACCTTATGTCCCCGTTTTATGCGTTCAGGCATCAAACGTGGAAAGGCATTTATGAACAACGTGGTATTCCTCAAGAGGAAACTGTCCTTCTTCCCTCCCGCAGGAGACAAAGGAGTGATGGTGGATACCAAGAAGGACGAAAGAATAAGGCTCTCCGACGGCTTTGCCACTGATGTCCCTGCACAGAAAGGAACTTACCGCGACCTTGACCGCTACTTCTCCTTCCAGAACCTTTTCCCAAAGGCGTACAGGCTTGGGGTTGACTCGCTTCCTGACACTGCCAGCAAACTCAGGAGGGCCGAATGGCTGCAGTTGAAAGCATACCTGTCATTCTTTGACCAGTTGCTTGCGGACTATCTCAGCCATATAGACTCGTTCCTGGACCTGCTGTCTGTGGAACCTTCCGATGGAGACACCTGCGGAGAGGTATATTTCCACAAACATATTCTGGATTCAGAAGTAGACAGCATTTCCGCCGTACTCCTGGATTACCCTGATTACAAGGTTCCTGACGATGATCCAGCTCGTTCCATCAGCCGCAAGAGCCAGGTAATGAACCACCTGCTGTCCCGTTTCAGCGACTCGTTTGCGGAGTTCTCCGCACTGAGTTTCGTGAAATCCAGCGAGTGGTTCTCTTTCCGCGAGACTGTCGAAGACAAAAAAAGGTTCCTCAAGGATTATCCTATAATCAGCGCGCGCAGGAGCAGCGGAATGGACTTTACCCTGGGTTTGCAAGTCACCGGGGCTGAGAGGAGGATCTTGCGGAAGATTGGTGTCAACGACCCTGAAAACAGGACCAAGCTGGCGGACGGCGACCTGTTTGGCATACATATCATAGAGCACAATCTCCTGGCTCCTTTCACCAATGAAGGGGTATTCCTGGAAGTTGCCCGTGAGGAAGGATTGGCTGTATTGATAGATGATCCATACACGTTCCACGTCACCGTTGCCGCGCCTGGCTGGACGGAACTGTCATTGAACCCGACATTCAGGGGGCACGTGGAGAAAGTAATACGTGAAGAACTCCCTGCTCATCTCAGCGTAAAGATATGCTGGATTTCAAGGAGCACAATGGCAGTACTGGAGGATGCGCTGGAGTCCTGGATGGATTTCCTGGCAAGTTACTATTACAGGCCGGGAGACGATAATTGGGATAAAGGGTACGACTTTATAACATATAAAGTATCTGCCGCCCTGTCCACTTTCTTCAATGTTTATCCAGAAGCCATAATTGCACCGGACGAGACCTTTGATTTCGATGACAACCTCCCGATGTATGATTTCACCCATCTGGGTTCCCGTGACAAGGATGAATTCGATGATGAGATCAGACCGGAGGACCTCCCATACTACTTAAAGGGAGATTCCGGTATCAAGGAGCACGACAAATTCCATATTTTTGAACCGAGAGAGCAAGATGGCGGCCAGTCAGATCACATTTGGACTTCTGTCATCCTGCCTGGAGGCATTATTCCTAGGCCTAAGCCAAAACGGATTATTGTCCGGGTAGATATTAACAAAGACAAAAAGAAGACGGCGAAGAAGACCGTGGCTGCTATACCTATAGAGGCACTGCCTAAGGCTGAGCCGAAGAAGACAAAGCACAAGCCCAAGAAGGTTGATCCTATGATCGAATCACATCTGTCATTCCCAGGTATGAGACTCCTTATGGAAGACTCTCCGGTAACGGCAAGTGATGCTGGAATGGCAGCAATCATTCCTCCGCCTAAGGAAGAAGCCCCGCCAAAGGCAAGACCGGCCTCAAAAAAGAAACAGACAACAACTATTGAAACAGAATAATAAACCCATAGACGAAAAAATATGAAACAGAAAAGCAAAGTATATCCGTATTTCGTTGCCAATCAGGTACTTAAAAGCAAGTCCCTGAACGATGCCTTCTTCCATCTTGACGAGCAAGGCAGAGTAACGCGTTCAAACCTTTTCGGCCATGGGATATTAGAAGGTCTCAATTACACCTGGAAGGACGGCGTTCTGACCATTGACCCGGGAGAGGCCATTACCAGCAATGGCTGGTATATTCAGTTCACAGGAAAGGAAGAGTACAGGTATGCCGCAGAAGTCTTTCTTGGGGAGAATCCCTCAGAAGAGGAATATCCCTTCAATGACGACTCCCTGCTTGCCCTGCTAAAGTATGGTGGGAGCCGGGTATGTTATGCGTGTTTCAAGACAGAAGAGGAAGCTCACGAGTTTCACCATAAGCCTACCCGCATAATAGAAATTCCCTCCGCCCACTATGTGGTAGCCCTGGTCTGCGGAACCCGCAATCATTCCCGGTCTGCGTGTACGGAGGATTCCTGTGACATAAATGTCACCCAGAAAGACTGTGAAGTATGGCCAGTTCTTGTAAACATCTGGGCCACCTTCGATAAGGAAGATAAATGTTTAGGCTTTGCTCAGGTGCCGGATCTTTTCAAAAAAATGGAGCCCTGCTTCCAAAGGGTCCAGTTAGATCATTTTTATCATTTGAGCCAAAAACAGAAATTAAAAGATTTGCAGAACGGCCAACGCTCCTGGATTGAAAAAAGCCTGTCTACCATCAATGCCGCTGCAGTGGCAGTTGCAACACAAATTCTGGGGCAAAAAATTGACCTGAGAGAAACCTTCAAAGTCCAGAAATCTGTATGGAAGGATTTATTTGACAAGCCCCGTGAAGTAATAGGCCGCTTTGACGCATCAGTCAAAAGGGTCAACAATATGTTTTCAAACTCAAAACCAGGCTACCCTGATTACTGCCAATCATTCCTGAAGGACTATGCGGACGCTATGAAGGAATTCATAGAGGAATACAATGTCTTTATTGCAAAGCATCCGTACATTCCGCTTCGCGACCCTATGGACTGTCTAGTGTATCTTGGCAGCGCGAGGCACCTGGACCAGACAGGCGCCACCGATGACAAGACATTCAGGAGCCATTTTTTAAAGGCTCACGACGACAGTTTGAAAGAAGACTCTTTGCGCCTGGAACGTTTCCTCAGAAGGATATCCCTTCTGTCAGAAGCCTTTGTGGGCTCTTCCTGGAACACTCTCGCTTCCGTCCAGAAGATTTGCAGAGTGGTTCCTTGCCGGCCAGGTGCAAAGATTTCAGACAGGCCTATTCCTTTTTACTACAATGCCTCTTACGAAAACTTTAAACAGTGCTGGCGTGCCGGCAACATATCACAGGTTTCCTCCGTAAGGGATTATGATGACGATTCCCTGCCATTTTTTTTATTGTATAAGAAAAATAGTTACCAGAGAAGAGATGGATTTCTTTATACATACCTGGAAGATGGAATGGATTTGTATATACAGGGATATCAGGGAATGTCTGTCGATCTATTTAAATCATTCATCAGTACCTGTTGTTCCGGCAACAATATGGATGTCAAGGTTGAATCCATAAAGCTTCTCAGTAAAAAAGATCTCCAGAAGAATCCCTATATATCTGCAACAGGAAATAATAAACTATATTCAGAGACTATGGGAGGTCTGGCAAGAACCTGTACTGTATATGTTTTCCATTATAAAGGGAAAGTAGTAACATATGCTGTCCGTAAATTTGTGAAATAAAAAATCTTTATATAAATTTGTTCCGGAGTATATGGGTGACCATCATCTCCCGGAACAGATTCTGGTACCTTTGAACGGTTTCGCAGGATCTGTTTTAGCATATAGATATGAAAGCTCTTCACATTTATAGTTCCGCGCCATTCTTCAAGTATCACAAGAATGAGGAATTCTATATAGACGACTTCGATATCCTTTCCGCGATATTGTCAGCCATAACCTGGCAGAAGTATAACGGGCCAATCAAACTGTATGCGGACTCTACGGTCCTTAAATATTACAAGGAACTTGGCATAGAAGACCTGTGGAACGGAGGTATTGACACAGAAACCCTTGACAATGCTCCCAAGGATATCGACCAGGGTGTATTCTGGGCTGCCGGCAAGTTGTTCGCCTTGAAAAAAGAGGGAGCTCCGGTGCTTATGATAGACCAGGACCTGATTGTCTGGAAGAACATTGACCATCTCCTGGCCCAGGCTGATATCCTTACATTCCACAAAGAGTACATCGATCACGCATACCCCTCGTTAGACAGGCTTATTGTCGCCCCCGGCTACAAGCCCAAAAAGGAATGGAGTTGGAATTCACTCCCCTGCAACACCGCAATTGCCTTCATAAGGAAACAGTGGTTCCTGGATTATTACCTTGAGCACGCCTTTGAGTTTATGAAAGGCAATGATTTGCCGGGCGATGAGAATGTTACCCGTATGGTCTTTGCGGAGCAACGTATCCTTGCAATGTGCGCCGGCGCAAAAAGGCAGAAAGTACATATATGCCTTGTCAATCCCTTCCAATGGGAGAACGAAACCTTTACGCATATATGGGGTGGCAAAACCGTCGCCAAGGAAGAAGCGAGTCAGCGCTATCTGCTGTGCAAGGCACTTATTTCCAAGATCCGCAAGGAAAAGCCTGATTTCGAGCCCAAGACTATAAAGATGGCGGAGATAATCAGGAAATACTCAGAATGATTCCTGCTGCCATTCCACCAGGATTGGCTTTTCGTTCCAGGGAAGGATGATGAAAGACAGTTCCCAGGGCAGTTCGTCCAGGAGTATGTCTATTGCACTTCCCGCCACGCGTATGATCCAAGTGCCTTCGCTCAGTTCCAAGCTGCCTTCTCGTTGAAGGAAACTCATCCTCAAAGCATTCGCGGAAGACTTAGAAAGTGGCTTCCAATGCTCACAGACGGCCTTGAGCAAAGCTTCAGATTCTTCTTTCATCTTATCTGTGGGTTCCCATTCCTCAGGGATGGAAAAGAATGGCGAGAGGCCGCATAAAACCTTTTCCATCAATAAGTTATGGTTGTAGTGCGGATTGCCGGGATATGCCAGTTCCCGCAACAGATGGACTGCCTCTACCTGGGCCTCAGGCGACACAAAACCGCCTTTCTTCACAAGTCCCACCTTTTGCAGGAAAGGCACTATAAACGGGTGGAGCAAAGTAAGCCCGGCATCTTTGATGAAATATCTGGGCTCCGCCTCAGACAGGGACTCGGCCTGTTCAGAATCAAGTTCTTCCCAATATTCTTCATTCTCTCCCCTTTCAGGAATCTTTGAATCAGCAGTTTCTTCTATAGATTCAGGACTTTGCCCTGAAGAAATCTTTTGAAGAAGACTCACTGCAACCGGTTCGTTCTCTGAAGACTCTTCGATGACAGTATCCGACAGTGAGGTTTGCGTGGCAATTGGCTTATTTCCGGACTCATCCACATCATACACTTCATTTACATCATCAGGCTTGGAGGTGTTTTCCAACTGCACTTCTTTGTCTTCAGATGGAGTTGTCGTGGTTTCAGATGGAGCCACTGAAGCGGCAGCGGCGCTGGCAGTATTATCTCTTTTTGAGATATAGGACTTCCACATTTTGAGGCGGCCTTCGAGTACGGGAAGAGCATCGGGATCAAGTGCGGAAATACGCTCGCGTAAGACATATGCCAACGAATTGTCCGGCAGTTCGCCTGATATGCTATCCCCTTCTATAAAAAGCAGCAGGTGTATAGCCTGAACCAGGGAAAGCTCTTGTGCGATTACGGTCTCAGCGATTCCTTCAGATTTCAAATTATTTATAAGAAGCCGTATTGTATCAGTTTCATACACAGTCTCAGATTTACTTTCAGACTCTATCTCAATATCAGTCACCTGCTCAGTCGGAGTCGCAGTTGTAGTTGAAGCGGCGGCAGTCTCAATTTCAATCCCGGTCTCCGTTGCTGCAGCCAACTCCCCTGGAATCACAGCCGATTCAGCAACCGGCTCATAATAAGGAAGATCAAAGCCGCTGAGGATGTCTTTCAGACGCTGAATGCTATAATGCCTTGAATAAGAGGAAGAGGATGATGGGATTGACAGGCCTGAGAGGGCTTCCCTGAGTTTTTCCTCAAATACTGACGGAAGGTCATCTTCACTTACAGGAGGAAGATCCACCACCAATGAATCTATATGCTGGTTGGTATCAAGGGGGATTTCATCTATGACGCGCTTAAGGATTGGGACAAAGACCTCATCGGTAAGCCTATCCGCCTTGGCTCCTCCGTCATCCCCGGAGCCAGCGGAAGAATACTTTACGTGGATATCGAGTTTTGACAGGATATGATCGTCCCCCATAGCGGATATTATTGTTTGATGGCAACTGTCATCACGCCGGAACTGAGGGAGGTTTCAAGGCCGAGGATACAACGGTCGTTTCCAGTGGAGCGCCATACGGTTATTTCTTTTCCGCTGCCGTTTTCCATCAATCCGCCGTCTATCATCTTTAGCAGGAAGCGTTCTGTTCCGGGAAATCTGTCGGAATCAGCGCCCTGGTTGGTCAATGTGGCAGCCACATATTTGCCACCCATAAGAAGGTGCATTGACAGGGGGCTGTTGGCCGGAATGTCGTGATAACGGACATATACCAGGAGTGAGAGCAGGTCCATTGACAAACCATCCATTGTATAGGTTTTTGTCACCGCGTCTTGCGGAGGTCGCTGGAATACAGAGGTGATGGTCTTGGTCTTGCTGTCGTAGACGCATTCGAATTTGCCTTCCTTGCCGCCCTTCTTGACAGGATTGAAATAGTATACGGGATCCTGAAGGTCCTGGGTGAGGTATGCGTCGGCAATGTACTCGGCGTCCATAAACAGGCGGAATATGGATGAGGCGCGGATGGCTGCGTGCGAATGAAGCACCGCTTTTCCGTCGCGAGTGCCTTTTTCAAGGGAGATGGTGGCATCGGCCACCTTGCTTGTGATGCCTGCCATCTTGTAGCGCACTTCGTATTGCACGTCCCCGAGCGATTCCGCCGGAATTGAGTTTGAAGCCGGTGCGGAGAGCAGGGCGGAAACCAGCAAGATGGCTATATTGAATACATTGACCATAATCACATACAAAGATAACAACTGCCGTTCAATACACAAATCGTGCTTGATTGAATAATGGAAAATACTTACTTTTATACCTGACAATCAAGATTGGATACGAATGAACGTCACAATGAAAAAGGTATTATGCTTGGCGGTGATGGCGTTGGGCGCCTGCACCCCGGTTCACAAAAGCGGATTGACCCTGCACTATGACCGTCCGGCGGAGTTCTTTGAGGAGGCGCTGCCAATTGGCAACGGACGCATCGGCGCAATGGTATATGGAGCGGCGTCCGGAGAGGAGAGGCTCTCGCTCAACGACATCACACTTTGGAGCGGCGAGCCGGACAAGGGCGCGGAGCATCCGGATATGATAAAGTTTGGCCTTACGGGGCAGGGTGTGGAGACGCTGGCGGCCGTGCGCGAAGCGCTTTCGCAGGAGGATTACCGGACTGCGGAAAAGCTGCAGCGCGGCCTGCAGGGGCATTATTCGGAGTCATATCTGCCGCTTGGGAACCTGCGCATAAAGTACCTTGATTCAGAAGAGGTGAGCGAATATGAGCGGAGCCTGGACATCTCGCGCGCGGTAGCGGAAGTGCGCTGCAAGAAAGGCGGTAAGCCTTTCGTGGCAGAGTACTTCGCGTCTGCACCGGATTCGGTGATTGTGGTCAGGATCAAGGCATCGGACATACAGGCCGATGTGGCCCTGGACAGTCCCCTGTCCCACAGCGTGGAAAGCCGAGGAGGTGAATTGGTGATGGACGGCTATGCGCCGTGGCACGCGTATCCCAATTACTATCGCGGGCCGCGCCTGGAAGGACCGTTGGATGACCCCGGACGCGGAGTGCATTTCAGGGCCATAGTGGCTGCAAAGAGTAAGGGAGGCACGGTTACTTGCGAAGGTGGCGTCCTGAAAATCCGCGGATGCAAGGAGGTGGAACTGCGCCTGGTGAACGCCACCAGTTTCAACGGATTTGACAAGGATCCTGTCAAGGAGGGGCTTCCGTATAAGGAATTGGCTGACGGCGCGGCAAAACGCGTTGCAGCCGTAGGCGCAAAGCAGTTGCAGAAGCGCCATATTGCGGATTACAGGTCATTTTTCGACCGTGTAAGCATTTGGCTGGGTGATACTCCAGAAGAGGTCAAAGCGCTCCCTACGGACGTGCAATTGAAGCGTTACACGGATTTGGAAGAGAACAATCCGGAGTTGGAAGCGCTGTATGTCCAGTATGGCCGGTATCTGTTGATATCCAGTTCAAGGACGCCGGGCGTTCCTGCCAACCTCCAGGGCCTCTGGAATGAGAATATGGTACCGCCGTGGAGCGGCAACTATACGCTCAACATAAACGTAGAAGAGAATTACTGGCCGGCGGAAGTAGCCGCTCTGGGAGAGATGCACCGTCCCCTGCTGGACTTTGTACATAATATCAGCAAGAACGGAAAAAGCGTAGCGCGGGATATGTACGGCGTCCAGCGTGGCTGGAACGCAGGGCACAACTCAGACATTTGGGCAATGGCAACCCCGGTTGGACTGGGCGACGGAACTCCACAATGGGCCAACTGGACAATGGGAGGAGCCTGGCTTGCGACCCATCTTTGGGAACATTATCTGTTTGGAAGGGACAAGGAGGCTTTGCAGAATGATTATCCCGTGCTGAAGGGTGCTGCCGAGTTCTGCCTGGATTTCCTTGTTGAAAAGGATGGCGAGTTGATTACAAGCCCAGGAACATCTCCGGAAAACGACTATATAACACCTGACGGATACGTAGGCTCTACCCTTTATGGCGCCACGGCTGACCTTGCAATTGTCAGGGAATGCCTCCAGGACGCAGTGGCGGCTGCAAAAGAGCTTGGCACTGACGCTGACTTCATCAAGGAAGCGGAAGCTGCCCTCGCACGCCTGAGGCCATATCAGATAGACCAGGAAGGCAAACTGCAGGAGTGGTATTACCCCTGGCGGGACCGCGATCCACAGCACAGGCACCAGTCCCATCTGTTCGGCGTTTATCCGGGACATCAGATCGAAGTTGGTTCGGCATTCGCCGATGCCGCTCACCGCACGCTGGAGATCCGTGGTTTTGAAACCACGGGCTGGAGCTGCGGCTGGCGCATCAACCTGTACGCCCGCCTTGGCGACGGCGAAAACGCATACCGGATGTTCCGCCGCCTGCTCCGCTACGTCAGTCCTGACCGCTATCGCGGCGAGGACGCACGCCGTGGCGGCGGAACCTACCCCAACCTCCTGGATTCCCACAACCCTTTCCAGATCGACGGGAACTTCGGAGGTTGCTCCGGTGTACTGGAAATGCTGCTCCAGAGCAGTGCGGACGGCACGGTACAGCGCCTTCCGGCACTGCCAAAGGCCTGGCCGGAAGGCCGTGTAACCGGCCTCCGCACACGCGGGGGGCAAACCGTGGACATATCCTGGTAAAATGGCCTCGGCTAAGACAAAGACGCTTGCCATCCTGCACACCGCAGTTTTCCTTGCGGGATGGACGGGAATATTCGGCAGACTTATATCACTGAGTGGACTTCCCCTGGTGTGGTATAGGATGATGGTCAGCCTTGCAGTGCTGGCAATCGTTCTCCTTTTGATGGGGAAATTGCAGAAGGTTTCCCGCAGGCAATTCCTGCAGATTGCAGGATGCGGAGGAATCCTATCCCTGCACTGGGTGTTCTTCTATGCCAGCATACAGGCTTCAAACGTCTCTGTTGGAGTTGCGTGCATAGCCACGTCCAGTTTCTTCACCACCCTCTTCAACCCCATTGTAAACCGCAAGCGCATACAATGGGTCGAAGTGCTGATAAGCTTCATAGCGATAATAGGCGTACTCTTAATTTTCACGCTTGACATACGCTACAGGCTTGGCATAGCCCTTGGCCTTCTGTCCGCCGCACTTTACGCCCTGTTTGCTTTGTTGAATGTAAACGTAGCCAGCTTTACAGGAAAAGACAGCGCCAATATGCTCTTATATGAACTTATGGGAGGCGTAATATTCCTCACTCTCATAATGCCGTTATTCACCCGGATTATATCCCCTGAGACCGCAATCATCCCCGGGAAGACTGACATCATCTGGCTATTGGTATTGGGATCAGTATTCACCATACTCCCCTTCCTTTTCCAACTTCACGCTCTCAGGTCCCTGTCCGCTTTCACAGTTAGCCTTACCTACAATCTGGAGCCTCTGTACAGCATTGCATTTGCCGCCATACTCTTTGGGGAACAACGGGAAGTGGGCTGGTCCTTCTGGATTGGAATGGCCCTAATTATAATATCCGTGATAATACAAACAAGAAGGGTCCTAGGACAGAAAAGTTAAGCCTTTTGATTCTTTGTGGGCTCCATATGCAGTGTGACTATGGTATCAGCCCCAAAACGGTCCTTAAGCTTACGCTCTATCTCATATGTGATCTGATGTACGGAATTGAGCGTCATTTCGCCGTCCATCCTGATGTGCGCCTCTATGGCAACTTTGTTGCCTATATGGCGCGTACGCAGGTTATGCGGCTCTGACACTTCAGGGAAAGAGGAGATGATGCCCATTATTTCAGATTCCTGGGCTTCTGAGAGGGATTCGTCCGTGAGTTCGCCAAGGCTTGGCCGCATTATCTTCAAGGCCACTGCTATCAGCATTGCTCCCACCACAATTGACGCCAGCGGGTCAAGCACGGTCCAGCGCCCGCCAAGAAGAACAGCTCCCGCTATTCCAATGGCTGCGCCAATAGATGATAGCGCATCGCTGCGATGATGCCACGCATTGGCCACAAGGGCCTGCGATTCCAAATCGCGTCCCTTACGCGCCGTATACTGATACATCAGTTCCTTGACCAATATGGAAATGACTGCCACCCAGAGCGCCAGTTTGCCGGGGCTCTGCAAATCCGCACCGCCCAGCCAGGCCGCAAACTTGCTTGCTCCTGACACTATTATGCCGATGGCTGCGCCAATAAGCGCAATGCTTACCATAAGGGATGCCAGCGTCTCGAACTTGCCGTGACCGTAATCGTGGGATGAGTCCTGCGGCCGCGCGCTTATTCCCACGAACAGCAGAACTATGAAATCCGTAAGAAGGTCCGACAGCGAGTGCACGGCATCCGCGATCATCGCCGAACTGTGCCCCACCACCCCGGCAATTAACTTTACAATGACAAGGAGCACGTTTCCCGCGCTCCCTACCAATGTTATCCTGCGTATCTGGTCTTCTCTTTCCATAGTCAAGTCACTGCAGCGTCCCTTCTATTTGATGAAGTTGGTGAAGGTTGTGCGCTCGGACGGGCCGGGCATAGGCTTGCCGCCCGTGGCCTTGAGAAGGGCGGCCATATTGTTTGCAAGGGTGCGCATTGTCTGCATACCCTCAGCATCCTGCGCTATCTGGCCCTGGGACTGGCCGTAACCGATGTTCCAGTACTGGGAGGTGACAACAGGCATATTCATCATCATAAACGGCATATTCATTGTCTGGAACGATGCCGTGGCGCCTCCCCTGCGGCACACTGCGAACGCCGCCGCGGGCTTGCCCGAAAGGGCGCCGCCGGCGGAGTAGCAGAGCCGCTGGACAATGGCCAGCACCGCGCCGTTGGGCTGGCCGTAGTACACCGGCGAGCCCACTATCAGGGCGTCTGATTCTTTCATCTTTGCCGCCACCTGGTTGCAAATGTCATCGTCAAAAATGCACTTTGGCTCCTGTGACTTGCAGTGTCCGCAGGCAATGCATCCGTGTACAGGAGCGTTGCCAATCCAGACAATCTCGCTGTCAATGCCGTTTTCCTTTAACTGGGCTGCCGCCTCCTGCAGGGCAGTTGCCGTATTGCCGTTCTGATGGGGGCTGCCGTTTATCATCAATACTTTCATCTTCTTTGTAGTTTGTGCGCACGCTGTCTCAACCAGCGGAGCTACCGCTACCGCCGTGGCGGCAATCGCCGCTTTCTTCATAAACTCTCTTCTAGTTGCCATATTGCAAATTAACTGGATACCGGACTAGAAACGTTTGTAGCCTTCCAGGTTGGCCTTGACGGTTTCCCATTTGTAGTAGTGGCCCTCAAATGGCTCCAGGCCGCGGAGAAGGCGCTCCTGCTCCTGGTAGAGGAATTTGACAAGGACGTCTCCGGCTTTGTTCTTATAGAAAATCATCTGCAGGTTGCTGGCCATTGGAATGTTCCAGAAGCCCAGCCATTTGTCGCATATCTCATCCACCTCAAGCCTGTCGCCCACGCCTTCTATTCCAAGGTAGCTTACCAGCGCCATCAGGGGATAATCGTGTCCGAAGCGCAGGTCTGCGGCATAGTTGCCAGTCCTGATGGCCTCGTCAGCCTTGTTAACGATGTCCTCTACGCAGGACTTGGCCATTTCCACTCGGTCAAGACCAGCATCTACGGAATTGCAATGTCCAAGGTAAAGGAACATATTGTTCGATGCCCAGCGGTTGTACACTGCGTCAAAAGGCAGTACGCTGTAGATATCGTTCTCAATGTCAAAGTCTTCCGCTACAACAGCCGTATTGAAAACGTCGTCCGTGAAATGGCGGGGGCTTGTGACAATCTTGCGGGCTGCAACCTGATCGGTGAAGAGGCGTGTAAGGACGCCAAGGGTGTCGTCAGGAACGTTTTTCATATAGTCCCTGCTCTTCATCATCGCCCTGCCGGTCTTCTGCTGCCATCCTTTCTCGTTGTCAAGGTAGTCCATGAACTTCTCGCCGGTGTCAAGCCTTATCTCCAGCTTTGGATTCTGGCGGATGAGCGAATTGGTGAAGGAGTTCATACTGATGATGCACCTCTGCACTGTACTGGAGAAAGCGCGGATGTTCTTCTGTCCCTTGAACACCTGTGGATACCTCTCGAACATACGCTTTGCAAGGGCTGCGTGCTCGCGCGAACCTCTCTGGGAAAGGCGTCCGTCCATCCCGTCCCAGCCCGCAAGCACCTTGCGCGCACCATCCAGCACCATCTCTCCGTCAGGAGTGAGGATGTTCATAGCCTTTCCAGCCTCAAGAACGGAAATGACGCCCTCATAAGCACTGCCTCCCCAGTTTGAGCGCGAGCCGTGACGACCATAATGGCTTATGTAGAACGGCTTGTACCCTTTTGGAGGCTTGGTGTCCCTGATCTCCGGGAATTCATAGGAATTGAGGTTGTTGCCGGCGCGTGTGCGGTCTTCCTGAAGGGCGCGTACTGCGGCTTCAGACTGATGCGCCTGCGCAAATGCGGAGGCTGCCGCCAGAGTGAGCAGCGCTGAGATGATGAGTATGCTCTTTTTCATTGTCTGGATAAAATATATTATGACTAAGTTAAACAAAATATTTATATTTGACCCAATTGAACATTTAATCTAACTTTTCAAATGAAGACAAAACTGATCGCATTGCTCTCTATGGCTCTGTTGCTGTTCTGCAGCTGTAACAGGACCGGAGACAAATCAACACTGAAAACCTGCATCTTCCCGGGAGATTACCCGGATCCGTCCATAATGCGTGACGGCAACGATTACTATATCACCCACTCTTCCTTCACCTACTTCCCCGCCCTGCTCATCTGGCATTCCACGGATCTGCTTCATTGGGAGCCGGTAGTCCGCACGGTCATTGACGGAGACTACTCCATCTACGCCCCGGACCTCTGCAAGGTGAACGGAAAGTACTACATCTACTACCCTACCAGCAGCGGGGAGAACTACGTTGTAGTGGCCGACAAGATTGAAGGCCCTTGGAGCGATCCTATCAAGCTTGACGTAGGCGGAATTGACCCCGGACACGCCATTGATGCGGACGGCAACCGTTACCTCTACACCAATAACGGTTTTGTTACACCGCTTACTGCAGACGGACTTGCAGCATCCGGAGAGCGCCGCAAGGCATACGACGGATGGGAGTTCCCGGCCGAGTGGGAAACAGAAGGAAAATGGCTCGAATCACCCAAGATAGTAAAGCGCGGAGACTGGTTCTACCTGATAACCGCAGAAGGTGGAACCGCCGGCCCCGTCACCAGCCATATGTGCGTAGTGGCAAGGAGTAAGTCAGTCCTGGGCCCTTGGGAGAACAGCCCTCACAACCCTCTCGTACACACCTATTCAGGCGATGAGGCCTGGTGGTCAAAGGGCCACGGCACACTCATCGACGACCCTGACGGCAATTGGTACATTGTTTATCACGCATACCGCAACAACTACCACACCCTTGGCCGCAGCACAATCATAGAGAAAGTAGAATGGACCAGCGACGGCTGGCCGGTTCTGGCCCAGAAGAACGGCGCACTGTGGGACAACGAAGGCCTTCAGGAGGACTACAGTTACCTCAGGCAGTATGACAATCCGCTTATGTGGGCTAAATGGCACGACGGATTCCTTGACGGAACTCTCTGGACAACCACCGCAATTGACCCGTCCTATGAAATCACGGCAGAATTCTCAATTCCGGCAGACAGCTCCGCAGGACTCTATCTGTTCTATAACGAGAACGCATACTTTGGCACCACCGGAAACAGTTCGGACCTTGCCATCCGTATCCGCAACGAAAAGAATTCCGCAAGCCTGTGGGTAAGGACCTCGGACGGGCAGTGGATTTCCGTATCGGAAGGAGTTGACGTATCCTCCTACCACCACAACAACTACAAGGGATTCTTCGCCCTGCGCCCGGCATATCTCCTCAAGGGAGAAGCCACGCTCAAGTCATTTGAGTACAAGGTGTTAGAGTAAGTTGACCTTCTTTGCCACCCGGCAAGGATTGCCATAGGCGACACAATCTGACGGGATGTCCCTGGTAACTACGCTGCCAGCCCCGATCACGGTTCTGTCGCCTATTGTCACGCCCGGGCATATGGTTACGTCGCCGCCAATCCAGCAGCGCTCCCCTATATGTACCGGACGGCACATTTCCCATTTGTCACGGTCTTCGGCCTCCAGCGGATGCTCAGCGGTGTAGATGTGAACTCCGGGAGCTATGAGCGTCTTCCGGCCGATATATACGCCGCCGCCGTCAAGGATTATGCATCCAAAGTTAATGAACACGCCCTCCCCTGCAAAAATCAGGTTGCCATAGTCGCAGTAGAATGGAGGCTCCACATAAACATTTGGAGCCGAGTTTGGAAGCAACTCGCGGGTGATCGCGGGCATTGTGGCATCGTGATACTCTGTGATATTGAGGCGGCGGAGGGTTTTCTTGACTTCGTCACGCCAGGCATACATCTCCGGAGTGTGGGCGTTATAGGGTTCGCCGTTTTGCATACGCCGCAATTCATCCTGCAGCGCCGCATTCTGCATAAGTTCTTCTCTTCTTGTCATCGTAGTACAAATGTAATAAAAGGAATCGTATATTTGTAAAGCAATGATCACTCTTATGAAACGCATCCTAGCATCCCTTCTCCTCTTAATCACGGCGGTTACAGCCCTGGCTCAGGGCCTTTCCCCAATGGAGCAGCTTAAGGCAGACCCCAAGAAAGCCTATGGCAACGACTATCCGTACCAGTCCCAGGCAGGGAAGATGACCAAGGCTCCGCGCGGCTACAAGCCGTTCTACATCAGCCTCTACGCAAGGCACGGCTCCCGCTATTACTGGAACGAAACCTTGTACAACAACCTTGACACCCTGCTCACCACCGCCCAGCAGAAAGGCGTCCTCACCCCTGTGGGAAAGGCATTCTACGACAAGTTTATGAAGGCGAAGCCGGAACTCCAGACAGGAGTCAGCGAACTCACCCAACTGGGTTGGGAGCAGCACCAGGACATAGCCCGGGAAATGTACAACCAATTCCCTGAGGTATTCAAGAAAGGCGGCTACGTATGGGCCATTTCTTCAATGTCCCGCCGTTGTATGCTAAGTATGTCCGCCTTCTGCCAGGAACTGGTGCAGTGCAATCCAAAGATTGAGATACGCGAACAGACTTCTCGATTCACGCTTGACGCAGTTGTCCCTGACGATGAGGAAAACCCCATAAAGCACCACTTCCCCTCTCCCAAGCCTCGCTACGAGAGCCATATGGACGGCTTCCCGCGTGACAATTCCCTTCAGGACAATATCATCAAGCGTGTTTTCACAAGCACGGAAGGGCTTCCCGGCAGGATGAGCAGTATGGCAGGCAACCTTATCAACCTTTACACCTCTCTCCCCAACATTTATTACGAAGGGATGATGGACGGCATCATCAATGACGATGAGATTGTCGCCCGATGGGAATCATCCAACCTGGGATCCTATTCCTGGGTGTTCGGGAAACAGTATGATATGATCCCCATCCTCAAAGATATCCTTTCCAAGAGCGAGGAGGCCATCCACGGAGGCCGGCACATCGCTGACCTGCGCTTCGGACACGACAGCTGCATAGGACCATTGACCGTGCTTATGGGAATCAACGGAGCTGACGAGGACCCGGAGGACCCGTACCAGGTGAAGAACATCTACCAGAACTGGGAAACCTGCAAGGCAAGCAACATCCAGCTGATATTCTATCGCGGAAAGAAAGGTCCGGAAGACGTGTTGATCAAGTGTCTCCTTAACGGCGCAGAGGCTTCCCTCCCCGTCCCTACAGAAATTTTCCCCTACTATAGGTGGTCAGATTTCAGAGACTTCTACACTGCTCGGATCAACAGCGTGAAAGAAAACTAAAACCTTTTATAAAACACATATTATAATATAAGGTCAACCCTTGCATCGCGAAATGCAAGGGTTTTCTTGTTACTTTTTCAATAAAAGTATTCTTTTTATGGTAATGATTTCTTAAATTTGCCATTATTTAAGTTACATACCTTAATAACCAACTACTTAAATGAAACAAACGATTCTTAAAAGAGCTGCTCTTTTCCTGTCGTTGATTGTTTTGGGATTCAACCTTAGCGCCCAGAACGTCAATATCAGCGGAAAAGTAGTGGACAACAACGGAGAGCCCGTGATCGGCGCATCCGTAGTGCTCGTTGGCAACACAACAGTAGGTGCAATTACCGATATGGACGGTAACTACCGCCTCTCCGTGCCTGCCAACTCCAGTGTTACTGTCTCCTTCATCGGTTATCAGTCCCAGACTGTCGCCGTGTCCGGCAGATCAGTGATCAACTTCACTCTTCAGGAGGACAATGAGTTCCTTGAGGAAACGGTGGTAATCGGTTATGGTGTACAGCGCAAGAGCGACCTCACCGGTTCCGTTGCATCCGTTAAGGAAGCAGACCTCTCCTTCCGTTCAACATCAGATGCTGCCGCAGCCCTCCAGGGAAAGGCAGCCGGTATCCAGGTAAGCAACGCATCAGGTGCTCCTGGTAAGGGATCTGACATCCGTGTCCGTGGTGTATCATCCAACGGCCAGTACGGACTCGGCCCGCTCCTCATCGTTGACGGACTTAAAGTAGACAACATCCAGTACCTTGACCCTTCAATGATCGAGTCAATCGAGGTTCTGAAGGACGCCGCATCAGCCGCCATCTACGGAGCGCAGGCAGGTAACGGTGTTATCCTCGTGACCACAAAGAGCGGAGCAAAGGCTACTGACGGAAACGTATTCTTCCAGTATCAGGTTGACCTCAACCGCCTCGGCCACCGTGCAAAGGTTATGAACGCTGAGCAGTACATCGACTGGATGACCCAGGCCGGCTATGTAACCTCTAAGGAGGCCCTTATCGCAGAAGGCAAGTGGGACGGCAAGACCGACACCAACTGGGCTGATGCAGTTTACGGACTCGGTATCAACCACCGTGTGACCGTAGGAGCACAGTCCGGATCCGACAAGGGTTCATACTATGTAGCCCTCACCTATGTAGACCAGAACGGTATGGTAAAGGGCGACAAGGACTTCTACAAGCGCCTCACCGCACAGATCAACGCGGACTACAAGATCAAGCCTTGGTTCACGATCGGAACCAACACCTCGATCGAGCGTTATGAGAGCCAGGCAGTGTCCGAGCACTCCGAGTACAGTAACGGAGCCAACGGTACCTCACTCCTCGGAACCCTCATCATCGACCCTCTCACTCCGGTTTACTACACCAGCTACGACCAGCTTCCCAACGGAATGAAGTCAGCC
>CACWLD010000022.1 GCA_902761655.1 uncultured Bacteroidia bacterium | reverse complement strand
CGCGTAAAGCTCACGCTGGAGGAGATGGCCAAAGGCGCGGAGAAGGAAGTGAGCATTGAGCGCAACCGCCCCTGCCCCGAGTGCGGAGGCAAAGGCACAAAGAACGCATCGGACGTAAAGACCTGCCCCACCTGTAAGGGAAGCGGCCAGGTTCAGCACGTGGCAAACACCCTGTTCGGCCGCACAATGACATACACCACCTGCCCCCAGTGCAACGGAGAAGGCAAGATTGTGTCCAACCCCTGCCGCCACTGCGGCGGAACGGGACTTGTCCGCAAGCGCGAGACAGTAAAGGTCACCATCCCTGCGGGCGTGGAGGACGGAATGCAGCTTTCAATTCGTTCAGAGGGCCATTCAGCCCCTCATAACGGCACCAACGGAGACTTGCTGGTAATTGTGGAGGCAATTGAGCATCCATACCTCAAACGCGACGGGAACAACCTCTACTACACCGCCCTCATATCCGCGGTGGACGCAATGCTGGGAACAACCATCAGCGTTCCAACCCTGGATGGAAGCGAAAGCCTCAAGGTTGACGCCGGCACCCAGTCCGGAACCATAGTTCGCCTGCGCGGCAAGGGAATGCCTTCCCTCAACGGATACGGCAAAGGTGACCAGTACGTGAAAATCCTTGTATGGATGCCAAAGAAGCTCTCCCGTCAGGAAAGGGAAAAGCTTGAAGAGATGCGCTCCAGCAGCTCATTCAAGCCCGATCTGTCAAGGGAGGACAAAGCCTGGTACGAAAAAGAAAAAAATATATTCTAATTGTTTGCAGGCTTAAAATTTATTTTTACCTTTGCAATCCATTTCAGCAGCCTCTCTTTGAACGGGTCAATGACGCTGCACATTTAGAGCAAAAAAGCAATTATGGATTTAATTAAAGTTGTAGAGCAGTCTTTCGCAAACGAGAAAGTTGCCTCCTACCCCGAATTCAAGGCCGGTGACACCATCACCGTGACCTCAAAGATTAAAGAAGGTGACAAATTCCGCCTGCAGAACTTCAGGGGAACCGTCATCCAGATCAGCGGTGCTACACCTTACACCCGCACCTTCACCGTGCGCAAGGTATCAAGCGGTATCGGAGTCGAGAAGATCTTCCCTTACCAGTCCCCCAGCATCGAGAAGATAGAGATCAACAAATACGGCAAAGTTCGCCGCGCACGCATATTCTACCTCCGCGACCTCTCTGGTAAGAAGGCCCGCATCAAGGAGAAGAAATTCGTCGCCAAGAAGGCCGAATAATCTATTGGCTCCTTAGCTCAACTGAATAGAGCATCTGACTACGGATCAGAAGGTTACAGGTTTGAATCCTGTAGGAGTCACGAGCAAACAGTGCAAGCAGGACGCTCCACACACAGTGTGGGGCGTTTTTTGTGATTAGACGCGCCAAAAGCTTGCTTTTGAGCGCGGATAAGCGCAAAAAAGGCCAGAAGGCGCGCCAGCGCCGAGGCGTCCTGCTTGTAATATGTTTGCCGTGACGACGCCCAGGAAGAGGCATCGCGCAGCGATGGCTAATCCTGTCCACCTCTCCCCTTGCAATTAATCTTTATTTATTATTTTTACAAAAAGGAAAATACAACTCCATATGAAAAAGACCCTCATACTTTTAGCCATAGCTTCTATGGCATTCTTCACCGCCTGCAATTCTGGCCAGAAAGCGCCGGAGACCTCAAATGATGCCGCCCAGGCAGTCCTGGACAACATTTTCTCCCGTAAGAGCGTACGCTCATATACTGACCAGCCGGTTCCTGAGGAAATGGTTGAAACTCTCCTCCGTGCAGCTATGGCCGCTCCTTCAGGAATGAACGTCCAGCCTTGGCACTTCGTTGTTGTCAATACCCGTGAGATGCTCGACAGGCTCGCAAAGGAAATCCCTAACCGTATGCTTGAAACCGCCCCTTTGGCAATAGTAGTATGCGGAGAGACGATGCTTGGCGAAGGACGCCCTAACAACAACTGGAAACTGGATGCCTCCGCCGCTACGGAGAACCTACTCCTTGCAGCAGAGGCATTGGGTCTTGGTGCAGTATGGACTGCGGCAGACTATGACGCCCGCGCCGACGCTGTCATAGAAGTGCTTGGAATCCCTTCAAACGCACGTCCTCTTTGCGTAGTGCCGATAGGTTTCCCGGCTGGTAATGACCAGCCCAAGGACAAGTGGAAACCTGAGCGTATCCACTACAACAAGTGGTAGGATTCAATCCGCCGGAACGGATTACAGCACCTTACCGGCGTTGTAATTGAAACGGACGCCCTGGTATGTGAACCTGCGGTTGAGGGCGGTCTGGCTGTCACTTGTCTTCTCTCCAACGAGTTTTCCATCAAGCACGCCCTGAGCTATTTCCCTCAGGTCGTAAACACGCTTGGTGGTCTCTGCGTTTGTGCCGTCAAAGTGACCCGGAAGCATATAGTAGATCTGCTTGTCGTACATCATCTGAAGAGTTTCCTCCGCAGATTTGATGAATGTAGATACATTCAGGTTCATCAGCAGGTTGGTGCTGCCGAACGCATCTCCACTGAAACCAATGTGATTTGCTTCGTCTATGAACAGTACAGAATCTGCAGTGTGCCCCGGAGCATAGAAGACCTCCAGGATGCGGCCTCCAAGATCGAACTTCTGGTGATTGCTCATATAATTCACCTTGCCGGTGTAGCCGCGCGGAACGCGGATGCCCTCTGCCTGAGTCATCCACATACTGTCAAAGCAGCCTACGGAACCTGCGTGGTCTCCGTGAGTATGAGTAAGAGCCACGGAGACAGGTTTCTTGGTGAGTTTGGCCACTATCTTGTCCAGATTGGCAATCCTTGTACCCGTGTCAATGAGCAAAGCCTTGTCATTGCCTTCCACAAGGTATACTGACTCGTTATACATCAGATGGCCGTTGCCCACCCATAGGTGCTGATTGAGCTGATGGAATACTACGTCATCATCCCTGTAAACCTCAGGAAAGTCTTCCATCTGGAGAGTAGATACCGTAGGATCATCCTGAGGAAGTTCTGGAGACAATACAGAAGCCAAAGCGGGGATTTTGTCTGCGACTGCGACTCCTGCAGCCACAGCCGCCATCTTCTTGATGGCAGACCTGCGTGAAATTTTATTTGAGTTCATATCCTTATGTCTTCTATAACACTCTATAAAAGTACAAATAACTGCCGGATTAATCAATAATATACTGGCAATCCGGACTAATTCACAAAATCATTCATTATTCTTGGAGTAAGAGTCAAAGCAAGCACATAAATTATTAACTTTGGATATCTGATAGTGCAATAACAATCTTTACCACTGATAAAATGAAACGAGCATTATTAATTGTCCCCTTGTTTGCCGCCATATTAGGCTGCAACCTGGCAAGCGCACAAGTGTCACAATCACCTGAACTGGCCACTAAAATCAAAGAAGAAGGCCTGAACAATTCAAAGATAGAGGAGATTTCACAGTTTATGACGGACCTGTTAGGTTCCAGATTGACTGCCTCCCAGCAAAAACGCAGGGCTGAGTCTTTGGTAATAAACAAGTTACAGGAGTTCAACCTGTCAAATCCCCGCGCGGAATACGCTACTGAGTTTACTCGCGGCGGATGGGATGTGGTAAAGACCTATGCCGCAATGACATCTCCCTACTACTGCGCTTTCTCAGTCAATCCCAAGGCCTGGTCAGGAAGCACAAACGGCCTTGTGAAGGCAGAATGCGTGGTTTTTGATGTACAGACTAAAGAAGACCTGGAAAAATATAGAGGCAATATCAGCGGCAAGATTCTCCTTATGCCGGCAACCCAGACATACAGGATAAGTTTCGACCCGCTTGCAAGCCGTTATACAGAGGAGCAGTTGCAAACCCTGGCCCTGGACAACCGGACCAGCAACGCCATCTCACCTGCCGGCCCTCCCTCTTCCGGACAGGCTTCCGCGCAGTCAGCGGCTGACAGGAATGCACGCCAGGAACTCCAGCGCCTCACAAATGAACTTCTCGCTAGCGAGAAGCCAATTTGCGTAGTGACAGGCCGCGGATCATTCAACGTTCCCAGCGGAACCGGCGTGTCCTATACCGTCGGCTCCCCTGAACCAACTCCGGAAATTATGATGCCCATAGAAGACCACGGCCGAATGGTCCGTCTGATCCAGAATGGCCAGAAGGTAGAGATGGAGTTGGAACTAATAAACAAGTTTACTGACGACCAGGAAGTCCATAATGTCTACGCGGAAATCCCAGGAACCGATCCCAAACTCAAAGAAGAGATAGTGCTCATTGGCGCCCACCTGGATTCCTGGCACGGAGGCACCGGCGCGGCAGACAACAGTTCCGGCTGCATTGTGATGATTGAAGCGATGCGTATCCTCAAGGCACTTGGGATCCAGCCCAAGAGGACGATCCGCCTTGCCCTGTGGGGCGGAGAGGAGCAGGGACTTTACGGCTCACGCGGCTATATGGAGAATTACCTGTACAAGGAGCAGAAGAAACTTCCAGGGTACGACAAGTTCGCCCTCTACCTGAATATGGACAATGGATCGGGACGTTTCCGCGGCATTTACCTTGAGAGGAATGACGCCGCGTATCCTTTCTTCGAGGCATGGATGAAATATATAGAGCCTCTGGGATTCAACTATCTTTCTCCCAGGAACACAAGCTCTACGGACCACGTAACGTTCTCCAGGATTGGACTCCCTTCATATCAGTTCATCCAGGATGTACTGGAATACAACAGGACCTACCACACCATAATGGACACTTACGAGCGCCTTTCCCTGAATGACCTGGCCCTTGACGCCACAATGGTAGCCTGGCTGGCTATTTGCGCAGCCAACGACCCGGGCAGGATCCCTGTAAACCCTGCGGTCACATTAAGGTAAACGGCCCTATCTGACTGGCTTGATATTAAGATTTACCCCCAGCACATCCTCGGTATCCACTATGGTCCAGCTGCTGCCGGGGTAAATTCCTATAGTGCGGTCAGTATCGTAGCCCATATCCTTCAGGAACTGGATGACCTTATCGCGTGCGTCTCCTACTTCAAAACCCAGGTGGTGTACGCCAAAGGCGTGCTTGTCCTGGAACTCACGGAACGTGCTTGGAGTATTGTCAATCTGGTGAAGTTCCAGCGCCCAGCCGCCCATATCGAAGACGCTCATCTGCAGGTCACACGGAATGTCCTTTCCCCTGTAGGTGTAGGGATAATCCGGGTTGCTGCGCAGGTGGTTCACCCAAATCTCCGGCTCAGGGACTCCCAGAAGGGTTGCCCAGGCCTTGTTGGCCTTATGAATGTCATCAACAACAACAGCTATCTGAATGAACTGGTCTTTACGCAGGATTCCGTTCCCCTCTGACATATAGCCTTTCATCTTGGATATTCCGTATTTGGCTACTTCAAGGTCCTCTTCAGATGTAGCACCGCTGAAAGCGAACGCCATCTTGCAGCCTTGGAAATCAAACCTTTCAATTGCTCGTTAGTCATATCCTGCTCCTTTATTACTTGATTATCTTGAGCTGAAGCGGAAAAAGATACCGCCAGACAAGCACTGATTGCTAATAGTATAAACCTTCTCATAACTGTTTAAGATTTCAATACCTATCCACAAATTCCGTTACCAATTTAAAAACAGGCTCGTAACTGTCAAATACAGCGTGTTTCCAGTTGTCGAAGACGGTGTGGTAATACTGGAACGCATCGCCTTCCTGATTCTCAAGGAAGATACACGGCACACCGCGCTCCGCAAAAGGATAGTGGTCACTGTTGGCTGCAAGTTCACCGCGGTCAAGTGCCTTGAACAAGCCCTTTTCTCCATTAATCTTCTCGAAAAGTTCAAAGCCCTTCATCCCCTGGTCGCTGACCTCGCAATACTGCACGGGATTGTTGTCGCCAATCATATCTATGTTGAAGAGATACTTTATCTGCTCCAGCGGGACTATGGGATTCTGGGCGAAAAACTCCGAACCCCTTAGATTGGCGTCCTCCCCTGAGAAGGCGATGAAATACATATCGTACATTGGACGATGCTTTGCGTAATGGGCGGCAAGGGTCACTATGGCTGCAGTGCCCGATGCGTTGTCATTGGCGCCGGCGTAATAAAGACGGCGTCCCAGATTACCAAGGTGATCGTAATGCGCCGTAAAGACGTAGCAGCTGTCGTGACGCTCCCCTTCTACCTTGGCGATGACGTTGAACAGCGCGTAGTCCTCCAGGAACTGGTTGTCCACATCCAGGCTGACGCTCTTTACGCCCTCAACCGCCTCCGGTGTGACCCAGACTATGGGCTTGTCGGTCACATAGTGGCCGTACGCCTTGTAGAACTTTATGGGAGATGTCCACGTGTACAGGAAGCCCGCGTTGGGAGCGCCGTCCTTGCTTTGCAGACGGCTGAACACATCGCGGTTCCTGTAGGAGAACATATACTCGCACGTCACCATACAGTTGCGGTATTCCGGCTTCTCAAGGTCCGCGAACAACACATCCGGGTCAAAGTTCAAGGTATCTATGTGATACACAGGGAATTGTCCGTGGACGCCCGGAGAATACTCACGCATAGAGAAATCAACGCCGGCTTTAAGTTTCTTCCCGTCGGCACTCATTTTCATCTTTCCGCAGAAGGTGTTGATGTCAATGGTGAACGGTTGGCAGGTCACCTGGTCAACCCCGGCCTTGCGGAACTCTTTTTCAAGGTATTTCCCTGCCTTGTTAGCCCCGTCCCTGGCATAGCCGCGCCCCTGGTACTTTGCGGAACTGAGTTCCTTGACTACCTTCTTGTAATGCGTCAAATCCTGAGCTCCCAGCTGCAAAGCAGCCAGGAACAGGAATAGTATCGCTATCTTTTTCATCTAGATCTTTGCGGCAAGGGTGCGGATGCGCTCCATATGCTGCGGGATGCTTATGTGCTGCGGGCACTTGGACAGGCAGGCGTTGCATCCTACACAGGCATCGGCCCGGACAGCCTTGTCCTGGGCGGTGTATAGCTTCAGGAAGGCCTTTCTCTTGTCAACGACATCCTTGCGGTCCACATCTGATGTAAGGAGAGCGTCACTGGCGCTGTTGAAGATCTTGAAGTTTCCGGGGATGTCAACTCCAGCAGGGCACGGCATACAGTAAGAGCAGGCTGTGCAAGGAATCTGTCCCTTGGACTTGTAAAGGTCTGCGACATTATGCATAAAGGCCATGTCGCTTTCATCAAAGGGTTTGAAGTCCGTGAAAATGGAAACATTCTCCTTGAGCTGTTCCATATTGGACATACCGCTGAGCGTGACCATAACGCCTGGCAGAGAACCCACAAAGGTAAGGGCGTTGGCTGCCGGAGTGAGGTCCGGATGACGCTCGCGCATTACGCTGGCAACACCATCGCTGACATTGGCAAGTGCTCCGCCCTTGACAGGCTCCATCACCAGTACCGGTATGCCTTTGCCCACCAGATAGTTATAGAGGAACTCCGAACTTGTGGTACCGGAGTTGCCACCCCAACCGGCAGACATATCCTTCCAGTCCGCATAGTTGAGCTGAATCTGTACAAAATCCCAGTCATAAAGGTCTACAAGGCCGGGAAGGTCATCGTTTGTACCGTGGAAAGAGAATCCAAGATGCTTGATCCGGCCCTTTGCTTTCTGCTCAAGGATCCAGTCAAACAGACCGTTGCTGCGGAAGCGGGTGTTGAATCCGGACATATTCTGAAGGTTGTGGAGCAGAAGGAAGTCCACATAATCTACCTGGAGATTCTTCAAAGAGGTCTCGAACATCTGTTTGCCTGCTTCCAGCGTAGGCCTTCCGTTCATATTGGATATCTTGGTGGCAATCTTGAACGAAGAGCGCGGGTGGCGGCTGAGAGCCTTGCCTGTCACTACCTCAGACTCGCCATAGGCGGGAGCGGTATCGAAATAGTTGATACCGTGGGCAATGGCGTAGTCAACCATAGCGTTTACGGCTTCCTGGTCAAGCGGCTGGTTACGGCCAAAGCCGCCACCGCCTCCTGATTTTGTAGGAAGCCTCATACATCCAAGGCCAAGCATTCCAAGGGTCTCCCCTATCTTGTCCCAGGTTCTGGTATCTATCTTGGATCCCTCCGGAGCCTCTTTCCAAGGAGCGGAAGGTGTAGCGGGCCTTGCAGCAGCGCCCTGTGACTTAAGCAGCATGCCGCCTGTGGCGATTCCCATTCCGGCAAAGAGAAGGCCCTTCAAGGCCTCTCGGCGAGTAATCTTGTCAGCCATATAGAGTTAGCGTTATTATGTTTAAGACAAATATACATAAAAAGAAGTTCTATTTTCTTATATTTGATATGTTGTTACAATAACTCTAATTCTAATATTCTATGAAAAGATTATCATTGGCGTTGCTGTTCAGTTCCATTTGCCTGTTTTCCTGCACGGAACAGGGTGAGGCTCCGGTAGCGGGAGCCCCGGATATTCCTGTTGCACCGTATGCGGCTTTTGCAGAGGGACTTATTAATGACATAACCCCTGAAGGATGGGTAAGGGAGTTCCTCGTAAGACAGAAAAACGGACTTACCGGCCATCCAGAAGCGATGTCATACCCTTTTGACGGTTGCTGCTGGGCAGGCGACCTGGAAATGAGCCAGAACCCTCACTACTGGGGTGCGGACTGGTGGCGTTTCGAGCAGTCCGCCTATTACGTAGACGGTTTCAGCAGGCTTGGCTATGTCCTTGACGATGAAGAACTTATGGCCAAGGGTAAGGCTAATGTAGACTATGTCCTGGACCACCCTCTTACTCCAAAACCCGGCTATGTCTTTGACGAATCCACCTTCAGGGGATTCGGGAGTCCTGCAAGCATCCAGGCTCAGTTGGAGAAACGCAAGAAAATTGCGGCCGCAGGGCGCCCGGAAGGCCGTCTGGGCCGTGAGGGCGACTCAATGGGCTGGCCTTTCGCAGTATTCTTCAGAACAATGAAGACTTACTACGAAGCCACAGGCGACCCGCGTGTCCCCGTTGCGCTTGAAAAGAACTACCTGACGTACACTCCGGAAGAACTCAGCGACGGCCGATACATCATTAACATAGAAGGCATCCTGTGGACGTACGCCCTTACCGGCAACCCCAAGCTCCTTGAGCTTGCGGAAGCCGTCTGGGCTCTGGTCCCAAACAATATGCAACAATACCTGAGCGACCAGCCTATGGCCGGGCACGGCGTTACAGTATGTGAGACCCTCAAGCTCCCTATGCTCCTGTATGCCTTTACCGGCAAGGAAATCTACAAAGAGGCAGCCTTGAAGGGAGACCAGAAGATGGAAGACAAGAATATGCTCATTGACGGCATCATTTCCAGCTCCGAAGGCCTTGCAGGCGTCGATCCCCTTGCTTCCCACGAGACCTGCGACATTTCTGACTACACCTGGACCATAGGGTATTACCTTATAGTTACGGGAGACGCTACCTTTGCGGACCGTCTGGAAAAGGCAGTATTCAATGCCGGTCTGGGTGCTGTAACCAAGGACTTCAAGGCAATGCAGTATTTCTCCTGCCCCAACCAGGTACTCTGCACCGGATCCTCCAACCACAATGAATACAAGAAGGCAAAGACCTGGATGGCATACAGGTCCGCCCACGAGGTTGAATGCTGCATTGGCAACCTGCACAGATACTTCCCCAACTACGCATCCAGGATGTGGATGAAGGACAAGAACGGGCAGCCAGTAGCCGCCCTCTACGGCCCTTCATCTGTAGTATACGACCTGGGAGACGGCGTCACTGTAAAGATTCAGGAAATCACAAACTATCCTTTCGAGGAGGACATACAGTTCAAGTTCACCTTCTACGAAGATGGCAAAGTATCAAGGAAGCCTCATCAGATGGACTTCACCTACAGGATTCCGGGATGGTGCAAAGCCTCTGACAAACAGGGCTTCCAGACCGTGAGCAAGACCTGGAAGAGCGGTGAGAAGTTCAAGGTCCGCTTCCCTATGGAAATAGAGTTCGTAAAGAACGCCGTCCAGGGAGAGAGCGTTGTACGCGGCCCCTTGACCTACACCTACGCCATCCCCGCCAACTGGGAGATTGACGAGAAGGTATACGACTACCTTGCAGGAAAGCAGTCAAAGAATCCGGATTTCGTGAACTGGAATATTACCCCGTCCGGAAAATGGAACTATGCCATCAGGAACGCCAACCTGGACAAGGTTAAACTGATAAAGACCGGAGCCAAGGGCTTCCCCTTTGACCTGCAGAACGTTCCTCTCAAGATCAGGATTCCCGTGACGGGCGTCAAGGGCTGGGATTATGATGTGGTTCCAAGCAAGCCCTACGATGGCCAGCGCTTCACCCAATGGACAAATGAGCCGTTGTATGACAGGAATGGCAAGCCGGCGGAGGACGGCGGCTACGTCAAGTTCAACGGCCAGCTGGTACAGCTTCTCAGGGCCGGCGCAATGAAGTACTATCCGGATCCTGACGGCAATTACGGCAGGGTTCGCGACGCATATAACGAACTTTTCCAGAAAGACGGCAAATGGTACTGCAGCTGGGAGATGGAAGATGCCCGTATCACTCCCCCTCTCCCGCAGACAGTAGTTGCTGAGGAAGGAAGCGACACCTTCATTGAGCTGGTTCCCTACGGCGCCTCAACCATCCGCCTTACAATATTCCCTGAAATATGAAACGAAACCTTTTAACCTCCGCACTGCTTTCGTTGTTTATCCTTTTGATTCCGACATCAGCGGGAGCAACCAAGTTCCTTGAACTGAAAGTCGTTGACAAAGAGTACCTTATGGTACATTTCAGGGATGGCGAAGTCCACTACCGCGACGATGCCACAGGCCCCAGCGCCTACCTTGGACATTCCTTTGCCGAAGGCGACGACACGCTTCTTGTCTTCGCCCCCAGGCTCAACCCTGAGGCCGCCGTCAAGGCCGGGGATTGGATCATCTCCTCCCGCGACGACAAGGCCTACGGCAGCCGCGCAGCGCTGCAGGCCTTCCGCAAGTCCAAGCCGATGAACACGGACCATACCCTGACCAGCGAACTGGACCACTGGATATTCCTCAAGCTGCCCAAGGCTATGAAACAGGGATGCAGCTACACCGTAAGCATCCCGTCCGGCATAGGTTCCGACGCCTCTTCGGCGGAGGTAACCTTTGACATCTGGAACACCCAGTCCGAAGCCGTCCACGTCAACATCCTCGGCTATATCCCGGAAGAACCCGTCAAGGAGGCAGACCTGTACCTGTGGCTTGGAGAAGGCGGTCCAAGGGACTACAAATCGTTCGAAGGGAAGAAAGTATACCTGTACAACCCCAGCACCGGAAAGCGCAGCAAAGTTGGGAACGTGCGCTTCTGGAAGGCGCAGAGCGCCTCTCAGAACGAGGCCGGCGCAAAGGACCTCACAGGCTCAGATGTCTGGAACATAGACTTCAAGTACACCGCACCCGGCCGCTACCGCCTGGTAGTGGAGGATGTTGGCTGCAGTATGGACTTTGACATAAAGAAGGACGTATATTTCCAGCCGTTCCGTTACTCCGTACGTGGCTACTACTATATGAGGCTTGGCGAACCAATTGACCCGGAACACGTCAACCCTGTTCCAAGGCAGCCAATGTTCATCCCTGAAGTGGACCCTGTTGGATTCACCGTCTACAAGACGGACCTGCAGCCCTGGCACCCTGACTGGCGCACAATCCGCGGCGACGTCTGGGACGAGCCGCATTTCAAGCCAGCCCTGGAGTCCGCCTTCTGGCAGCACCGCCTGCCGGGTAGCCCCGTGAACACGGAGGTCCGCGGCGGCCATTCCGACGCCTTTGACTGGGACCGCCACCTGGCCCACGTAAGCAACATTTACGATATGCTCCTCCCCTACATCCTTATGGAAGGCTGGGGGCTTGATGCCGATGACCTTGGCATACGCGAGAGCGGCAACGGCATCCCAGACCTGATAGACGAAGCCCGCAACGAGGCGGACTTCTTCCTGAGCATCAGGGACGGGGAAGCCTATTCCCAGGGCGTCACCAACCCCTCAAAGGAATGGAGCATTATGTTCCAGGCCGGATGCACAACTATGGCGGCGTGGGCGAATGCCGCCAACTGTGCAATCCTGGCCGATGCCTTCCGCATAAGCAAGAACGATTCGCTTTGCACGTACTACACCCAGGAGGCCATCAAGGCATTCCAATTCGCTACTCGCCAGGAAAACAAGCAACTTGATGATACCCAGGACATTGGCAGCGCCAGAATGCGCGGACGCGACTTCCGCCAGATGGCCGCGGCCTTCCTCTACAATGTAACCGGAAGGCGTGAATGGGAAGACATCTTTGCCCAGGAAAGTATGGTCAAGGGGCCGCAGAGCCCAATCTTTGACAAGGGGCGGAACGCCTACTACCAGATTTGGGCGTGTGCGGCCTACCTCACCTGCCCTCAGGAGCGCCACTACCCCCAGCTGTACGCCGACATCAAATCCAGCGTCGACTGGCACGCGGACGAGAACAACATAAAGCCTATGGCCGAAAGACCCTCCCGCCGCGCTGCAAACGACGCGCGCTGGCAGACTTCCGAGAACCTCCACCTGGTGATGATGGCCCACCGCATCTCCAACTCCCCCGCACGCAAGGCACAGCTTGAAAAAGCTATGTACAGCGAGGCCGGATGGGGCCTGGGGCGCAATCCGGGCAACATTGTGGAGATGACCGGCCTTGGCGAAAGGCACATAACTGACTGCTACACCACCGGCCGCAACGACGGAGTCCCCGGCTCGCACCCCGGCCAGACGCCGTTCAACGGCACCGAGACCTGGTCCAGGGGCGACGGCGGCGATGCGCAGATCATCCTGCGCCAGTGCTACCCGTCGTGGAACGACGGAGGCTGGCCGCGCCAGGAATCGTTCTTCAACATAAGGTATATGTGGGTGAACGGAGAGTTCACCCCACGTGAAACAATGCGCGGTAAAATGGCGCTCCTTGGATACCTCCAGGCGCTGAACTACAAGAAGTAGATAGTGCCGGAGCCTTTTAGAGGCGCTTGAATACCGGTATGAATTCCATATCGACAGGACAGTCTATGTACTGACCTCCCTGGTAGCGCTGCCCGCTCCTGAACTCTTCCCAGCCTGCGGCGTTCTTGGGGAGATATACCCTCCAGGTCTTCACTCCGGGCTCGGTGATGGGGCAAACCAGATAGTCAGGTCCGAACATATATTCGCAGTCCTGCGCCAGAGCCTGTGGATCGTCAGCAAAGTCGAATACCAGAGGCCGCATCAGAGTGTAGCCTTCCTCGGACACTTTCCTTGCCTGCTCCTTGATATAAGGGAGGAGTTTGTAGCGAAGGTTGATGCAGTCTACGAATATCCTGTATGTCTCGTCGCTGTAGTTCCAAGGCTCCGTATGGCTTCCGCTTCCGTGTACACGCATCATAGGAAGGAATACGGATGTCTGGATCCAGCGGAGCATCCTTTCCTGGTACTCTTCGCTGGTGTACTGGTCCCTTGGACGGGAGAATCCACCGGCATCGTACGTCCACCAGGCAAGGCCTGTTGAAACCTGTCCCAGACCGCCTATGAGCTGCCTCTTGAAGGTTGTCCAGTCGTGGCCCACATCTCCGGACCAAGTAAAGATTCCGTACCTCTGGGCGCCGGCAAAAGCGCTTCTGGTGAGCACCAGAGGCATATTGTCCGGCTCATATTCCTTGAAGCCGTTATACATTGTACGGTTTACCAACAGAGGATATACATTGCGGTAAACATTGCCCGGAATTGTATTGTTGGCAACGCGGCGGTTCATAAGCTCGTAGTCGTTGTCCGGCTCGGTAGAATCAAACCACCAGGCATCGAATCCTATCTTTACAAGGCTGTCGCGGAAACTCTCCCAATAGTATTCCGCAGCCTCCGGATTGAAGAAATCCACCCACTCGGTTCCGGGAATGAAATATCCCTTTTCCGTGAGGTTGTCTCCCAGGACGGATCCTGTCTCCACCCTTGACCATACGGAGATCATTATCTTCATTCCAAGGTCGTGGAGTTCGTCCACCATCGCCTTTGGATCAGGATACTTGTCCTTGTCAAAAACCATAGAGTTCCAGCCGGTCTTGCCCCACCACTGCCAGTCCTGGACTATGCAGCTAACGGGAATGCCCCTGCGTTTGAATTCACGGGCGTTCTCAAGAAGTTCAGCCTGTGTATCGTACCTTTCACGGCAGTGGATATATCCAAAGGCCCATTCAGGCAGCTCAGGAATGGGTCCTGTAAGGGTTCTGTATGTACCTATAACCTCGTCAGCATTGCCAGCGAACACTGTATAATCCAGGTTCTGTGATACCGGGGATGAGAATGTGGTGGTCTGGTCAACTGCGCGCCAGCCAAACTCCACGGTATCCTCTGAAGAGCCCTGGGTCTCTATCCTGTGGGTACCTGCCGACAGGTCTGCAAAGGTTGCAACTGCGGTAACCCAGTTGTCGGAGTCTTCAAAAAGAAGCTCTCCGTCAACCATTATCTTATGGCCTCCCCTGGCAACGTGGTCACCGCCATAGACATAAAGGCAATACTTTCCTGCCTTGTCAACTGAAAACTCTCCGGCGAACACCTTTGGTGCGGCCACAGGACGCATTCCGGGCACAGGGGCCACTGCGGGTGCAGCCTGCGGCACCGGGCTGAGTGTCAGTGTCTGTGACGGCTTGTTAAAGAAAGTCTCTCCGTAATTGTGCCAAAGGATTCCATAGCCCTTGCTGGAAATGACCATAGGGATGGCGGTCTGTGTGTTGAGCTGCACCAGACGGCGGGTAAGGCCCATAATGTCCAGATAGCCGTCCTGGAACTGGCCGGTTCCAAACTGGTGGTCATCGTCCTGCATCTCAAAGGTCTGGCTTGTGTAGTATGTTGGGTCTCCCTGGATAGGGTCAGGCTGGACTAGCTTTGCGCGGCCTGTACTGGATGCGGGGATTGGCGTGCCGCCCACGGTGGTCTTGTCGAGCACCCTGGTGCCGGGCGCTTCCTTAAACAGGAGCGCGCCGTCCTTGCCATAGTACGCAAGGGTCTCGGACGCTTTGTCAAAGACAACGGTCATTCCGGCCATCTTTATGGTTATGGCCGAAGCGTCCTCAGTCTTCTCAAAAGCAGGAGTTGCAACTTTCTCGGTGAAGATAAGCTCTTCTACATTGTGGGTGGGCTCGCCCATCATCTGGACGCGTACGGAATTGTCCGTCATAGGGGTTACCAAAAGGTCTCCCTGGGACGTCCCGATCTTTACGCTGCCGGTCTTGCAGGAGAATACGAGCAAGGAAGCGGCAATAAGGTAAAACAGTTTTCTCATAATGGCAGTATACTTGTGTCAAGACCCACGTCGGCCGGCATTTCCGGAGCCAACTGGATATTGTCTTTAATCTTGAATATTACTTCTCCCTTCTTGCAGATAAGGGTATAGTCGCTGTCCTCCGCTATTCCAAGTTCCTGCACTTCGGACTCGGAGAAATCCATCACGCCGGATGCCACCCAGTCTTCATCTTCAGAAGGCTTGCAGTAGTACAGGTCGCGGACCGCTTTGGTCAGTTCCAGGACGTGGGGAATGGTTTGGTAATTGAGGATTGCAAGGGCGTCGGCATCGGTATATCCGACAGGTATGATACGGATTTCTGAATCCAGCTGTTCCTGGGTCAGTTTTCCGAGCTTCTCGAACAGTTCTCTGTAGGTAGGCATATTAAGTACTGAATAGTATTATTTGTGTAAAAATAAGAAGAATGCCCAAATAAAACAAAGGTCCCCCCGGATTGTTCCGGGAGGACATTGGTAGTAATTAACACATATAGGACGGTCCCCGCTTACGGTCTGCCGGGGAAACCGCCGCCCGGGCCACCAGGTCCGCCGCCCATTCCGGTTGACGATCCGGCGCTTGTTATCTGCCCGGAGCAGGTGAAGGAGTACAGTTCCGTATCTCCTGCAAAAAGCTTGTAAGTAGTTCCCTGGGTGATGCCGGGGGCGCTGAAGACCACGCCGTAGCCGCCGAGGGCGGAAGGCAGCACGATGGAGCCCAGCGTGGTGCCTGACGCGTCCTTCACGGCCAGGGTCTTCCCCGCCTCCGCGTTGACGCCGCCAATTACGAACACCTTCTGCTTACTACTGGCCGATGGCGAATACGTGGTTCCGGACAGGCCCCAGACTGTTCCGCCGTCTATGGCAAAGGTGTTCTGGCTTCCAGGGTTGTCGTTGTCAAAGGCGGCTTCGCGTGAGCAGCTGATGGCTGTGGCTTCGCCTCCGGGGCCGCCAAAACCGCCTTGTGAAGGATCAAGTATACTGAAGGGATCCCATTCAGTATCCAAAGGATTGCAAGAAGCCGCGAGAATGGCGGCTGTAACCAACATAGATGTTTTTATAGTCTTCATAAGGGTTTGATTTTAGTACGGCAGTCCAAAAATCAAAAGTTGTGCCATTTACGTGGCATAAAGAATGCATATCTTTGTAAAAATTTTCATTCGACTATGAACGCTTTACGATATCTCAGCGCCCTGGCGGGCCTTGTATTGATTGTTTCCTGCGGCACTGCGGCCAAGGTGGAGGAGAAGGCCGCGGAGGCCCTTCCGCTGCCTAGCGCGGAAGAGGCGGAGGCGCTTGTGGCTGCGCTTGCAGCCGCCCCTGCGCCGGGCCTCACCTTCCCGCTGCAGACGGCCTCCGGCCCCAAGGTCTTCCATTTCTACCCCGACGCCAATTCCAATATTATGAACGTCGTCACCCTGGCGCCGCGTGACGGGCAGTGGGAGCTTGAGAACCGCGTGGGATATCCCTGCTTCGAGGCCGACGGCACCGCGTTCAAGGAGTTCAAGGACGGAATCAGGGTGGAGCGCGTAGGCGAAAGCGACATTCTGGTGATGGGGGCGCTTAGGGAGGACGGCGCGGGCAAGGCCCAGCGCAGCGTCATCACCTTCGACCCCGCAAAGGAGAGCCTGCAGGCAGTATCCTTCTGCGGCAAGTACCTTGCCGACGGCAGGATAGAGGGCAGCTCCTACGTGGATGCCGTTGCCAGCGCCATCAACCCGGAAATAGAGTTTGCAAGGCAGCTTCTTATGGCGGACGCATCGCTCGTAGAGTTAAGCAAGGCGGATGAGATGACGGACCAGGCAATCCAGTGGTGGCTAAAGAACAACCCAAAGGCAACTTCCAGCGCCGGAAGCGTCACCTACGGAGCCGTAGACCCTGAATCATCGCTGGTTGAAGCATACAAGAAGGCCAAGAAGGAGACTTCCTCCGGCTACAACGCCGCATTGTTCAATATTCGCGGATACACCGTGATAGTGGTCCTGCGCAAATCCAACGGCTCCTACGTCCTTGCCTGGGCGGAGCCTGTCTGCGCCAACCGCAACACGGATCCCCTCCTGAACAACATCTTCTTCCGCAACGGAACCAACCTCACCCTCTTCTACTATAAAGGCCGCACCACCTACAATTATCAGCTCAACCTAGCCAACGGCCGCCTAATGAAATAAAATAATTCATAACTTTACGGAAGTAAGATTATTCTATTTCTGTAAAGATATGAAAACCATCAGATTGATTTCAGCATTAGCGCTGACTGCACTTCTTATGTGCTCCTGCGGGGGCAAGAAACAGCAGAATATCATTGACCTGCCAAGGGAAGCGACTCCACCTGCCATCCAGGCGGCGGTTGATGCAATCCTGGCAGGTGACGAGGCTGATCCCAGCGTGACTTTCGAGAGCCTAATGGTGCTCAAGCACGGCAACGTGATTTTTGAGGACTGGTACGGCGAAGCCGCGCCCGATATCCCTCACGCAATGCATTCAGTGAGCAAATCATTCACTGCCACTGCAATTGGAATGCTGGTGGACCAGGGCAAGATCTCAGTAAATGACAAGCTGGTCGATTTCTTCCCGGAGGATTGCCCGGAAGAGATGTCTGACAACCTCAAGGCAATCACAGTACACAACCTTCTTACAATGAACTGCGGCCACGAGACCGAGGTCAACCGCCGCGGCGCGGACAACTGGGTAAAGGCATTCCTCGCCCACCCCGTTACCAAGACCCCGGGAACCTGGTACTGCTACAACTCGATGGGAACATATATGCTTTCCGCCATCGCCCAGAAGGTAAGTGGAGAGAAGGTGCTTGACTTCCTTGACACCCGTCTCTTCCAGCCTCTGCACATTGAAAAGCCTCAGTGGGAGGAGAGCCCGCAGGGCATCAACGCCGGCGGCTGGGGCCTCTACCTCAAGACGGAGGATATGGCCAAGTTCGGCCAGCTCTTCCTCCAGAAGGGAAAGTGGAACGGCGAGCAGCTGATCAGCGAGAACTGGGTGGCCGAAGCCTCCAAATACCAGGTGCCTTCAGTTCCAGCCGGAACCCGTCCCGACAATGCTGCAGAAAGAGGCCTCACCCCTGAGAACAGCACCTTTATGCTGGGATACGGCTATCAGATGTGGATGTGCCCGGAGGGAGCCTACCGCGCAGACGGAGCCCGCGGCCAGTACATCATTGTTTATCCTGATGCCGATGCCGTAATTGCAGTAACTGCCGACTCCAACAACCTCCAGGCAGAGCAGGACCTCATCTACAAGTACCTCTTCCCCGCCCTCAAGGCGCTCAAGTAATCAACTGAACACATAAACTATAGTCAAAATGAAAAGGATAATGACCATACTTGCGCTTGCAATGGCTGTCTTTAACGCAGGCGCCCAGGTAAAAGAAGACTTCGTGACCGCTCCCAACGCCCAGACAGGCAAGGAGTATCCAAAAGTAAACTCTGAAAGACGCGTGCGCGTACGTATCAACGCCCCCGACGCCCAATCCGTCAAGCTGGACATAGGCGGAGCAACCTATGACCTTCACAGAAATGCGGAAGGCTACTGGATTGGCGACTCCGCTCCCCAGGACGAGGGCTTCCACTACTACCAGATAATCATTGACGGAGCCTACGTCCCAGACCCGTCAAGCCTTTACTATTACGGCGTAAGCCGATGGAGCAGCGGTATTGACGTCCCTGCACACGACCAGGACTTCTACCAGTTGAAGAACGTTCCCCAGGGCGACGTGCGCGAACTCTATTACTGGTCCCCTACCAACAACACTATGCGCCACTGCTATGTCTATCTCCCTGCGGAGTACGACAAGAACCCCAACAAGCGCTACCCGGTTCTCTATCTGCAGCACGGCGGCGGAGAGAGCGAGCACGGCTGGCCCCAGCAGGGCAAGACCGCCCAGATTATGGACAACCTCCTGGCAGAGGGTAAGTGCGTTCCCTTCATCATAGTAATGGACAATGGATCCTGGAGGATAGAAAGGCCTCAGGAGCCTAACCCGGCTGGAGGACGCCAGGCCGCTCCCGCCCAGAGGCAGGGCGGAGGAATGGTACTTCCTTCAGACTGGTACCAGGGCTTTGCCAACACCCTTATCCAGGACATCATACCTATGATTGACGCAAAGTTCAGGACCATCCCTGACAACGCCCACCGCGCAATGGCAGGTCTGTCAATGGGTGGAATGGAAACCAAGGAAATAGGCCTCAAGTATCCTGAGGTATTCTCATCCCTTGGAATATTCAGCGGCGGCGAGATCACCCCTGAGGAGGCGGCCGCAGCCAAGGGATTCAAGCAGAACAACAAGCTCATTTTCGTAAGCTACGGAAGCCGCGAGCTTTCCGGCGGCCGTGACATACAGGCGACTGCAGAAAGCCTCAAGAAAGCCGGCTACAACGCCCATACATACGTATCTCCAGACACCGCCCACGAGTGGCAGAGCTGGAGACGCGCACTGTACAACTTTGCACAGCTGTTGTTCAGGTAGTCTGTATTAGAATGAGGAAGGCCCGGCCGGCTCCTGATGGAGCGTAGGCGGGTTTCCGCGACGGCGCTTGAGGGAATCCAGGGGGATTTCCGGAGCCGCGACGTCGGAAGGAACAGGCATTCCGGAGAAAGTCTGGAAATATTGGACGCAGGCGTCCCGCCACCAGCGGGCGTCTGCTTCTTGTATTACCAGACGCTCCTGGACCTTGTTCCAGGTGTCTTCGTCCACGAATTTCTTGACAGCGGCCCAGGTGTCCAGGAAGCCGCGCACGCTGTCTATGCCGCTCTGGTAGTGGAGGCATATCTCATCCCAGAGGGTGCGTCCGCTGCGCATCCTGTAATCCCAAGGCAGATGGTGGAACCAGAGGAGGTACTTGTCCGGACAGGTGGAGAGGTTGTCCACCATAGAGGCGAAAGGCTCGTGATACTGTGCCGTATTGCCGGAGCCTGTTGCAACGGTGCGGTCGAAGCCGACGCCGTCGGGACCGGCCTTGTGGTAATAAAGCGGGGACCAGTCAGGACGGACGCTGCCCTGCCAGGGGCCCGGACCGTAGTGGCTGCTGTTGAATATATGGTGGAAGCCCAGCGGCATTGTGTAGTTGACGCAGGCTTCGCGTGACTCCAACATCATATTCTTGACAGGGGTCACGAATTCCTTCTCCCAGCGCTTCTTGGAGCACCACCAGGGCTTGAGGAAGGTGTGGTGGATCCACTCGTCGGCAATCTGCTCGCTGGTAAGGGTGGGATCCCAGGCCAGGCGGCCAAAGGCGTACCAGTTTGCCTGTGAGAAGATATGTCCGCACCAGGTGTCCTCCTGGCCGGTATTGGCCACGCCTGCAATTGCCTTGCGGTCAAGCCTTGCGTAGTTCCTCACGTCCCCGAAGAATTCCTCCCACATAGGGGCGAGGAAAACCAGGTGGAAGCTCTGGCCCAGGTACTCCTGGGTAACCTGGAGCTCAGGCATAGTGACGGTCTTTTCCATACGGCCGAAGAGCGGGCTGAAAGGCTCGCGGCACTGGAAATCTACCGGACCGTTCTTGATCTGGATAATGACATTGTCGCGGAACTGCCCGTCAAGATGCTCGAACTCCTCCACGGCCTGGTTCGCACGGTCAGGGCTGGTGGCGGCGTATACGAAAGCCCTCCACATAACCATTCCGCCGTGGGGACCCAGCGCGTCGGCCAGCATATTGGCGCCGTCAACGTGGGTGCGCCCGAAGTCCTGCGGACCGGGCTGCCCCTCGGAAGACGCCTTCACCAGGAAGCCTCCAAAGTCAGGTATGATGGCGTAAATCTCGTTTGCCTTGTCCTTCCACCACTGGGCCACTGCCGGATCCAGGGGATCTGCGGTAGGGAGCTCTCCCAGCGCCATTGGGGTGGCGAAGTTTATGGACAGGTATGTCCTGATGCCGTATTCGCGCAGGATGTCAGCTATCTGTGCGACGCGCCTGAGATGGTCAGAATCCAGGATCTTTGGGTTGGCGTTCACGTTGTTGAGTACGGAACCGTTGATTCCCAAGGACTTGTTAAGGCGTCCGTAGGTATGGATCCTTTCAACGGGTATTTCCGGAGAGGTCCACTCCCAGATGGACTTGCCGGCATATCCGCGTTCTACGGAATCGTCCAGGTTGTCCCAGTGGTCCAGGATCCTGTATTCATAATAAGGTTCTCCCTGAGGCTCAACCGGCCCGTTGGCCAGCCAGAGCACGTCCTTAGGCTTATTAGCACATCCTGCCGCCAGAATTGCGGCCAAAAAAATCATTATCCGTTTCATAGCAAGGTAAATATAAACAATAGTTGTTATATTTGAATTAATTAACCTAAAATAATTGAGAGATGAAATCCATTAAATCTATCATCACATTGGCGCTAGCAGCCCTCTGCACCTGCGCTTTTGCCCAGAATTACGCCAAGAGCGAAGTTGTTGAAGACGGCGGAACCGGCCCTTACAAGGCCATAATGGTAGAGGAGCCTTCACTGGAAGCCCACACCATACTGCGCCCTACAGACCTTACTCCGTTCAATGCGGGCAACCCTCTGCCGGTACTGGTATGGGGTAACGGAGCCTGCACCAACTCTCCTTGGGAGCACATCAATTTCCTGAGCGAGATCGCCTCCCACGGATTCATTGTGGTAGCCACCGGTTTCATCCCCCTCAACGGAGAGCGCTACCGCGGTCCCCAGTCCACTTCCGCCCAGCAGATAGAAGGCATAGACTGGGTGTTCAAGGTTAACGAAGACCCTTCCAGCATTTACTACCATAAGCTGGACACAAAGAACATAGCCCTTGCCGGAATGTCCTGCGGCGGTCTCCAGACACTTGACAACTGCCAGGATCCAAGACTCAAGACCATTATGATCTGCAACAGCGGCCTTTTCAGCGACCCTTCAACCGCAGTTCCGGGAATGCCTATGCCCGCAAAGGAAAAGCTTCTCCAGATCCACACCCCGGTAATGTACCTCCTTGGAGGTCCTGAAGACATTGCCTACGCAAACGGTATGGACGATTTCCATAGGATTGACCACGTCCCGGCTTTCGCCGCCAACTACCCCGTCGGCCACGGCGGAACATACGCCCAGCCTCACGGAGGAGAGTTCGCCGTCATTGCCACAGCCTGGCTTGAATGGCAGCTCAAGGGCGATGCAAAGGCAGGTGCTATGTTCCTTGGCAACCCCTGCGGAGTTGCCCAGAGGGAAGGCTGGACGGCAGAGAAGAAAAACATAGATTAATGAAACCGTTATTCTACAGCGATTATCTTGAGGGAGCCCATCCCTACCTGCTCCAGGTTATCCAGGAGGCCAATTTTGAACAGAATCCCGGCTACGGGGAGGACGACTACTGCAAGGATGCGGCCGCCCGCATCCGCGAAGTCTTTGTCGTACCCAATGCCGATGTGCACTTCCTTGAAGGAGGCACGCAGACCAACGCCACCGTCATCTCATCAGTCCTGAGGCCATATCAGGGTGTGCTCTGCCCCGATACAGCCCACATTGCAGTGCACGAGACCGGAGCCATCGAGCACATCGGCCACAAAGCCCTCACCCTGAAGAACAAGGACGGAAAGATTTCCGCCGGCCAGATTCTGGATGCAGTGGTAGGACATTATTCCGATGCCAACCACGAGCACGTAGTGCAGCCGGGAATGGTGTACATCTCCTTCCCCACTGAGCTTGGAACCATCTACTCCAAGAAGGAGCTCACTGAAATCAGCGCTGCCTGCCGCGAGTGCAAGATTCCCCTGTTCATTGACGGCGCCCGCCTTGGCTACGGACTGATGTGCGACAAATGCGACATAGAGCCGGAGGACCTGGGCAAGTTTGCCGACATCTTCTACGTGGGAGGAACAAAACAGGGAGCCCTCTTTGGCGAGGCCTTGGTAATATGCAACGATGCCTACAAGAAGGACTTCCGCTACAACATAAAGCAGAACGGCGGAATGATGGCAAAGGGCTGGCTGCTGGGACTGCAGTTCGCCGCCTTGTTCACTGACAACCTGTACTTCAACCTGTCCCAGCACGCCCTTACCCAGGCAGCGAAGATCAGGGAAGCCATAAAGGAGAAAGGCCTGAAACTCTTTGGAAGCAGTCCAACCAACCAGGTGTTCGTGGAACTTTCCCTTGAGCAGCAGGAGCGTCTGGCACAGTTTGTGGGGTACGAATACTGGCAGAAAATTGACGATACCCACGGAGCGGTGCGCCTTTGCACCAGCTGGGCCACCACTGACCAGGCTGTAGAAATACTGACTAACGCAATAAAATCTTTGTAATATGAAGAAAGCTTTATCAATTGTACTGGCCGCAGGACTCCTGCTGGCAGGAACCAACGCCTTTGCCCAGATAAGCGTGGGCGCAGGCTATTCAAACGTCACCCAGAGGATCAAAGCCTCCGGCCTGAACAAAGACGTAACTATGCACGGCCTTTACGCCGGAATGGACTACAATATTCCCATTTCAGAGAATATTAGCATTGCACCGGGACTCTACTATGAATTCTCAAACGGATCCGCTGACAGACTGCTCAACATAGGCTCAGTAAGTTCACTGCTGCTCAAGGGCAGGCTGGAGGAGCACTACATTGACATCCCGTTCAAGTTTATGTTCAGCGTTCCTTACCAGGGCAACAAGTTCTTTGCATTTGCAGGCCCTACCGCCAGCATTGGCGTAAGCTCAAAGATCAAGGGAGACGTAAAACTCCTTGGATTTGAACTTAAGGGAGACGTCCTGGATATGTATGACAAGAATATCTTCGAGGGTATGGACCTGATGCTTGGCGGAGGAATAGGAGCCGACATAGGCAAGATGCTCCGCGTAACCTTGGGCTACAACGTGGGAATGTTCAACCGTCTTGACCTGGACAACAATAAGGCAGAGTCCACTTCAGAAAGCGGTTCCGGCTTCAATGTAGGCCAGCTGGTCCGCGACAACGCCACCATCAACCGCCAGCAGTTCTACGTAGGCGTAGCCGTACTCTTCTAGCGGTCCCGCCCACACCATTGTCATCCTGAACGCAGCGAAGGATCTCCCAGAAAAACAAGGCTCGTATGCAAATACGGGCCTTTTTTGTGTATAATTCACATAAAATATTTGGAAACTTCTGTTATTGGCGCTATATTTGCGTAGAATTTACGCATAAATGCTAGAACAGATTCAGGTTAAGGTAATGGGAAAAGACAACTATAATGGCTTTTATGATGAGATAAACGAAGATGAGATTCTCCGGATCGGTGATTTTCAGAGTAACCGGATCCTTGCTCATCAAGCTGAAGAAACTTTTTCCAACGGACTTGCCGGCCAGACAGGAAACGAAGATAAAGAGCCATCCCAGGAGAAGAAGGCCGGCGCTGACCATCACACTGGGGTCCCTGAGCAACATCCCCGCCAGGAACATAATGAACGGAGCCAGGAGCGGGATTGAGAAATAGCAACGGCGAAGCCGCAGTATCCTGATGATGTAAAATATAGACAACAATATGCCAAACTCGCAGACATATCCAGACAGCCCGCCCATTATTTCGCTGGAGCGGAGGGTTTTGGCCCATAGGAACATATATGTCAGGCTGGCGTATGTTCCTGTAAGGAAGAGAAGGCCTGCATATAGGACTGCCTTTGTAAATACAGGTAGTTCCTCTTTCTTGAACAAACGGCTGGAAGGTTCGCCTCCATAGCCGTTGATTCGGGAGACGATCTTCTGGAGAGCTGCCTCCGGGCCAAGGGCGAGCCAGTCCACATACTGGAGAGGTGAAAGATATAGGGCTACGGAAGGCGCATATGCAGAGTGGTCAAGTTTAACGGGGAGAACGGTCTTCCCAAGATCTATGGCCATACTGATTTCACGGAGGGTCCAGGGAGAAGCGTTGGCATTTTCCGAGGATAGGAAGAGGAAAACGTCACAGTCTTTTATGCTGTTGGCTATCTTATCGGGAAAAGTTACACCGGGTTCCAAGCCTTCCCTGTCTATCCAGTAATTGATGCCATTGCCAGACAGGGCTTCAGTCACCTTGTCAACGACATTAAAATCCTGCCTAGAGTAGCTTATGAAAACGTTTTGCATTGAATTTGGCCTTAATACAAAGTTAAACAGATTTTTAATATGACACAGACATTCAAAAACTTTTGGGGCAATCCCATTGTCAAGGTATGCATAATAAGCGTACTGGCACTGTTGATGGGCATTCCGCTGATAATGATCCGCAACCAGATCAACGACCGCGAATACCAGCACCAGCATTCCCTGGATCACATAACTGACAGCTGGGGACATCCGCAGACGTTCTCCGGGCCTTATATAAGATACGAGTATCTTAAAGAGACCGGAGAGGAAAAGGAGAAGAAGACGGTTAGCGAGACCTTATACCCGGATGATCTGAAATATGAAGTGAGCAGTGCCGCCAAGGAGCTGCATCGCTCTATTTACGATATCTCCGTCTATACTGCAGACCTCACCATCCAGGGAAACTTTATCGTGGATGAAAGGCTGGCAGCTGTAGGATCCGGGGAGTTGATCCTTGGAATGGATGACCTAAAGGGCATACAAGGCGAGCCGTCTTTCAATCTAAGCGGCAAGGACCTGAAAGTAAAGGCATCCAGCTATGGTATAATGGCAGAGATTACCCTTGAAGATGGGACACGTGAGGGGGATGTGATTCCCTTCCAAGTGTCCTTGAAGATCAACGGATCGGAGTCTCTCTCCTTCAAGCCGGCAGGAAGGATTACCCAAGTAGAGATGCGTTCAGATTATCCGGATCCTTCTTTCTTTGGAGATTTCCTTCCCACAGAAAGGGATATCCGTCCTGACGGCTTTACCGCCAAATGGTCTGTCTCACAGTTGACTATGGCAAGCCCTACTGACAACTATTTTGGCGTCAATCTGGTAAAGCCGGTGACACAGTACCGCCAGACGGAGAGGGCCGCCAAATACGGCATCCTTATCGTTTTCCTGATATTCATTGCCGGATTCGTGGTGGAGATGGTATCAAAGAAGTCAATCAACCTTATCCAGTATATGGTAATAGGAGCTTCACTGGTACTCTTCTATTCTTTGCTACTTGCCTTCTCTGATTTCCTGTCATTTGGGCTGTCCTACCTTATAGCATCAGTGATGACAACCGCTGCCCTGGGAGGATACTTTGCCGGAATTGTAAAAAGCAAATGGGCTTGGCTGTTAACCGGCCTGGTTGCACTTGCCTATGGGATAATATACATCCTTCTCCAAATGGAGACCTTCGCATTCCTTGCCGGAACTTTGCTCCTCTTTGTCATCCTCTGCGTGATAATGAAGCTTACAAAGGATATGAAATTAGGAGGCGATGTCTGAGAGCTCAAGCCAGCGGAGTTCCTTGGCGTCGAGGAGGGAGATGATTTCGCCGATGCGGGAGGAGGCAGCCTGAAGCGCTTCGTACGCCAGCGTGCCGCTTGAAAGTTGCCCCTCAAGGGCGGCTTTCTCCGCGGTAAGCGCGTCTATCTCCGCTTCAAGGCTTTCCAGCTCGCGCTGCTCCTTGTAGGAGAGCTTGCGCTTGGCCGGAACGGCCTTGCGCTGCTCGACGCGGGGAGCAGCGGGCTTAGCGGAGGCGCGTTTGGCTTCGGCCTCGTAGTCTTTTATGAAGGCCCGGTATTCGCTGAAGTTGCCTATGAAGTCCTTGACCACGCCATCGCCGCAGAAAACCAGGAGGTGATCAACAAGGCGGTCCATAAAGTGGCGGTCGTGGGATACTATGATAAGGGTGCCGGAGAAGTCCAGGAGGTACTCTTCAAGGACGTTCAGGGTGACAATGTCAAGGTCGTTAGTGGGCTCGTCCAGGATGAGCATATTGGGCTGCTTCATCAGG
>CACWLD010000021.1 GCA_902761655.1 uncultured Bacteroidia bacterium | reverse complement strand
ATGTCCTGCTCCCGCTGCTGCTTGTCAACCTCAATGGGGAAGACCCTGTCCCAGACATCCGTGGCAATGTTGGCACCGGATATCAGGACGTTCCCACCACCGGAGGTATAACTCCTGATTGCGCTCTGCAGTTCGGCAGGGAATACGGCATAGCGCACCTTTCCGGGGCCGGCGAATATCTTGACCTGCTTGCCGCAGATGATGTCCACTGAGCCGGTTCCCTTGCCCATTGTAGGGTCAGCCTCCCAGGCTGCCGCGGAAACGCTGTAGAACGGCCTTCCTGCGGCCATAAGGGCCCGACCGTGCACCTTTGCGTAGTCAAAGGTGTTGCCGGGGATTATGGTGCCGGCCTTGTCTACGCTGCTGCCGCCCCAGCCGGGATTGTCATCGTCAATCCACTCCATATCCCTGCGGAACTCATACACTTCTCCTATGAACGATATGTCGTTGATGTATCCTACGCCGCCGTCCTCGTTGTACAGGAAGCCGCCGTAGGTCTCGGAATCGAACCAGGTGGGCCCGGAGACGCGGTCAAAGTTGTTGACAACCATCACGGTGCTGCCGGTAGGGCTGTCCGGTACGCCAAAGCTGACTATCTGTGACGGGAAACTCTTTCCGCCGTCGTTCACTGCAACTACCTTGAAACTGTAGATATGCCCTTTGGCATAGTTCAGGCTGGTCTGGACCCAGCCGTCTTCAGTGGTCTTTACAGTTGCCGGAACGCCGTCGTCAAAGAAACCGTCGTCCAGCCTTGTGTATACTATATAGCTCTTGGCATCGGCCGTAGGCTCAAGCTGGTCCTTGGTAGGTTTCCATTTAAGGATCAGGCTGCCGTCTCCGTCTGGCAGTACTGCAATGGAATTAACCGGCAGCGGCTGAACCACATATTCCCGGTTATACTCGTTGCTGAGGAATTTGAGAACGCCTTTATAGATTGCCCTGGCAAGGGTGAACTTGAAGTCAGGGTTGAGGCCGTACTGCATATCGGCCAGGTTCTGGTGGGCTAGGTTCTCCACTATGATTCCCGGGACGGAGGTGGTACGGGCCTCGCTGTAGGAGCGGTCCCATATCTCCCTGCGGCTCCATTCAGGATTGAATTCTGCCCGTATGTCGTTGCAAATCTGGCTCTGCACCAGGTCTGCGTAGGTACGTCCCAGGTAACGGCTCCTGCCGTCCGCGTAGGTGGCCTTTCCGTCGGAAGATAGCGTGTAGATGGCCAGGGTGCCCACTATGGAGTCGTTGGGGGTTACTCCGGCATCGGAATGGATGGCCAGGGAGACGTCCACCGGAATCTTCTTGCCTGGCTTGTCCGGGTTGACCTTGCTTCCTCCGGTCAGGTCGCTGACCCAGGCGCCGCGTCCGGCAAAGTCCTTTGTATAGTCATCCGCCCAGTTGATAGTCAGGTCCGGTTCGGCGCCTGCCCACTGCATCCAGTAGAGGGCGCCTTCAAGGTAGCTGGCCATTCCGGACGTGGTGTAGCTGCTCTGCGGCGCCTTAGCAACGCCGCGCGCAGTCTTGCCCACGCCGCCGCCAATCTTCACGGCATCCGCCGTGACTACGCATCCGTAAGGCATACTCTTGCCTGAAGGATATACGTTGTCAAGGGTTACGCGAGACTCGGAATCGAACGGGAACGTTCCAAGGTAGATCCAGGTGCTTCCACCCATTTGCTGGTTGACGTAGAACTCCGTGGAGCCTCCAGCGTGGTGTACGGTGTAATGTGCGGCATCGCTGCTGTTATTGAGGGTCTTGTACGATACGTACACCGCATAACTTCCTTTCTCCGGAGGGGTGAAAGACCACTTTGCAATTGCGTATCCGTCTCCTGCGGACTCCACGCACCCGGTCTGGCGGGCGCTTCCGGCCTTGAACGGCGTATCGCCCAGCATATAGGTGCGCTTGGAGTCCGCAAAGCCTACTCCAGCGTTGCTCCAATCCCCGGTCTCGGTATATATGCCCACACGGCGAAGGAGGCCTGCGCGTTCTCCCGTGAAAGCGGGGTCGTTGTCAATGATTACCTCGTGTTCCTGGAGATCCCTTTCGCGAGGGCTCAGGATGTAAGCGCCCGCATTCTCCAGCATAGGCATAAGGAAGGGGAGCACTATGCTCTGGGTGTACAGGTCTTCCACCGTGCCGTGGGTGGGGGCCCGTTGCCATTCCCAGCGGTCCGTGGACTCCTCGAAATAGCGCCCGTGGCTCTGCCACAGGGCAATATGCCTCCCGTCCAGTCCCTTGGGATTGGCCTGCGCTCCCACCCTTCTCACCAGCGGCGTTCCCCCTGGTGCGTTGTAGTGATACGTGTCCTTTGCGGGCTTGCCGTCAAACCCAAGCGCCGGTGTGGCATAATCGTTCAAATTATGGTTCCGGACGTAGATATTTCCAATTGTATTGCTGCTGTATGCGCTTGGGAACAGGGACTTAAGGGTGGTGCGGAACCAGTCTATGTCCGACTTCCTCCACGGATAGTCGCCCAGTTCCTGGCTGAAATAGAAATCCAGCACGTTGGAACGCCGCAGTACGCGATCCAGTTTCAAGTCAGTCTCCACGGTGGTGCGCTCCTCCAGGAGTACGCGCAGCGAGTCGCTCGCTTCCACGAAATCCTTCTGAATGGCTCCCTGCGCATATGCTGCACAGGCAATGAATGACGCAATTATGGCTATCGCTACTCTGCGGATCATTTTTTCTTGGGCGTTTTATTTATGGCGATAATGAAATTAATCAGGAATATAAATACCGAGCCCACTACAAGGGCCAGGACATCGGCTTCGAAATCTTTCAGGTCCGCAGTCCTGTAGCTAAGTTGTTTCTGGACCATTTCCGTTCCCGCCGCCAGTGCACATCCCAGTCCAAAGATCAGGGCCACGTGCATCAGCGCCTTGAAGAACTTGCGCGTGATTGGGGCGAACGTCAGGTACATCAGGAAAGGGAAAGGCAGGAACATTATGAAATGGACCAGCTTGTCCGTTGGAATTCCCAGGATCTTCCTCTGCACGTGAGGCAGGTTCTGCAAAGTGGCAAAACATAGGTATAACACCGCGGCCAGGTAAATCAGCAGCAGTATTCCAAAGAATATCCTAGTACCTTTCTTCATTGCTTAAAGTGCCTGCATATCATACAGTTTCTTGTAATAGCCGTCCTTGGCTATCAGCTGGTCGTGATTGCCGCGCTCCACAATGCGTCCTTCGTCCATCACTATGATCTCGTCCGCATTCTTGATGGTGGAGAGCCTGTGCGCGATGGCCAGCGTGGTGCGGTTGCTCATAAGCCTTTCCAGGGCTTCCTGCACGGCGCGCTCGGACTCGGTGTCCAGGGCGGCTGTGGCCTCGTCCAGGATAAGGATGGGAGGGTTCTTGAGCACCGCCCTTGCAATGCTTATCCTCTGCCTCTGGCCTCCGCTGAGCTTTATTCCGCGGTCGCCTATGTTTGTGTCATATCCTTCTTCCTTCTCCATTATGAAGTCGTGCGCGTTGGCAATCTTTGCCGCTGCGATCACTTCCTCGCGTGTGGCGTGCTCCACACCAAAGGCTATGTTGTTGAAAATGGTATCGTTGAACAGGATAGGATCCTGGTTTACATTGCCCATAAGCGAGCGCAGCGACGCTATCTTAACCTTTCGGATGTCCTTCCCGTCAATGCTTATGCAACCTCCGGTAATGTCATAGAAACGGGGGATGAGGTCCGCCAGCGTGGATTTTCCGGCGCCGGAGGCGCCCACTATGGCTATGGTCTTGCCTTTCTCTATTTCAAGGTTGATGTCGTTCAGCACGTCGCGGTTTCCGTCAGGATACTTGAAGAAAACAGAATCAAAGCTGATGCCCTTGTCCAGGCCGTGGATCTCAACAGCGTCAGGAGCGTCCTGGATGGGGTCCCCGCTCTCCAGGATCTTGTTGATCCTTTCCATTGAAGCCATACCCTTGGGGATGCTGTACGCCGCCTTTGAGAGGTCCTTTATAGGGGCGATGATGCTGTACAGGATCACCATAAAGAATATGAAGGTTGGAGCGTCAATGGGAGCGTTGTCCTTGAGGATGAGGCTTCCGCCGAACCACAGCACCACCGCAATCATAAATGTTCCAAGGCACTCGCTGACGGGATGCGCGGAAGCCTGCCTTGTTGCCACGCGGCTTGTCTTTACGCGCATATTGTCGATGATTCCGAGGAAACGCCTGCTCATCTTCTTCTCCGCCAGGAAGGCCTTTATCACGCGCAGGCCGCCCAGCGTCTCCTCCACCTGGCTCATAGTGTCGCTCCACAGGGCCTGCGCCTCAAGCGACTGCTCCTTGAGCTTGCGCCCGATGGCTCCCATAAGCCACAGCATCACCGGGGCGAAGACTATGGTGAACAGCGTCAGCTGCCAGGAGATGATGACCATTGCGGCAAAGTATCCTATTATTAGGATGGGGTTCTTGACGAACATATCCAGCACGCCGGTGACTGAATTCTCCACTTCCTGAACGTCTCCGCTCATACGGGCTATGATATCGCCCTTGCGCTCCTGGGAGAAGTATCCTATTGGCAGGGAGAGTATCTTGTCATAGATCTTCTTGCGCATATCCTTGACCACGCCCGTCCTGATTGGAATCATCACTGCCGATGCGCCAAAGTAGCAGGCTGTCTTGAACACCGTCATCACGCAAAGGAAAAGGCACAGCAGAAGAAGCGTCCTGGATGCTCCGTGGCTGCCTGTGAACTGCGCCACGTAATAATACAGGTTGTTGATAAGTGCCTGGCTGTCAAATGCACTGACCTGGTCCCACGGGATGAGCGTGTACTCCTTGACGTCCATATTGAACAGCATCTTGAGTATGGGCATTATCATACTGAAGGAGAACAGGTTGAATATCACTGAAAGGATATTCAGCAATACGCTCCACCACAAGTATTTCCGGTAGGGAGCCACATACTCCCTGAGCATTTTCCAAAAAGCTTTCATCTCTTTGTCTATAAATGGAACAGTCGCGAGGGCAGCTGCCGCGGGAGCACCACCAGGCGCACGTCACGCCTGCCAATGGCGTCGAGCGCCTCCCTGGTGCACCTGTGAGCCTCGTCGGGGGTGTTGTTGTTCTCGCTCAGGTGGCACAGGAACACGTTCCTGAGCCCCGGATGCGAGAACTCCCTGACCGCCTCCGCGCACTTGGCGTTGCTCAGGTGGCCGTATCCGTTCCTGATACGGTCACGGAGCACCTTGGGGTATGGGCCGTGGTCCAGCATATAATCGTCAAAATTCGATTCTATGATCACGGTGTCGGCGGTTGCGGCGTATTCCAGCGCCGCGGCTTCCGCCTCGCCTGCGTCTGTCATTATCACTACGGTGTAGTCCTCTATCTTTATGCAGTAGCCAACCGTCTGGGTGGCGTCGTGAGGAACTACAAAATACTTTGCCTTTATCTTGCCGGGGACAATCTCCGTCCAGTCTCCGTCTTTCAGTATCCTCCGGCAGGAGGCTATGTACCCTTGCGTGAAAAAGTTGTTCGCAAGGGCCTTGTGCAGGGTTCCGGTAGCAAATACCGGCTTCTGCAGATACTTGCAGAAAGACCCCAGGGACCTTATGTGGTCCATATGGTCGTGGGTGATGAGCATTGCCTGGAAACTGTCCGGCCCAAGGCCTTCAGCAGCCAGTTCGCGTTTGACGCGGCGCAGGCTCACCCCCGCATCTATCAGGACTCCGGCGCTTATGCGGCCGTCTTCTTCCTGTCCCAGGAAATAACAGTTGCCGCAGCTCCCGCTGGAGAATGACTTTAATAGTATTGAACCCATCTATTCCTCTTCACAATATTTCCCAATGACGCTGTATGCATCCGCAACTCCCAGTTCTCCGGCCCTTGAAAGGTCTATACAGCCTTTCTCCAGGTCTTTCAGGTATATGAGTACAAGACCCCGGTTGAAATAGGCATCGGACATATAAGGATACAGCTGTATTGCCTTGTTGTAGTCTTCTATGGCTTCCACCATCTGGGAGGACAGGGTATGCAGGTTGCCCATATTGAAATAAATATACGGGACATCCTGGACTATCTGTGCGGCCCTTTGCATATCGTTCAGGGCGTCCGTGTAATCGTATGTGTGGCTTACCTGGTCCGTGATGCGGGCCCTGGTGGTGCCCTGGTCGTCCATCGTAAGGGTCTGGACGTTGTTCTGGATAGAGTTTATGAAGTCTATCATCTCCGCGCGCAGCACGCCGCGGTTCATATAGTAGAAGGCCCTGTAGTATTCTGCGTAGCGGTCCCTGGCCGCGTCCGTGGGAGCGGCCTGTATGGCGCTGTCAAACCAGGTGAGCGCCGCGTTGTACTGCTTGTTCTGCAGCTCGTACAGTCCTTTTATGAAATAGACTTCCGAGACGGACAGCTGCGCGCTGTCCAGCTTCTCGTACATCCTTGTCTCGAAATCTTCTCCCAGGATGTCTCCCGCCAGCTGCTGGCTTGAAACTGCAATCGGGACGGGGGATTCCGCGAGGAAGCGGTCTATCAGGGAGTGCTCTATCTTATGCTCCAGGGCATAGTTGGTGTTGTCCGCCTCCTTTGTCAGGCTGAACTTATACAGAGGCTTGAGACGTATGTCTATATCCCTGTGCTGGAGGAGTTCGTCGTTGAAGTCTTTCTTTGCGAAATCCGCATCCAGGGCAATCAGGGAGCTGTATTTCTTGGTAGTGTCCGCAAAGGACCCCTCGTCCGTCACGTTCTTTTCCCTGTACTCACGCACCTTTGCCTGGGCGGTGTCGTAGTCCTGCCTTGAGGCGGCGGTACGGCCCATCATACCCTGTACATAAGAGCGGTTCATATACGCTTTTGCAAAGTCCGGGTAAAGGTCTATGGCCTTGTCGTAGTCCTCCAAGGCGTCCTGCCAGCGTTCCATCTGAACAAAGAAAGCCGCCCTGTTATAGTATGCGAGCACATTGTTGGGGTTGATGTTTATCACCCTGTCCATATCCTCAAGGGCGGAGGGATAGTCTCCCACCTGGGCGCTTATGAGACTCCTGTTGTAAAGGGTAAGGGCGTTGCCGGGCTCCTGCTCAAGGACCTTGTTGAGGTCGCGGACCGCCTCGTTGTATCGGTTCTGCTCGTAATAGATCAGGGCGCGGTTGAACAGTGCCAGGGTGCTGGTGGAGTCCAGGTGTATGGCGGAGTCCATATCCTTGAGGGCTTCGTCATAGTTCTCCTGCTCCGCATAAAGGCGCCCTCGGCGGATGAAGCCTTCCGGGTCGAAGCGGTCAAGCTCTATGGCCTTGTTATAGTCGTTCACCGCCTTTAGAGTATCTCCCAGGAACAGGTAGGAGGCGCCGCGGTTGAGGTAGGCGCCCGGGTCGCGAGGTTCCTGTCGGATGTATTTGTCAAAGTCCTTCACGGCGTTCTCGAACTGCTGTGCAAGGAAAAAGGTGACGCCGCGCGAGTAGTAGATTCCACTGAGGCCGGGACGGAGGTCCAGGGCCTTCTGAAGGTCCGCCAGGGCCTCGTCATATCGGCCGAAGCGGCTCAGGGTGATAGCCCTGTAGTGGTATCCGTTGGTGAAGACGGGATTGATAACTACGGACTGGTTGAAATCCTGATGCGCTCCGCGGAGGTCTCCCAGGTTGTACTTGGCAATTCCGCGGAAGAAGAAGGTCCAGTAGTCCGATGTGTCAAGCTGGGCAAGTACGTTGAAGTTTTCTATGGCCTGGGCGTATTTGCCGTCGGAAAGAGCGTTGCGGCCCCTGAAATAGAATACGTCCTTATCGTACTGGGCGAATACCGCCTGTACGGAACATATTACTATGATAAGAGTGAGTAAGGCCCTGCGCATCCTTTCAAGTTATGCTTGAATTTTATAAATTTGCCATAATTATACAAATATAATCATAAATCAAGCCTAAGCGGTGATTCACACCAAAAAAATAGCCCTCTTTTTAACCCTTGCGTGTGCTCTTTTCCTTTGCGGGGAAGCTTCCGCCCAACGCATCGGTCAACTTAGGAGGGATGTGGAGTTTCTCAGCAGTGAAATGTGCGCAGGACGCGGTACCGGGACCACCGGTGCGGGGGAGGCTGCGCAGCTGGTCGCCCGCCGCTTTGCCAAGTATGGCCTGGAACCTTTCACCCCAGGATATTTCACTTCTTTCTTTGCCGGGGACAAGATTGGCCGCAACGTAATTGGCCTCCAGCCCGGCTGGGGAGACAAATACATAGTGATAACCGCGCATTATGACAACCTGGGTATCCTGGAGGGCAATATGTACCCTGGAGCGGATTCCAACGCTTCAGGCGTTGCAATGCTCCTTGGCCTGGTTGAGGAACTGGCCGGCAACAATTATCCCCAGAGCATCATTTTCGTGGCGCTGGACGCCCACCAGACAATGGGCGGGGCAAGCGACCTCCTGGACCGAATAGAGAGCGGCAGGCTCATAAATCCGCGTACCGGCCGCCCCGTTACGTCTAACCATATAACCTCAGTAGTCAATCTGGATATGATGGGCGCCACATCGGCCCCACTCCATCAGGGAAGGCCTGACTATATCATTATGCTGGGATCAGAGAAGCACCGCGACCTGCTGCTGCGCCTTAACATTGATTCTATGGACATAGGCTTCGATTATTACGGCAGCGCCTCATTCACCGATATGTTCCTGAACAGGGTGGGGGACCAGAAGGTCTTCCACGACGCCGGCATCCCCGTGGGCCTCTTCACATCCGGCATCACAATGCTCACCAACAAGAGGGAAGACACCGCCGACAGCCTGGACTACGAAGTGATGGACAAGCGCTTCACCCTCCTCTACCACTTCTTCGACCATTCCATACCCTTGCTTTGATGCTCAGTGGACCTTGATGAGGTCTTCCCAGGAGGTGGAGAACAGGGGGGAGCAGTGCTCGCGGCGGATGCCTTCGGCGTAGTGGCCGGGGCGCTGGGATGCAACCCTGAGCATATTGCTGCCGCTGGAATTGAACTTGTCCATCAGTTCGGAGACTTTGTCCGCCTTCTGGCGATGTTCCTCTTCTGTGTCAAACAGGTCTCCCTGCACTGCGTCATCGGCAATTATGTTTGCTATGATAACGCCCGCGCGCTTGTACTGGAAGCCTTCCTTGTAGATGCTTTCCAGCGCGCGGAGTGCGGCGGAGACAATCTGGGGAGTGTTGCTTGAGGGCATTTCAAGGCGGGTGGTGGCGGCGGGGTAGTACTGCGGAAGGTCCTTGCGGAAAGGGTTGGTCTGGATGAAGGTGCAGACCTCGTAGGCAAGGGAGTGCTCCTTGCGCAGCTTGTGGGCGCAGATTCCTGCAAAGTCGGATATACGGAGGGTGAGTTCGTCAAGGTCAGGGATGGTTTCCGCGAAAGAGCGGGAGGTGCATATGGTCTGGCGCCTTTCGTGGTTTTCCTCCTCAATTACGTCCTCTCCCTGAAGCTCCTGCCAGGTGCGGACACCTGTGATTCCCATATGCTTGTGCACCCAGGCCGAAGGCCTCTGCACAAAGTCCAGCGCCGTGTTCACTCCCATCTTCTGGAGCTTTGGGGCGCTGCGCCAGCCAATGCCCCAGATGTCATCTATGGGCGTGAGCTGCAGCGCTTTAAGACGCTTTTCATCGGTGTCAATCACGCAAACGCCGCGGTAGCCGGAGTATTTCTTGGCGAAGTGGTTGGCGACCTTTGCCAGGGTCTTGCTGGAGGCGATGCCAATGCTCACCGGGATGCCCGTCCAGCGGCGGATCTTGCGGACGAGTTCCCGGCACAGGTTGCGGGCCTGGTCAAGGCTCATTCCGTCCAGCACCATAAAGGCTTCGTCAATGGAATAGACCTGAAGTTCAGGGCAGGCTTCGCGCAGGATGCCCATCACGCGGCGCGAGAGGTCCCCGTACAACGTGTAGTTGGACGACCGGACCTCTATGCGCCTGCCATTGGCGCTCTCCCGAAGCTGGTAATAGGGGATGCCCATCTTGACGCCCAGCGCCTTGGACTCGTTGGAACGCGCCACCACGCAGCCATCATTGTTGGACAGCACCACCACGGGGCGGCCCTCCAGCTGCGGCTGGAAGGCTCTTTCGCACGAGACGAAAAAGTTGTTGCAGTCCACCAGCGCGTACACGGCCCTATTTTATTCTCTTTATTACGTAAGTGACTATGCCCCAGACGGTAAAGTCATTGCCCTCGGTTATGTGAATGGGCTTGTATTTGGGATTGCCGGACAGCAGCCACAGGTCCTTGCAGCCAAGGATGTTGTACGACACTCCCGGCTTATGGGCTTCCTGGCCGCCTTTCTGCGGGTCCTTGAAGGATATGAACTTGAGGGCGAACTCCCCGTCTATGAAGCAAACGGCCATATCGCCCTCCTGGGGCTCGAGGGACTTGTCTATGACAAGCACGTCCCCCTCGTCCACTCCGGCGTTCACCATAGAGTCCCCGACCACCCTTCCGTAGAAAGTGGCGGCGGGGTGGCGGACCAGCTCCTTGTTCAGGTCCATTATCCCGTCCATATAGTCCTGAGCCGGAGACGGGAATCCTGCGTGGATTCCCGCCTGGGCCATAGGTATGCCCTGGATATGACTTTCTTCCATTTAGATTCTCTTGAGAAGCTCCTCGGTCTGTTTCTCGTATCCCGGCTTGCGGAGCAGGGCGAACATATTCTTCTTGTAAGCCTCCACGCCAGGCTGGTTGAACGGATTGATTCCCAGTACGTAAGCGCTTATTCCGCAGGCGAACTCAAAGAAGTAGAACAGCTCTCCAAGGTTGTATTCGTCAATCTTCTCTATGCTGACTCCAATCTGCGGAACACCGCCGTCAATGTGGGCCAGTTTGGTTCCAAGCTGAGCCATTGCGTTGCAGTGCTCCACCCTCTGGCCGGCCAGGTAGTTGAGCTGGTCAAGGTTCTCCTTGTCCTCTCCGATCACTACGCAGCGGCGGCTGTTCTCTATGTTCACAACGGTCTCGAACATAACCCTGTCACCCTCCTGGATGAACTGACCCATAGAGTGCAGGTCTGTGGTGCAGATTACGGAAGCGGGGTAGATGCCCTTGCCTTCCTTGCCCTCGGACTCTCCGTAGAGCTGTTTCCACCATTCTCCAAGGTATGTGAACTTGGGGTTGTAGCTTACAAGGATCTCCACCTTCTTGCCAAGTTCAGAGTAGAGGAGGTTGCGCATTGCGGCGTACTTCAGGGCCGGGTTTTCAAGGCTGCGCTCCTGCAGTGCGGCTGCGGTGTCCGCAGCGCCCTTGAGCATTGCGCGTACGTCGAATCCGGCCAGCACAATTGGCAGCAGTCCCACCGGGGTGAGCACGCTGTAACGGCCTCCAACATCGTCAGGAACCACAAATGTGCGGTATCCTTCCTGTGTGGAGAGGGTCTTGAGCGCGCCTCTGGCCGCATCTGTGATGGCCACGATGCGTCTTGAGGCTTCGCCCGGATATTTCTGCTCTATGAACTGCTTCACTACGCGGAAGGCAACTGCAGGCTCCGTGGTGGTTCCGGACTTGGAGATGACAACGCAGGTAACGTTGCGAAGCTCCATAAGGTCAGTGAGCTCTGCAAGATACTCTTCGCTGAGGTTGTTTCCTGCGAACACTATCTGCGGAGCGCTCGGGGAAGGAAGGAAACTGTGGGAGAGGGCCTCCAGCGCACACTTTGCGCCAAGGTACGAGCCTCCGATTCCAATTACAACCACCAGGTTTGCGCCAAGGGCTTTCCAGTCGTCACGGACTGCCTCGCAGTCTGCTATCAGGCTCTCAGGGGTGTCCGTGGGGAGGGTCTTCCAACCAAGGAAGTCGTTTCCGGCGCCGTTCCCGGCAACCAGGGTATCAAAGGCCTCGAGGGCCTTGGCGGCGTATCTGTCATACTCTGCCGCTTTTACGAAAGGCTTGCAGCCATCCAGATTTATCTTTACCATATCGTTGAGTTTATATTTTACAGTGTTGGGTATTTCCAAAGCGGGTCCTCCCTCCAGTTCTGCGGGAATCCCATCTTGGCCGGATCTACTATGGGGTAGTTGTCCAGAAGGGTCTGGAGACGGACGCTGAAAGTGTTGGTTGGCTTGACCGTGTCCTGCAGGAATTTGATCATACAGAGCGTGGCGTAAACGTGGGCGGTGTCTTCCGCGGTAAGGGGAGGAAAGTACTTGTCCGGCTTGCTGGGGACCATTGGCCTTATGCTCAATGTCTTGTTCCACAGGCGGTTATGATGCGCACAGGTGTTGCGGATGTAAACCAGGTGGTGAAGCCAGGAGATGAATACGGTGTCTGACACTCCGTAGAATTCGGCAATGCTGCGGCGCAGTTTTCCGGGGTTGAGTTCTGAATAGATGGTGGAGAGGGTACCCATTGAAAGGGCCTCCAGGGCCAGCCAGCAGGGAGGATACTCGTTTGAGTATTTCTCCTGGAAGTTCTTTATTCCGTCATTGTCCGTACGGTTTATCTCACCCTTTATACGGTACATTATGCTCTTGTGCATAGCATTGTTCTGGAAATACTTCCTGTTGGTATACCAGTAACCGTGGTCGCTCCCGGCGGACACGAACGCCATCCTGGTGCGGATGGAAATCTCCACCTTCTCCATTTCGTGAAAGATGAGCTCGCGCAGACGACGGTCGAATCCGTACAGGGCATAGACCTGCTCAAATGTTGCTCCGTATTTGAATTTGTGGGATTTGCGATCCTCCATAAAGGGGATCATATAGCTCTTGAGCCGCGTGTAGCTGACGTTTCTCAGTATTAGGGTGGCGCGCTCAGTGTCTTCTATGAGCAGTCCCTGACGTGTAAGCATTTGGAGGATTTCTTCCGTAGACTGGAATTTCCCCTTGAAAACCTGTTTCATATTTTTAAAATAATGCTTGCCCTGAGCGCGCAGTTCAACGGGATGCGGGGCAAGCTTGTTAATGCAAATATACAAAATATTTTTAGTAAATTCGCAGGTTATGAAAATTTCTCAACGTGCCAGCAATATGCCAAGTTCTCCTATCAGGAAACTTGCAAAATACGCCGATGCCGCCAAGCGCAACGGTATTCACGTATACCATCTTAACATTGGACAGCCGGACATCAAGACCCCGGCGTGCGCCCTTGAGGCAATAAGGAACCTTGACAAGGACATTCTTGACTACAGCCCTTCACAGGGATACCACGCCCTCAGGACCAAGCTTGTGTCATACTACGCTGAGTACGGCATTGACATAAGCCCGGACGAGATTATCATAACCACAGGCGGCTCGGAGGCTGTTATGTTCGCCTATATGGCCTGTATGGACCCGGGTGACGAAATCATAGTTACAGACCCGTCCTATGCAAACTATATGGCGTTCGCAATCAGCTGCGGAGCAGTTGTGAAGCCCGTCAAGACAAGTATAGAGAACGGTTTCCGCCTTCCCCCGGTAGAGAAGTTCGAGGAGCAGATCACCCCCCGCACAAAGGCCATCCTCATCTGCAACCCCAACAACCCCACCGGATACCTGTACACAAAGCAGGAAATGCGCAAGATCCGCGACCTGGTAAAGAAATATGACCTTTACCTGCTTTCCGACGAGGTTTACCGCGAGTTCATTTACACCAAGCAGCCATACATCTCCGCCTGCCACCTTGAGGGCATTGAGAATAACGTGATACTGATCGATTCAGTGTCAAAGAGATACTCCGAGTGCGGAATCCGCATCGGCGCCCTCATCACCAAGAACAAGCAGGTGCGCGAGGCCGTGATGAAGTTCTGCCAGGCCCGCCTCAGCCCGCCCCTCGTTGGACAGGTGATCGCGGAGGCTTCGCTTAGTACTCCGCAGGAGTATATGGACGAAGTCTACGAAGAGTACCTGGACCGCCGCAACTTCCTCCTGAACGCGCTCAACAAGATTCCCGGAGTGTTCGCTCCAACCCCTATGGGATCGTTCTACACAATGGCCAAGCTTCCCGTGGACGACGCGGAGAAATTCTGCGCCTGGTGCCTCACGGACTTCTCATACGAAGGCCAGACCATAATGATGGCCCCTGCCGCCGGATTCTACACTGATCCTGAGGACGGCCGCCAGGAAGTGCGCCTTGCATACGTCCTTAACAAGGAAGACCTGGGCAAGGCAATGGAAGTCCTTGCCAAGGCCCTAGAGGAATACAACAAGAAATAAACAACCACACACATAATGGAAATAACACGAATATTTGACCTTTTGGAGAACCTCAAGACTTATCCTCCGAAGGACGATATGCTTGCACTCAGGAAAGGACCTGAATGGATCAAGTACAGCATTGACGACTATTACCGCATCTCACACGACATAGCATACGCTATCCTGGATGCCGGACTGGAGAAAGAGACAAAGGTGATCACCATCACCCCCAACCGCCCTGAATGGAATTTCCTGGATATGGGACTAGTAATGGCCGGAATGGTTCACGTGCCGGTCTATCCCACCTCCAGCGACGAGGAATTCCGCCATATCTTCAAGCACAGCGATGCCAAATACATATTTGCAGGCACCCAGAACATATATAAGAAGATAGCTCCAATAGTTGCCGCAATGGACAACCCTCCGGAGATCCTGATGATAGAGGACAATTCCTTCGACCCGTCGCTCAGGACCCTTGGACAGATAATAGAGAAGGGAAGCACCCTCAGGGACAAGTACCACGACAAGCTGGAAGAGATGAAGGCCGCAACCAGCAAGGACGCCCTTGCAACCATCATCTACACCTCCGGAACCACCGGAATTCCCAAGGGAGTGATGCTGTCACACTATAACCTTGTTTCCAACTCCCACGGCCACGCCATCCGCCAGGTCAAGGGATACCAGCACAGGATGGTAAGCTTCCTGCCCCTCTGCCACGTATATGAGCGCACAATGAACTATGAGTTCCAGGAACTTGGAATAAGCATCTGGTATGCCGAAGGCCTCTCCACAATTGCCCGCGACATCAAGGACGCGCACTGCGACGGCTTCTGCGCCGTTCCGCGCGTGCTTGAGATGATGTACGGCAAGCTGGAAGGCGCTGGCAAGGGCCTCAAGGGCATCGCCGCCTTCATCTACAAGAAGGCCTGGAAGTTCGCCAACAATTTCGATTTCTATAACCACAAGCCTCTTTACCTTGCAAAGCTCAGGCTGTTTGACAAGCTTGTCTACAAGAAATGGAGGGACGCCCTTGGCGGACACGATATGATTGTTGTGAGCGGCGGCTCATCAATACGTGCGGATATCATCCGCACCTTCAATGCCGCGCAGCTGCGCATATTCGAGGGTTACGGCCTTACGGAGACCTCTCCTGTAATTGCCGTGAACAGCCCTGCTGACGGCGTGAATATGATTGGAACTGTAGGACTCAAGGCATACGGAACTGAGCTTTCATTTGCCGAAGACGGAGAGATCCTCACCCGCGGCCCTCACGTTATGCTTGGCTATTACAAGGACCCTGAGGCCACCAAGGCAGCCATTGACGCTGACGGCTGGTTCCATACCGGAGACATAGGCTATCTGGTTGACGGAAAGTATCTTAAGATCACTGACCGCAAGAAGGAGATCTTCAAGCTCACCGCTGGCAAGTATGTAGCTCCACAGTCTGTTGAGACAAAACTCAAGGAGAGCCGTTACATTGACAACGCCTTTGTAGTTGGAGCAAACCAGAAGTTCGCCTCAGCCATCATAGTTCCGGATTTCGCACGCCTCAAGGAATGGGCTGCGGAAAACGGAGTTAAGGGCGGCAACGAGGAACTGATAAAGGATCCAAAGGTTGTGGCTCTCATACACAAGGAAGTTGCCAAGGTCAACGAAAGCCTTGCCCCGCACGAGCAGATCAAGCGCGAGCAGCTTGCCGCTGACGACTGGTCCGTTGCAAACGGACTGCTGTCGCAGACGCTCAAGCTCAAGCGCAAGGCTCTCAACGCCAAGTATGCTTCCCTGATTGAGGCTATCTACGAGAACGCCTAGGCATTCTCAAGGAATTTTCCCAGATAGGGCAGGACTTCGTCGCCGCGGGTCACCCTTCCGTCTATGACGCAGATGGTGGACACCTGGGCGCTCACGCAAAGGCGCATATCGGACTTGCGGTAAATGTCCTGGTCAAATATAAAACGAGGCCCGTCCCTGTGCAGGTTCAGACAGGAAATGAACTCCTCCTGGCCGTGCAGGGACGCCTTGTATTTTATGTTGATTTCCGAGACCATTGTCTCAATGCCTTCCTCGTGCCATTTCCTGAACGATATTCCGGTGGAAACCAGCCATTCGTGCCTGGTGGCCTCAAGGTAATGGATATAGTTGGCATTGTTGACTACGCCCTGTATGTCACATTCGTAGTCCCTGGTCTTCATTTCAAGCTTATACAGATACTCTTTCATCTCCTTTTTTCTTTGCTCCAAAATTACAAAATAAAATCCGTAACTTTGCGCTGTTATGCCTGACAGCAATTTCATAGATTACGTGAAGATATTCTGCGCCTCCGGTCACGGTGGGGCGGGATCCGCACATCTGCATCGCGCCAAGTATGTGCCCAAGGGCGGCCCTGACGGTGGAGACGGTGGCAGGGGAGGCCATATCATCCTGCACGCCAATCCTCAGTTCTGGACGCTTATCCATCTGAAGTACCGCAAGCATATCAAGGCCGATAACGGAGGCCCCGGCGGGGCCGCGCTCCAGCACGGCAAGAACGGGGCCGACATTGTCCTGGAAGTGCCCGTAGGCACCGTTGCAAAGGACGCGGAAACGGGGGAGACCCTTTTCGAGCTCATCGAGGCGGGAGAGGAGCGCATCCTGTGTCCCGGCGGCCGCGGCGGCTGGGGCAACGACCATTTCAAGACGGCCACGCAGCAGACGCCGCGGTACGCCCAGCCTGGCGAGGACGGTGTGGAAGGGTGGTTCATCCTGGAGCTGAAATTGCTTGCGGACGTAGGACTTGTGGGATTTCCCAATGCGGGGAAATCCACACTGCTGTCCTCGCTCACCGCAGCCAGGCCAAAGATTGCATCGTATGCTTTCACCACTCTGGAGCCCAGCCTTGGAATAGTCCGTTACAGGGATGAAAAATCCTTTGTGATGGCGGACATTCCTGGTATCATAGAGGGCGCGCACGAGGGAAAGGGCATAGGCATCCGTTTCCTGCGCCACATAGAGCGCAATTCCGTGCTGCTGTTTATGATCTCTGCGGAAGAGGATGACATTGCCGCCGCATACAAGACGCTTCTTTCAGAGTTGAGGGAGTTCAATCCGGAACTTCTGGTAAAGGAACGCGTGCTTGCAATAACAAAATGTGACCTCATAGATAAGGATATAGAAAAGGAAATTCTCCCAACACTGCCCAAGGACCTGCCTCACGTCTTCATCTCCTCCATTACGCAGGAAGGACTGAGCACCCTTAAGGATGAACTTTGGAAAGCTTTGAACAAATAATGGACATAGTAAGGCTGGACCAGGACATAACCCTGGCAATCAACGGATTACATACAAAGTTTACGGATGTTGTATGGCAGACTTTCTCCAATATGCAAGTCTGGATTCCGCTGTATGTCTTAGTGATTGCTCTGGTAATATGGAAGGCGGGCTGGAAGAAGGGGCTGATCTATGTGGCCTCTATGGCGCTCTGCTTGCTGGTGTGCGACCAGTTTGCCAACCTTATCAAGCATTACGTCTGCCGTCCGCGCCCCTGTCACGATTCTTATATGCTTGACAACGGGCTCAGGCTCCTTGAAGAGGCGGGAGGAATGTTCGGGTTCTTCTCATCGCACGCAGCCAACTCCTTTGGGTTTGCAGTGTGCTCTTCCCAGGCGGTAGACGCATCGTTCAAGAACCGGCAGAAATGGTTTACCTGGATAATATTCATCTGGGCCGCTCTGGTCTCGGTCAGCCGGATGTTCGTTGGTAAACACTATCTGGGAGATGTGCTTGTTGGAACGCTGGTGGGCCTTGTGCTGGGTTACGTCTGCAGTTCCCTTGCTCACCTGGTCGTTTCCAAACTTACTGATAAATAGTAAGATATCTGCCTGCGCGGATAGAATCGCTCTTGAGGTTGTTCCACCTTTTAAGGTTGCTCACGGTCACGTGGTAGCGCCTGGCAATGCTGCCAAGCGTGTCGCCGTTCTTGATCAGGTAGCGGATGGAACCGCCGTCCCCGCCTGAACTTACGCTGGTCAGCACCTTTGCACTCAGGAGGGAGTCAGCCTTATGAGTGTATACGGAGTCTTCCACGCTGATAAAGGAGTTGGTGTACTGGTATGGGATCTTGAGCACGTACGGGCCTTCGTTGCCGGGAACAATGTCGTGGGTGTACTGGGGGTTCAGTTCCCTGAGGGTCTCCACGGGGATGCCGGTAAGTTCGTTTATCTGCTTGAAATGCAGGTTCTTGTTCACCATTATGGTGTCAGTGTAGTGGGGAAGGGCCACGGGCTCTGGTACAAGGCCGTATTCCTTGTAGTAGGTCATTGCGTACATTGCCCCTACGAATGCTGGAACATATCCCCTGGTCTCCCTTGGAAGGTACGGATAGATGGACCAGAAATCCCTCTTTCCGCTGCGCTGGATGGCCTTGTTCACATTGCCGGAGCCGCAGTTGTAGGAGCAGATGGCAAGCGCCCAGTCCCCAAACGTGTTGTATGCGTCCTGCAGGTACCTTGCCGCGGCGTCGGCGGCTTTCTCTATATCCAGCCTCTCATCCACGTAGGAGGTTATTTTCAGGTTGTAGCTCTTTGCCGTGTTGTACATAAACTGCCATATACCCGTTGCGCCTGCCCTGGATCTGGCCAGGGGGTTCATTGCGGATTCTATGATGGCCATATACTTGAGTTCCAGCGGCAGTCCGTAGCGGTCCAGAATCTCTTCGAAGATGGGCATATAGTAGTTGCTCACGCCAAGGATGTGCTCCATCTTTTCGCGGGATTTCTCAGAGTAGAGGATCATATAGTTCTTCACCGTCTCGTTGAAAGGCAGCGAGATAAAGGAATTCATCTTTTCCAGCCTTTGCACAAGGACGGAATCAGGGACGTTGGACGTGAACCTAGCGGAGTCAGGGATCTCTTCCGGGAGATAGGATTTGAGCCTGGTGCTTATGTACCAGACGCTGAGAAGGCTGTCGGTTGGATCCGGCATCACGTCTCCGGGAACTATTTCCTGGGCCCTGGAGGGCAGGCATATCGCCAGGATGGAGAGTAGTAGCAGTAGTCTCTTCATCTTTGTCAGAAGTTAATGCCCAGCTTGAGGCCGAATCCGTACGGATTGTAGGCGAACTGGGTGTCGGGGGTTAGTACTGTAGGCTGGAGGTTCAGTGACAGGTCCTCGGAAACCTCAAAGTCCCTCATATATGCGAATACATTGGCGTCCACTACCTGGATAAGGTAACTGGCGGCTATGGCAAGGATGGAATAGTCCCTCCATTCCCGGTACATATCCCTGTAGTATTTTGCGGTATCGGCAGAGATGCGTCCGGTGTAGCCGCTGTCAGGATTTGAAGCGTCTATGTATATCTGTTTGAAGTGTTTGTATTTTACGGTGTTGTCGTGCAGGTAATGGTAACTGCCTATCAGGAATCCCCAGTAGATTGGGATTTTCCAGGGCTCGCCGTTGTAGCACTGTCCCAGTCCCGGCATAAGCAGGGAGAGGAATGCTGCGCGGGTGGGGTGGTGGTCAATATCAGTCTCGTAGCAGAGGAGCCCGTCCATAAGGGATGCCCAGTACATTGTTCCTGCAGCCGCGAACATAAGGTTGCGCATCTGTTTTGACTTGTCGTCCGGCGTTCCGGCCTCTACGCTCTGCTTGTATGCGTTGTTGTATTTGATACCCATTCCAACGCCTGCTCCAATCCCGCCGTAGATTATGGGCAGTTTCCAATAGTCCCGGTTGTAAATCTGCTGGCCGCCGACGAACACCATCGATCCCAGGAAGGTGTTGCCCATCCTGGACGTCCTCTTGTGCACCAGGCCGCCGAAATACTCGGATATGGAAAAGGTGAAGGAAGAGTCCCTGCGGGCGCCGTCGGATTCTCCTGCCTCAGGGTCGTCATTGTAGTTCTGGGAAAAGGCTTCCGAGCGGAACTGTGCCGCAGCGCGGTTCCCGCCTGCCAGCAGGCACAGTGTGACGCTAAGTATGAAAAGCCATTTCCTGCCCATATATTATCTCTCCAAAAGCTCCAGAAGGCGGTTCATTTCCTGGTCGGAGGAGAAGCGGAGCGTTATGCTTCCCTTGCCCCCGGCGGACCGCTTGAGCGAAATATTGTCTCCAAATACCTTGCCCAGATACTCCAGAACCTTGTAATATTGCTCCGGAAGGTCAGGGGAGTTGTCCTCTATGAGTTCCATTGGACGGGTGAGCTTGTGCACTCTTTCCTCAAGCTGCCTTACTGAAAGGTCCTTCTGGATTACAAGGTCGCAGAGATGCTGCTGGAGGGAAGCGTTGTCCAGTCCTAGGAGGACTTTTGCGTGGCCTACGCTGATCAGGCCAACCTTGATGTCGTGCTGAACCTTGGCGGGAAGCTTGAGAAGACGCAGGTAATTGGTCACGGAAGCCCGTTTTTTGCCCACTCTCTGCGCCATCTGCTCCTGGGTAAGGTTGCACTCCTCAATGAGCCTCTGATAGCTCATAGCGGTCTCTATGGGGTCCAGATCCTCCCTTTGGATATTTTCTACGATGGCCATTTCCAGCATACCCTGCTCGTCGGTATCCCTGATGTAAGCGGGAATCATTTCCAGGCCTGCAAGCCTGCAGGCGCGCCAGCGGCGCTCTCCGCTTATTATCTGGTAGCGTCCGTTTTCCATACGGCGGACTGTGATTGGCTGGATGAGGCCGAGGGCCTTGATTGAGGCAGCCAGTTCCTGCAGTGACTCCGCATCGAAGCTCTGCCTTGGCTGATAAGGGTTGGGATCAATCTTGGAGACTGGTATGCGCATAATGTCAGCGGAATCTCCCGTAGGGGTATCCCCGGCAATCTCCTTGTTGATGTAGCCCACGGGCTTGCGCAGGCTGTCTATTTCAAGGTCGTCCCCAAGAAGGGCGCCAAGGCCTTTTCCAAGGCCTCTTGGTGGTTTGTATGCCATAATCAGATGTTTTTCTCCAGTAATTCTTTGGCCAGGCTCAGGTAGTTGGCGGCGCCGTTGCACATAACGTCGTACAGGATGATGGGCACTCCGTGGGACGGGGCTTCGCTCAGGCGGATGTTCCTTTGGATTATGGTGTTGAACACCATATCTCCAAAGTGCTCCCTGAGCTCCGCCACAACCTGGGCGTGCGCCTTTGTGCGGCCGTCGAACATTGTTACAACAAAGCCTTCAATGGTCAGGTCAGGATTGATGCGGTTCTGGACCAGCCTGATTGTCTGGAGGAGCTTTCCAAGGCCTTCAAGCGCGAAATACTCCGGCTGTACGGGTATTATCACGGAATTGGATGCCGCAAGGCTGTTCACTGTTATGAGACCCAGGGAAGGGGAGCAGTCTATGATAATGAAGTCATAGTCATCCTTGATGTCCTGAAGGGCATCCCTCAGGATGCTCTCCCTTGAGGGGGCTTTCACCAGTTCTATTTCCGCTCCAACCAGATTGATATGGGAAGGAATCAGGTGCAGGTTTGCAATTTCCGTCTGGACAAGTGCATCGCTTGCCTTGATGCTGCCTATGAGAATCTCATAGAGGGTCCTGTGGCTTCCTTCCGTAGGCGAGAAGTTCAACCCGGAGGTTGTGTTTGCCTGCGGATCCGCGTCAATGATCAGAACCTTCTTCTCCAAAACGGCCAGGGAGGCTGCCAGGTTTATGGCAGTGGTGGTTTTACCCACTCCTCCTTTCTGGTTTGCTATTGCAATGATTTTCCCCATTTCAAAAAGTCGTTATTCAAACAAAGTTACAAAAAGATTTCCATAAAAAGATTGATGGCGGGAGGAATATGGATTCCAACCCGCCATCAAGAAATGAATTTTTAAGGTTCAGTCTGGCAATTAAACCATAAATGAAGCAACCAGTGCAAGAATTGCGTAGAACTCAGGAAGAGCTGCGTAAATCATTGTGTTGGTCTGAACATCGTGGCCCTGTGACATTCCAATGATACCGTTGGCGCAAACCTGGCCCTGACGGATAGCGGAAATCATACAAACAACGCCAACTGCGATACCTACCCAGAAGAGTTTTACACCGTCTGTAGCGAAGTCCTTTCCAACCCAGGTAAGGAATGCTACGAATCCGTAAAGACCCTGTGTAGCAGGAAGAGCGGAAAGAATCATATAACCTGATGCTTTTTCAGGATTGAGTTTTAATGCACCTTCGGATGCGTTGCCGGCGATTGTAGTTCCAAGGCTGCTTCCGATTCCGGAGAGACAGAGCATTGCTGCCAGTCCAAGGTAACCGAGAATAATTGTAAGCATAATTGTAATAAATTTGTTATTTGTTTGTTATTTAATTGGATTTCAATGGATTGTACTTGGCTCCCTTGCCCTCGTAACCGCTGTTCTTGAAGAACTCCACAAAGGTGAGTCGCAAAGGATGTACAAATGCTCCCAGGCAGGACATTGCCAGGTTGAGGGCGTGTCCAAGAAGGAGTATTAAAATGAAGCCGAGCCAGTTGACACCAGGCACCGGAAGCGCCTTGATCATTCCGGCTACGTTGTTGAAGGCTCCTCCGAGCATACCGCCTGCAAGTCCAAGGGCATACAGACGGATGTAGCTGAGAGCATCTCCAAGAAGACCGCTGGCCATATTGTAGGTTTCCCACAGGCCGGAGCCTATGTTGAGCAGTGGATTGCGTCCGGGTGTGTTGAACACGTAGATGCTGAGCGCTGCAAGCACGCCTACTATGATTATAACGATCTTTGTTACTGAAGAGTCCATAACGCCAAGCAGTGCGAGGGCAGCGATGATTATGCCGCCTACAATGACAAGCAGCCATCCCCAACAGCTCACATTGGCCCTGAAGCCTGTCTGTTTGGTTTTGCAGATGGCCTTGATGGTCATTGCCACTATCAGGTGGAATACACCCACTGCAACAGCGAGTACCATCTGGGCGTCAAAGCCCATAATGGTGCCCTTGACCATGAACTTCTTGACTCCCTCCGGAACCCAGGCCTGGTCAGGCAGGTTGATTCCAAAGAAGGTGCCCAGGATAAGTCCTACGACAAATGTAACCAGACCAAGGAAGAATACCAGTTTGTGGTGCTTGTTGAGTCCCATATTCAGGATGTCGTGCTTCTTGAGGTAGAGGCTCAGCAGCATCAGTATTATTCCGTATCCGGCGTCTCCCATACAGAAGGCGAAGAACAACAGGTAGAAAGGACCCAGGATTGCAGTGAGGTCGAACTCATTGTAAACAGGCATTCCGTACATTCCGGTGAATGTCTCGAACAATGAGGAGAATTTGTTGTTCTTGAGCTTGATAGGAGGGTTGTCCTCCAGTTTGGCTTCGTCCTTCATATAGTAGACGTCCATCTTGTCAAGGGCTTCGCAGAGGGCCTGGTCGTTCTCCTGAGGCGCAAAGCCGGAGAAGACGCAGATCTTGTTCTCCGCAGCCGGTTTGCCGGCTACGCCTGCAAGATAGAGGTTGAGCCTGTCCATAAGGGACGTGTACTCTTCCTCCAGCTCGCCCTTGCGCTCCTTGAAGTTGGCAAGGTCTGCCTTGAGGCTTATGATTTCCTTGTGGATCTCATCTATCTTAGCTTCTGACTGCAGGTAATCGTGTGCGGGGGCCTCCAGCTCGTTTGCCGGGATGTCATTGTCTCCCACGCCCACAAAGTATACTGCGTCGTCGGACTGATGGATTACCTCTATGGGCCACATCTCCGTCCAGGCAGGATTCCATTTCTTTGCCGTAACGGCGTAGAAATGAAGGGGAATGCCTTTCTCTGCAAGATCCTTCACAGCCTCGGCATCGAACTGTCCCCAGGGGAGGAGCAGGTTGCGCTCCCTTGTGGCGTCGGTCAGTTTGGCAGTAAGGGAGGTGATGGAAGCTTTTGCGGAAGGGATGAGGGAAACCAGGTCTCCTTCGCGGGCGGGGGCGGATGCCGCGGCGGCGGCTATTGCCTCCGCGTCCGGATCCGCGCTCCAGTCCACCTTCTCGACGGCGGCCAGCGCGGACTTGATGCGGGAGATTCTCTCCATCATATCCTCGGACTTGCCGTCCACCGGTTTTACGGAGCGGGTGATGTCGACAACTCCAAGCTCCCTGATCTGCTCAAGGAACTCTTCTTTGCCCGAATTCATCAGGACAAAGTTGTATTTTGTCATTTTTGTAATCATGCCTGTTCCTCCTCTTCTTCAGCTTCGTGGCGGGTCTTTACAATCTTGGATGAGGCCTTGCTAAGGTTCTCCTCGTCCTCCATAAAGCGCTTGATCTTTCTGATAGCCTCCTGATAACCAGGGATCTGGACCTTCTCGTAAAGGTTTACCTTCTGGGTGGTCTTCTTGCGCTGGTAGTCCAGCAGCTTCCTCTTGTACTCGTAAACCTCGGACTCAATGCCAAGTTTTGAGAGCTCCTTGAGGATGGCCACGCCGTCTGCGTACCAGGCCGGTTTCACAAAGGCGTTGAAAGGGCGTATCTCGTAGTGAATGTCCTTGAGTTCAGGAGTCTTTACTCCCGCTACCTTCACGGTAACCAGGTCCACGTCAGTGATGCTGATGAGATCTGACTCAAATTCATTCCACAGCGAAGCAAGGTAATCGTATTTCTTTAATGAGGCATCAAGATCTTCAATAAGCTTCTCTGCCTTTACCTTGGCTTTCTGCACCTCGCCACGGAGAGCCGCCTCCTTATTCTTCAGAGTAGGGAGCGCATTCTTACGTACCTTAAGCTGCTTGTTAAGGTTGTTCAGAGACGTCTTGTTGTATTGAAACTTAATCGCCATTTGGCCAATATTTATCTATGAATGCCTGTTTAATTCCTGTTTCCGCCTTGGTGAAATACTTGGCGTACAGTTTCCAAGCGGTGTCAAGCATCTCGTCAATGGTAATGTTGACGTCAATTGACAGGAGCTTGGTAGCGTACTCCTTGGCATAGTCAAGGCAGCGGTGGTCGTAGTCACTCAGGTCGAAACCGTTCTCCAGCTTTGTCTTTGCGTTCTGGGCGTCGGCATAAAGACGGACGCCGGCGTTCATAATCTGGGAGTGGTCTGCGCGTGTCTTCTTTCCCTGTACGAGCTGTTTGAGTCGGGAAAGTGAACGGAACGGGTCAATGATGACCTTTCCTGAATCAGGATCCGCACGCAGGAACAGCTGTCCCTCGGTGATGTATCCGGTGTTGTCAGGAATGGCGTGGGTGATGTCTCCGTCGTTCAGTGTGGTAACTGCGATGATGGTGATGGATCCGTCGTCCGGAAGCTGCACGGCCTTCTCGTAGATCTTTGCAAGGTCTGAATACAGGGAACCAGGCATTGAGTCCTTTGAAGGGATCTGGTCCATACGGTTGGACACGATACTCAGTGCGTCCGCATAGAGGGTCATATCGGTGAGCAGAACCAGCACTTTCTCGTGCTTGTCAACTGCAAAGTATTCAGCGGCGCAAAGGGCCATATCCGGGATGAGCAGACGCTCTACAGGCGGGTCCTCAGTGGTGTTTACGAACGAAACGATCTTGTCCAGAACGCCAGCGCTTTCGAATTCGTGGCGGAAGAACAGGTAATCGTCGTTTGAAAGTCCCATACCTCCCAGGATGATCTTGTCAACGTCGGCGCGGAGCGCAACGTCTGCCATTACCTGGTTGTAAGGCTGGTCAGGGTCTGCGAAGAAAGGAATCTTCTGTCCTGACACAAGGGTATTGTTGAGGTCGATACCTGCAATACCGGTAGGAATGAGCTGTGAAGGCTGACGCCTCTTGTAAGGGTTTACGGAAGGACCGCCTACCTGGCGCTCCTCGCCCTCGATGTCCGGACCGCCGTCGATAGGCTGTCCATATGCGTTGAAGAAACGTCCGCTGAGCTGCTCGCCCACCTTGAGGGTAGGAGGCGCACCCAGGAAGGCAACTTCTGCATTTGTAGGGATTCCCTCAGTACCTGAGAAAACCTGCAGGGTAACGGTGTCACCCTTTGTCTTCACCACCTGGGCAAGCTTGCCGTTTACTACGGCCAGCTCGTCATTGCTGACGCCCTTTGCGTTGAGGGATACAGTGGCCTTGGTGATGGCGGTGAGTTGGGTGTAGACTCTTTGATATGCTTTATTTGCCATTTTCTTCAAGTTTTTGTTTGATTTCTGCCATATACTTGTTGAACTGTTCGCCCTCGAACTCGCTGAAGTTCATCTGGCGGAGCAGGTTAATCATCTCCTTGAAATAGTTGCGGCACTCCTCGTAATTGTCAAATTCGAATTCGTGGTCGCAAATGTCCAGGACAAGGTTGAGCATAAACCTCTGGCGGTCAAGCGGGCAAAGGCTGTCGATGGGGTCGAACGCATCCTGCTGGAGGATTACGAAGTCAACCAGCTCGCTCTTCCAGAATGTCTCGTGGTAGCTGATAGGAACGCCGTCGTCACCAAGGATGTTGATCTGGTCCATTGTCTCCTTACCCTTGCGGACGATGTTCTTGGCCTTGTTTACCTTTCCGCACCAGCCCGGTTCAATCTTCTGGTCCAGATATTCCTGGATCTCAGGATATTCCAGATACTTGGAATAGGAATCGATAGGGTTTACGGCAGGGTAGCGCTTCTGGTCTGCGCGGTTCTGCTCAAGAGCGTAGAAGCAGCGTGCGGCCTTCTTGGTGGACTCTGTCACAGGCTCCTTGAGGTTACCTCCGGCAGGGGATACGGTACCGATGAAGGTAACGGCTCCCGTCTTGCCGTTGTTGAGGACAACCATACCGGCGCGGGCGTAGAAGTTACTGATGATGGCGGAGAGGTCAACAGGGAAGGCGTCTGCTCCAGGAAGTTCCTCCATACGGTTACTCATCTCACGGAGAGCCTGTGCCCAACGTGAAGTGGAGTCTGCAAGGAGAAGGCAGCGCAGTCCCATTGCGCGGTAGTACTCGCAAATTGTCATTGCGGTGTAAACTGAAGCCTCTCGGGCTGCAACAGGCATATTTGATGTGTTGCAGATGATGGTGGTACGCTCCATAAGGTAGCGTCCTGTGTGGCGGTCGATGAGCTCAGGGAACTCGGTGAAGATTTCCACAACCTCGTTTGCACGCTCTCCGCAGGCAGCCATCACAATGATGTCAGCTTCTCCCTGACGGGCGATCGCGTGCTGGAGCACGGTCTTTCCGCATCCGAACGGACCCGGGATGAATCCGGTTCCTCCCTCGGCCAGAGGGTTGAATGTATCGATGGTGCGGAGTCCGGTCTCCATAATCTTCTGGGGACGCGGTTTTGACTTGTATCCCTTGATGGCCACCTTTACAGGCCACTTCTGGGTCATTGTTACGTTGACATCCTCGCCCTCCTCGTTGGTGAGCACGGCAATTACGGTGTCAATGTTGTATTCTCCCTCTTCCTTGATGGACTTGACTGTGTAGCTGCCCTTGAAAGAGAAAGGAACCATAATCTTGTGAGGAAGCCATCCTTCTTCAACTCCGCCAAGCCAGTCGGCTGCGATAACCTTGTCACCAGGTTTGGCGATAGGGGTGAACTTCCAGAGTTTCTCCCGGTCCAGAGGTTCTGTGTACTCACCTCTCTTGAGGAAGACGTCTTCCATTGTAGCGAGGTTGTTCTGCAGACCGTCATAGATGCTGGACAGAAGGCCCGGGCCCAGAGTTACCTCCAGCATTTTGCCTTCGAATTCGACTTCGTC
>CACWLD010000020.1 GCA_902761655.1 uncultured Bacteroidia bacterium | reverse complement strand
CTAGGCTGGCTTCCGCTTATGTGGTTGCTTATCCACTTGGAGTGCTGGGAGGCTTCATAGTGCTCATTGCGATGAAGGCCGCACTGCACATCGACATAGAGAAAGAGAAACTTGCCGCAGGCAAGGAAGACGACGGCGCAAATGCGTACCGTATGGCCTGCAGGGTGGCGAACCCTGCAATTGAAGGCAAGATGCTGGGAGATGTCCTGAAGGAGAACAATGACCTCCATTTTGTGGTTTCAAGGCTGATGAGGGATGGGGAAGTCCTTTTCCCGGAGATGGAAGAAACCCTCAGGAAAGGGGACTGTGTCCTGATTGTCACGGACAACAGGCATAAGGAAACCGTCCGCCTGATCTTTGGAGAGGAGTACCCTGCCGATATGAAAGAATGGCAGAAAAAGGGCTCCAAACTGGTTTCCAGGCGCCTTGCAATCACCGATCCCGCAATTACAGGAAAGACCGTACGCGGTATGGACATCAGGCACAAATACGGCGTTACCGTAACCAGGATAGTGCGTTCCGGAATTGAACTTAAGGCGGAAGGGGACTATATCCTTCAGGTGGGAGACGTGATCCAGGTGGTAGGCTTTGAAGACGGAATTGCCCATCTTGCCAAACAGGTTGGCAATCAGCCAGATGACCTCAGAAAACCCAACCTTGCGCCAATCTTCATCGGCATTGTCCTGGGAATACTGCTTGGCCTTTTGCCAATCCGTTTCCCGTCAATGCCTCAGCCGCTTAAGCTGGGCCTCGCGGGCGGACCGCTCATAGTTGCCATCCTTCTGAGCCGCTTCGGCCCCAAACTGCATATCACCACATACACCGCACTCAGCGCCAACCTTATCATCAGGGAACTTGGAATATCCCTGTTCACGGCGGCAGTGGGACTGGGAGCCGGAGAGAACTTTGTATCCAGCCTTGTTTCCGGCGGATATATCTGGATTCTCTATGGAGCAATCATAACGCTGGTACCGCTCATTATCATTGCTATAGTGGCAAGGTTCATACTCAAGATGGACTTCTTCAAGGTCTGCGGACTGCTTTCCGGAGGCGGTACAAACCCTCCTCTGCTCTCTTTCTGCGAGCAGTCATACGGAGGGGACAGGGTGGCCGTAAACTATGCAACCGTATACCCTCTAACTATGTTCCTGAGAGTGGTTTCCGCCCAGATTCTGATCCTTACTATGCTTTAGACGCCTGCTATATGCCTCTTGCTACCGGCTTGCCCATAGCGGAGGCATCTTTCTTTTCGTCCTCGCTCACTTTGAATACCATATAGTCAGGAGCATCCTGGGTGAAGGCTTTCCAGCCGTTGCCGGGGTCTCCTGTCTTTGCAAAGTTGGTCCAGTGGGTGATGATCCTTTCTGCAAGTTCCCAGTCTCCCTGGGTGAACGGCCTGTCACTGTGGTCAAGAGACTTGAACATAAACCAGAGCTCTGAGGAGTGGAAAGCGCCCTTCATATCGTGAGAGCCTGCGGCGTCGTCCGGAAGGGGACGGGCGAACTGATATGCGTAGACGGGTTTGCCGGCCTTGTTGCGAAGGCTGCAGAACAGGTCTATGGCACCCTGGGGGCTGCCGTTGCCCATATCGTCTCTGGTATATCCAATCATATACGGGATGTTCTTGATTGTGCCGTCAAATGCTGCTGCGTCAAAGCTCTTGGTAGAGACATAATTGTCAATGTTGGGCCTTGTGCTCAGGTTGGCGCGTCTTCCTGTGGCCTGGCTGTACCTTGAAGCCAGAGTAAAGATGTCCTCCGTTGATGCGGCGCGCATCTTTTCAAGCGTGTCGTAGCCGGCCCACTCGAAGATCTCCTGCACTGTGGGCGCCGCGGGCATATTGAAGCCCTGCGGCGGCTGCTGCGCGCCTGCAGGGCGCGGCTCGCTTACGCCGCCTCCGCTCTGGATGATTGCCTTCTTGATGAGGTTCCCGGTGAGAGGTGATTCGCACAGTGTCTTCACGCTTCCTGCGCCTGCGCTCTGGCCAAGGATTGTTATATTGTCCGGATCGCCGCCAAACTGCTCAATGTTGTTTGCAATCCACTTAAGGGCTGCAATCTGATCCAGGATTCCATAGTTGCCAGATACCCCGTGAGGGCTTTCAGCAGCCAGCAAGGGATGGGTCAGGAAACCGAAGATGCCAAGGCGGTAGTTGATCGTAACCATCACTACGCCCTTCTGTGCCCATACTTTTCCGTCGAACTCGGGCTCCCAGCTCCAGCCTCCGGTGTAGCCGCCTCCGTGAATCCACATTGCCACGGGGAGTTTCTTGTCCGTCTGGCCCGGTGCGGGTGTCCATACGTTCAGGTAAAGGCAGTCCTCGCTGAATTCAGGGTCTGTCATATAGAACTCGCTGGTCCAGGGGTTGGAAGAATCGTGCGGAGACTGTACGGCTCCGGCGCTGAAGGTGTCGGCAACCTTCACTCCCTGCCAGGGAATTACGGGCTGAGGTTCTTTCCAACGCAAATCACCAACAGGTGGCGCTGCAAAAGGAACTCCCTTGTAAACGTATACCCCTTTGACAGAGGTTTCTACGCCCTGTATCTGTCCTCCTTCAATGGTCAGGACCGGATTCTTTGTTTTGCATCCCGTTAGCGCTGCCGCCAGGATGGCAATTGCCAGTAATGATTTGCGCATAATTATCAAGTATTTAGAATTGTTATCAAAAAGTTTCTTATACGAATATAGAAATTTTTAAAAAGATTTTTTTTACCTCTTGGTCTGAAATGTGTCTAAAGACCAGTAACGTTTTTTAAAAACACTTTATAATTATCTTCTATGAGAAAGTTTTTGATCGGGCTCGCAGCCCTTATTATGACTACCGGCGCCTTTGCACAGGGATTCGGACAGTTCAATCCGGAGGACATCGCAAAGATGCAGGCAGACCGCATCAAAGAGGTTTGCAAGGTAGATGACGGTCAGTACAAGAAGATCGTTGATTACTTCGTAAAGGACGTTAAGGAAATGACAGCTCAGATGTCACAGGGCCAGGGCGGCGGCTTTGGCGGATTTGACATGGAGGCATTCCAGAAGAGGCAGAAGGCACAGACCGATTTCCTCAAGAGCGTTCTTACCGAGGACCAGTACAAGAAGTACGAGGAGGATCAGCGTAAGATGATGGAGCAGTTTGGAGGAGGCGGCTTTGGCGGCTTCTAGTGCCCATTTGGGCTCCACATCAAAAAAGCCGACGTGTAGACGCCGGCTTTTTTTTGTGTTGCTGTAATATGCTTACTTGTAGATGATTGCGTTCTTGACAGGGGAGATCAGGTATACGAACTCGTAATCCTGGTAAGGAATCATATACTCTGCAAGAGGAAGTGCGCCCCAGCTGGTGACGCATCCAAGTCCCATCTGAACCTTGTCTACGCATACATTGGTAAGGTCAGCCTTGGGAACCTCTGGTGAGTGGCCGTTCTGCTTTGAAGGGCCTTCGTCCAGGGACTCGATGGTGTAGTGCAGTGCGGATGCGCTGAATGCTTCCTCGGAAGTGATCTGGATTCCGTTTCCTGCAGGGTTGAGCATCTTCCACCAGCGGATGTCGCTCTTGGTTCCGTTCTCCTGAGGCCTGATGTAAGAGTAGAACTGGTCGTCCACGCTCTGGTCGTAGATGCCAATGTCGGTGACGGTCTTGCGGTCAGAGTAGTTCTCGATAGGTCCTCTTCCGTAGTATACGACCCTTTCGAAGGACTTTGGCATAACTATCTGCATTCCAAAGCGGAACATATTGGAGATCTGCTTCTCAGGATCGGCCTTCAGGCTCTGGGTAATCTTGATTGCGCCCTCATTGTTGATCTCATAGGCAAGGTTGAGGTCTGCAATGTCAACAATCTCTTTCTTGACGTTGATCTTGGCAATTCCGTTTGAAACCTCAAAGGTCAGAGGCTGCTCCCTTACTGCCTGAGGATCAGGCTGCTGGCCGCGCTGCCTTGGCTGGTTGCTGCCCTTGAGAATGATGCGTGGCTCTTTCCAGACTGCATACCTGTTCTGCAGGCTTGCGCCAAAGTCATTGTCAGTAGGCGCCCTCCAGAAGTTAGGGGTGATTGCGGAGCCTTCCTTGAGCATCTCGGTGCCGTTTACGCAGTAGCGGGTGATGTAGCCGGTGCTGCGGTTGATCTCGACCACAAAGTTGTCACCCTCTACAATGAGGAAGGTGCGGTCGTTTGTCTTGATCACAGGGTCTGACTGGGTGTAGCCGAAGCTGCCCTTGTTCTTGAGCTCAATCTTGCCAAAGTCATAGCCTTTCAGGGTGAACTGCTGCTTTGCAACAACGTGGCCTGAAGGAAGCACGCCCTCCCTGTTCTTGAGGGTGTACTTGACATTGAGGAGCCACTCTCCGCTCTTGTCAGTAGCGCCAATCTGAACGGGAACGCTGCCCTTGGCCTGTGGAGCCACGTTCAGGTTTTCAACGCTGCCGCTGCGTACAACCTGGCCGTCCTTGAGGAGTTCCCAGGTGAGGCGGTATGCGGACAGGTCGCGGAAGAAGTTCTCGTTGTATACTCCCAGGTTTCCGCTTGAGAGGTTGTCAATGTCCGTCCAGATGTTCTGGTAGTAGTAGCCAACCTCGTACATATGCGGGTTAGGAACGCGGTCAGGGCTGATGAGTCCGTTGTCGCAGAAGTTTCCGTCGCTGCCATCGTAACGGTTGAAGTCTCCGCCGTAGGCGTAGATCATCACGCCGTTCTTTCCTGTCCAGCGGACTGACTGGTCGACGAAGTCCCAGATGAAACCGCCCTGGAGCTTGTCGTATTTGCGGTAGATGTCCCAGTACTCCTTGAATCCGCCCTCTGAGTTACCCATAGCGTGGGCGTACTCGCACTGGATGAGCGGCTTGGTGTTGTCAGGGTTGGTGGCATAGCGTACAAGGCCGTCATAGCCTGCGTACATAGGGCAATAGATGTCTGTCTTGCCGTCTATGCGGGCCTGCTCGTACTGAACCATACGGGAAGGATCCTCGGCCTTGATCCAGTCATATGCGGCCTCGAAGTTGGGGCCGTATCCGGCCTCGTTTCCAAGGGACCAGATGATGATGGCCGGGTGGTTGAAGCCGCGCTGGACGTTGCGCTGGTTGCGCTGCATATGCGCAAGCGCGTAGTCGTCCCTGCGGGCGAGGGTGGCCGGGCCGTAGCCTATACCGTGGGATTCCACGTTGGCCTCGGCAACCATATAGATTCCGTATTCATCGCAGAGGTCATACCAGAAGTTGTCGTCCGGATAGTGGCAGGTACGCACTGCGTTAAGGTTGAACTCCTTCATTATCTGGATGTCCTGGATCATACGCTCCTTTGAGAGGACATATCCTCCGTCAGGATCCAGCTCGTGGCGGTCAGCACCCTTGATGAGGATTGGCTTTCCATTAACGAGAAGCTGGGCGTTCTTGATCTCAACTTTGCGGAAACCAACCTTGATGGGGATGATCTCTCCGCCCGCAGAAGCCTTCAGGGTGTACAGATAAGGGGTCTCTGCAGTCCATTTCTCAGGATTGTTCACTGCCATTGTAGCTGTCGCCTTGCCGCCCTTTGAAGAGCTCTTTACGGTAGCGGTGGCAACCTGGCGTCCGTTTGCGTCAAGGAGCTCAAGATTTGCGGCTCCGGCGTTGCCCTTGAAGGTTACCTCTACGTTAAGCACGCCGTTCCTGTACTGTGCGTCCAGGTCCGGAGTGGCGCGGATGTCCTCGATCCTGGCCTTGGAGCGTGCGTAAAGGTAGCAGTCGCGCGCAATTCCGCTGCTGCGGAAGAAGTCCTGATCCTCAAGGTATGTTCCGTCGCACCAGCGGAAGATTTGCATTGCTATGAGGTTTTTCTGGCCGGCCTTGATGTACTTGGTGATGTCGAACTCGGCCTCCAGCTTGCTGTCCTCACTGTAGCCAACGAACTTGCCGTTGACCCATACGTAGATACAGGAAGTGGCTGAGCCAATGTGCATTATCACGTCCTTGCCTGACCAGGAAGCGGGAATAGCAAACTCCCTGCGGTAGCTTCCGACGTGGTTGTTGTAAACGGGAACCTCAGGGGGATTGCTCTGGAACTGGTTGCGCCAGGCATAGCCTGTGTTGACGTAGATGGGGTCTCCGTAACCGTTCAGCTCCCAGATTCCAGGAACTACCATAGTGTCCCATCCCTTGTCGTCATAGCCGGGATTCCAGAAACCGGTGGGGCGCTGGTCTGCGCTCTGAACCCAGTTGAAAGCCCATTTTCCGTGAAGGGAGATGTAGTTGATGGAATTCTCAGGTGCAGATGCGTCCTCTGAAGGTGAATACGCAAAGTAGTGCGTATGCATAGGGGCGCGGTTTACCTCGTTCAGGGTAGGATCCTGCCATTCCTTGAAGGACTGGGCGGACACTCCCAGGGAGATAAGACCTGCAAATAAAACTAAGAAGAGTCTTTTCATAAATGATTATTATTAGTGTTTGTTATTGATATACCCGAACATAATCTACATAATAGCGCTGCGGCCACCGGGACCCGTCGGGGTCTCCTCCGTTCTGGCCGCCAATGGCGTAATTCAGCAGGATGTAATCTGCAAAATCTTCGTATGTGTTGTTGAAAGGATTTTCAGTGTTGCCCCTGAAACCTCCGTTTACCGTTTCCGACAGGCTGACCCTGTTGAGGACCTCTCCGTCAAGGCTGAGGACTATCTCCTCAGGCGTCCAGTCCATTGTCCATATATGGAACTTCTCCACCCATTGAGGGTCCTTTTCAAGGAAACGGGCCAGGGGATGGTAGGATGAGCGCCATTCCGCTCCGCCCCTTTCATTCCCCCAGGCGACGTTGGCCAGGATTGTGGGGGTGTCCCGGTAGAGATAGTACTCCATTACGTCTATCTCTCCTCCCTGTGGCCAGCCCCACTGGTTGCCAAGCAACCATATGGCAGGCCAGGAACCCTTCTCCGTGGAGATCTTGGCCCGCACTTCAAGTTTGCCGTATTTGAACGTGAAACTGCGTCTTGTGTTTATGCTGCCGGATGTGTACCCGGCGTATTCTCTTGAGCGTTTCCAATCCCTTGGCGACGCCTCCGGGCTGTAATCAGGGTTGGGAACCGTTTCCTGGCGGGCCTCTATGACAAGGGCTCCGCCTTCCACGAAACAGTTGTCCTCCTGATACCACTGATGCTCCTGGTTCCTGACGAAGCCTTTCTCGTAGCTCCAGTCCGGACCGGGGCGTCCGTCTATGTCAAACTCGTCGTGCCAGACAAGGCTCATCCCGTCATATTGGGTGACGGCGGAGCCTTTGGGCAGGGGCGCGAATTCAGAGACCTTCTCCTTGCATCCTGTCAGGGACAGAAGGGAAAAGGCCGCCAGCCATATTGTACGGATACTCTTGGACATCAGTGGGATGATTGAAGTGCAAAAAGTCCTATCAAGATAGGATTATTTTGTAAGAAAAACAAGGAAAAGGCGCCGCCGCATAAGGGCGGAGCCTTTCCTTGATAATAAATGGCGAATTACTTGATGGCGCTCAGGTCCGCCTCTACCGGCCAGTAAGGGTTCTGGTAAATGGTAGAAGAGGAGACTGTTACGCCGTCCTCTGAGTTGAGGAGGATTTCACTTACGGGGATAGGGTCGAAGTAGTGGGCGAGGTGCCAGTGGCATCCGTCATAGCCATTCTCCGTACGTACGGTCTGGAATACCCTGAGGTACTCGCTGTTGACCCTTCCGGAAACATTTGCCTTGGGGTTGTCCGGTCCTTCGATGAGGGAGTCTCCGTACCAGGCCTCCATAGGAGTGTTCCAGAGGTGGATTCCCTCAGGCTGGAATCCTGCAAGCGGGCCTCCGTCAAGCAGACAGTCGTAAGACTTCCATCTGCGGAGGTCGTCGTTGCGGAATCCCTCGGAGAGGAGTTCGGTGCGGCGCTCGCGGCGGATGTTGTAGAGGACCTTGTCGGTCATCAGCTTTCCGGCGCTGTATGCACCCCAGTCGAATTCGCCTTCCTTGGCCATATCGGTGAGGCTGACGGTGTTCATATAATCCTCGTTCACCTTAGCCCTCTTGCGGATGGCTCTCCAGTACTTGTCGGCTGTCGCGTCAACGTTTCCGCTTATCTCATAGCTTGCCTCCATATAGTTCAGGAGCGCCTCCACGGCACGGAAGGTAATGGCTCCGGTGTAGCCTCCGTAGTTGGCATAATGGTTACAGTCAAGCGCGCCTCCCTTGTGAAGGGCGTATCCCGTGGTGTATCCACGCTCGGAGTCTCCCAGGGTGATCGTAGGATAAGGCTCGGTAACTACAACCTCGGTTCCTCTGGGGTCGCCAATGTTATAGCATACGTTCTTCTCTCCCGGGGCCTTGAGGAATATGGAAAGACGGGTGTCCCTGTTCTTCTTGACATCGGCCAGGGTCTTGTCTCCCATATAGTATCCGTCGCCGTCGGCATATGTTCCGTGGGTGTAGATGGGGCTTCCGTCAAGCATCAGGAAGTTCTGAACATATCCGCGGGTGAGTCCGAGCAGATAGTTTCCACGGCCTGCGGCCTGCGGCACGGAGTGGGTTGAGTAAGTAATGGAGTACTGACGCCACATAACAACCTCAGGGAATCCGTTCAGGTCAACTGAAGCGAACATATTGTAGTAAGGGTTCGGGGTCTCGTTCTCCGCCTGCTGCATCACACCTGTATTGTCAGTGAGCCTGTCCACATACTTGTCAGCCACTTCCTTGGCAGCGGCTGCGGCCTGGTTCAGGAACCAGGATGATTCTGCGTCTATGCTGCCTGAAGGATATGTGTAGCTGGATCCGCCCGGCCACTCGGGGCCTCCCGGAACCATAGCAGTGCCCTTGTGGTACTTGAGCCAGGTACCCTCAAAGAGAGCGACCCTGGATTTGAGTATGAGGGCGGCGTCTTTGTTGATGCGGGTGGTTCCAAGGTTCAGGTTGCCCATAAGGCTGACGGCCTTGTCCAGGTCTTCCAGTATGAAACGTGCAACCTCGTTCTGGGGCGCGCGCTTGCTGGCCTCGCGGAGGACCTCCATATCGTCAGGAAGGCATTCCTTGATGATAGGGTAGTCTCCGTAGCGGGTGAGTTTTGTGTAATAGTAGTAAGCACGCAGGAAATAGGTTTCTCCTATATAGTGCTTGATGTTGTCCTGGTTTCCTGTGATCTTGCCCTCCTCGAACTTGGGTACGACCTGCTCCAGGATATAGTTTACATAGTACAGTGCGGTGAAGCTCCAGTTGCTGCTGCTGTTAGGAACCTTCCACATACCGTTGAGGAACTTGTTGTCCATTCCGGCATCCATCTGGTTGTCGGTGTCCACGTCGTTGCCCAGATATCCGTATCCTCCTGAGTTTCCCGGAAGGATGTTGGCGTATTCCCTTATGAGGGACGCATTGACCTGTGCATCGGAAGAATAATAGCCTTCAGGAGAGATCTGGGACATTGGCTCCCTGTTCAGGAATGGATCGCACGCCGCAAAGGCAAGGATTGTTGCCGATGCAAGTAATATTTTGCTGAATATATTTTTCATATCGATCGTGCTTTAAGATTAGAACGTAAGAGAAACACCGAATGAAAGTGTACGTGAAAGAGGATAGGCGTTTCCTCCCTGTCCGCCGCGTACGGTCTCAGGATCGAAGAGCTTGTTGAGCTTGGTTCCGGTCCACAGGTTGTCTATGGAGGCGAAAGCGCGTGCCCTTGACAGGCCAATCTTGCTGGTGATGTGCTGAGGGATGGTGTAACCAAGCTGGAGGTTCTTAAGACGGATGTAAGAAGCATCCTGGAGGTACTTGGTCTGGGTCTGCTGGTTCTTGCCGGAGTTGGACAGAGGCCTTGGATAGTAGGCGTCCGTGTTGGCAGGAATCTCGTGTCCCGGAAGTCCGGTAGGCTCTGCGCGGAAGTAGTCTCCGTGCTCGCGGAATGCGCAGGAGTTCCATATCCAGGATACAACGCCCCAGAAGCTCTGGTTGGAGATGAAGATGTCGTTCTGGAGAACGCCCTGGAGGAGGGCCCTTACGTCAAAGCCCTTGTAATCTGCCTGAAGGTTGACTCCAAAGAAGTAGTGCTGTGCGTTGATACCGATAACCTTGAGGTCTCCGTGGTCTTCCAGTGTCTGTGCGCCGCGGGTGAGCTTTCCGTCACCGTTGAGGTCTGCGTACATTATGTCACCGGCGCCCCACATTGAACCGATGGCGCTCTGGTCAACCTTTGCGAGGTGGGCGTCCATCTCGGCCTGTGTCTTGGCCATTCCTACGGTCTCGAATCCCCAGATCTCTCCCATTTCGTGGCCCTCGTTGTAAGAGTTGATGGCGTGGGTGGTGTTGTCAGGGTATTTGAGGATGATTGTCCTTGCATCTGAGATGTTGGCGGAGATGCTGTATCCGAATCCTGAAGGAGTGCGGTCCCTCCAGGCGAAGTTGACTTCCCAACCGACGGTCTTGAGGTCGCAGTTGTTTGCACTTGGAGCGCTCAGGCCAAGGGTTGCAGGGAGGTCAAGTGCAGGTCCCACCATATCGTGGGTGAACCTCTGGAATCCTTCTATGGTACCGGTGAAACGGTTGTTGAAGGCGCCCCAGTCAAGACCCAGGTTGTAGGTCTCCACCTTCTCCCAAGTGAGGGAAGCTGAGATAAGGCCTCCTACGCGGGCGGTGTTGGGCTGGGTTCCGTTCTGGAGCCAGGCTCCGTTGGCGGTTCCAAGGGTCATTGTCCTGTAAGTGGGATAGTATCCGCTGGTGTTCTGGTTGGAGAGTGTTCCGAATGAAGCACGGAGCTTGAGCATATTGACGGTGCCCTTGATCGGCTCCCAGAAGTCTTCCTGTGCTATGTTCCAACCTGCAGATATTGAAGGGGACCAGGTCCAGCGGCTGGCCTGGCGGAAACGTGAGGTTCCGTCATAGCGGAGGTTTCCTTCAAGCAGGTATTTACCCTTGTAGTCGTAGTTGATACGGCCAAAGAAACCGGCTGTGGACCACTGGTTCTCGGTTCCTGAGATGCTTGGATTGGTAGTGGCACCGGTTCCGCTCAAGCCTGTGGTGAGGCTGAGTACGGGGAGCTTGGGGTCCTGGACACCGTTGCGGCTAACGGAGAAGGCCTTGATTATTTCCTCGTCCGTCTGGAAACCGAGCATAAACTTGAAGTTATGGGCGTCGGCTACTTTAAGGGTATAGTCGGAATAGATGTTCCAGTTGTAATGGTCGGACCTGTTCTCTGAGTTCTGCAGTGAAGAGCTAGAGGTTGTAGGAACAAGGTTGCCCTGCACGTCGTGATCCTGGAGAGGCAGGCTCATCCTGTAAGTGTTGCTGATGTTGTTCCTGAAGTTGAACTCGATGTGTGTAACCCAGTTCTTTATAGGCTCCAGTACAAGGGATGCCTGGTGGGTGTACTGATCTGCCAGGGTGTTGTTGAATCCACTTTCAGCAAGCCTCTGTGCCATATTTCCTCCTGATCCGTTGGATGTGAAGTATCCGTTCTCGTCATAGATGGGAAGGTTTGGCCAGGTCTGGCGGCCCAGGTCACCGTAAATGTTGGTGATATAGGTAGCAGGGGTGTGCTTTGTCTGGCGCACGTAGCGGATTGAGTAACGGAATGTTGCCCAGCTTGCAAGTGCGGCGCTGAAGTTGGCGGAGAGGTTGATACGGCGGGTGTGGTCGTTTCCGTAACGGATGAGGCCGTCGCTGTCAAGGGCGCCCAGGGAAGCATAGTACGTGATGTTCCTTGTGCCTCCGCTGATGCTTACGTTGTGCTCCTGGGAGAAGGAGAAGTCCTTGTAAAGCTCTGCGTACCAGTCTGTGTTTGCATATCCGGTGGTGTAAGGGTCGTTGCCCGGCTTGCCCCAGTATTTGCCGTCGATGGAAGGAAGCAATCCTCCCTTGCTGGTGCCGCCCTTCGCCTGGAAGTCAAGCATCATCTGCAGGGTCTCGTTGGTGAAGATAGGGTTCTGGCCTGCATTCCTGTGCGCGTCGTTGAAGTAGACTCCGAAGGTGTAGGAATCCATTGGCTTTGGAACGATGGTAGGGCTTGAGAAACGGAAGTTGTTGTTATAGGAAACAGTACCCTTGCCGTCCGCTCCCTTCTTGGTTGTGACCAGCACTACTCCGAACGCGGCCCTTGCTCCATAGATAGAGGCCGAGGCTGCGTCCTTGAGCACGGAGATGCTCTCCACGTCCTGGGGGTTGAGGGTGTTGATGTCTCCCACCATACCGTCGATAAGCACGAGAGGTGCGTCAGACGATCCGCTGCCGATGGTTCCGGTACCGCGGACCCTGATGTTCATTGTGGTGTTGATGTCTCCGGCGGCGTGAGTGAGCTGGAGTCCTGGGAGAAGTCCCTGCAGTGCGCTTGGAACGTCGTTTACAGGCCTGGCCTCAAGCTCGTCCGATGTGGCTACTGCCACGGAACCTGTGAGGTTGACCTTTTTCTGAGAGCCGAAGCCCACTACCACAACCTCCTCGAGGACCGTAGTGTCCTCTGCGAGGGTGACGGGGTAGGAGGTGCGTCCGGCTGAAGTAACGATTTCCTGGGTGTAGTATCCAATGCAGGAAACTACGATTGTAGCGCCAGGGGTTACTTCCAGCTCCCATTGTCCGTCAATGTTGGTCATTGTACCGTTGGTGGTACCCTGCTCCATTACATTGACTCCGATCAGCGGCTCAGCGTTGGGATCCAGGACGGTACCTGAAATCTTTACTTTTGACTGGGCGAATGCTGACTGGGAGGCAAACAGGCATAATGACATCAATGCCATTGCCAGCATTTTGAGAATGTTTTTGCTCATACCTAGTGGTTAAAATATTAGTGGTAGAATTGGAAAAACCATAATTTGTTTGATTTTACCCCAATATAAGGACATTTTTTATATAAATGCACATTATTTATATAAATTTTTGCAAATGATGCATATTAATTCAATTGTAGGCGGAAAGGCGGGTATTGTCGTGGATTTTTGTTACCTTTGATAATCTGAAAAAGAAATACAATGAAGAGACTATTATTGACAATCCTATTCGCCGCCAGTTGTGCCGCTATGGCTATGGCAGCAAACATCCCGGTACGCGAGTTCCGTTACGCCGGTCCTTTCCCAGTAAAGACCCCTTTCATAGTGGACAGCGTCAACGTCAAATCAAAGGCCTTTGACATTGCCAGCCTGCTTGATGCCACCATATCCACCGATGCGCTCAAGGGCGCGGGCGTAAGCACTGCGGCTAGCCTTCCCGCCACTGCGGCATCGGACGCAATCCATCTGCTGGAGTTCGTTTTCCAGAACAGCGGATACACCACCGCCACAATCAAGGTGGAAGGCGTAAAGAATTACAAGATAAACGTCGATGGCAAGGACGGCGGGGCAAACCTGAAGCTCCAGCCTTTCACCCACAGGGTGCTCATCAAGTACTTCACCCCTTCCGGCGAAGCCGCGGCCCCTTCCGTTTCCATCGAAACCCCCGACGATTCTAAGATCTCCTTCAGGACCGACGGAAAGCACCTCTACAGTATGTCAGACGTGCTTCTGGGAACCCGCCTGGGCGGCGTCCAGCTAAGTTCCGACGGCAAATATATGACAGTGTCTTACACAACCACCGCAGAAGGCGGCAGGTCCACTTCCACCACAAAGCTCATTGAGACCGAAAGCGGACGCATCCTGTTCGAGACTGCCGACAGGCTCACCTGGATGCCCGTAAGCCCCAAGTATTACAAGACCAGAAGGGGAGTGGACAAGACCCAGCTGATTGTTGTGGATCCCGCCACCGGAGCAGAGGAAGTGCTTGTGGAAGACCTTCCCCAGGGCAATTTCAGGATGGCTCCTACAGAGGATTACCTCATCTACACCTTCAGTGAGTCCGGCCCTGCGGAAAGGCCTGAGATCTACCAGATCCTTACCCCGGACGACCGTCAGCCCGGCTGGCGCACCCGTTCATATTCTTCCAAATATGACATTGCCACCGGTATGATGCAGCAGCTTACCTATGGCTACAGGAACTCCCGTATAGGGGATATCTCACCCGATGGCAAGTTTGCTCTCCTTTCAGTTCACGAAGACGTCCTCACCCAGCGCCCCACATCAGTTTCCACCCTGTATCTCCTTAATCTTGAGACACTTGAGGCCAAGCTGCTTGTGGACAAGGACGGCTTCCTGGGCGGCGGCCAGTTCTCTCCGGACGGCAAGAGGATCCTCCTTCAGGGATCTCCGGAGGCCCTTAATGGAATTGGAATGAACGTAAAGAAGGGACAGACTCCAAATATGGAGGATATGCAGCTTTACATAATGGAAATCGCTTCCGGAAAGATCACTCCTATGACAAAGAACTTCAACCCCAACGTGGCATCCGCCCGTTGGAGCAAGTACGACGGAATGATCTACTTCACCGCGGAGAACAGGGATTACATAAGCCTTTATGTGCTCAACCCGTCAAACGGCAGGATCACCCAGATTGAGACCAAGGAAGACCTTGTGAACGGAATGGCCCTTGCCACCGCTTCGCCAATGATGGCTTACTACGGCCAGGGAGCCTCCAATTCCGACAGGCTTTACACTTACGATACCAAGTCCAAGGCTACAGTCCTCAAGGACGACCTCAGCGCCGTAATCCTCAAGGACGTGGACCTGGGAGAGTGCCGCGAGTGGAACTTCAAGAACTCCAAGGGAGAGACAGTATATGGCCGCTTCTATCTGCCGCCTCACTTCGACCCCAACAAGAAGTATCCTATGATTGTCAACTACTATGGCGGATGCAGCCCTACCAGCCGCAACTTTGAAAGCCGCTATCCTCAGCACGCCTACGCGTCCCTCGGATACGTGGTTTACGTAGTTGCAGGCCCCAGCGGCGCCACCGGATTCGGCCAGGAGTGGTCCGCGCGCCACGTGAACACCGCAGGCGAAGGCCCGGCACAGGACATCATAGAGGGAACCCAGCAGTTCTGCAAGGAGCATCCGTTCGTGGACGCATCCAAGGTAGGCTGTATAGGTGCATCCTACGGAGGATTTATGTCAGAGTACATCCCTACAATCACTGACTTCTTTGCCTGTGCGGTTTCCCACGCCGGAATCAGCGACCACACCAGTTACTGGGGCTTCGGCTATTGGGGATATTCATACAGCGAGGTTTCAATGGCCAACAGTTATCCTTGGTCTGACCAGGACCTGTACGTAAAGCAGAGCCCTCTGTACCGTGCCGACAAGATAAACACTCCGTTGCTGCTCGTCCACGGAGACGCTGACACCAACGTTCCGTTCAACGAGAGCGTTCAGCTGTTCACCGCCCTCAAGCTTTTGGGCAAGGAGGTTGCGTTTGTAGCGGTAAAGGACCAGAACCACCACATCCTTGACTATCAGAAACGTCTGGAGTGGCAGGAGACAATCTGGGCCTGGTTTGCAAAATGGCTGCAGGATGATCCTTCCTGGTGGGATGCAGTTTACAGCCCCAAGAGCCTTTAGAATAAATTAAGGTCTATACAGTCGCCCATAGCCTTGTAACCTTGGGCGTTTGGATGGAGCCAGTCGTTCTCGAAAAGATAAATTGGATTGAGGGCGTCTGGCTCTTCTTCTCCGCTCATATGGGCGTCAAAGTCAATGAGCCCGTCAAACTCCCCGCCTGTCCTGATCCAGCTGTTTAGGATCTGGCGGCCTTCCTCACGGCTTTCAGTGTAGTATCCGTTGTGCTTGAAAGGCATTACCGTGGCACCTATCACCTTGATTCCCTTGGCGTGCGCCTGGGCTATGATGTTCCTATAGACCTTGATGACCTGGGCTGCGGTTTCAGGGCCGTTGCGGGTGGTGCCAAGGTCATTCACTCCTTCAAAAATGATGATATACTTGACTGAGGGGAATCCGAGCAGGTCGTGTTCATAGCGGTTTACAACGGCAGGGCCGTTGCCGCCGCGGAGCACGCAGTTGCCGCCGAGGCCAAAGTTGAGCACCGCTATGCGGCGCGTGCGCCTTCCGGCCAGCAGCCTCCTGGACAGGTTGTCTGTCCAGCGGTTCTGGCCGTTGGTGGTGGTGCCGCGGCCGTCGGTGATGGAGTCTCCCAGCACGGCAATCGAGGAGGCCTTGTTGGAAGCCTTCACGTCTATGCTCTCAATAGTGTACCAGTGGTCCGTCTTGGCATCCTTGCCAAGGAAATAGGAAGTAGTGCGGGAACCCGGGTGGCTGGTGATGGTGTTGGCCGGGGCCTTGCCGTACTTTATGGTTATGGCCACGTTCATCCTTTCCTTGAGCTTGAAGCGGATGGGGTCGCTGTATACTTCCTCGCCGGCCTTGATTGTCACGGCTTCCTTGCCGCCAAACGTCAGGACTTTCTCAGAGCCGGGAAGGATGTCAGGGCTGGCGCCTTCCGTCAAGGCCTGGGCAATCTCCACGTGAAGCATTTCCAGGTCTTCCTTACTGAAGCGGTTGGAGAAACGGAGCCTGACCTCGTTGCCTCCAATGGATACCTGTACTATCTGCCTGAGGGTTTCTCCGGCGAGGGGGATTGGAGGGTTGTTGTGAGGCTCCGCAATCTGCTGGGCAGTGGCCCAGGTGGTGACCCATTTGCGCGCGGAGGCGCTGAGAGGGCAGAAAACGGCCAGGGCTGCCGCCAGGGCCGCAATTTTGAGAATCCTGGAAAGTTTCATTGTATTCAGTCGAATATTAGTTTGCTGATGAAGATCTGGGAGTCTGCGCATCGGCCTTCAACAATATGCTCGTTGCCGTTATGGGCGTGGTACAGGGTTACTGTCTCGCCAAAGAGGGCTTCGTGGTTGAAGTTAATGGTGATGTCCTTGATGTTGTGATTGCGGGTGAGGTCGCCGGGGAGGCAGTCCATTGCCCATACGGTGTATTTTGCGTTGTTCGTGTGCCCGTTGCAGTCAAGGTCAGAGTAGATCACGCGGTGCTCTCCAACGGCCTCCAGGGGGGAGTCCTTGGGGAGGAGGATGCGCGCGGCAGGCTCCTCTATGGCAAAGGCGTCATTCTGGGCGGAGCTGTCAACAATGCCTTCAAGCGCATTGGGCCGCACAATTGTGCGCTTTGTCTTCTCCATTATGATCCAGGAGCTGGTGGCGTCCACAAGTGATTCTCCGTTGTCTCCCAGCAACTGGTAATCCCTCACGTAGCACATCCCCTTGAGCCCCCTGTGCCAGGTTTGTGCCGTCACGGTGCTGTACATTGGAGGGAGGGTGTTGAACCTGACGCGCATCCTTGCCAGGATCCAGACTATATTGTGGGGAGCCATCTGCCTGTCAGAGAAACCCAGCTGGAAAGAACCCTGGGTGGCTAGTTCCTGCGCTATGTCCATAAATGACGATGCCCTGAGAAGCGAGCGGTTGTCGAACATATAGCAAGGTATGTCCAGTTTGTAAGAAAGCTTGTTTTCCATATTGCAAATATAGTGAACTTGGGGCGTTCACGGAATTTTTTTGTAAATTGCAACACTAAAGCTAACACCATTGGTATTATGAAAAGATTATTCGTCATTTTGGCAGCAGCCCTTCTGTGTGCAGGCGCTGCCTCGGCACAGGAACTCCAGAATTTCCAGAACAACGGACGCCAGCGCGTAGTTTCCCCTGAAATTGCGGACGGACAGGTGACATTCCGCCTTGCGGCAGATTACGCCACCGTGGTAACCCTTTCAGGAAACTGGATTACCGAGAGGGGAGGAATCCCTATGACAAAGGAGAACGGCGTATGGTCAGTGACAATTGACCTTCCCACTCCGGATATCTACACATACAACTTTGTGGTTGACGGCGTTGCAGTGAACGACCCTCAGAACTATATGGTCCAGAGGGACGGTACCCGTTATCTCAATATGCTTATGGTTCCCGGCGAGCTTACCGAGAACTATTTCGAGGCTGACCAGAGGGGAACTGTCAGCTACAAATGGTATGACAGCAAGATCCTTGGCATTAACAGGCGCCTTACGGTCTACACTCCTTACGGATACGAGAAGAACACAAAGCAGAAATACCCTGTTCTGTACCTGCTTCACGGAGCCGGCGGAGACGAGGAGGCCTGGACCAGTATGGGACGTACCGCACAGATCCTTGACAACCTTATCCAGAAGGGAAAGGCCGTTCCTATGATTGTAGTTATGCCTAACGGAAATCCCGGCCAGCAGGCCGCGGTAACCCTGGGCCTTCCTGAGTCAGGCCGCAACTTCCGCGACCCTTCACTTGCAAACGCCTATGTCAGAAGCCTTTGCGAGGAGATAGTTCCTTTCATCGAGAAGGAATACAGGGTGGTTGCCAAGCCTGCATCACGCGCTATAGCAGGACTCTCAATGGGTGGCGGACACACCATTACCGCATCCATCCTGTATCCTGAGCTCTTCGACTACATCTGCCCCCTGTCCGCTGCAGGTTCAGCCAATGACGAGCAGATCCAGGCGCTCAAGAAGGCAGGCGTAAAGCTCTACTTCCTTGCCTGCGGTACCTCAGACTTCCTGTATCAGGGTTCCCAGACCCTTGACCAGACCCTTACCAAGAACGGCCTGGACCACATCTTCTTTGAGTCAACAGGCGGCCACACCTGGTCCAACTGGAGGATCTACCTTAACAACTTTGCACCGCTGCTTTTCAAATAAGCCTCCCATACGATGAGAAGAACCGCAATTGTCACAGCCCTGGCGCTCCTGGCATCATTGGCGTTCGCCCAGGGTAACTATCAGATATCCGACCAGGATACCTTCGGATATCTTTTCGCCCACCAGTCCGCCCACGGCGGATGGACGGCTTACGCGCTGTCGCCGGACGCCATCCATTTCCATTCCCTCCTGTGCGGCGATGCCATAATGGACAACGTGAACGCTCCATATGTATGCCGTACCAAAGACGGAAAGGGCTTCATAATGACGGTTGCGGGCGCAAATGGAAGGATAGAGATCAAGACAAGTTCCAACCTTCTGGACTGGAAGGATGTCTCCGTAAGGCCAACGCTGCCGCGCGGAGCATCGGTCCGTGGGCCTCAGATTATATGGGACGCCCAGAAAGGTTCATACCTTCTCTATTTCTCCCTCCTGGACGCATCCAAGTGCCGTTATTACCGCATATACGGATGCTATGTAGACGCAGCCTTCAGCAAGATTTCCGCTCCGGAACTCCTTGCGGACTGGAACGGATCCACCATAGATCCAGACATCACCTGGCTTCCGGCGGAGTCCGCCTATTTCTTGATAGCCAAGAAAGACGGCGGACGGCCGGGATTCTATACGGCCAAGTCCGCCTCCCTTTCCGGCCCCTGGGACAATCCCCAGTACGTGGCTTTCGAGGGTGATAACGTCTGCACCGGCGCTTCCGTATTCCACGTGGCGGGCCAGGAGCAGTGGCAGATAGGGTACGTGAACTACTCCAGTGAGCCGTTCAATTACCGCCTCTGCAAGGCTGACCCGGCAATGGGCCGCTTCTTCCAGCCCCAGAACATAGAGGGCATCTACGGCCCCCAGCAGGGCTCATTCATAGCCCTGACTGAGGCCGAGTACAAAGCCCTCCAGGCCTGGAGCGACGAGCGCGAGCCCGCGCACCTTGCCCCGGATGTAAACAATCCGGTATTCCCGGGCCTTTATGCAGACCCTGAAGCCCTGTACAGCGAGCAGACCGGCAAGTACTACATCTTCCCAACCACGGACGGCGCATATCAGTGGCACAACTATGACTTCCACTGCTTCTCTTCCACAGACCTCAAGAACTGGAAGGACGAGGGTGTGATCCTGGACCTTAGGGATCTTTCCTGGGGAAAGGAATACGCCTGGGCCCCCTGCATCATTGAAAGGAAAGAAGGCAACTCCTACAAGTACTATTACTACTTTGTGGCAAACAAGGCCGTGGGAGTGGCCGTGGCCGACAGGCCGGAAGGCCCTTACAAGGACGCGTTGGGCAAGCCTATGCTCAGCCAGGAAGAGCTCAAGACCCCCAACCAGGTCATTGACCCGGACGTTTTCCAGGATCCAAAGACCGGCAAATACTACCTCTACTGGGGTAATTCCTACCTGTGGATGGCAGAGCTCGCAGACGATATGACATCCCTTGTCCCCGGCACTATGCACGAACTCATCTCCCGCAGGCAACTGGCTGATTACCACTACCTTGAGGGAACCTATGTGTTCGAGCGCAACGGCCTGTACTACTTTATGTGGTCAGAGAACATTACCCGTTCTTCCTACTACCGCGTACGCTACCTGATCTCAGACTCTCCAACGGAGTTCATACGTGACGGAAAGCCCGCAAAGGTGGAGGAGACAATAGTGATACAGCAGGATCCTTCCAAGCAGATCTTTGGAACAGGACACCACGCCGTGCTTAACATCCCTGGCACTGACGACTGGTACATAGTATATCACCGCTTCACCCGCCCTGAAGGCGTAAAGATGGGCCTTTCAGGAGGTTACAACAGGGAAGTGTGCATAGACAGGATGTATTTCAACCCGGACGGGACCATCATCCCAGTCAAGCCTTCATTGTAGTACAATGTTTGCACGGGTCAGTTAAAACAGAATTATGAGACCAAGAATTATACTTCTAGCAATTGCCGGCCTGCTGGCTTTCACGCTGGCGGCCAGGGCGCAGGACCAGGAAGCCGAGGGCGATTCCAAGGTACAGTATTCCACCATCATTGATATGCTCCGCAGGGAGCCAGGCATCATTGTAGGCCAGGCCAGCTCAGGAGCAATGCCAAGGGTGCTGGTCCGCGGAATTGGCACAAATACGGATCAGACGCAGCCGTTGTTCGTGGTTGACGGAGTAATCACGGACAATATCACCTACATCCTTCCCAACGACGTCTATTCAATAGAGGTCATAAAGGACGGCACCGCAGCCATTTACGGAATGCAGGGAGCGAACGGTGTAATTGAGATTACCACCAAGACTGCCCGTGAATCAGCCCTGAAGGCCCAGAAAGCAGCCCAGGAAGCAAAGCAGCTAGCCAGGGAAACCAAAAAAGCAGAACGCGCCGCCGCAAAGGAAGCCAAGAGACTGGAAAAGGAGGCTCAGAAAGCGGCCAAGAGGGCTAAATAGCCCACTTGGTCAGTATTCTGAACACTTTGCCAGGATTGGCGTTCCATTTTTCCATCGCGTCCTGAGCGTCCTTTGGATCTATGATGTCTGAGACAAAGGCATCCGCATCAACTCCTGAAGACAGGTAGGATATGACATCCGAAAAGTCTTCGGGAGTTGCGTTTCTGGAGCCCATTATGTCCAGTTCCTTCTTGACGAACAGGCTTGTAGGCAGGGACACGTCGGTCTTGGCGTAGCCGATGCAGACGATACGGCCTGTGAAGGCCACTCTTTCAACTGCCATCCTGTACGTGGGAACGCTGCCCACTGCCTCGATGACTACGTCCGGATCGGGAAGTCCTTCCCACTCCGTCGAGCTGTTGTAGGCATAGGCCGCGCCCAGTTTCCGGGCAAGCTCAAGCTTGACCGGATCAATGTCCGCGGCTATGACAGTGGCGCCGCGCTGCACGGCGCTAACCATTGCGCCAAGGCCCACCATTCCGCAGCCAATCACCATCACCACGTCGTCCTTTGTGATGCGCCCGCGGTTTGCTGCGTGGAAGCCCACGCTCATTGGCTCTATGAGGGCGGTATATTTGAGGGGAACCTGTCCGCAGGGGATTACCTTCTGCCAGGGAACGCAGATGAACTCCTTCATTGCGCCGTCGCGCTGGACGCCCAGCGTCTCGTTATTCTCGCACGCGTTGGGCCTTCCGCGCCTGCAGGAGGCGCATTTTCCGCAGCTTGTGTAGGGGTTGAGGGTGACAATCTGTCCCGGCTTGAAGTTGTCAGGGACATCGCTGCCAAGCGCCTCTATGCTGGCGCCTATCTCGTGCCCCGGGATGCGGGGATAGCTTACCATTGCGTTGGCGCCCCTGAACGTGTTCAGGTCCGATCCGCAGAATCCTGCATAATGTATCTTAACCTTTATTTCCCCCGGGCCCGGTGCAGGCTCCGGAGTATCTGTCAGGCGGATGACGCCCGGCTGGACAATCTGAAGAGTTTTCATTCCGACATATTTTTTATGTAAGGTGGCTGGGGAACTTCCCCAAAGCCGTAGAATCTTTTTGCGTTGAGGCCAAGGAAGGCTTCCTTTTCCTCTTGGCTCAGTTCATTTGACTTGAGGACAAAGTCATAGCTCATCTTGTATGTGATGGCGCATATGGTGCGGGGGTAGTCGCTTCCCCACATAAGCTTGTCCATTCCAACCCAGTCAGCGGCCTGGCGAATTGAGAGGACGGCAGAAGGGTACGGATAGAATTCAGAATTGTAGAGCCAGGTGATGCCGCCGGCCTCTACATATACGTTTGGCGCCTCAGCCAGCTTGACCTGCTGCTCGAAGCATTTGCCCGTAACCATCCCAAAGTGGCCTATGGCCACCTTGAGGTCAGGACATTCCTGGATGACTTCCTTGAACTGGGCTATCTGGGCGGCGTTGTCGTCAAGGCACATTGACAGGATCTGTCCCTTGGCTTCCATACCCTTGAAGAATGCCACAAGGGCGGGATCGGTGAGATTGCGCTTCATCCTGTGGCCGGGTATCGCTACGGCCCTGAATCCCTCCGGAATCTCCAGCGGGTCCTTGTCAATGTCCAGCAGGCTGCAGCAGAGGAAGCGGTCAGGGTATTTGGCCTGTACTTCCTTGAGATAGGCGTCCTGATTGCCGTCAATCACTTCCTGGACCACTACCGCCGCGCCCACCTGGGCGTAATCCATATTTGCGAGGAAAACCTCCGCCGTATTGGTTCCGTCCGTCATAAATGGAGGGAGCATCTGGCGTACCTCTCCAAAGAACATTGAACGTCCGCCAGGAAGGGAGTAGATCTTGTGCCCGTCAACCAGGGCTTCCTGTCTGAGCCATAAGTGGCTGTGCGCATCTATAATTATCATAAATCGTTAAGAATCGTTGATGCTAATTTAAGAATTTTCTTTAATTTTGAAGATATAAGACTATATAACCAAATTGACAATTAATATGAAAAAACTTTTCACCATTGCCGTGCTGTGTCTCTGTATGACACTCAATGCGGCAAATCTCAAGTTTTCAAGTATGTTAGGGGACAATATGGTCCTCCAGCAGAACGCTACGGTAAAGATATGGGGATACGCATCCCCGGGTGCCAGCGTCAGCGTGAGCACCTCCTGGGGAGCATCAGGCTCCGCCAGGGCCAACGCCAAGGGAGAATGGGTGGCAACCGTCAAGACTCCGGCTGCAACATTCAACCCGCAGACCGTAAGGGCGCGCAGCGGCTCCGAGTCCGTGACCGCATCCAACGTCCTCATTGGCGAAGTATGGTTCTGCTCCGGCCAGAGCAATATGCAGATGACCCTTGGCGGAGGTATGGGAACCCCGGTGGAGGGTTCGCTTGAGGAAATAGCCCTTTCAGGCCAGTATAAGGGTGTAAGGCATATTTCAATCAGGAACACCAGCGCCCTGGAGCCCGCATTTGACGTGGAAGGGGAGTGGCAGGTTTCCAACCCCAATACATCTCCGCGCTTCAGCGCCGTAGCATATTTCTTTGCCAGCAGGCTTTCAAAGGCCCTGGACGTTCCCGTGGGCGTGATCAACGCCAGCTGGGGCGGTGCTGAGATCACCCCCTGGATGAGCGCCGAATCCCTCAAGGCATACTCCTCCATAGTTAATATGGCCGATGCCACAGACAATTCCGTGAACGTGATGTACAAGCCTACAGTGATGTACAACGGAATGTTCGCCCCTTGCAGCAAGTACACCGTGAACGGCATAATCTGGTATCAGGGTGAGTCCAACGTGAGCATCCGCTACAAGGACTACGCTTCGCTTATGACCACAATGGTCGAGACCTGGCGCAAGGACTTCGGCCGCGGAGACATCCCGTTCCTCATCGTGGAACTCCCCCCATATGATTATTACGACGGTAACTATGGTTTCCAGGACGAGCAGGGCCCCATCCTGCGCGAGCAGCAGTTCCTGGCTACCAAGACCATCCCCAACAGTGGTATTGTGGGAACCAATGACCTGACCTATGACTATGAGCTCAACCAGGTGCACCCCTCCAACAAGCGCCCCGTGGGCGAGAGGCTCTGCTACCTTGCTATGAAGATGGCCTATGGCTACGACAACCTTCCCGCCCTCAACCCAAGCGCCAGGGTGGCTTATGTGGACGGCGCCAAGGTGCGCGTCTACTTTGACAACGCAAACAGCGGATGGCTTGGAACGAACGTGATAGAGGGCTTCGAGCTCGCGGGCGGCGGCGGACATTTCCACAAGGCCGATGCCGTTACCGGCTTCGCCTTCAGGGAGGGCGCCTACGTGGAGCTCACCTCCAAGGAAGTGCCTGAGCCCAAATACGTGCGCTACTGCTTCCGGGATTTCCAGGTTGGCACCCTGAAGGCTGCCAACGGACTCCCCGTCATCCCGTTCCGCGCGGAAGTCGAGCCTATGCCAGAACAGCCGGCCCGTCCCGCCGTACCCCCGCAGAGACCGACCAACAATTAGTTATATGAAAGCGAAGTATTTATTGGCCTTGCCGCTGCTGTTCTTTGCTGCAACTGCGTGCAAGAAAGGCCTGGAATCTCCCAACGGTTCCCTGGCCCTGGACGTGAACGACCAAACCCTCAGCGTTACCTACAAGGGCGCTGATGTATTCTCAGAGATCCACCTTGGACTGGTAGCGGCGGATGCTGACTATGACCAGGGGCTCAAACTCAAATCCGTTTCCCGAGCAAGCAGGATTTCCGAGTCCTACGAGATGCTTACCGGAAAGAGGCATAATTGCAGCAACGAGGCAAATGAAAGCGTTCTGACCTACAAGACTCCCAATGGAGACAAACTGAAAGTAATCGTCCGCCTTTACAATGACGGACTGGCCTTCCGTTATCTGCTTCCTGCGGGCACAAAGGTAGTGGAGGAGAAGACCTCATACCTGATCAAGGACGGAGTCAACCGCTGGATATCTCCCCAGGTCATCGACTGGGAGAACAACTACCCTCTTACTACTAACGGAAAGCGGGTTAATACAATGCACGCCCCTGAGCAGGGTAAAGAAGGCAAATGGGCGTTCCCTGCACTCCTGGAGCCTTCAAAGAGTGTTTTCGCTCTCATTACGGAGGCCGATCTCCGTTACGGGAACAGCGGCTCATACCTGGACAACAATGCCGCTGAAGACCACTATACGGTAAACGGCTTCAGCGATTCCGTCCTTCCTGACGGATGTTCGCCCTGGAGGCTTGCAATAATTGGCACCCTTGACACCGTTACAGAGTCAACCTTGGTGACTGATGTCAGCACTCCCAACCAGATTGCGGATCCATCCTGGATAAAACCGGGCGTTTCCTCGTGGATTTACTGGGGATACAACGGCGGTTCGATGGACTATAACCTTCTGTCACAATATGTTGACCTCGCCGCCGAGATGGGCTGGCCTTACAGCCTTGCCGACGGCGGCTGGCCTATGATGAGAGGCGGAAACATAGATCAACTGGTTGCCTATGCCAAGGAGAAAGGCGTAAAGATGAACGTATGGTATAACTCCGAGACATCCATTCCTGCGCGAGTCAAGACCATCAGCGACCCTGACGGACGCGAAAAGGAATTCGACAGGTTGGAGAAACTGGGCGTAACCGGCGTAAAGATAGATTTCTTCCTTCCGGACAGCGCCTCTATGGTGGATTATTACCTGGATATCCTCAAGGATGCCGCCAAGCATCACCTGCTGGTGGATTTCCACGGCTGCACAATGCCAAACGGCTGGCAGCGCACCTGGCCCAATCTGATGACAATGGAAGGCGTATACGGCTCCGAACAGTATAACAACGGTCCTTTCCTGTCACCAGGCGCGGCCACACATAACGCCACCCTGCCTTTCACCCGCAACGTGATCGGTCCTATGGACTACACCCCGGGAACTTTCTCTGACAGCAGGTTCCCCCATATAACCACCAACGCCCACGAGCTTGCCCTTCCTGTGCTTTTCGAATCAGGCCTCCAGCATATGCCTGACATTCCTGAATCATATTATGCACTTGCGGACGAGATTAAGGATGCTTTGAAAACGATGCCATCCGTCTGGGACAATACCGTTCTTCTGGACGGTTATCCGGGAGAGAAGGTGGTGCTTGCCCGCCAGAGCGGAAACAAGTGGTACATTGCCGGAGTAAACGGACTTGATACTCCCGTAACGCTTCAGTTTTCACTTGAAAGGCTGGGCATAACGCCAAAGACCTCCATCCTCTTCTGCGACGGTGACGCAGACAGGGAGATAAAGGTTGCGCCGTTCCCGCAGGGAGACAAGATATCCGTTCCTTGCCGCGCAATGGGTGGTTTCCTTGCCGTGATAGAGTAATAAAAGAGTATGAAAGCAAGATCAATCATAGCAATTCCTTTGATGATGCTCGCCTTGACGGCGTGCAACAAAGGCCTGAAATCGCCTGCCGGCTCACTTGCCCTGGGCGTTGAAGGACAAACAATCAGCGTTACATACAAGGGAGCTGACGTATTCCCGGAGATCCACCTTGGACTCATTGCGGAGAATGCGGATTACGATCAGGACCTTGCCCTGAAATCAGTCTCCAAGGTGAGCAGGATATCTGAAGACTACCAGATGCTTACCGGAAAGAGGAGCCACTGCACCAACCAGGCCAACGAGAGGACCCTGACCTATGCAAATCCAAAAGGGGAGGAGCTTAAGGTCATAGTCCGCCTCTACAATGACGGACTGGCGTTCCGTTACGTTGTTCCGGCAGGAACAAAGGTCACGGAGGACAGGACGTCATATCTGGTCAAGGACGGTGTAAAACGCTGGTTCTCATCCCTGCATTCGGATTATGAGAACAATTTCCCGCTGGCCACTGACGGAAAGCCTACGCCATCCAGGCGCCCGGGCGGAAGAGGCTCCACGCAGTGGGCCTATCCGGCCCTCTTGGAGCCGTCAGAGGGCGTCTTTGCCCTCATTTCAGAGGCTGACGTCCGCCACGGAGACAGCGCATCGTCCCTGGACAATGGCGTTGCGGAAGAGTACTACAACGTGAAGCTGACGGGCCCTTCCGCCTTCTGCGAAGGCCTTTCGCCCTGGAGGATGGCAATGATTGGAAGCCTTGCTGACATTACTGAATCCACCCTTGTCACGGACCTCAGCACGCCAAGCCAGATTGCCGATATGTCCTGGATAAAGCCGGGAGTATCTTCCTGGGTTTACTGGTCCAACAACCACGGCTCCAAGTTCTTTGACCTGGACGTGGAGTTCATTGACCTTGCGGCGGATATGGGCTGGCCTTACTGCCTTATTGACTGGGAGTGGCCCGATATGGAAGACGGCAGCATTGAGGAGCTTGTGGACTACGCCAAGGAAAAGGGCATCAAGATAAACCTGTGGTACAACTCCGGGACCTCCTGGATTGGCCCAGGCGCCCCTCAGCCTCAGGACAGGCTCAACACTGCGGAGAACCGCGAGAAGGAATTCGCCTGGCTGGAGAGCATTGGCGTTACCGGAGTAAAAGTTGACTTCTTCCTCCCGGACGATGCCAAGATGGTGGACTATTACCTGGATATCCTGGAAGATGCCGCAAAGCATCATCTGCTGGTGGATTTCCACGGCTGTACAATCCCCAGGGGCTGGCAGAGGACCTGGCCTAATATGATGTCAATGGAAGCCGTATACGGGGCTGAAATGTACAATAACGGACCTATAATGACCACCCGCGCGCCGTCCCACAACGCAACCCTGCCGTTCACCCGCAACGTAGTGGGCCCTATGGACTATACGCCCGCCACATTCACTGACAGCCAGTTCCCTCACATAACCACCAACGCGCACGAGCTTGCGCTTCCGGTTCTGTTCGAGTCCGGCCTCCAGCATATGGCGGACAGGCCGTCAGGATTCTACGAGCTTCCGGAGCAAGTCCGCGAAGTGCTGGGCGGGATGCCTTCCTTCTGGGACGATACCGTCCTGCTGGACGGTTATCCGGGCCAGAAGGCCGTCATAGCCCGCCGCAGCGGCGGCAAGTGGTACATTGCCGGAATCAACGGCCTTGAGGAGCCCGCGACGCTGGAATTCTCACTTGAGAGGCTCGGCAATCTTGGCGGCAGCTCCATCCTGTTCTGCGATGGAGCAGAAGACAGGGACATAAAGATAACGGCCCTCCCGGAAGGGAAGACCGTATCTGTTCCTTGCCGCGCAAGGGGCGGATTCCTGGCCGTCATTGAGTAAACAGGATCCCCAAAGTGAGTCCCTGGGTGCAGTCTAAAAGCTCTCCCAGGGGCTTTATGTTTTTGCGCTCGGCTCCCGTGCAAAGGAAGTAGAGCATTATGAACAGGTCCCTGCGGGAGAATATCATCTCTATCCCGTCTTCAGTGTCAACCAGATAACCGGTAAGCCCCAGAGGCCCCATCGAGACCCTGAACTCGCGGTTTGAGGCATTCACCGCCCAGTTTATGTTGAAGGATTTCTTTCCAACGGCAAAGGTGCATTTCTTGAGGTCGTGGAAGGTCACGGAGCATCCCTTTGGGTTGGCTCCCATCGCATCCAAAAGCGCGGCGGCCTCCTTCACTGAAGGCACCGGACCCTCCTTTTCCATAAAGACCATTCCGATTCCGGAATAAGACCACTTCCCCAACATCTCAGAAGGTGTTGGGGAAGGGTAGTCTTTGGTTATGTCCTTGATGGTCCAGCTGACCTGGCTCCTGGCCGTGAGGGCCAGGGACAGGAACAGCAGGAACGCTGACAGTTTTCTCATCGTCCCATAAGGTTCTTGAATGCGAGACCGAAGGTGAGGTATGAAACGTTTCCTCCGATGGTTCCCTCATTCTGGCCCCACAGGAACGGCCAGTCGTCGTAGTTCTCAAAGTGGTCAGGCTTGCGGAACAGGAGTCCCGGAGCTACGTTACCAGGGATGAATGAGAGGTCGGCCCTGTTGTTTCCGTAGAATACCTGCTTAGGCCTTGCTGCGCCCACGGCTGCAACCAGTGAGTAGTTGTGGTAAGGATGGCATCCGAACAGGAATGAGGTGGCCTTGAAGGCCTCGTCCTTGCTGATGATGTCAGGGAAGTAGCTGCTGGCCATACAGATGGTGGAACCGAAGTTGACAACGCTGCCGCTGCCTGCCCAGTTGCCCAGTCCGATAGGAACTCCGTAAGGGTTGTCGGTCTCAAGGCTGTCAATGTAGTGCTTGTACTGCTCTACTGCAGGCCTGAGGCTCTCCTTGTAGGCGTCATCCATATAAGGGATTGCCTCAAGGGCGGTGGTGAGGGAGTTGATGGCGCTGCGGCTCAGTGAACGGTTGATCTGGTCCTTGAACCTGTCAAGATACTGCTGCTCTCCGGTGGAGATGTAGAGCTGCAGGTTGTAGAGCTGCAGGTTGGCTGCCATATCGTTGCCGGCTCCGCGGACTGAGGCCTGCATAAGCTCTGTAGCCTCCTTGAGAAGTCTCTTGGACTCCTTGAGGGCGCGTGCGGCCAGGTCATCGTTGTAGCCCTTCAGGGCACGGCTTGCCGCTGCGAGGCAGGTTGCTGCGCGGAAGTCAGATGAAGGGTTGCGGCTGGTGAAGGCCCACATATCGTCAGGAGTGCCGCTGGACTTGCCGTCGGCAGACTTCTGGTATGGCTTGAGCCTTGGATCGTAGTGGAGACCGTCGGTGATTGAGGCGGCGTCTCCAAGGTGATGGTAGTTGTCTAGGACTGAGTTGGACAGGGTCTGTGACATATGTCCAATGTTCTCTGCCTGTGCTACGATGTTGAGCACGCCGTGCTCAAGGTACTCGATGATATCGGGTTTTCCATCCGGACGGTGGAGGTCTACATAGCGCTGGTCTTCGTCAACGAAGGTGTAGTCGCGCATAGGATGGAACCTCTCCCAGATGGATGTCAGGTTCTGGATTACGCCAATGTTGGATCCGGTCTCGATGTCGAAGTCTCCTGCATCGAAGTATCCGCCCACGTTAAGGCCGGGGATGAGCTCGAGGTCCTTGTATTTGGTGTCGGTGGTAGGGCCCTGGCCGTGGAGGTCGAAGTGGTCAGTGTTGACCGGAGCCTGGAGGTAGCCCTCCCTGAACGGCTCGCCGTGCCAGATGCGGTAGCCCTCGTTTACGGTTACGTGGTTCATATGGATAGGGATCCATACGTCGCTGGTGGCGTCTGTTATATGGTCGTAAACGTCGTCGTTGATGATGAAGTTGCCGGTCTCGGTGTCACCGTACTTGATGAAGTAAACGCCGGGCTCCTGAACCTTTGAGAAGTCGAACTTCACGTAGTTGTACTTGAAGTAAGGTCCCCAGGTGTCGGTAGGGCCGGTGTAAACGGTCTTTGTGCTGCCGTCGTCATTAACCTTGCAGATGGAAGCCTTTCCAAGGATCTTGTCGTTCTTGTCAAGTTCAATCACTGCCACCTTTGGCTGGTCAGGCATATATCCTACCTGGGAGAAACCGATGTTGGGTTCGCGGATCCATCCGTCAATTGAGTTGGGCTCTATTGTCCAGGAGAGGACCTTGCCGGTCTGGCCTGCGGGGAGGAGGCTGCGGAGAACGAACCATCCGTTCTGGGCAAGGATACGGCCGTCATAGAGGTTGAGGTCTGCGCCCTCGCTGGTAACCTTGATGGTCCTTTCAGGATCGTCCGGTGCCATAAGGATCTCGTGTCCTGTTGCAAGGGGGAGCGGGTCTACGAACTGATCTGTGCCCCTGTCGTCATAGGTCTTGTATCCCTTGTACTGTTTGATTTTTTCTGAGTTGGGCCTTGCAACGGTGTTGCTTACGGCATAACGGGGGAAGCGGTCAGGCTTTCCGTCAATGATGTAGGTCTTGAGCCAGTACTGGGAAGGAAGGAACTCCAGGTTGAAACCGGCGTCTCCCACAAGCTCTTCCGGTACAGGCTTGTCAAGGTACACAGCAATCTCAAAAGCGTCACCCTTTCCTGTAACCACTACGCGTGAATCGAAGTCGAAATCGTCATAACGCAGGCCCACTTCTATTGAATTGTCGTCGCGGTTGACTTCCCTTGAAGTGGTGGCGGGAACGAGGTCCCACTGCTCCGGGGTGTTGGAGAGCCTGATGGCTCCGCCCTGTACGGTGCGCACTCCGTGATGGATGATTTCAATACCGGAGTCTTTCTCGTCATTGAAGCCTCCGCTGAAGGTGTTGCTGTAAACAAGCACGTTTACGCCGCGGTTGGCAAAATACTCAAGATCGTTGATCTTGAGATCCTTGTTCTCTGCAGAGTTGCAGGCGGCAAGCAGGAGGAGTGCTGCCGCTACCGGGAATAATTTGATTGTGTGTTTAAACATATATGGTTAGTTTTGGAAATAAATTCTATTGTAAAATGGCGTCAGCCAGGAGTTCAAGGTTGGGAATGTCGCTGTCCTTGAGGCGGCTCTTGATGGTTACCAGCGGGCCGGCTATCTCAACGTTCTTCATAGATGACAGCATCTCCGTCATAACCTTTCCGGCGCTGGGGGCCCAGGAGCCGTTCTCCATTATGGCAACCTTGCGGTTGCTGTAGCCCTTGATCTGGAGCCTGTGGAGGAAATCATACATAGGGGTGAATAGGCCGAAGTCATAGGAGGCCGCGGCAACCACCATCCTGGGATAGCGGAAGGCGTCTTCTACGTTCTCTGCGATGTCCGAGCGGCTGAGGTCGCTGAGGACAACTTTTGGGGCGCCTTTGGCGGCCAAAAGGTCCGCAAGCTTCTGCGTCGCGGCAAGGGTGCCGCCGTGGATGGAGGCGCAGGCTATGAATACGCCGTCCGTCTCCGGAGCGTAGCGGCTCCAGGTGTCGTACAGGCTCACGTATTCAGAGAGGTTGTCTTCCAGCAGGGGGCCGTGGAGAGGGCGGATGGCCTTGACGGGCAGTTTGCCAATCTTTCCAAGGAGAGTCTGAACGGGGCCGCCGTATTTGCCAACTATGTTGAAGTAGTAGCGGCGGGCCTCGCAGCTCCAGTCATCGTCCTCACGGCCGTAGAAGCCGCATTTGCCAAGGGCGCCGAATTTTCCGAAGGCGTCGGCGCTGTACAGGGCGCCGTCGGCCTTGTCAAAGGAAACCATCACCTCAGGCCAGTGCACCATTGGTGCTGATATGAACTGCAGGGAGTGCTCTCCAAGGTCCAGGACGTCGCCTTCCTTTACGCAGAGCGTCCTGCCGGAGAAATCCTTGTCAGGGAAGAACTGCGGGAACATTTGCAGGGCTTTGGCGCCTGCGGTGAGCACCAGGCCGGGATACTCCTCCATTGCCCAGGCAATGAGGGCGGAGTGGTCCGGCTCAAGGTGGTGGACTACGAGATAATCCGGCTGGCGGCCTGCAAGGGCCTCCTTGAGGTTCTCTTTCCACTGGTCTGCCATACGGGCGTCCGCGGTGTCAAGGACGGCTGTCTTGCTGTCCAGGATCACGTAGGAGTTGTATGACATACCTTCCGGGACAATGTATTGGCTTTCGAAGAGGTCAAGGTCATTGTCGTCCGTTCCAATGTATTTTACTTTGTCGTTAAGTTGCCGTATCATTGTGTGTGATTATTTCTTTGCGTATTATACAAATATAGGAAATTGTCTTTATATTTGGTGAAACCATTAATGCTTATTTAAATTTTTACAATTATGAAGAAATACGTATGCGAAGTATGCGGATGGGAGTATGACCCTGAAGCAGGATGCCCTGAGGCAGGAATAGCACCCGGAACACCCTGGGAAGAAGTGCCTGCAGACTTTGTCTGCCCCGTTTGCGGAGTAGGCAAGGACGAATTCGCTGAGGCATAAACCCCTTTTGAACAATGACCCTGATAGGAAATATCCTTTGGTTTGTGCTGGGAGGATTCCTGGTGGCCTTGCTGTATTTTCTGGGCGGACTTATGATGTGTGTCACAATCATAGGCATTCCGTTTGGGATACAGCTGTTCAAGATAGCCGGCCTGGCCTTGTGCCCCTTTGGGAGGGACGTGGATATGATGAAGGATTCAGGCTGCCTGAACACCCTCTTCAACTTTCTCTGGCTTATGCTGGGGTGGTGGGGGATAGCTATAGTCCATCTTTTCCTGGCCGCGATATTTGCCATTACAATAGTGGGTATCCCGTTTGCAAAGGCTCATTGGAGATTGATGAAACTTTCAATGATGCCGTTTGGGACGGTTACCATCCCAAAACGCAAATGAGCCCCAGGATAAAGGAAACCCTTGACTGGCTGGAATCCCACGGGATTTCCTATCAGGTTTATTATCATCCGCCTCTTGCCACCATACAGGAGGCGCTGGCGTATTGGAAGGACATAGATTCCGTACATTGCAAGAACCTGTTCTTCCGCAATCACAAAGGAAACCGCCACTATCTGGTGAGTTTCGAATGCCACAAAGACCTGGACATCCACGCCCTGGAGCATAAGCTGCACCAGGGCAAACTCAGTTTTGCCAGTCCAGAAAGGATGGAGCGATGCCTGGGAGTGAGCCCGGGGTCAGTCTGCGCCTTTGGGCTGATTCACGACATTGACATTGCCGCAACTGCGGACTCAAGGGAACTGTTCGAGAATGGCCATCGGGTCAAGTATTTTATAGACAGGGAGTTGCAGGATGCGCCCCGGGTCAGTTTCCACCCCTGCGACAATACGGCAAGCGTGGTCCTGACAAACGAGATGTTCCATAAGTTCCTCTCCATCTGGGGAGGGGAGGTAGAGTGGCTGGATATCTAGCCGCGGGATACCGTTTCTCCGCTTAACATTGCCTCGCAGCCTTCCAGAATGTCCTGGAAGGTCCTTTCAAAGTCCCCGGTGTACCAGGGGTCGGCCACGTCGCGGCTCTTGCCGGCGTAGGACATCATAGAGTGGACCTTGCCTTCCGGATCGCCCCCGAAGATGCGGTCAAGCCACCGGCGGTTGCTGTAATCCATATAGATGATGCGGTCAAAGCGGGCGTAGTCCGCGCGGGTGACTTCGCGCGCCGTCTTGCGCGGGTCGAACCAGACTCCGTGCTGGTTCAGACAGCGCTTTGCCGGCGGATAGATGGGGTTGCCGTATTCCTCGTCGGAGACGCCGGCGGACTCTATGTAGTAGAGGTCTTCCAGCCCGTAGGCCTTTACAAGGGCCTTGAGAATGAATTCCGCCATAGGGGAGCGGCATATGTTGCCGTGGCACACGAACAGTATATTGCGCATAGGTCTATTTCTTTCTTGTCGTTATATCTTTATGCCTTCCTGCAAGGAACACTCCCAGGAATATGGCAAGTGAACCGGCCGCGGAGAGGGGAGTGAGCCTTTCGCCTAGTATTATTATTGCCGCGATCAGGGTGAAGAACGGGTTGAGGTACACAAAGTTTGTGGCCGTGAAGTGGCCAAGGCGCACCATCACTTTGTTCCATATTATGAAGCAGGCTAGCGACGCTATAAGGCCCAGGAAGAGCAGGTTGCCTATGACTGCGCCGCGGCCAAGGATCTCCGGCGCCGGCAGGCCCTCTCCTGCAAGCAGGAACGGGATTATTGTGACCAGGCCGTAGAAGAATACCTTGCGTGTGGCGAACACTTCGCCGTAATCCGCGGACATCTTTCCCATAAAGATGCTGTAGACGCCCCAGCAGAGGGCTGCGCCAAAGGCAAGCAGGTCTCCGCGGAGGCTCATCTGGAAGCGCGAGCCGTCAAAGGCTATAAGCGCCACGCCACCAAGCGCCAGCAGCGTGCCCAGCACAAGGATCCAGTTGAAGCGCACAGGCTCCAGGGCGTCTATGAAATCGCCCTTGAAAAGCTTCCTGGCGGCCAGGGTGAGGAGGACGGTGACAAGCGGGGCGGTGCTTACAATGAAGGCCACGTTGCTGGCCTGGGTGTAGGCGAGGGCGGTGTTTTCCGTGAGGAAATACATCGATCCTCCGCTGATGCCCAGGAGCAGGAACACGGCCTCGTCCCGCAGGCTGGCGCTCCACAGGCGCGGCTTCTCCTTGCCTGCGAGTTCCAGCACCCAGATGCCCGCATAGGCCATCACAAAGCGGATGGCAAATATCTGCGAAGGATGCAAACCATTGTTAATGAGGACTTTGGTGGAGATAAAAGTGACTCCCCAGATTGCTACTACTAACAAGGCCAGCAGGTGATATAGAAAATTTTTAGCGGGCATACCAGCCGCAAAGGTAGCACAATTACAATAAAGTTAGTATCTTGCAGTATTAGAATAATCCTAATACTAACCAATATGACAAACACTGTTAAAAGACTGGCCGCACTGCTCCTCGCAGCAGGAATGGTGCTGCCGTTGGGCGCGCAGAACAGGGGAATGGGCGTACAGGTCAACTCTCCTGTTGTGAATCCGGACAACACAGTCACGTTCAACTACCGCAACGCCAATGCAAAGGACGTCAAGGTAAACGTGCAGTTTGCCGGCACGCACGACATGACCAAGAACGAGAACGGTGTCTGGACCATCACCCTTGGTCCCGCCGCTCCGGACATCTATCCGTACTGCTTCATCGTTGACGGAATCAATGTTATGGACCCTCTCAACCCTGACTGGTTCCCTAACGAGACCTTCAAGAACTCTCTTGTAGACATCAGGGGTAACAAGCCTCTGGTACATTCCGTACAGAGCGTTCCTCACGGAAGCGTAGACTATGTTAACTACTATTCCAAGAGCCTGGGCACCTGGGGAAGGCTGGTGATCTACACCCCGCCTTTCTATGACCAGAACCAGAGCCAGCGCTATCCCGTATTCTACCTCATCAGCGGAACTACAGACACTGAGGAGACATATCACAAGGTTGGCCGCACCAACTTCATCCTTGACAATCTCATAGCTGAGGGCAAGGCAGTGCCAATGATCGTGGTAATGCCTTACGGAAATCCTTCCAAGTATTTCCCTGCAGGAACTGACCTCAGGGGCAGGGGCGATATGACCAGCGAGGACTTCATCAACGACATCGTTCCTTATGTAGATGCCAACTACCGCACTATCGCAGACAGGGAGCACCGCGCCGTGGGAGGCTTCTCCCGCGGAGGCAACCAGGCACTCTCACACGGCCTCAGGCATCTTGATATGTTCTCACATTTCTGCTGCTACAGCTCCTACACCTCTATGGACCTGCCCGCATACGACAGGCCTGACATCAACAGCCAGATTAAGCTCTTCTGGCTTGGCGTAGGTACTGACGACTTCCTCTACGAGGGTGCCAAGCAGTATATGGACTTCCTTGACAGCAAGAAGATCAAGAACATCAAATTCTTCACCAACGACAAGTTCGGCCACACCTGGATGAACGCCAAGTGCTTCCTTGACCAGTCAGTGCCGCTGTTGTTCAAATAATAGGAGGAAAGGAATATGAAAAAGATATTTGCAGCAATACTAGTAGCACTTGCGTGCATCAGCGCTAGCGCACAGCAGTATACAATTCCAAGGGAGACAATGGCCAGGATGTTCCCTGCCGGAGTAGTTTCCCCGCAGATCAATGCCGATGGCAGCGTGACTTTCCGCTGCCAGGCTCCCAACGCCACCCAGGTTATGCTCAACTGCCAGATGCTCGAGCGTAACGCTCCAATGGTAAAGGACGAGGCCGGCGTATGGTCCATCACCGTAAAGCCAAAGACACCGGATATCTATCCATACTGCTTTGTCATTGACGGAACCCAGATAGCAGACCCCAACAACCCTGACATCTTCCCCAACGAGGGCTTCAAGAACAGCCTTGTAGACGTACGCGGATCAGTTCCTTCAATGCAGGACCTCCAGGACGTTCCTCACGGAAAGGTTTCATACAGGTACTACACCTCCAAGAGGCTCGGCTTTGACCGTCCGATGTGCGTTTACACACCTCCGGGATACAACCCTGCAGAGGACACCAAATACCCTGTGCTTTACCTCATCCACGGTATGACCGATACCTACGAGACCTGGTTCAAGGTGGGCAAGATGAACAACATCCTTGACAACCTCATCGCCCAGGGACAGGCGGAGCCTATGATTGTGGTTATGCCTTACGCCAACCCTTACCCTGAGATGATCCTCCGCGGCCTTGCACAGGCATACGACGCAATGAACACGGAGATTGTTGTACGTGAGATAGTTGACGAGGTTATGCCTTACATAGAGTCCAACTATAAGGTTCAGGCCGATGCCGACCACCGCGCAGTGGCAGGCTTCTCACTTGGAGGACGCCAGACCCTTGCAACCGGACTGGGCAATCCTGACAAGTTCCACTATGTATGCGCATTCGCACCGGCCATCTTCGGTAACGAGTGGGTGACTAATTTTGACAATGGAACATATTCAGATCCTGACAGCATCAACTCCAACCTGAAGCTGTTGTGGGTGAGCTGCGGTATTGACGACGGCCTTGTAACCGCTTCCCGCGGACTTGACAACGCCCTCAACGACAAGAAGATCCGCCACCAGGCATACTTCTGCCAGGGAGCACATACCTGGATGAACTGCCGTGACTGGCTTGAACTCACAGCAAAGATGCTCTTCAAATAAACTGGAGTTTCTGGTAAGCGAGGCGGGGTGCACCATCGGCAAGATAGATAATGCCGCAGTAGGTGAACCCCGCTTTCTGTATGCAGTGCTGCATAATGTGGTTGTCTTCGTGGGTATCTACGCGTAGGTTCTTGCAGTGCTGCCAGGCCCACGCGAAGCAGGCCGCGGCAACGCCGCGGCTTTCTTGCGTGCTGGCCAGGCGGTGGATAGTGGCATAGGGCTGAGTGTCCTCCAGCCAAGCGCCGTCGTAGATGCGCGCGTACGTGGGCTCCACGCCTTCTATGAAGGCGAACGTGCCCACCAGGACGCCAGCATCGTCCTCAATCGCGTAGCATCGCCCAAGGCTGATGTCCTGCAGCACTACGGCTTCGGAGGGGTATTCCCCGGCCCACTGTTCGGTGTTCCCGTCTGCGCGCATCATGGCGCGCGCCTGACGGAACACCTCCATCAGCCGCGGCACATCCCGCTCCTCCGCCTTACGCACCGTCATCACGTTTCTTGCCTTTTCCATAGCACTATCGAATGGTAAATATAGGAACAATGTCCAATTATTCTTAATTTTAGGCTATTAAAAGATAAGACTATGATAAAGGTGGCCTGCATAGGGGACAGCATTACCTGGGGATTCACGCTGCTGAATCCCTGGAAGCAGAGCTATCCAGCGCTGCTTGAGGAGAAGCTTGGCGCGGGATACCAAGTGCGCAACTACGGCTACAACGATGCCTCCGCGCGCTTTGACGCGGATACACCCTATGTCAGCAAGCGGGTGTACAGGGACAGCCTTGAGTGGAATCCCGACATCGTCCTGCTGATGCTGGGCACCAACGATACCAAGACCCGTAACTGGGACCCGGATGTATTCAGGCGGGATTACAGTAAGATGGTGGAGTCATATCAGGCGCTTCCGTCGCATCCCCGAGTAGTCCTGATCGCACCAATACAGGCGTTTCTGATTATGGGTATGCCCATTCTGGGCGTCCGCCCCGATAATCTGGAGGAAGGCGTCCGCCCTGCCATCCGCGAGATAGCCAAGGAGACAGGGCTGGAACTGATAGATCTGAAAGACCTTTTCACTGACAATACATACTGCCGCGACGGCGTCCATCCGCAGCGCACCGGCGCACAGATGCTTGCCGAAGCCATCTATACCGCAATCAAATGGTAACGATAATAATCATAGCAATCACGGCCCTTGTAAGTCTCCTGTGCCTGTACGGCAGGCTGAATTTCAACGCGTTGAAATTCAATGCCTACGATGTCTGGCACAGGAAGCAATGGTACCGGATGCTTAGCTACGGACTGGTCCACAGCGGCTGGGGGCATCTGTTCTTCAATATGCTCACGCTGTACTTCTTCGGGACGGTGGTGGAGCAGTATTTCCAGATAGCATTTGGCAACTCATCGGGCATTATCCTATATGTATTCCTGTATGTCAGTGCCATTGCGGTATCAACGATAGGGGACCTTATCAAATACAAAGACATCCCCGGATACAACGCCGTAGGAGCCTCCGGAGCAGTTTCAGCCATCCTGTTTGCCTCCATACTGTTCGAGCCCAAGATGGGCATCTACATCTACCTGATTCCCATCCCCATCCCCGGCTACATCTTCGCCCCTCTCTACCTGCTCTACTGCTGGTATATGGCCAAGCGCAATATGGACAACATAGGCCACACCGCCCACTTCTGGGGCGCCCTCTACGGCCTTGCCTTCCCCCTCATCTGCCGCCCCTCCATCCTCCACCACTTCCTCTCCCAACTGGGATTATAACCGCCCGTATGATGAAAAAAGAATTATTATTCCAGGCTCTGACCAAATTCTTCCTGGGAGTAATACTCCTTGGCGCATTGCTGTTCATTCCAGCTGGATCCTTCCATTACTGGCAGGGGTGGCTGCTGATGGGCATCCTTTTCGTGCCTATGTTCGTAGCAGGACTCATCCTGATGGCCAAAAACCCCGATCTGCTCCAAAAGCGCCTCAACGCCAAAGAAAAGGAATCCGAGCAAAAGACCGTAGTGGCCCTTAGCGGCCTGCTGTTCACCGCGGCCTTTGTCGCAGCCGGCCTCAACTGGCGTTTCGGCTGGTGGCTGCTTCCCAACTGGGCCGTCTGGGCAGCAGCAGCCCTCTTCCTGATATCCTATCTCCTTTACGCCGAAGTCCTCCGCGAGAACACCTACCTCTCCCGCACAATCGAAGTCCAGGAAAACCAGAAAGTCATAGACACAGGCCTCTACGGAATAGTCCGCCATCCAATGTATATGGCCACCACCATCCTCTTCCTGGCAATGCCCCTGGTCCTTGCTTCCCCGATATCCTTCCTAATAATGCTCGGCTACATCCCCGTCATAGCCAAACGCATCAAAAACGAAGAATCCGTCCTCTCACAAGGCCTTCCCGGCTACACCGAATACAAACACCGCGTCAAATACCGCCTCCTGCCCTTCATCTGGTAACCTTTTTTCAGGACGACAAAATGTCCGTGGAGCGCAACCATACGATTACTTCTGTCATTCAATCGTTGATTATTCGTAATAATTGCCACATATATAAAAGATAATTCACCAATAATCAGCAGATTAAAACATTATCCGTGTACTTTTAAGGAACACGGATAACTCTCCATACCTTGCCGGCAGAAAGATCATTGAAAAGTGTTGTAAACTATAATGAAACATGTAACTTTGTATTGAATAATGAGGATGCCCCTTGAGAAAGAGCATGTTAAAACTCACAAAGTGCTACTCTTTTGAGTGGCACTTTTTCTATCTCAAAACCAATCTCTCTTTTGGAATCTCCCTTGAGCGAAAGCATCGAGCTGCGATGACGAAAGAAACGAAGAGCATCTCAAAGTTCTTCGTGGTTGTTAAGGAGGTCATTCGGAAACGTCTTCTGAGAAGTTGACGTTTAACCAGTTCCTTGGAACTGATTGCCAATCCATCCGGTCAAAGGGTCGCCCACCACTGGGGGCCCCTTTGTTATTCCACACCTTCTAATTCCATAATGCACGCTTATATTCAACATCTCTTGAATTCACGGCTTGATAATCAACCACTTCCGCTCCACGGCCGTTTAAAACGAGTATATCCTCTTCACTCCGTACTTCAATATCCGCTTTCTTATCCTTTGTATCCTTTTCATGAAAAGGAAGTCTAGAGAAGCTAACATAAGTGTATTAATGAATTGCATTCTTTAGTATATTTGTAGATGTTATCTGTATCCAGATATCTTTAAGTGTGTATGAAGCCAAGAATTATATACTTTAATTCAAGAGATGAACTATTGAGGGTGGATCTCTCGTCTGTGGTTTATTTTGAGGCGGACGGGAATTATACTAAGTTTGTCTCAATCAATGGTGTTGCTGATATGCTATTAATGAATCTTGGAAGAATGGAAGAGTTGTTGGCTCTTCGTTTCAAAGATGCTCCTGGAACTTTTGCACGGATAGGGAAACGTTTCATCATTAATCTCAGTTATATTTACCGGATTAATACTTTGAAACAGGAGCTAACCTTAAGTGATCAGCAAAACTTTTCATATACCCTTCCTGTATCAAAAGTGGCCCTGAAAGGACTTAAAGAGTTAATTTCTCCATATCATAAACCTGAGGACAAATGACAGAACTAATAATAGGCCGAGAGAGTGGAGTTGAGAATCCTAGATTGGCAGTCACCTTTAACGGACAGACTGTTTTTATTGGTACTCCCGGTAGTGTGTCAAAAGATGTTAGTAGAAGACACTGCAAGATTACCATTGAAAAGGATTCAATTAGCATCGAGGATATTACAGATAATAACATTACGTATGTCAATGGTGTAGATTATAAGAAGAAAAGAGGCATTAGTTTACAGGATAGTGTTGAACTTGGGCCATCCAGATATCACCTTGACTTGGAGTCTGTCGTCAAAACGGCAACCTCCAAACAGGCATATTCAATAAGGCACCTCAAAGGAGTGTATGACGATTATCAGCAAGCTAAGTTTGATATGCAAGTGAAACAAGGAAAACTGAATGCTCTTAGTGCTTTGCCTGGAGTGCTCTCAATGACATCAATAGGAATTGCAGTCTTCCTCCCTAATGCCAGAATCATAATGATCGCATTGGCTGCGGTGTTCGCGCTAGTATTTGCTCTTATACGTTACATTAATGCCAGCAAGGTTCCATTAAAGTCAAGAGAGATTGAAGAAGCATTCCGCGAAAAATACGTGTGCCCTAATTTGGCTTGTAAACGTTTCTTGGGATTCACTCCATACAATGAGTTGATAAAAAACAGAGCTTGTCCATATTGTAAATCAAAGTATACTGAATAGTTGTATTTCATCAGTAAACCCCATAGTTTCATGTATTATTAGGAATGATCCTTTTTATTGTTAGTAAGGGAATATAGTTTTGTCTTATACCAAATAACTGTTATATGGAAAAGATTCACATCAAATGCCCTGTATGCGGCGCATTATTAGAAGCATTTGACAACCCTGCTAATTATTCTAAGAACGTAACGTGTCCAAATTGCAGGCACAAGGGTAAGTTTACTAGTTTTATGCCCTCTAATATCTCTTCTGGCGCAGCAAAAGTGGTAGATGATGATACTGTTGTAAACCTATCCAGAAAAGGATCTGTAGGTTATTTACTAGACAAGATCACAGGTTTGTTATATCCGTTAAAGGAAGGACGGCAAATAATCGGTCGCAAAACTACTAAAACTCCATCTAAGGCAGATATACCAATTTCTACTACAGATCAAGGAATGAGTCGGGAGCATTTATGTGTAGAAGTTGTCTTTGGCAACGATGCACAGTACCATGTTTATGCTTCCAATGCAAAGAATCAAAATCCTACCACTATCAATGGGAAACTTTTAGAAGACAACGATAAGGTAGGTCTGAAGCATGGTGACATAGTTCGGCTTTGTGAGACCACGCTCCAATATATCGGAACTCCAATTAATGATGAGACCATAATTTAAAAGGACTTCCTATGCAGTATAAACTAATAGCTCATTCCATATACGAATTAGGAAAGCGTAGCAATCAGGAAGATTATATCTATCCTTTATCAGAAGATATGCCTTCCAATGGCAATTTGTTCATTCTATGCGACGGGATGGGAGGTCATGCTGCCGGTGAGGTTGCTTCTAGAGTTGTTTGTGAGACCCTATCTCGCTTAGTACCTACTGTTCCAGATAACGATTTTACTGAAGTAGTTTTTAATGATGCCCTGAATGCCGCTTACGATTCATTGGATGCTATAGATACCGAGGAAGAAAAGAAGATGGGTACGACATTAGCCTTTGCTAAATTCCATCCTGGAGGTTGTTTTATAGCTCATATTGGTGATAGCCGAATCTATCATATTCGTCCTTCTAAAAAACAAATTCTTCACGTAACGAGGGATCATTCATTAGTAAATGAACTTATCTCTTTGGGAGAGATGTCGGAGGAAGAAGCAAAAACTTCACGACAGAAGAATGTGATTACTCGTGCTATTCAACCTAATCAGGAGACGCGAACAAAAGCAGACTGTTTTAATTTGACGGACATAGAGTCTGGTGATTATCTTTTCCTTTGCAGTGATGGAATGCTCGAGAAGACGGATAATCGAGAATTAGTGAATATTCTATCCTTGCATACAACTGATAAAAAGAAAATAGATATTTTGAGGAATGTAACCAGAGATAATCAAGACAATCACTCTGCTATTTTGGTTAGGGTTGAGTCTGTGGATGGGAAAACGTCTGGAAAAACAAAATCACTCAAACGTAATCTTGTTTGGTATTTAATGCTTTTTCTGTTATTATTATATTTTCTTGTCGCAAAGTTTTATCTCAAAAAGTAATTTTATACAAGAAACCATACATTTTATGTAGTATTTAATCAATATCTTTTTTGAATGATTATTGGGTTTTAGTTTTGTCCTCAGAAAGAACAAATACTAATAATAAACCATAAAACAAGTAATACTCATGAAAACACAAACCGCCACCGCAACATTGTATACCGAGTCAACAAGACCTATGCTTGAAATTGAGAAAGAAGAGACAAAGGATACCGCCCCTCGTTTCTGGCAGGCTGTATTAGTCGGAGGAATCCCTGGGATTCTCATTGGATCAAGTGCAACATCAGTCATTCAATCATTGCCAACAACAGAAGTTGTTAATAGTACTGACGTGGAAAGCAGCGCTTCCCCAATAGATGAGGTTGTGGAAGTTCAGTTAGCTCATTCAGTTACAAATGATATGTCTTTCAACCAGGCCTTCGCTGCTGCACGAGCTGAAATAGGACCTGGTGGCGCATTTGTATGGCACGGCAATGTATATACTACTTTCCGGGCTGATGATGCTGAATGGCAGGAGATGAGCGATGAGGCTAGAGCTGAATTTGGACAAAATGTAATCAGCCAGGTTGAGTGCCCGCCTTATTCTCCAACCCAGAATGAGCCGGAGATTGTAGCTATGGATAATGCTGATGAATCTGATGTAGATGTCCATATAGTCGGTGTCGGTCAAGTTGAACTTGAATCGGGAGGAACAGCAATAGTAGGTTACGGCGCTGTGGATGGGCATTATTCGGAATTTATTGACACAGATGGAGATGGCGAAGTGGACACTGTTCTCATTGATGCTAATGATAATCGTTCGCTTGATCCTGATGAGATAATTGATGCAGAAGGATCGGGTATCACAGTAGATGATATGGTTGCTGATGCTGTTGCAAATAATGGGATGGCACTTGATGACATAGTCAATCCTGAAGCTCAAGAGTTCGTTGATGATAGTATGAATACCCTCGTATAAGGGAAGATAGTGATTATGGCTAACGATTTGTCGAATCTTCCTGCAGGTAAGTAGAGAAGTCATCGATAGCCGATTCAAAGTTCTGCAGCGAAGCAAATGCAACTGCCCTAAGAAGCAGCAAGTCCATAGTCTCGCTTGTCACACGACTACGTGCTATCTGGGAAGAGAGAGAATCTATGTAAGCAAAATACTCATGTGTCTCGTCTTCCGAGAACGACGGCAACACATTATTTATATATATATGGCGGACAGACTTTCTATGATTGATAGCATCAACATGACGGTCGAAAGGCATGTATGACCTCACATCACTCTTCATGGGAACAAACGAGAGGGCAAACATAGGCTGAAGCTCCATCTGGAT